>DASRFM010000054.1:0-56925 GCA_035651575.1 Burkholderiales bacterium | reverse complement strand
TGATGTTGCCCGGCGTCTTGCCGAGCATCTGCTTCGCTTCCTTGCCGACCGCCTGGATGGTCTTCTTGCCGCTCGGCCCCGCTTCCTGGCGGATCGCGACCACCGAAGGTTCGTCGAGCACGATGCCCTTGCCGCGCACGTAGATCAGGGTGTTCGCGGTACCGAGGTCGATCGCGAGATCGTTGGAGAAGTAGCTGCGCAGGAAACCAAGCATGGGCACGACCTTTTTCCGTTTCTTAACTGGGCCTTAGGTCCGCGGGACGGGCCCCGACATGGGCCGCTATGATACGCTAACGACGCCCCGCAACATAAGGGAAAACTACCCGCTGCATCGGGGCGCGGCTGTCACCCTCGCCCCATTTTCATGTCGCTTTCCGACGACCAAGTCCGCCGTATCGCCCGGCTCGCCCGCATCGCGGTCAACGACGATGAGACCGCCGCCGTGCTCGAACGTCTCAACCGCGTGCTAGGCCTGATCGACCAGATGCGCGCGGTGGACACGCAGGGCGTCGAGCCCATGGCACACGCTCTGGACCGGCAGCTGCCGCAGGGGCAGCGGCTGCGGCCCGATGAAGTCACCGAGCTCGACCGCCACGCCGACTACCAGGCGGCGGCCCCTGCGGTCCAGGACGGCCTCTACCTCGTGCCGAAAGTGATCGAGTAGGCCTTGCTGAACGCCACGGTTTCGGAGCTCTCGGGCGCGCTCGCGGCGAAGCAGATCTCCTCGGTCGAGCTGACCCGCCTGCACCTCGAGCGCATCGGCAGGCTGAACGGCGCGCTGAACGCGTTCATCACCGTCGACGACGAGCGCGCGCTCGCCGACGCGCGCCGCGCCGATGCCCTGCTCGCCGGCAAGGGCTCGGCCCCTGCGGGGCCGCTGACCGGCATCCCGGTCGCGCACAAGGACATCTTCTGCACGCGCGGCCTGCGCACGACCTGCGCCTCGAAGATGCTCGAGGGCTTCGTCAGCCCCTACGACGCGCACGTCGTCGAGCGCTTCGCCGAGGCGGGTGCCGTGCTGCTCGGCAAGTGCAACATGGACGAATTCGCCATGGGCTCCTCGAGCGAGAGCTCGCACTTCGGCCCGGTGCGCAACCCCTGGGACCGCGAGCGCGTCCCGGGCGGCTCCTCCGGCGGCTCGGCTGCCGCGGTGGCGGCGCGCATGGCGCCCGCGGCGACCGGCACCGACACCGGCGGCTCGATCCGCCAGCCGGCGGCGCTCTCCGGCGTCTGCGGCATCAAGCCGACCTACGGCGTGGTCTCGCGCTACGGGATCGTCGCGTTCGCCTCGTCGCTCGACCAGGCGGGTCCGCTGGCGAGAAGCGCGCAAGATCTCGCGCTTCTGCTGAACGTCATGGCGGGGTTCGATCCGCGCGACTCGACCAGCCTCGAGCGCGCGCGCGAGGACTACACCCGCTCGCTCGCCGCGCCGGTGCGCGGCCTGCGCGTCGGAGTGCCGCGCGAGTTCTTCGGCGACGGGCTCGAGCCCGATGTGCGGCGCGCCGTCGAGGAGGCGCTGCGCTGGTTCGAGGCCGAGGGCGCCAAGATCGTCCCGCTGGCGCTGCCGAACGCCGCGCTCGGCGTGCCGGCGTACTACGTGATCGCGCCGGCGGAGGCATCGTCCAACCTCTCGCGCTTCGACGGCGTGCGCTATGGCCATCGCGCGACGCGCTACGACGACCTGATGGACATGTACTGCCGTACGCGCGCGGAAGGCTTCGGCGCCGAAGTGAAGCGCCGCATCCTCGTCGGCACCTACGTGCTCTCCCACGGCTACTACGACGCCTACTACCTGCAGGCGCAGAAGGTGCGGCGCCTGATCGCGCAGGATTTCGACGCCGCATTCCGTGAATGCGACCTTCTTGCCGGGCCGGCGGCGCCGGGCACCGCGTTTCCGATCGGGGCGCGCAGCGACGACCCGGTGCAGATGTACCTCGGCGACATCTTCACCGTGCCGGCCTCGCTCGCCGGCCTGCCCGGGCTCTGCGTGCCGTGCGGCTTCGACGCCGGCGGATTGCCCGTCGGCCTGCAGCTCATGGGTCCGCATTTTTCGGAGGCGCGCCTGCTCGGGGCGGCGGCGCTCTACCAGCGGGCGACCGACTGGCATCGCCGCGTCCCCGCGGAGGCCCCGCTATGAACCGCTGGCTCGCGCTTCTCGTCCTCGTCCCGCTGCTTGCGTCCGCGCAGGAGAAAAGCGAGACCAAAGAGCTCTACGGCCAGTTCGGCAGCCGCGGCGCGCTCCTCGTCCTGAACGCGACCGAGCGGCCCGACGGCGGCTGGCAGGTCGCGGGCGAGTACGTGCTGCTCGATACCCTGGTGCGGCGCTTCGTGGAGGGCGAGCGCAGCCCGCAGCTCGGCGTCACGACGCTGAAGGAGGGCACGAGCGCGATCCTCTACGGCCGTCCGCCGACCGCGGAGCTGCGCGGCACCTGGCATGAAGGCGTGTTCCGCGGTACCCGCTACGGCCCGGGCGGGCAGGAGCGCGAGCGCTTCGAGTTCTCCGAGCGGCTGCCCTCGATGGAGCGCTACAGCGCCGCGGTGCGTTGCGAGGCGGGCGGGGCGCGCTACGAATCGTCGCTCGCCTATGTCTTCGAGGCGGGCAAGCTGAAGCCCGGATCGTTCGAGTGGCGCTCGCGCGCCGGCAGCGCGGCGTGCGCCGTGTCCGGCCTCGAGCAGCAGCCGCTGAGCGACGGGCTGCGCCTTGCGGCGGGGTCGTGCAGGGTGACGCTGCGCGAGCTCGGCGACTATGTGAAGATCGCCGCCGAGCATTGCGAGGCGCGCTGCGCCGCCGAAGGCGCCTTTGAGCCGCTTCTCGTCGACCGGCGCGGCCAATGCCGCCTGCTGCGTCCGGAGATTCGCCAGCAATGAGCTGGGAAGTCGTCGTCGGCATCGAGACGCACGCGCAGCTGCGCACCAGGAGCAAGATCTTCTCCGGCGCGCCGACCGCGTTCGGCGCCGCGCCCAACACGCAGGCCTCGGCGGTCGACGTCGCGCTCCCCGGAGTGCTGCCGGTCCTGAACCGCGCCGCGGTCGAGCACGCCGTGCGCTTCGGGCTCGCGGTGAACGCGACCATCCACCCGCGCTCGGTCTTCGCGCGCAAGAACTACTTCTACCCGGACCTGCCGAAGGGCTACCAGATCAGCCAGTACGAGCTGCCGATCGTGCAGGGCGGCTCGCTCGCGATCCTGGTCGATGGCAAGGAAAAGCGCATTCGCCTGACCCGCGCCCATCTCGAGGAGGACGCGGGCAAGTCCTTGCACGAGGATTTCCACGGCATGAGCGGCATCGACCTGAACCGCGCCGGCACGCCGCTGCTCGAGATCGTCTCCGAGCCGGACCTGCGCGGGGCGAAGGAAGCGGTCGCCTATGCGCGCGCGCTGCACGCGCTTGTCGTGTGGATCGGCATCTGCGACGGCAACATGCAGGAGGGATCGTTCCGTTGCGACGCCAATGTCTCGGTCAGAAAAGCGAATCAGCCGAATCTCGGGACGCGTTGCGAAATCAAGAACCTGAACTCGTTCCGGTTCATGGAGCAGGCGATCGAGTTCGAGGCGCGGCGCCAGGTCGAGCTCTTGGAGGATGGAAAAATAATCGAGCAGGAAACCAGGCTCTACGACCCGGACAGGAACGAGACTCGCTCCATGCGCAGCAAGGAAGACGCCCAGGACTACCGCTACTTCCCGGATCCGGACCTGCTGCCGCTCGTCGTCGGCGAAAAAATGGTCGAGGAAATCCGGCGCTCGCTGCCCGAGCTGCCGGAGGCGCGGCGCGAGCGGTTTGTGGCGCAATACGCGCTCCCCGCTTATGACGCGGCGCTTCTGACGGCGTCACGCGCGGCGGCGGACTACTACGAGGCTCTCGTGAAGGACTCGGGCGCCGACCCCAAGCTGTGCGCCAACTGGCAGACCGGCGCGCTGACCGCCGCGCTGAACGAGGCGGGCGCGGGCATCGAGGAGGCGAAGGTCGCGCCCGCGGCGCTTGCCGGGCTGCTGAAGCGCGTCGCCGACGGCACGCTCTCCGGGAAGATGGCGAAGGAGGTGTTCGATGCGCTCTGGGCAGGCGCGGCGAGCGCCGACGCCGTGATCGAGCAGCGCGGCCTGAGGCAGATCAGCGATGCGGGCGCGATCGAGCCGCTGGTGGACCAGGTGCTCGCCGCCAACGCGAAGCAGGTGGCGGACTACCGCGCGGGCAAGGAGAAGGCGTTCAACTCGCTCGTCGGCCAGGTGATGAAGGCGACGCAGGGCAAGGCGAACCCGGCGCAGGTGAACGAGATCCTGCGCCGCAAGCTGGCCGGCTAGCGCCTAGCGGCGCTTCGTCAGCTCCAGATAGCGCTTCTTGTCCTCGTCGTACTTCGCGTTGATCGCGTCGACTTCCTTCTTCTTCACGTCGAGCAGCTGCTGCTGCGCCGCGAGGTCGATCTCGGTGTTCTTGATGTCCTCGCTCAGCTTCGGCGGGATCTTGGGCGCCTTGGCGGCGGGCTTGGGCTTGCCCTTGGAGTCCTTCGCCGCCGGCTCCTGGTAGAACTCCATTTCCTTCGCGAAGCCCGCCTGCTTCTTCTTCAGGTCGGCGATGCGCGCTTCGACTTCCTTCACCGCCTTCTGGTTGTCCTCGAGCGCGCGGCCGCGCGCGTCGTCGATGTCCTTCTCGCTGGTGTAGGTGGCGAGCAGCGCGCGGTTGCGGCGGCTCTCCTCGCGGTTGGCGGCCTCTTCCTGCCGCTTCCTGGCCGCGTCGGCCTCCTTCGCGGCGCGCGCCTTCTCGTCGCCTTCCGGGTCGATGCGGCGGATGACGCTGCCCTGCTTGTCCAGCTGCTCGACCCGCTGCCCGACGCATTCCTGGGGAATGGTGGAGCCGTAGTACTTCTTGCCGTCCTTGCCGACGCAGCGGAACGACTGCGCGGAGGCGGCGAGCGGCGCGAGCGCCAAGGCGGCGACGATGAATGCGGAGGTCCTGATCATCCCCTTCTCCCTGCGGTTGGTCCCGGCCATCTCCCTCGGGAGCCCATTCTACCCGGGTAGAATGGCGCATGCTTTTTGCGGACCAGTCCTTCATCGCCGACATGACGGCGAAGATGATGCTCGAAGTCCAGGCGGTGCATTTCTCCGAAGGCAAGCCCTTCATCTTCACCTCCGGCTGGGCGAGCCCGGTCTACATCGACTGCCGCAAGCTGATTTCCTATCCGCGCGTGCGCTCGACGCTCATCGATTTCGCCACCGCTACCATCGTGCGCGACGTCGGCTTCGAGCAGTTCGACACCGTGGCCGGCGGCGAGACCGCGGGCATCCCGTACGCCGCATGGATCGCCGACCGCCTGTCGCTGCCGATGCAGTACGTGCGCAAGAAGCCGAAGGGCTTCGGCCGCGGCGCGCAGATCGAGGGCCACATCGAGGAGGGGGCGCGCACTCTCCTCGTCGAGGACCTGACCACCGACGGCCGCAGCAAGGTGAACTTCTGCAAGGCGCTGCGCGACGCGGGCGCGCACGTGGACCACGTCTTCGTCATGTTCTACTACGATATCTTCCCGGAGTCGAAGAAGATCCTGAAGGAGATCAACGTGCAGCTGCACCACCTCGCGACGTGGTGGGACGTGCTGCGGGTGGTGAAGCAGGGCAAGCATTTCGCGCCGGCGGTGATCGACGAGGTCGAGCGCTTCCTCAAGGCGCCCGCGGCGTGGTCCGCCGAGCATGGCGGCGTGTCGTCGTTCCCGGAAAGCTAGAACACCCAAGGAGGGAAGCATGAATCGGTCGAGAAGGGGACTTGTTTTCGCCGCGCTCGCCGCGGCGCTCGGCGCCGCAGGTGCGGCGCAGGCGCAATCGAAGGCGAAGTACACGATGAAGATCGCGCACCTGGAGGCGCCGACGCAGCCGCGCCACCAGGGCCTGCTGAAGGTGGCCGAGCTGGTGCGCAGCCGCACCAACGGCGAGGTGGAGATCCAGCTCTATCCCGCCTCGCAGCTCGGCAACGCGCGCCAGATGGTCGAGGGCGTGCAGTTCGGCACCATCGAGGCGACCATGATGCCGGCCGCGTTCCTCGGCGGCTTCAACCCGGCCGTGTCCGTCCTCGACATTCCGTACCTCTTCCCGACCGACCGCGCGAAGAGCCAGCGGCTGCGCGAGTCGGCCTTCGGCCAGGCGATCCTCAACAGCTTCAACTCGCGCGGCCTGCTCGCGCTGCGGCTCTGGCCGAACGGGCGCAAGTCGATCACTTCCAACAAGCCGCTCGACCACCTCGATGCGCTGAAGGGCCAGAAATTCCGGGTCATGGACTCCAAGATCCTGATCGAGCAGTTCGCCGCCGTGGGCGCCTCGGCGGTCGCGATCAACTTCAGCGAGCTCTATACGTCGCTCCAGACGGGCGTGGTGGACGGCGAGGAAAATCCGCTCGATACCATCTCGACGATGAAGTTCCACGAAGTGCAGAAATACCTCGTGGTCACCGAGCACGGCTCCATGGAGGACGTGTTCCTCGTGAACCCGGGCTGGTGGGGGAAGCTCTCGCAATCCGACCGCGACGCCATCCTGAAGTCGCTCGACGAGATGCGCGCGCCGACCGAGAAGGCGAAGGAGGAAGCGCAGCAGAAGGCGCTCGATCTCATCAAGGCGTCGGGCAAGGTCAATGTGCGGGTCGCGGACGAGGCGGAGCGCAAGCGGCTGCGCGCCGCGATGGCGCCGAAGGCGCAGGCGGCGTACCTCGAGCGCGCGGGCGCCGAGGGCAAGAGGCTGCTCGACCTGTACCAGCAGGAAGCGAAGCGCCTGGGCATCTAGCCCGGGAAGGCCGGTCCCGCATGGGCGTCGCGCTCGCCGTGCTGAGGCGCCTGGAGAGCTTTCTCCTGGCGATCCTCATGCTGGCGATGTCGTTCGCGTACTCGGCGAACGTCCTGGTGCGCGAGCTCGCGCCGGGCATCGCCTCGAGCCTGGCGTGGATCGACGAGATCTGCCTGTTCGGGCTGGTGTGGATGGTGTTCCTCGGGCTCGGCCTCGCGCTCGAGCGCGGCCGGCAGATCGCCATGACGAGCGTGCTGCTGAAGCTCGCCGCCCCTCTGCGCCGCGGCGTCAAGCTCGCGATCGATCTCACCGGCCTCGCCTTCAGCCTGTACGTCGCGCAAGTGAGCTTCACCATGACGCTGCTCGTGCTGCGCAGCGGGCAGGTGAGCCCGACGCTCGACATCACGATGAGCTGGCTCTACGGCCCGATGCCGGCGGGGTTCCTGCTCCTCGGGATGCGCTATGCCCTGGAGCTCGCCGGGGCGAACGAGCGGCACGCGGTTCAGGTCGATCCGTCGCTGCATGTCTGACCGATGATCGCGCTCGTTCTCTTCGTGCTTGCGCTCGCGATGCTGGCGCTCGGCTTCGAGATGCTGCTCGTCATGGGCCTGCCCTCGGTGCTGATCAAGCATGTGCTCTACCCCGACATGCCGCCCGTCGCCATCCCGCAGCGCATGCTCGGCGGCGTGGAGGTGGTGACGCTGCTCGCCATCCCGTTCTTCATCTTCGCCGCCGACCTGATGGCGCGCGGCAAGATGGCGAAGCAGCTGGCCGATCTTTTCAGCGCGCTCTTTGGCCGGTATCGCGGCGGGGTCGGGCATTCCACCGTCGCCGCCGTCATGGTGTTCGGCGCCGCGGCGGGCTCCGCGCCGGCCACCGTCGCCGCCATGGGACGCATCGCGTTCCCCGAGCTCGTGCGCTCGGGCTTTTCCGAGCGCTTCAGCCTCGGCCTGATCTCGTCCTCGGCGGAGTGCGCGCTTCTGATCCCGCCCTCGATCACCTTCGTGGTCTACAGCTGGCTCACCGGCACGTCGATCGCCGGCCTCTTCGCCGCGGGGCTCGCCGTCGGCATCGTGCTCGGCCTGGCGTTCATGGGCCTGGTGGCCTGGGAAGCGTACCGACGCGGGATCCGCGCGGGAGACTCCAGCAGCAGCGCGCAGCGCTGGCGCGCGCTGCGCGAGGCGGGCTGGGCGCTCGGCATGCAGGTCATCATCCTGGCGGGAATCTTCGCCGGCTACTTCACCGCGACCGAGGCCGCCGCGGTGTCCGTGGCCTATGCCATCCTCGTCGAGGTGCTCGTCCTGCGCTCGCTGACGTGGCGCGACGTGTTCGCCATCGCCCAGGAAAGCGCGGTCTCCACCTCGGTCGTGTTCGTCCTGCTGGCGATGGGGTCGCTGCTCGCGTACTTCATCACCCTGGGCGAGGTGCAGGCGACGCTGCTGCAGTGGGCGCAGGACTGGCATGTCAGCTGGGTCGGGTTCCTCATGGTGGTGAACGTGCTCTTCTTCATCGCCGGCATGTTCATCGACGCGAACTCGATCATGCTCATCTTCCTGCCGACGCTGTTCCCGCTGTCCTCGTCGCTCGGCATCGACCCGGTGCACTTCGGCATGGTGGTCACCCTCAACATCTGCATCGGCATGATCACGCCGCCGTTCGGACTGGATCTCTTCGTCGCCTCGAGCTCCCTCAAGCGCCCGGTGGAGGACGTGGTCGCCGGTGTGTGGCCCTTCATCTGGGTCAACATCGCAGTGCTGATGGTGATCTCCTACATCCCCTCCATCTCCACGGCGCTGCCGCGGCTCCTGCTATGAAGGTGGCGACGCATAGCTGCGAGGTGATCGAGCACACCTGGGTGAACAAGCGCTACAAGTACATGCGCCTGCGCTGCCCCGCGCCGCTCGCGCGGCAGACCGTGGCCGGCCAGTTCTTCCAGCTCGCCTGCCCGCTGACGCCGACGGAGCACCCCTTCCTGCGACGGCCGATGAGCGTCTACGGCATCGGCCCGGAGGACGAGCGCATCGAGTTCCTCTATCACGTGAAGGGCGTCGGCACGCGCGCGCTCGAGGCGCTGCAGCCGGGCGAGCGCCTGAGCATCATCGGGCCGCTCGGCCGCGGCTTCAGCTTCTCGCCGGCCTGGCGCCGCGTGCTCCTCGTCGCGCGCGGCGTCGGCCTCGCCACGATGGCGCCGCTCGTGCCGCTCGCCGCGCGGGCCGGCGTCGCGATCACGGCCGTGCTCTCGGCGCGGGCGCCCGGCGATCTCATGCGCGCGGAATTCCTGCGCGGCGCGGCGGCGGACGTGCATGCGGTGTTCGACAGCGACGGCAGCTCGGGCGTGGAGCGCGTCGAAGCGCTGCTCGCGAGGCTCCTCGCCGGGGAGCGGCCCGACATGATTTACACCTGCGGCTCGAACCGCCTGCTCGCCTTGCTGCAGAAGCTCGGCGCGCAGGGCGAGGTGGCGCTCGAGCAGCAGATGGCCTGCGCGATGGGGGTGTGCCTCTCCTGCGTGCGCCTGTTCAACGAGGGCGGCGCCAAGGTGTTCCGCCGCGTGTGCTGCGAGGGGCCGGTGTTCCCGCTCGAGGCGGTCGCCGGGGAGGTGCAGTTTGGCTGAACCCGTGGACCTCGCGGTCAGCATCGGCTCGGTGCAGCTGAAAAACCCGGTCATGCCGGCGTCGGGCTGCTTCGCGCACGAGTACGCCGACGCGATGGACCTCTCGCGCCTGGGCGCCCTCGTCACGAAGAGCGTCACGCCGAAGCGCCGCATCGGCAATCCGGTGCCGCGCGTCGCGGAGACCGAGGGCGGCATGCTGAACTCGATCGGCATTCCTTCGAACGGCCTGCTCTATTACGTGGACAAGGTGCTGCCGCACTACGCCGGAGTTCCCACGCCGGTGGTCGCGAGCGTCTCTGCGGACACCGCGGAGGAGTTCGCCGCCGCGTGCGAGGCGCTCTCCGTGCCGGGCGTCGCGGCGATCGAGGCGAACATCTCCTGTCCGAACATCGAGGCCGACGGCCGCGCTTTCGCGATGGACCCGCAGGACACGCACCGCGCGATCGCCGCCATCAAGCGCCATGCGCGGGTGCCGATCTGGGCGAAGCTCACGCCGAACGTCGCCGACATCGCGCAGATCGCCCGCGCCGCCGAGGAGGCGGGCGCCGACGCGCTGGTCGTCGCCAATACGCTCCTCGGCATGGCCATCGATCCCGAGACGAGGAAGCCGCGCCTGGGCAACGTGATGGGCGGGCTGTCCGGGCCGGCGATCCGGCCGGTGGTGGTGCGCATGGTGTTCCAGTGCGCGCGCGCGGTGCGCATCCCGGTGATCGGCTGCGGCGGCATCGTCACGGCCGACGACGCGGTCGAGCACCTGCTGGCGGGCGCCGCCGCCGTGCAGGTCGGCACCGCGTCCTTTCTCGATCCGGCCGCGATGATCCATGTGATCGACGGCTTGGTCGCCTATTGCGAGCGGCACGGCGTCGCGCGCATCCGCGACCTGGTCGGCGCGGTGCGCATCGATCCGGGCCTGACCGACCGCTGGCTGCGCCTCGCGCAGCAGAGCGGATGAAAGCGTTCGACTCCGCGGACCGCGAGCTCGCCGCCGAGCTCTTCGAGCAGGTGCGCAGCCGCTCGGCGGCGCGGGTTGGGGTCACACGGCCCTCGTACAGCGAGGCGGAGAGCGCAGCCATCGAAGTCATCGAGAAGGCCGCGCGCGACGCCGGGCTGGAGGTGCGTCGCGACGCCGCGGCGAACCTGGTGGTGGAGCTCGCTCCGGGCAAGGAAGGAGCCGCCTGGATGGGCTCGCACCTCGACTCGGTTCCCGAGGGCGGCAACTACGACGGGCTCGCGGGGGTCGTCGCCGGGCTGCTCTGCCTCGCCAAGGCGAAGCGCGCGAAGCACGATCGCCCGCTCGCGCTCGTCGGGTTGCGCGGCGAGGAAAGCGCCTGGTTCGGCAAGCCCTACCTCGGCTCGTACGCGCTTTTCGGCAGGCTCACGGCGCACGACCTCGAGCGCCGGCAGCGCGACAGCGGCCGGCCGCTCGCCGAGCACATGCGCGAATGCGGCGCGCAGGTCGAGCGCATCGCGGCGGGCGAGCGCCTGATCGATCCGCGCTCGATCGGCGCCTGGCTCGAGCTGCACATCGAGCAGGGCCCGATCATGGTGGCGCGCGAGGTGCCGGTGGGCGTGGTGACCGGGATTCGCGGCGTGCTGCGGCATATCAGCGCCCATTGCCACGGTGCGGCGGGCCATTCCGGCGCCGTGCCGCGCTGGCTGCGCCAGGACGCGGTGTTCGCGCTCGCCGAGCTGCTGACGCGCCTGGACGAGAACTGGCAGGCGCTCAACGCCCGGGGCGTCGACCTTGTCGTGACGAGCGGCGTCGTGGGCACCGACCCGCGCGATCACTCGCCTTCCCGCATTCCCGGCGACGTGCGCTTCTCCCTGGAGATCCGCAGCCAGTCCCTCGAGACCATCGAGGCGTTCCACCGCCTCGCGCTCGCCGAGGCGGCGGCGATCGGGAAGGCGCGCGGGGTCCGGTTCGAGTTCGGCGAGCGCGTGCTTTCCGAGCCGGCGCGGATCGACGGCGCTTGGGCGGCGCGGCTGAAGCAGGGCTGCGCGGCGCTCCAGGTGCCCTGCATCGACATCCCGAGCGGCGCGGGCCACGACGCGGCGATCTTCTCCAACGAGGGCGTGCCGGCGGCGATGCTGTTCGTGCGCAACGACAAGGGCTCGCACAACCCGGAAGAAAAAATGGATCTCGACGACTTCATGATGGGGGTCGAGGTGCTCTACCGCGCGGTGACCCAGGCATGAACAAGCAGATCGCCGCCCTGACGGCGCGCATGATCCTCGAGGCGGGCGCGGTCCGGTACAGCGCCGCGCAGCCCTTCTTCCTGTCCTCCGGGTGGGCGAGCCCGGTGTACATCGATGTCGGGCGCCTCATCTCTTTCCCGCGCATCCGCGCCAGCCTCATGGACCTCGCCGCGCAAACGGTGCTCGCGCGCGTCGGCTTCGAGCAGTTCGACACGGTGGCCGGCGTCGAAGCGAGCGGCATCGCCTATTCCGCCTGGATCGCCGAGAGGCTGTCGCTGCCGCTTCTCTACGTGAGGCGCAAGCCGCTCGGGTTCGGCCGCGAGGCGCCGATCGAGGGCGCCCTGGCGCCGGGACGGCGCGTGCTCCTCGTCGACGACGTCACCACGGACGGCCGCACGAAGATTGCGCGGGTGCGCGCCCTGCGCGCCATCGATGCCCGCGCCGATCACGTGCTGGTCATGTTCTTCTACGACATTTTCCCGGAGACCGTTCGCCTTCTCTCGGAGGAGAGGATCTCGCTGCACTATCTGGCGAGCTGGAAGCATGTCCTCGATGCCGCGCGCGCGGGCGGCTATTTCGACGGCGCGGCGGCCGACGAGGTGCAGCGCTTCCTCGCCGCCCCGGCGCGCTGGTCGCTCGAGCACGGCGGCATCGGCGCCTTTCCCCGCTAGATGCGCATCATCACGCTGAACGTGAACGGCGTGCGCTCGGCGGCGAAGAAGGGGCTTTTCCGCTGGCTCGCCGCGCAGGGCGCCGACGTCGTGTGCCTACAGGAGATGAAGTGCCAGGAGGCGGACCTCGACGCGAGGCTCCACGGCCTGAAGCTCTACCAGGCCTGCCACGCCTTCGCCGAGAAGAAAGGCTACAGCGGGGTCGCGATCTACAGCCGCAAGACGCCGGACGAGGTGAAGCGCGGCTTCGGCGCGCGCGAGTTCGACGCCGAGGGGCGCTACGTCGAAGCGCGCTTCGGAAGGCTCTGGATCGTCTCGGTCTATCTGCCGTCCGGATCGGCGGGGCCGCACCGGCAGGCATCGAAATTCAGGTTTCTCAAGCGCTTCCTCATTCATCTGAAAAAAATAAGGGAGCGAGGCGATGACATCATCCTGTGCGGCGACTGGAACATCGCGCACAAGGAGATCGACCTGCGGAACTGGCGCGCCAACCAGAAAAACTCCGGCTTCCTGCCCGAGGAGCGCGCCTGGCTGACGCGCGTGTTCGACGAGATCGGATTCGTCGACGTCTTCCGCAAGCTCAACACGAAGCCGGACCAGTACACCTGGTGGTCGAACCGCGGCCAGGCCTGGGCGAAGAACGTCGGCTGGCGCATCGACTACCAGATCGCGACACCCGGCGTCGCCGCGCGTGCGCGGAAGGAGTCGATCTACAAGCGCCGGCGCTTCTCCGACCATGCGCCGCTCATCGTCGACTACGACCATGCGCTCTAGCGGCCTCGGCCCGTACCTGCGGCCGGCGCCGCTCGCGGCGCTCTTCCTCGGCATCTCGTCGGGCTTCCCGTTCTCGATGATCGGCGCGACGCTCACGACGCGCCTCGCGCAGGACGGGGTGACGAAGAGCGCGGTCACGGCGTTCGCGCTCACCTTTCTCGCCTACAACTTCAAGTTCCTCTGGGCGCCGGTGGTGGACCATGTGCGGCTGCCGTGGATCGGCCGCTGGGGCCAGCGACGCAGCTGGCTGTGGCTGACGGGGGTTGTCGTCGCCGGGGCGGTCGCCTTCCTCGGGGTCGCCGATCCGCGCCAGGCGCTGCACACGGTCGCGCTCGCCGCGCTGCTCGTGGGCATCGCGGGCGCGACCTTCGACATCATCATCGACGCATACCGGATCGAGCTGCTCGAGCCCGAGGAGCTCGGCGTCGGCTCCGGCATGTCGCAATACGGCTGGCGCATCGGCTCGGCCGCCGCGGGCGGCCTCGCCCTCGTGCTCGCCGCCCGCGCCGGCTGGAGCACGGCTTATCTTGCGTGCGCGCTGTTCGCGCTTCCCGCGATGCTCGTCGGCGCGGTGATGGGCGAGCCGCGGCGCCACCAGGAGCCGGCGCCCGCGCGCGGCGTGCTCGCCGCGCTGCGCGCCTATTTCAGCCCGCTCGCCGAGTTCGTGCGGCGCGAAGGCGCGCTCGTCGTGCTGCTCTTCGTCCTCATCCACAAGATCGGCGACACGCTCGCCAACCTGACGCTGCGGCTGCTCTTCCAGGACCTCGGCTTCACGAACGACGAGGTCGCCTTCTACGACGTCGGCATAGGCTTCGTCGCGCTTCTCATCGGCGTGTTCATCGGCGGCGTCCTCTATGCGCGCCTGGGCATGAAGCGCTCGGTCCTCGTGAGCCTCGTCCTGATGGCGGTGTCGAACCTGAGCTTCGCGCTCCTTGCCGCCGCGGGCCACACCAACGCCGGCATGGCGGCGGCGGTGGGATTCGAGAACCTGGCGAGCGGCATCGGCGGCGTGACGGTCGTCGCCTACCTCTCCGCGCTCTGCAACCTGCGCTTCACCGCGACGCAGTACGCGCTGCTCTCGGCGCTCGCGAGCATCGCCGGCCGCTTCCTCACCGGCACGACCGTCGGCGCAATGCTCGAGAACATGGGCTACGTCAGCTTCTACCTGCTCACGACCGCGGCCGCGCTTCCCGGGGTGGTGCTCTTCTGGTTCATGATCCGCAGCGGCCTTGCCGATGTGTCCATCGGCTCGGCGGGCCGCGCCCATTCCAGGTAAGGCCTAGTCGCTCGTGCAGCGGTAGACCGCGAGGCTGCCGAAGAGGTTCGGCAGCGCGCTCACCGCCTTGCCTTCGTGCAGCACCAGGCGCTCGCGGATGCGGATGGAGAGCCGGCGGCACAGGTCCTCGAAATCCGTGATCGTGCAGTGATGGACGTTCGGGGTCTCGTACCACTCGTAGGGCAGCGACTCCGAAACGGGCATGCGCCCCAGCGCGACCTGCAGCCGCGCCGCCCAGTGGCCGAAGTTCGGGAAGCTCACGATCGCCTCGCGCCCCACGCGCAGCATCTCGCGCAGGATGCCTTCGGTGTGGTGCACCGCCTGCAGCGTCTGCGACAGGATCACGCAGTCGAAGGAGCCGTCGGCGAAGAGCGAGAGCCCGCTCTCGAGGTCCGCCTGGATCACGTTGACGTCGTTCTCCACGCAGGCGAGCACGCTGTCGTCCACGATCTCCACCCCGTAGCCGGGCGCTTCGCGCGCCTGCCAGAGATAGCGCAGCAGCGCCCCGTCGCCGCAGCCGAGGTCGAGCACCCGCGCGCCCGGGTGCACCCATTGCGCGATGGCGACGAGGTCGGGGCGGCGGGCGAGGAGCGATTGTTCCGGCGGCGTCACAGGTCGATGTTCGCGAAATAGGCGCGCAGCGCGCCGTGGTAGCGCGGATCCTCGAGGAGGAACGCGTCGTGGCCGCCCGGGGCGTCGATCTCGAGGTAGGACACGATGCGCCGGTTGTCGAGCAGCGCGCGCACGATCTCGCGCGAGCGCTCCGGCGCGAAGCGCCAGTCCGACTTGAAGGACACGACCAGGAACGCCGCCCTGGCGCGGGCGAGCGCCGCCGTGAGGTCGCCGCCGAAGTCCGCCGCCGGGTCGAAGTAGTCGAGCGCCTTGGTGATCCGCAGGTAGGTGTTGGCGTCGAAGTACGAGGAGAACTTGTCGCCCTGGTAACGCAGGTAGGACTCGATCTCGAAGTCGATGTCGAAATCGAAGCCGAGGCTCGCGCGGCGCAGGAGCCGCCCGAACTTCTCCATCATGGCGTCGTTCGAGAGGTAGGTGATGTGCCCGATCATGCGCGCGATGCGCAGGCCGCGCACCGGCACCACGCCCTTCTCGTAGTAGTGGCCGCCGTGGAAGTCCGGATCGGTCATGATCGCCTGGCGCGCGACCTCGTTGAAGGCGATGTTCTGCGCCGAGAGCTTCGGCGCCGCAGCGATGACGAGCGCGTGGCGCACGCGCTCGGGATGCGAGAGCGTCCACTGCAGCGCCTGCATGGCGCCGAGCGAGCCGCCGATCACGGCGGCGAAGCGCTCGATGCCGAGGCGGTCGGCGAGGCGCGCCTGCGCCTGCACCCAGTCCTCGACGGTGACGACCGGGAAGTCGGCGCCCCAGGGCTTGCCGGTCGCCGGATTGGCGGATGCCGGACCGGTCGAGCCGAAGCAGCTGCCGAGGTAGTTGTTCCCCACGACGAAGAAGCGCCGCGTGTCGAGCGGCTTGCCGGGCCCGACCAGGTTGTCCCACCACCCCACGCTGGACGGATCCGCTTCGTAGAAGCCCGCCACGTGGTGCGACGCGTTCAGCGCGTGGCAGACGAGCACCGCGTTCGAGCGCGCGGCGTTCAGCTCGCCGTAGGTCTCGTAGGCGAGCTCGTAGGACGGCAGCGTCGCGCCGCTTCGCAGCCGCAGGGGCTGCTCGAACTTGGCGATCTGCGCGTGGACCGGGCCTACGGAGCTGCTGTCGTGCGGTGCGTTCATCTCTTTAGCTGTATTTGTTTTGCGCCCGCAAGCTGATATCAAATCGGCGCAGCGGGATTATAGCTAAGGTTCCTTCGCCGCCCCCGAGCGCAGCATTGCCTCGATGTCGCCTTCGGCAAGCCCGGCCTCGCGCAACACCTCGCGAGTGTGCTCGCCCAGGCGCGGCGCGTGGCGGCGGTAGCCGGGCTTCGACTCGGACCATTCCGAGGGCACCGCCATGGACTTGATGCGGCCCTCGCTCGGGTGCTCGACGCTCGAGAAGTAGCCGATCGCCGCGAGGTGCGGGTCGGCCGCGATGTCGTCGAGGCTGTTCATGCGCTGCACCGGAATGTCGGCGCGCTCGAGGCCCTCGAGCCACTCGGCCGTGGTGCGCTTCCGCATCTCGTCGGCCACCATGCCGTAGACCCGATCGTAGTTGCGGCTGCGCGCCTCGTAGGTCGCGAAGCTCGCGTCGGCCATCATCTGCGGCCGGCCGATCAGCTCGAAGAAGGCCTTCCACTGCTTGTCGTTGTAGATGAGCGCGCAGACGTAGCCGTCCTTCGTCTGGTACGGGCGCCGGTCGGGCGAGAGCATGCGCGCGTAGCCCGGCTCGCCGATCGCCGGCTCGAAGGTGTAGCCGCCCAGGTGCTCGCCGAGCACGATCTGCAGCAGGTGCTCGAACATCGGCACGTCGACGCGCTGGCCCTTGCCGGTCTTCTCGCGGTAGTAGAGCGCCGCGCTCACCGCGCTCGCCACCTGCTGCCCGACCGAACGGTCGGCGATGATCACCGGGGCGAAGCGCGGCGAGTCCGCCCCTTGCTTCTTGAGGAGCCAGGGCACGCCGGCCGCGCCCTGGATGAGGTCGTCGTAGGCCGCCTTGGCCGCATACGGGCCGCGCTGGCTGTAGCCGAAGCAGCCGACATAGATGATTTTCGGGTTTACTGCGCTCACGTCTTCATACGAGAGGCGCAGGCGGGCCATGGCTTGCGGGCGGATGTTGTAGACGAGGACGTCGGCGCGCTTCGCGAGCGCGAGGCACGCGTCCCGCGCGGCCGGCTTCTTCAGGTCGAGAACGATCGAGCGCTTGTTGCGGTTGGCGTTGAGAAAGATATGGCCCATGCCCGGATTGCGGAAGGGCCACACCCAGCGCATGTTGTCGCCCTCGGGCGACTCGACCTTGATCACGTCGGCGCCGAAGTCGGCCAGGATCTGGGTCGAGTAAGGGCCCATCACCACGCTGGTGAGGTCGAGGACGCGAACCCCGTCGAGCGGCCCGGGCATCGCTAGGAATTGAGCCGGGCGAGGAGCTCGCGCGTCTTCGCCGGGTCGTGCGCGCGCAGCACGCGCTGCGAGAGCGCCTGCACCTCGGAAAGATTGGTCCGCAGGATGCGCTCCTTGATCGCGAGGAGCTGCGAGGGATGCATCGAGAAATTGCGCAGGCCCAGGCCGAGGAGGAGGCGCGTCAGCTGCAGGTCGCCCGCCATCTCCCCGCACACGGCCACCGGGGTTCCTCCCCGGGTGGCCGTCTGGATGGTGCCTGCCACCAGCGTCAGCACGGCCGGGTGCAGCGGGTCGTAGAGGTGCGCCACCGAGTCGTCGGTGCGGTCGATGGCGAGCGTGTACTGGATGAGGTCGTTGGTGCCGATCGAGAGGAAGTTGAGCCGCCGCATGAAGATCGGCAGCGCGAGCGCGGCCGCGGGAATCTCGATCATGCCGCCCACCTCGATGCCCTTGTCGTAGGGCTGGCCGCGCTCGTCGAGCTGCTGCTTCGCCTGCAGGATGAGGGCGAGCGTCTGCTCGATCTCGTGCGCGTGCGCGAGCATCGGCAGGAGGATGCGCACGCGGCCGTAGTGCGAGGCGCGCAGGATGGCGCGCAGCTGCGTGAGGAACATCTGCGGCTCGGCGAGGCAGAAGCGGATCGCACGCAGGCCCATCGCCGGGTTCGGCATGGTATGCGGCATGCCGTTGCCGTCGATCGCCTTGTCGGCGCCGACGTCGAGCGTGCGCAGCACGACCGGCCGCCCCTGCATCGCGCGCGCGACCTCGCGGTAGGCCTCGAACTGCTCTTCCTCGCCGGGCAGGTCCTTGCGGTTGAGGAACAGGAACTCGGTGCGGAAGAGCCCCACGCCCTCGGCGCCCGCCTCGAGCACCTCCTGCATGTCCTGCGGCAGCTCGATGTTGGCGTAGAGCTCGATCGGCGTGCCGTCGAGCGTGGTCGCGGGCGTCGACTTCAGGCGCTTCAGCTTCTGGCGCTCGAGCCCGAGCTGCGACTGGCGCAGGCGGTACTCGGCGAGCACCAGCGGGTCCGGGTTGACGATCAGGACGCCGTTCATGCCGTCGACGATGAGGAGTTCGCCCTCGCTGATCGTCTGCCGGGCATGATGCAGGCCGACGATCGCCGGGATGCCGAGCGAGCGCGCCACGATCGCCGTGTGCGAGGTGACGCCGCCGACGTCGGTGACGAAGCCGCCGAAGTGGTGGCGCTTGAAGAGGATCATGTCGGCGGGCGAGAGGTCGTGCGCCACGACGATCAGCTTCTGCTCCTCGGAGAGCGCCGGCTCGGGGAGCGCCTGGCCGCCCATCAGCGCCTTCAGCACCCGCTCGACCGCCTGCTGCACGTCCGCCTTGCGCTCGCGCAGGTAGGGATCGTCGATCTCGTCGAAGCGCGCGGTGAGCTTCTCCATCTGCTGCACCAGGGCCCACTCCGCGTTCGCGCGCCGCGTGCGGATGAGCTCGCGCGGCGCCTCGGCGAGCGAAGAGTCGTCGAGGATCATGCGGTGCAGGTTGAGGAAGGCCTCGAACTCGGCCGGCGCGCCCGCCGGGATGTGCGCCTTCAGCGCCGCGAGCTCCTCGCGCGCGCGCGCAATGGCAACGTCGAAGCGCTCAACCTCGCTCTCGAGGTCGATCTCCGGTACCTCGTAGTGCGCCACTTCCAGGCGCGCCGTGGACACGAGGTGCGCATAGCCGATCGTGATCCCCGCGGAGACCGGATAGCCGTGCAGGACGAAGTTCATTCCCCTTCGCCGAATTTATCGCGGATCAGTTGCAGCAGTGCGGCGATCGCCGCGTCGGCGTCGGGCCCCTCGGCCTCCACCAGCACGCTCGTGCCCTGGCCCGCGGCGAGCATCATCACGCCCATGATGCTCTTCGCGTTGACCCGCCGGCCGCTGCGCGAGAGCCAGATCTCCGAGGCGAAGCCGCTCGCGAGCTGGGTCAGCTTGGCCGAGGCGCGCGCGTGCAGCCCGAGCTTGTTGACGATCTCCGCGCTCGCGCTAGGCATCGCAGCAGCGGTCGCTGTTCATATGGACGACGCCCTCGGCGCCTCCGGATATTGCGCGCTGGACCAGTCCGCGCAGCGCGACCGGATGGGCGCCGTTGCGGCCGGTGACGACGCGAAGGAGCATGGGGAGCGACAGTCCGGAGACGCCTTCCACGTGCCCGTCCTGCAGCAGCCGGGAAACCACGTTGCCCGGGGTGGCGCCGAAGATGTCGGTGAGGACGAGCACGCCGTCGCCGGCGTCGAGCGTCTCCATCAGCTCGCGCGCGCGCAGCACGAGGTCGTCGGGGTCGTCCTGCCGCCAGACCGAGAGCGTCGCGACCTGCTTCGGCGGCGCGCCGAGGATCTGCGCCGCGCTCGCGACGAGCGCGGTGCCGATCTCGCCGTGCGTGACGAGCAGGATGCCGATCACGCGAGCGCACCTTCGAGCTCGTCCAGGAACATGCCGGCGACGTCGAACCCGCTCTGGTCCGTGATCTCACGGAAGCACGTCGGACTCGTGACGTTCACCTCGGTCAGCCAGTCGCCGATGATGTCCAGCCCGACGAGGAGCAGGCCGCGCTTCGCAAGCACCGGGCCGAGCGCTTCGCCGATCTCACGGTGGCGCCGCGTGAGGGGTTGCGCGACGCCGCGGCCGCCGGCGGCGAGGTTGCCGCGCGACTCGCCCGGCTTCGGGATGCGCGCGAGGCAGTGCGGCACGAGCTTGCCGCCGATCAGCAGCACGCGCTTGTCGCCCTCGGCGATCTCGGGGATGTAGCGCTGCGCCATGACGGTCTGCGCGCCGCCGCGCGCCATCACTTCCACGATGACGTTGCGATTGGGGTCGTCGGCGCGCACGCGGAAGATGTTCTCCCCGCCCATGACGTCGAGGCGCTTCAGCACCACGTCGCGCTGCTCGTCGATGAAGGCGTGCAGGCGCTCGGGCTCGCGGCTCACCAGCGTCGGCGCGACGAACTGCGCGAACTCCGCGATCGCGAGCTTTTCGTTGTGGTCGCGGATCGCGTCGGGAGCGTTGAAGACGCGCGCGCCCTGGCGCGCCGCCGCGGAAAGCAGCCACGTGCTCACGACGTACTCGAGGTCGAAGGGCGGGTCCTTGCGCATCAGCACGGCGCCGAAGCCCGCGAGCGGGCGCTCCGCGGGCTCGTGCGCGCGGTACCAGTCCTCGTCGTTGTCCGCGAGCGAAAGACGCGTGCAGCGCGCCGCGACGCGGCTCTTCGACCAGTGCAGATCCGGCTGCCCGCAGATCCAGACCGCGTGGCCGCGCGCCTGCGCGGCGCGCATCATCGTGACGGTCGTGTCCTTGTAGGCCTTGAGCGACCCGGGCGGGTCGATGACGAAGAGGAACTCCAGATCTATTTGCTCTGCGAGACCATATATTGCACCGCCGCGCGCACGTCGGCGTCGCCGAGCGACGGGTTGCCGCCCTTGGGCGGCATGGCGCCCTTGCCCTTCAGCGCCGTCTGCACGAGCGTGTCCATCCCGGTCGCGATGCGCGGCGCCCACGCCGCCTTGTCGCCGATCTTCGGCGCGCCCGCGACGCCGGCGGTGTGGCAAGCGGTGCACACGCTGTCGAAGATTTTTTTGCCGTCCGGAGCCCCCGCCGCCGCCGGCGTGCCGGCCGCGGCCTGCTGCTGCGCCGGAGCCGCGGCTTTCGGTGCCGCCGGCTCCTTGAAGCTCGCACCCGACTGGTTCGCCATGTAGACGATCGCGCGCGCGAGCTCATCTTCGCTGAGCGACGCGTCGCCGCCCTTGGGCGGCATGGCGCCTTTGCCCTTGGTCGCCGAAGCGAGGAGTCCCTTGAGGCCCTGCTTGATGCGCGGCCCCCACGCCGCCTTGTCGCCGACCTTCGGCGCGCCGGCGACGCCGGCCGTGTGGCACGTGGTGCAGACCGCCTTGAAGACTTGCTCGCCGCTCTTCGCGCCGGCCGTGCCGCCGCCGGCAGCGCCGAACTCGACGCGCCCCACCGGCTGCAGGCGCTCCGCCACCGCTTCAGGGGTGAGCGCGTTCGGATCGGCGCTCGGCTTGTGGATCACGAGCTGGACGACGAGGATGATGCCGACGATCGGCACCAGGAACGAGAGCAGGACGACCACGATGAGCTGCTGCGGGGTCTTGATGAACGACGAATGCGGGTCGTGGTCTCCAGCCATCGGGCATTGGCCTCGTTATTGGATAAAGGTATGATTTTAGCTTGGAAAAGCGCCCGTAGCTCAGCGGATTAGAGTATTGGCCTCCGAAGCCAAGGGTCGTGGGTTCGAATCCCGCCGGGCGCGCCAGACACCCTCGAAGCACCTTCGCGAAATCGCAGCGCCGAGCTTCCTCCCGTAGTGTCGACCCGATTGCCGGGAATCGCGTTTTGCACCAAATTGCGCGATCCATCGGGAGAGGAGGATTCAAGATGAAGCCGCTGCTCGTCGTCGCTCTTGTTGCGCTGGCATCCGCCCCCGGCCTCGGCCAGGCCCAGCAATACCCGAACCGAAGCGTCACTCTGATGGTGCCTTTCGCGCCCGGCCCGACGGATACCGTCGCCCGCGTGGTCGCGCAGTCGATGTCGAAGCCCCTTGGGCAGTCGATCGTCATCGAGAACCGCCCGAGTGCCGGCGGCATCCTCGCCCCGGAGCTGGTGAAGAATGCGAAGCCCGACGGCTACACGATCCTCATCCATCACATCGGGATGGCGACGATCCCGGCGCTCTACCGCCAGCTGCGCTTCAATCCGCTCACCGACTTCGACTACATCGGGCTGATCAACGACGTGCCGATGACGCTGATCGGAAAGCAGGCGCTGCCGCCGAAGGACTTCAAGGAGCTGCTCGCGTACATCCAGTCCAACAAGGACAGGATGAGCCTCGCGAACGCGGGAATCGGCGCGGCCTCGCATCTGTGCGGCGTGCTGTTCACGAGCGCCATCCAGGCCGACCTCCTCACCGTTCCGTACAAAGGCACCGGACCGGCGCTGAACGATCTCCTCGGCGGTCAGGTCGACCTGCTGTGCGATCAGACGACCAATACCACCCAGCAGATCAAGAGCGGCAAGGTGAAGGTGTACGGCGTGACGACGAAAACGCGCGTAGCCTCGCTTCCCGACGTGCCGACGCTCGACGAGCAGGGCCTCAAGGGGTTCGAGGTCAGCATCTGGCACGGCCTCTACGGGCCGAAAGGCATGCCGAAGGAGGCGCTCGACAGGCTCGTCTCGGCGCTGCAGTACGCGCTGAACGACCCGGCGGTCAAGCAGCGCTTCGCCGAGCTCGGCGCGACGACGATGCCGGCCGACAAAGGCACGCCGGCCGCCCTGCAGGCGATGGTGAAGGCGGAGACGGAGAAGTGGTCCCCGCTCATCAAGAAGGCCGGCGTCTACGCCGACTGACTTTACTTCTTCAGGTTCGCGGCGAGGAACTTCGCCGACTCGGCTTCCGCTTCCTTGTTCGCCTTGGCGTCATAGCGCACCGGGAGGTTGAACTTCTTGCCGAGCGCGGTCGCCTCCGGATTGGTGAAGGCGTGCACCGCGCCCGGGTACTGCACGACGCGGTAGTCGGCATTCGCCGCCTTCATCTCGCTCTCGAGCTTCGCGTATTGCTCGGGCTTCACGAACGGATCGTCCGCGCCGTTCAGCACGAGCACTTTCGCCTTCACGCTGCCCGGCGCCGGGGCGGGCGTGTTCAGGCCGAGCGAGGCGTGGAAGCCCGCGACGGCGGCGAGATCGGCGCCCGCGCGCGCCATGTTGATGACGACCGCGCCGCCGAAGCAGTAGCCCACCGCGCCGATGCGCGAGGCGTCCACGGTCGGCTGCTTCGCGAGCGCCTCGCGCGCCGCGTTGAAGCGCGCCTCCATCGCTTTCGGGTCCTTCATCACCGAGCCGGCGAGCGCGCCCGCGTCCTTCGGGTTGTCGGCGGTCTTCGCGTCGCCGTACATGTCGGCGATGAACGCGGTGTAGCCCTGGCGCGCGAAGCGCCGCGCCTCGTTGTGGATGTGCTTGGTGATGCCCCACCACTCGTGGACCACGATCAGGCCGGGCCGCTTGCCTTTGATCGCGTCGTCGTAGACGACGAACCCCTTCATGGTCGTGTCGCCGTCCTTGTACGTGACGGGCGTTTCCTTGACGGCCGCGGCGGCGG
The DNA here is from genome assembly GCA_035651575.1 of Burkholderiales bacterium. Taxonomy (GTDB): domain Bacteria; phylum Pseudomonadota; class Gammaproteobacteria; order Burkholderiales; family SG8-39; genus SCGC-AG-212-J23. The sequence continues at coordinate 33,520 of DASRFM010000054.1, read as the reverse complement.
CGAGGGAGAAGGCGCAAAGCGCGCCGGCGAGAAGTGCTTTCATGGCTGCTCCTTTCGGGTTACTCGGATTTTCGGGCCACGCCGCGGATGCTCGGGCGCACGATCGGCAGCGCCTTGCGGATGCTCTCGCGCTGGATGCGCTCGAGCGTAAAGCCGGCGTCCCGGATCGCGGCCTCGGTGCGCCGCGTGAGGTGGCAATTGTCCATCAGGCGTTTCCAAACAGGCTCGATGCGCCGCTGCCACTTCAGGCGCTCCGGCTTGCCGTCCGCGGCGACGTGCTCGAGGAAGACCAGGCGGCCGCCGGGCTTCAGCACGCGGGCGATCTCGGCGAGCGCGGCGCGCGGGTCGCGCACCGAGCAGAGCACGAGCGAGCCGACCGCCGCGTCGAACGAAGCATCGGGAAAGGGCAGCCGCTCGGCGCCGGCGTCGCAGAGCTCCGCCTGGAGGCCGGCGGCGGCGAGCTTTTCTGCGAGCCTGCGGCGCATGTGCGGGTCCGGCTCGCACAGGACCAGGCGCGCGAGCGTCCTCGGATAGTGCGGCAGCGTGACGCCGGTGCCCGCGCCGACCTCCAGCACCGCGCCGGACAGCTCGCGCAGCAGCTCCGCGCGCCAGCGCGCGAGGCAGGCTTCTTCGCTCCCCTGCATGAAGCGGTCGTAGACCGCAGCCATGAGCCACGACATGGTGAGGCGGGATTCTAGGTTACGCTGACCGGCGGCCTGCGCTTCCAGGCCGCGGTCTCGCCCTCGAAGGCGTGCGCGAGCTGCAGCACCGAGAAGTCGGCGCGGTAGCGCCCGACGATCTGCAGCCCGACGGGCAGGCCTGCGTCGGTGAACGCGGCCGGCACCGAGATCGCCGGATGCCCGGTGATGGTGATGTAGTAGCAGCTCTTCATCCAGTCGAGGTAGCTCGCCATCTTCACGCCGGCGATCTCCTTCGGCCATTCGGTCTCCACCGGGTAGGGCGGAAGCTGGTTCACCGGGCAGAGGAGATACTCGTACTTTTCCAGGAACGTGCGCATGCGATGGAAAAGCTGCATGCGCATTCCTTCCGCCGCCGCGATGTCCTGCGCCTTGAGGCGCAGGCCCTGCTCGATGTTGGAGACGATGTCGTCCTTCAGCTTGTCGCGATGCGCCTTGAGGAGCGGCCCGTGCCGGTTCACGAAGATGAACGCGCGCAGCGTCTCGAACGCCTGCACCGCGCCGGCGAAATCGGGCTCGGCCTCTTCGACCACGCAGCCCAGGTTTTCGAAGACCGGGATCATCCTCTCGAGGGCGCGCGTCACGCGCGGATCCATCGGCAGGCCGCCGAGGTCGCGGCTCCACGCCACGCGGACCTTGCGGAAGTCGCGCCGCAGATCGCGGCTGAAGATCGAGCCGGGCTCGCTCAGCGCGACCGGGGAGCGCGCATCCGGACCGGCCATCGCCGACAGGAGAAACGCCGCATCCGATACCGTGCGGGCCATCGGGCCGAGCTCGGACATCGCGCTCCAGGGATTGGCGGCGGGCCACGCCGGCACGCGACCCGGTGAAGGGCGAAAGCCCACCACGTTGCAGTAGTTTCCGGGGTTGCGCAGGCTCGCGGCGAAGTCCGAGCCGTCGGCGAAGGGCAGCATGCCGGTCGCCACGGCGACCGCCGCGCCGCCGGAGGAGCCGCCGCAGGTCTTCGTCAGGTCGTACGGATTGCGCGTCGCGCCGAAGACCGCGTTGAACGTTTGGCTGCCCGCGCCGAACTCCGGCGTGTTGGTCTTTCCGAGCGTGATCGCGCCCGCTGCGCGCAGCCGCTCGACGATGAGCGCGTCGGCCTCGGGCACGTTGTGCGCGAAGATCGGCGAGCCGAACGTGGTGCGGATTCCTTTCGTCGGCAGCATGTCCTTGAACGCGATCGGCAGGCCGGCCAGCGGCGCCACCGGCTTGCGGCGGTCCGCCGCCTTCGCCGCTTTCAGCGCTTCCTCCGGAAGGAACGTCACGATCGCGTTGACCTTCGGGTTCACGCGCTCGATCTGCGCGATGAACGCGCGCACCACCTCGGTCGCGGAGAGCTTCCGGCTGCGCAGGAGCTGCGCCAGCCGGCGGGCGGGCGTGAAGCAGAGGTCCATCACATCAGGACGATATCGTATTGTTCCTGCGTGTAGCTGGATTCGACCTGGACCGACACCGGCTTGCCGATGAAGTCGGAGAGCATGGCGAGGGAGGCCGACTCTTCCTCCTGGAAGAGGTCGATCACCGGCTGGGAGGCGAGCACGCGGAACTCGCGCGCGCGGAAGGCGCGCGACTCGCGCAGGATCTCCCGCAGGATCTCGTAGCACACCGTGTGCGCGGTCTTCACTTCGCCGCGGCCGCCGCAGGTCGGGCAGGGCTCGCACAGCACGTGCGCGAGGGACTCGCGCGTGCGCTTGCGCGTCATCTCGACGAGCCCCAGGGCGGTGAAGCCGTTCACCGTGATGCGGGTGCGGTCGCGGCCGAGCGCGCGCTTGAGCTCCTCCAGCACCGCGGCGCGGTGCTCCGCGCTCTCCATGTCGATGAAGTCGACCACGATGATGCCGCCCAGGTTGCGCAGGCGCAGCTGGCGCGCGATCGCCTGCGCCGCCTCCAGGTTGGTCTTGAAAATGGTGTCGTCGAAGGTGCGGCCGCCGACGTAGCCGCCGGTGTTGACGTCGATCGTGGTGAGCGCCTCGGTCTGGTCGATGATGAGCGTGCCGCCGGACTTGAGGTCGACGCGGCGCGAGAGCGCGCGCTCGATCTCCGCCTCGACGTTGTGCAGCTCGAAGAGCGGGCGCTCGCCCGAGTAGTGCTCCAGGCGGCCGCGCACCTCGGGCATGTAGTGCTCGGCGAAGGCGCACAGCTTCTGGAAGTTCTCGCGCGAGTCCACCACTACCCGCTGGGTCTGGGCGCCCACCATGTCGCGCAGCACGCGCTGCGCGAGCGAGAGGTCCTCGTACACCAGGCGCGGAAGCTTCCCCTCTGCGGCGCAGCGCGCCTCGATCTCCCGCCACAGCTCGCGCAGGTACTCGACGTCCGCGCGCAGCTCGCTCTCCACAGCCGTCTCGGCGAGCGTGCGGATGATGTAGCCGCCCTTCTCGCCGGCGGGCAGCAGCTCGCGCAGCCGCTCGCGCAGCGCCTGGCGCCCGGTCTCGTCCTCGATCCTCTGCGAGATGCCGATGTGCGTGTCCTGCGGCAGGTAAACGAGGAGCCGGCCGGCGACCGAGAGCTGCGTCGAAAGGCGTGCGCCCTTGGTCCCGATCGGGTCCTTCACCACCTGCACGAGGAGCGCCTGACCCTCGGTGAGGAGCGCCTCGATCGGACGGCCCGCCTCCTTGCCCCAGAGGTCGGCGACGTGCAGGAACGCAGCGCGCCCCAGGCCGATCTCGACGAACGCCGACTGCATTCCGGGAAGCACGCGCGCCACGCGGCCCATGTAGAGGTTGCCGACGAGGCCGCGGCTCGCGGCGCGCTCAATGAGCAGCTCCTGCACCACGCCGGCGGCGAGCACCGCGACGCGCGTCTCCTGCGGCGCGATGTTGATGAGGATGTCTTCGCTCACGGATGCCTTCGCTCGCGCGCGAGGCGCTCGAGCAGCTGGCCGGTTTCGTAGAGCGGCAGCCCCATGACGCCGGAATAGCTGCCCCTCAGATCCGCGATGAAGCGGGCCGCGCGCCCCTGGATCGCGTAAGCGCCCGCCTTGTCGTCGCACTCGCCCGTGGCGACGTACTGGCGGATCTCGTGCTCCGAGAGCGGCTTGAACGCCACCTCGGAAACCGACAGCGCGCCCTGTATCCAGTCGCCGTCCTTGAGCGCCACCGCGGTGAGCACCTCGTGGCGGCGCCCGGAAAGGCGTCGCAGCATCCCGGCGGCGTCCTCGCGGTCCGCGGGCTTGGCGAGGATGGCGCCCTCGACCGCCACGGTGGTGTCGGCGGCGAGGACCGGCGCGCGCGGCAGGTTGCGGCTTTCGAGCGAGGTCCACGCGGCCTCGGCCTTGACGGCCGCCAAGCGCTCGACGTACGCGGCCGGCGCTTCGCCGGCGAGCGGGGCCTCGTCCACGTCGAGCGCGCGCCCGGGATGGGCGCGGAACAGAAGCAGCCGGTAGCGCACCCCGATCTGCGCGAGCAGCTCGCGTCGCCGCGGGCTGCGCGAAGCGAGATAGATGCCGCTGTCGACCGGGCTCGCCACGGGAAAAGTCCTATTCCCTATGATACGGATGGCCGGTGAGGAGCGTCGCGGCGCGGTAGATCTGCTCCACGAGGACGAGCTGCGCGAGCGCATGCGGCAGCGTGAGAGAGGACAGGCGCACGAGGAGCGCCGCCGCTTGCTTCACCTCGGCGCCCAGGCCGTCGGCGCCGCCGATCACGAATGCCGTCTCGCGGGAAAGGAGCGGCGCGAACTGCGCGGTCGTGAGATCGCGCCCATGCTCGTCGAGCGCCACGAGGCGGCTCGACTTCGGCACCGCGGCGAGCAGCCGCGCGCCCTCGCGCGGCCCGGGCCGGAGCGCGACGCGTTCGAGCTCGTAGCCGCGCGGCATGCGCCGCACATACTGCGCGCAGGCGGACTCCGCCCAGGACGGCAGGCGGCTACTTACGGCGAGGACGCGCAGCCTTGGCACGGGCCTTCTTCGCGGGCTGCGGCCTGCGCAGGCGCACGCGCTTGCCGCCCCACACCTCCTCGAGGTTGTAGAACTCGCGCACCGTCGGATGCATGATGTGCACCACGACGTCGCCGAGGTCGACGAGCACCCATTCGCCGTTTCTCTCGCCCTCGACGCCGAAGACGCGCGCGCCGAGCGCCTTGAGCTTCTCCTGCACGTGGTCGGCGAGCGCCTTGACCTGGCGCGTCGAGTCGCCGCTCGCGATGACGACCCGCTCGAACATGGAGGGCATCGCGGCGGTGTCGTAGACCAGGATGTCGCGCCCCTTGATGTCCTCCAGGGCATCGATCACCGCGCGCTGCTTGCGCCGCAGGTCCATCAGCGATAGAGCCCGTGCTCGCGGATGTAGGCCGCCACCGCGGGCGGCACCGCATCCGAGACGTCGTCGCCGCGCGCGGCACGGCTGCGGATGCCGCTCGCCGAGATCGCGAGGGGCGCCATGGCGACGACCTGCACGCCCGAGACGTCGGCTCGCGCGCCGGGCCGCTCGAATACCGCGAGCCTGGCGAGGCGCTTCACTTCCTCGGGATCTCGCCACGCCCCGAAGGCTGCGAGCTGGTCCGTGCCGATGAGAAGGTAGAGCGCGTCCGCCGGGCGCTCGCGGCGCAGCGCGCGCAGCGTATCGACGGTGTAGCCGGTCGCTTCGGCGGCGAGCTCGCGCTCGTCGATGCGGAAGCGCGGCTCCCCTCCGAGGGCGAGGCGCAGCATCGCAAGGCGCTCGCGCGGCTCGGCGCGCGCGGGCCTGCGGTAGTGCGTCTTTCCGGTCGGAACGAAGAGTACCTCGTCCAGGCCGAGCTGCTCGGCCGCAGCCCGCGCCATCGCGAGGTGCGCCTTGTGCACCGGATCGAAGGTGCCGCCCAGAACGCCGACTTTCAAGGCACGGACTTGCGCCGAGCGGTCAGGTGCGGACCTCGCCGTGTCCGAGGACGACGAACTTCTGCGTCGTCAGGCCCTCGAGCCCGACCGGCCCGCGGGCGTGCAGCCGGTTGGTGGAGATGCCGATCTCGGCGCCCAGGCCGTATTCGTAGCCGTCGGCGAAGCGCGTCGAGGCGTTCCACATCACCGAGCTCGAGTCCACCTCGCGCAGGAAGCGCTCGGCGCGCGCGCGGTCGCCGGCGACGATGGCGTCGGTATGCTGCGAGCCGTACTTCGCGATGTGCTCCATCGCCTCGTCGAGCCCTTTCACCGTGCGGATGGACACGACCGGCGCGAGCCACTCGGTGTAGTAGTCGTCCTCGGTCGCCTGTTTCGCTTCCGGGATGAATTTTTTCGCGCCGGCGTCGGCGCGCATTTCGACGTGCTTGTCGCGGAAGATCTTGCCGAGCCTTGGGAGGACCTTGCCGGCGATGCCTTCGGCGACGAGCAGCGTCTCCATGGTGTTGCAGGTGCCGTAGCGCTGGGTCTTCGCGTTATCCGCGATGCGCACCGCCATGTCGGGGTCCGCGCTGTCGTCCACGTAGACGTGGCACACGCCGTCCAGGTGCTTGATCATCGGAACGCGCGCCTCGCGCTCGAGGCGCGCGATGAGGTCCTTGCCGCCGCGCGGCACCAGGATGTCCACGTACTCCGTCATGGTGGCGAGCTCGCCCACCGCGGCGCGGTCCGGTGTGTCGACGAGCTGCACCGCGGCCTGCGGCAGGCCGGCGGCGGCGAGCCCGGCGTGCACGCACGCCGCGATGGCGCGGTTGGAGCGCAGGGACTCCGAGCCGCCGCGCAGGATGCAGGCGTCGCCCGCCTTGAGGCAGAGCGCCGCGGCGTCGGCGGTCACGTTCGGGCGCGACTCGTAGATGATGCCGACGACGCCGAGCGGCACGCGCATGCGCGCGACCTCGATCCCCGTCGGGCGCGTCACGCGCTCGGAGATGCGGCCCACGGGATCGGCGAGCGCGGCGACCTGCTCGACGCCCTCGGCCATCAGCTCGACGGACTTCGGCGTGAGGGCGAGGCGGTCCACGAACGCGGCGTCGCGCCCGGCTTCCTTCGCCTGGGCGACGTCCTCGCGGTTTGCGGCGAGCAGCGCTTCCTTCCGGGACCTCAGGGCACCCGCCAGGGCGCCGAGCGCTGCATTCTTGGTTGCGGTGTCTGCGCGCGCGAGCTCGCGCGCCGCCGCGCGCGCCGCGCGGCCCATCGCGTGCATCATGCCTTTCAGATCACCGGCTCGCTCCACCGGCCAAGTTTAGCCCAAGCTTGAGCAGCTCCTCCCACGGCTCGCCCGGCGCGACGCCCTTGATCGCGCGGTCGACGAGCGCCGCCTGCGCGAGCGCGGCGGCGAGCGCGGCGCCCGAATAGCGCTTCGCCGCCGCCTGCGCGGCGCGCTGCAGGCCCTTGTCGAAGAGCCGGTGCTGGGAAAAGAGCGCGTCGAACGGCGCGCCGCGCCGCGCGCCGCGCAGCACGAAGAGCACGCTGGAAAGCACGAAGAGCACGAAGGTCGGCTGCTCGCCCTCGCTTTGCAGCCCGGCCAGCACGCGTGCGTAGCGCGCGGGATTCGCGGCGAGCAGCGCCTCCGCCGCCGCGTGGGGGCTGAAGCGCGCGACGTTGGCCACCGCCTCCTGCACCGCGTCGAGGGAAAGCTCGCCCTGCGGCGCGAGCAGCGCGAGCTTCTGCACCTCCTGGTGGGCGGCGAGCAGGTTGCCTTCGACGCGGTCGGCGAGATGCTCCAGCACCTCGCGCGGCGCGCTCTGGCCCTGGCGCGCGAGGCGCTCCGCGATCCACGCCGGGAGCTGCGCGCGCGCCACCGGCTGCACCTCGACCACCGCGCCGGCGCGCTCGAGCGCGAGGAACCACTCCGACTTCCACCAGCCCGGCGCGTCGGGCCGCGGCATGGTGACGAGAAGCGTGACGTCCGGATTGGGGCGCGCGCAATAAGCGACGATCGCCGAGACGGCGCCCGCGGCCGGCTTGCCGCTCGGCAGGCGCAGCTCGACCAGCTTCTTGCCGCCGAAGAGCGAGAGGTTCGCGGTGGCGTGCTGGAACTCGCTCCAGTCGAACGCGCGTCCGGGCTCCAGCACGACCCGCTCGGCATAGCCCTTGGCGCGCGCCGCGCCGCGGATCGCGTCCGCCGCCTCGAGCGCGAGCAGCGGCTCGTCGCCGTGCACCAGGTACGCGGCGGCGAGCGATTTCTTCAGCTGGGGCGCGAGCTGCTCTGCGCGCAGCTGCATCTACTGCGCCGCCACCTTCGGACGCTGCGCGGAGGCGAGGCGGCGCATGATCTGCTGCACCATGTCGGTCTGCATGTCGCGGATCAGGAGCTGCTCCTCGGACTCCTTCGCCAGCACGTCGCTGTCGTTGAACGTGATGTCGCGCGAGAGCTGGATGGTGGTGGCCGGGACGTACTCGCCGCCCTTGCCGTCGTGCACGCGGAAGCCGACGCGGTAGAGGAGGCGGTACTCGCGCACGCGCCCGGTGCCGGAGAGCGACAGGATCACCTTCTCGCGGGTCTCCTGCGTGAACTGGACGATCGCGTCGGCCTTTTTCGGATCGTCAACGACCTTCGCCCGCGTGCCGGCCTGGATGTTGCGCTTGAGGTCGAGCGCCACGCCGCCGCTGGCGCCGGGCACGTACACGCTGTCGAAGGGCACGTCCGCCGTGCCGCGCAGGTGGAAGCCGCAGGCGCCAAGCGCGAGGCAAAGCACTGCGGTGGCGAAGCGCTTGGTCATACGACGAGGTTCACCAGCCTTCCCGGGACGACGACGACCTTCTTCACATTCTGCCCCGCCACGAAGCGCTGCACGTTGGCGTTGGCGAGCGCGAGGCCCTCGATCGCCGCGCGGTCGGCCGCCTTCGGCACGCGGATCGAGCCGCGCAGCTTGCCGTTCACCTGCACGACGAGCTCGACCTCGTCCTGCTCGAGCGCCGCCGGGTCGGCCTCCGGCCACGGCGCCTTCATGATGTCCTCGCCGAAGCCGAGCTCGCGCCACAGGTGGTGCGACAGGTGCGGCGCAATCGGCGAGAGCAGGCGCAGCAGGATGGACAGGCCCTCCTCGGTGGTCGCATTCCATTCCTCGACTTCGTCCAGCGCATTGAGGATTTTCATGCAGGCGGAGGCGACGGTGTTGAACTGGTGGCGCTGGATGTCGTAGTTCGCCTGCTTGAGCTCCGAATGGATGCGGAAGCGGCGCTGGCGGTCGATGTCCCGGCTCTTGAGCGCTTTCGAGAACCTGTAGGCAAAGGCCCAGACCGATTTCAGGAAGCGCGCCGAGCCGGCGACGTTCTTGTCGCTCCACTCCAGCGTATTGGTCGGCGGCGAAGCGAAGATGGTGTAGAAGCGCGCCGTGTCGGCGCCGTACTGCTCGATCAGCGCCTGCGGGTCGACGCCGTTGTTCTTCGACTTGGACATCGTGCCGATGCCGTCGTAGAGCACCGGCACGCCGTCGGAGGACCTCTTCGCCGAGACGATGTTGCCCTTCGCGTCGCGCTCGACGAGCACGTCCCCGGGGTTCACCCATTCACGCCGGCCGCTGGCGTCCGTGTAGTAGGACTCGGCGAGCACCATGCCCTGCGTCAGCAGGTTGGTGAAGGGCTCGCTCACGCCGGGCAGCAGGCCCTCGTCGCGCATCGCGCGCGTGAAAAAGCGCGAGTAGAGCAGGTGCAGGATGGCGTGCTCGATGCCGCCGATGTACTGGTCGACCGCCATCCAGTAGCGCGCGCGCTCGTCGAGCATCGCCTTGTCCTGGCCGGGGCAGGCATAGCGCGCGAAATACCACGACGAGTCGACGAACGTGTCCATGGTGTCCGTCTCGCGCCGCGCCGGCTTGCCGCAGGAGGGGCACCGGGTCGCATAGAACTCCGGCATCTTTGCGAGCGGGTTGCCGGTGCCGTCGGGAACGAGGTGCTCCGGAAGCTTCACCGGCAGCTCGGCATCGGGCACCGGCACGTCGCCGCACGCCTCGCAGTGCACGATGGGAATCGGGCAGCCCCAGTAGCGCTGGCGCGAGATGCCCCAGTCGCGCAGGCGCCACTGCACCTGCTTCTCGCCCAGATTCTTCCTGCCGAGGTCCGCGGCAATCCGGTCCACGGCCTCTTGATAAGCAAGACCGTCGTAGGCACCGGAATTGATGCAGGTGCCGTACTCGGCATACTCGGGCTTCCAGGGCGGATCGACGCGCTCGCCCAGCCGATGGCGGATCACGGGCTTGATCGGCAGGCCGTACTTCTGCGCGAAGGCGTAGTCGCGCTCGTCATGCGCCGGGACGCCCTGCACGGCGCCTTCGCCGTAGCCCATGAGCACGTAGTTGCCGACCCAGACGGGGAGCTTCTCGCCGGAGAGCGGATGGGTCGCATACAGGCCGGTCGGGACGCCCTTCTTCTCGATCTGGGCGAGCTCCGCCTCCATCACCGCGCCGCGCTTGCACTCCTCGACGAAGGCCTTCACTTCGGGATTCCTCTCGGCCGCGAAGCTCGCGATCGGATGCTCGGCGGCGACCGCCATGAACGTCGCGCCCATCAGCGTGTCGGCGCGCGTGGTGAAGACCCAGAGCACACGGTCTTCGTCGTCCAATCGATAGGGAAATCCAATGCGTACGCCTTCCGACTTGCCGATCCAGTTCTTCTGCATCAGCTTCACCTGCTCCGGCCACCCCGGCAGGTCGTCGAGCGCCGCGAGCAATTCCTCGGCGTAGTGCGTGATGCGCAGGAAGTACATCGGGATCTCGCGCTTCTCGACGAGCGCGCCGGTGCGCCAGCCGCGGCCTTCGATCACCTGCTCGTTGGCGAGCACGGTCTGGTCAACCGGATCCCAGTTCACCACGCCGGTCTTCTTGTACGCGAGCCCCTTCCTGAAGAGCCGCGTGAAGAGCCACTGGTTCCACTTGTAGTAGTCGGGTCGGCAGGTGGCGAGCTCGCGCTCCCAGTCGAGCGCGAAGCCGAGGCTCTTCAGCTGCGCCTTCATGTAGGCGATGTTGTCGTAGGTCCACTTCGCGGGCGGCACCTTGTTCGCCATCGCGGCGTTCTCGGCCGGCAGGCCGAACGCGTCCCAGCCCATCGGCTGCAGGACGTTGCGTCCCCGCATGCGGTGGTAGCGCGTGAGGACGTCGCCGATCGTGTAGTTGCGCACGTGCCCCATGTGCAGCTTGCCGGACGGGTAGGGGAACATCGACAGGCAGTAGAACTTGGGCCGCGCCGGGTCTTCCTCGACGTGGAACGAGCGCGCGCGCTCCCAATAGGCCTGCGCCTCGCGCTCGACCGCCTGAGGATCGTAGAGCTCTTGCATGGAACGCGGAATTTTATCCGCCGCGGCGCGGTCTCAGCCGGAAGAACGTACAATTTCCCGAGGGAGGAACCCGCATGAGAATGCTCTTGTTGGCGGCCGCCATGCTCGCGGCGACGTCCGCGGCGCTCGCCCAGCCGGCGGCGGTCGTGGAGGGGGTGCAGATGCCGGCCTGGATCGAGCGCGACGGCAAGGCGCCCGCCCCGCTTACGCCGGGCATGGAGCTCAAGTCGGGCGACCGGCTGCGCACCGGCGCCGGCGCGCGGCTCCTTCTCAAGCTCGCCGAAGGCAGCTTCGTCAAGCTCGGGGAGAACGGGCGCCTGCAGCTCGCCGAGCTCCTGCCATCCAAGGATCTCTTCAAGGCGACGCTCGGCGTGCTCGAGGGCGCATTCCGCTTCACCACGGACCTCGTCGTGAAGCAGCGCCGGCGCGACATCAACATCAACGTCGCGCAGGTCACCGCCGGCATCCGCGGCACCGACCTGTGGGGGCGCTCGCGCGCGGACAACCAGATCGTGTGCCTGATCGAGGGCAAGATCGAGGTCGGCGCGCCGGAGGAGAAGCCGGTGACCATGGACCAGCCGCTGCAGTTCTACCAGCGCAGCGCCGGAAAGACCCAGCCGGTCGCCTTCGTCGACAGGAAGCAGCTCGACGAGTGGGCGAGGGAAACCGAGATCGAGAAGGGCCGCGGCGCGCTGCGCCGCGGCGGGACGTGGAAGCTCGAGCTCGCGGTGGCGGACGACCAGGCGGGCGCGCTTGCCGCCTATGACCCGCTGCGCGCGGCCGGCTATCCCGCCGAGATCCGCCCGACGAAAGAAGGCGACAAGCTCCGGTACGTCGTGCGCATCGCCGGCCTGCCTTCCAAGGCCGAAGCCGAGGCGCTCGGTGCGCAGCTGCGCGGCATGAAGGGTGTCGCCGCGCCGCGCGTCACGCGCTGAGCGCCGCGCGGCGGCGCGTCACACGCTGAGCGCCGCGCGGCGAATTGCTTCCGCTACACCGAGCCGTAGTCCTGGACCACCAGGTCCTGGGTCGGCTGGCCGGCGTCGAAGCGGTAGCCGTTGGCTCCCGCGAGCAGCGTGGCGGCTTCGCGCGCGCCGATCTCCGGATAGGCCGGCAGCGACCGGTCGTTGCCTTCCATGCCGGCATACGACGCGGTGGTGAGGACGACTGCAAGTGCGATGAGGCTGCGTTTCATGGCGATTCCCCTGTGGGTGGTTGGAACGCCGGCAGTGTGCGGGCGACGCCGTGCGGCGCCTATTGCGCAGAAGGAGTAGTGGGCTACCCGCGGTCGGCCTAGTGCTTTAGCATAAGACTCCTCAGGGAACAGGGGCCCAAGGGGATGCGCATCCTCGTCGTCGACGATCACCCGCTGATGGTGAGCGCCATGGGGCTCGCGCTCGGCCAGCTCGACCAGCGCGCCGACGTGCAGAGCGCCGCCGACCTCGAGGCGGCGATGGCGCTCGCGAAGCAGGCGCGCTTCGACCTCGTGATCCTCGATCTCGGGCTGCCCGGCGTTTCGGGCGTGCAGGCGCTGCAGCGCTTCCGCGAGACGTATCCCGATCTCCCGGTGGTGGTGTACTCGGGCGCGAGCGATTCGGCGAGCATCAGCGCCGCGCTGGACCTCGGCGCAATGGGCTTCATTCCGAAGACCGCGGGCAAGGACATCCTGCTCGGCGCGCTGCGCCTGATCGTCTCCGGGGGCGTCTACATCCCGGTCGAGGCGATGAAGCAGCGCGCCGACGAGCCGGCGCCGGCGGCGCCCGCAGCCTCGGGGCGCTCGGTCACCGAGCTCGGGCTCTCGCCGCGGCAGGCCGAAGTGCTGTCGCTGCTCCTGAAGGGCCTGCCGAACAAGCTCATCGCCCGCAGGCTGGACATTTCCGAGAACACCGCCAAGATCCACGTCAGCGCAGTGCTGCATGCGCTCGGCGTCTCCACCCGCACGCAGGCGCTCATCGCGGCGAGCCGCCTCGGCCTGCGCCTCGACGTTCCCTAGAAGAGCCGCCGGACGAAGTCGTTCCGGAACACGCCGCGCGGGTCGTAGCTCGCACAGAGCTCGCGGAACCGCTGCGCCTGCGGATACATCGCCGCCACCTCGGCTGCGCCGAGCGGGAAATGCTTTCCCCAATGCAGCCGCGCGCCGAACAGCCGGTGCATCGCGCGCGCGAGCCAGGCGCAGAACGCGTAGTAGCCCGAGCGGGCGTGCGGCGGCAGGTAAGTGAACACCGAGATCGAGTACCAGTCCCCGCCCTTGTCACTCGGGTGGGCGCTGCCCATCGCCAGGAGGCCGGACTCGGGCGGCACGCGCCGGATCGAGTACGGATAGTGATGCGTGTAGCGCCCGCAAAGATTCTCCAGCGAATCGTGCAGTTGCGCGCGGCGCAGCAATGCCGCGGCGCTCGGCACGCGGGCGAGGTAATTGCCGGCGAACATCTCCGTCGCAAGGCGCAGCACCGCGAGCGCGCGGCGCAAGTGCCGGGCGGGCACGAAAAGCTCCATCTCCTCGTGCCGGAAGTAGTAATGGTGCAGCGTCAGCACCGGCTCGGAATCGTCCGCGCGCCTGTAGGGCGCGGCGACGCATTGCGCGTGCTTCTGGAAGAAGCGCGCGGCGCAATCGCCGAGCCCGGCGGATAGCTTCACCGCCAGATGGAAGACGGTGTCGATCCAGACGGTGTTATAGCCGCGCAGCAGCCAGGCCCAGAGCCGCTCGCACGGCGAGCGCGCGCCGGGGCGCCGCCGCCGCTTGAAGAGCAGGCAGGTCCAGGCATACGGGAACAGGGCGAACTGCGTCAGGGGCCATTCCGGCATCGCGCGCATGGCGTCGCGGTAGGACCTGAAGCGCAGCACTTCTTCCTCGATGTCGTAGCGCGAGACCGTTTCGAGATCCACGCGAAGCAGGATCCCGGTGCAGCCGAGCCCGCAGCGCACCGCCTCGAGCGCGGGGTCGCCCCTGCCGATCTCGACGATGCGCGGGCGGCCGTCCGCGCCGTACGCGGCAAGGCGCGCCCCGACCACGAATTGCGACAGGCTCGGTGCGCCCGAGCCATGCGTGCCGGTGGAGACCGCTCCGGCGACGGTCTGCTTCTTGATCGCGCCGAGGGTGGGCAGCGTGCGGCCGCAACCGCGGATGCAATCGAGCAGCGCCTGCAGCGTGCAGCCGGCGCCGGCGCGCACGATCAGCCGTCCGCCCGGCTCCTCGTCGAGCGCCACGGCGCAAAAGGCGGAAAGCTCGAGCGAGACTTCGGAGACGGCGATGGCGCTCCAGGAGTGCCCGGCACCCACGGCGCGGATGGTTTTGCCCGCGCTCTGCTCGAGGATCTCGAGCACCTGGTCCTCGCTCGCCGGCCGCAGGCACTGCGCCTCCCAAGCCCGGTTGCGGCCGAAATTGCGGCGCAGGCACTCGCTCATCGCTAGAAGGTCTTGAGGAAGGCGATCAGGTCGCGCTTCTCGCGCTCGCCGAGCGAAGCGCCAAAATAGTGGCCGCGGTTCACCTCGAAGTCGGGGCAGCTGTTGAGCTCGAGCAGCGGATCCACGAGTGGCGCGAACGCAGCGCGGATCTGCTCGTCGCTCGGATCGGGCGGCAGGGTATTGAAGTGCCAGACCGCGGCGATGACGAGCTTGTAGACCCGTACGTCGTGCCACAGGCGCCCCAGCACGCCCGGCTCCTGCGAGCGCATCTCCAGGTTCGCGATGAGGTTGACCGGCGTCCCGGCCGGGATGTCGCGGATGTCGAGCCCGGACGTCGTCACGCCGTACTTCTTCAGCGGGCGGCTCAGGACGGGCCAGACGATTTGCAGCGGGCGCGGCAGGAAGCCGAGCGAGAGGTGCAGGTCGCTCCTTTGCGTGGTGCGCTCGATCTTCGCGACGCCGAGGCTCCCCAGGCGATCGTCCCGGTCGCGCTTCTCCGGCCACAGCATCTGCTCGATCGCCTGGTCGAACGCCGCGACGCGGCTTGCGATCGACGGATCGATGCTCGCGTTGCCGACCGTGTTGTTGAGGAGGAAGGGCGCGCTCGCCCACAGGCTGACGAGCGAGGGCGGGCGCGTGTACCCGCGCCCGCCGCCCGGAATTGCATAGCGCCGCGCCTCGCCGGTGAGCGGGTGGTGCACGGTGACCGAGCCGACCGGCGGCAGGTCCTTGTAGTCGTATGAAGAGAAGTTGTCCCAGATGTGCCCGGCGGTCGCGTTCGCCGCCATCGGGCTGCAGGCGTTGGTCTGCAGCAGCGTGACCGGGACGCGCAGGTCGGTCGAGAGGAAGTTGTCGTCGAGGAAATCGTCGCGCAGCACGAGCTCGCGCATTTTCGACCTGACCTCGTCGCTCGAAGCCCATTTCCAGTAGCGCTCGAGGCACGCGAGGTAGCCGCGGCCCGAGCAGCCGCCGCTCGCATCGAGCGGCGAGCCCGGGGGCAGCTTGCTCGAGTGGCAGTGTGCGCAGCGCTCGGCGAAGACGATCTTGCCGCGGTGCAGGACCTCGGCGTCGCCGGTGAGGAACTTGCGCCCCTCCGGATCGTCGCGCAGCCGATGCGCGCCGCTGATGCGGAGGAAGAACCGCGCCACGTTGGGCGTCTGCAGCTCGGTCGCCTCCCAGTACGCGGAGTTGCGCCGCGCCGCCGCCACGTCGAACGGCGTCTGCAGGCGCAGCCCGATGATGGCGCTCGCGCGCTCCAGCGTCTCCTCGCTGAAGACGCCGATGTTCGCGTAGACGCGGTTCAGCGCCGCGAGCGGCCCGGCGGAGTCGGCGCCGTCCTTGAGGACGTGCGGGGCCCACGCGATATCGGGCGGCTCGAAGAAGCCGGCGAGCTGCCGGTGCGCGAGCGCGCCGCCGGCGAGCGTCTCGCGTCCCCAGCGCTTGCCCTGCGCCAGGCGCGCCGCGAGCTCGTAGACCGCGTTCATGGTGCGCGGATTGTTGATGTTGTCGGTGGAGATGAACGACGTGTCGAGCGTGCCGGGACGCGAGGCGTTGAACAGCTGGAAGAGGAAAGTCTTCGGGTCCGCCTTCCAGTCGAATACGTGCCCGACGCGGAAGTACTGGGCGCCGACGTTCGAGCTGAGGTTCTCCCATTTCGGATGCTCGGGGTCGGCGGGCGGCTTGAGCGGATTGGGCCCGACGTGGCAGAACGCGCAGCTCATGCCGACGCGGTACGGCCGCACCACTTGCTTCGCGTAATCCTCGTCGATGTAGTAGCGCACGGCATTCCACTGCTGCGCCGCTTTTGCGTCGAAGTCGGGATTCGGGAAGAGCCGCAGGCCGATGATCCCCGTCGCGTAGCCGTAGTAGGACCCGACCGGTACCGTGTCGCCGCGAGCGCCGGCCGCCACGCCCGGATAGAGATAGGACTTCTCGAACGGCTCGCCGCCGCGGCACTCGGGCGTGTCCTTGCGCCGGTCGAGCCACAGGCCGAAGCGCTGCGGGTCGGGCCCGGTCGCCGGCTCGTAGCAGGGGTCCTGGACCAGGCCGAAGTAGGACCAGCGCTTCGCCCGGTCGGGCCGTGCGAGCTGCGGCCCGTCCGGCTGCCGGTGCCTGAGGGCTTCCTCGTGGCTGCGATCGAGCGCGATCTGCAGCGCGGGATGGCTCGACACGGTCTTCAGCAGGTCGAGCGAGCCCTCGCTGCGCTCGGCGATCACGTTCCACAGGCGGTCGTTGC
The DNA here is from genome assembly GCA_035651575.1 of Burkholderiales bacterium. Taxonomy (GTDB): domain Bacteria; phylum Pseudomonadota; class Gammaproteobacteria; order Burkholderiales; family SG8-39; genus SCGC-AG-212-J23. The sequence continues at coordinate 17,036 of DASRFM010000054.1, read as the reverse complement.
CGCCCGACCAGAGGAGCCAGGTGTTGCGGCCGCGCACTTCCTCGGGGCTGAGCTTCACCGGGCCGCCGGCGCTCTGGTCCATCTGCGCGAAATAGTCCTGCGCGGATCCGGACATCGAGGCGGCGTCGCGCTGCGCGCGGCGCGCCTCGTCGAGCGTGTCGCCGCAGCCGGCGAGCGACAAGCCGGCGGCGAGAAGCACGCCGAGTCTCGGCGCGAGCTCACGCATTTTTCAGAAGATCTCCGACGGTCTTGCCGTTCGTCGTGGGCGTGTCGAGCACGCTCGAGCCGATGAGGTAGCCGAGGTGGCGATAGCTCTCGAACTGCGCCTCGTTGAACCACTGGTCGGTGGTCGTCTGCTGCGGGAAATCCGCGTGCGCCAGCGCGTAGTTGCGCAGGTCGGCGGCCTTCTCGTAGATCGCTCGGGTCAGCGTCGGCTTGATGAGGATGAGGTGGCCGTCGAACGCTTCCGCGCCCTCGTCGCGCAGCGCCGGGTAGTGGATGGTGCCGAAAGCGACGTGACTGTCGCTCAGGCCGCCGAGCGCCGGCTTCTTCACGAGGTCGGTGACGTCGATGTCGATGACGGTGCCGAGGTCCACGCCGCACTTGCGGACGGTGTCGGCGAGGTCGTCGCAGCGGCTGTCGAGGTCGCGCCCGCAATCGACGGCGACGACCAGGCGCGCGCGTCGGCGCACCATCTCGTAGAGGCCGAGGTTGTCGAAGTGCCCGCCGTCGGAGAGGTACACCCAGCCCGCGCTCGAGTCGGTCAGGCCGAAGAGCTCGCGCAGCAGCAGCACCCCGCCCAGGCGCGGCGCATGCCCGGTGCCCATGCGCTCGCTCGCCGGGTTGGGACACCAGCGGCCGAGCCGGACGTTGAAGAGCGTCAGCAGAAACGCGATCGGCGGCGAGGTGTGGAATCCCGCGTTCGGGCTGAGCGCGGCGCCCGACACGGCGAGCGCGCTGCCGAGCAGGGGTCCGCTGCCACGCGCCGGGCCGAGCTGGCCGCCGCCCATGTACTGCGGCGTGGCGACGAAGCCTCCGGTGCGCGCGGCGGGGTCCGTGGTGGGGAACTCGTAGCCGCAGTAGAGCGGCGAGAAGAAGAACGAGGCGGCCTTGCGGTGCTGCCAGGCGAGGTTGCGGCCGGCGCTGATGTTGAGGGCGGTGTTGAGCACATGATAGGGCCGCTGCACCATGCCCTTCAGCTCGACGTCGTCGTTCGCGTCGAATCCGGTGAAGGGGTGTGGCCGCCTGCGCGCGTCGCCGGGCAGCGCGATGCGCGCCGCGCCGAGGTAGCAGCGCGTGAGGCGGTTGCGATAGAAGCCGTGCAGCGAGAAAAGGTTGATGTCGACGCGCCACGCGAGGACCAGGAAGAGCGCGAAGAACCCGAGGCAGCACCAGGTCGCGGACGAGACGGCCTGCGGCGCCGACATCTGCGCAGAGGTCGCGTCGACCAGCGCTGCAAGGCACGCTGCCTGCGCGGGAGCGCCACAGCACGCCGCCGCCGCGTCCTGCGGCGCGAGCGCCCGGTGCAGCGCGTAGGAAGCGCACAGCGCCAGGCCGAGGATGAAGACGTACGGCGCCGCCAGAAGCAGGCGCTCCGACCACTGCTTGGAGTCGCCGCCGGTCTTTCCCGAGCTGCCCCAAAGCACGCCCCAGAGCGTCGTCAGCAGCCAGGCCGGGCCGCCGGCATAGAGGGCGGCCGCGCCCAGCCACTCGAGGAGCGCCGGGCCGTAGACCGCGATGGCCGACAGGCCGCCCAGCCAGACGGTCAGCGCGAGGATCCACGCCCCATAGCGCGCCCACCACTCGTGGACCTGGTAGTCGAAGATGCGTCCGACCAGCCCGAGGTGGAAGACGACGATGAGGCAGAGGATCTGCAGCACGACGAACGGCCCGATCGACACGCCGAACCACGCTGCGGTGTGCGGCCGCATGCCGTTCACGGCCTGGTGCAGCAGGAAGAGCGCGACCGCGCCCACCGCGCCCGCCGGCAGCGCGAGCAGGAAGATCGCCTTCCATTCCAGGCGGCGGACGGCCTGCGGGCGCTCCACACGGCGCAGCGACGACTGCGACGCATCCTGGTCCTTCGATTCGTTCGCCGTCCACGCGGTGACGGCGCCATAGAGGAGCGTGATCGCAAGCCCGCCCAGGTACCAGGAGAAGGACAGGAAGCGCGAGCGCGCGATCTCGATCGAGATGAGAAACGCCGCGGCGAGCGCGGGCAGGATCACCGCCGCGATCGCGAATCCGGTGCGCGCCGCGCACTCGGTTTTCTTCGCGCGCAGGTTGGCGCCCGCGCCGAGAAGGCTCACGGCGAGCAGCGCGAGCCCGGCGAGGCCGGCCCACGGCAGATCGGCCAGGAAACGATAGGCGATGCGCGGCAGCAGCAGCACCGCGAGCAGCAGCGCAATCAGCATCGTCTGCACGAGGATGACGTTGCGCAGGTAGCCGGCAATCGCGGACAGCGTGTCGATGCTCAGAAGGCCGATGCGGGGCGTCAGGTAGTTGCTGTACTGGCGCAGGAACGTGATGGACTTGTCCTCCTGCGCTTTCGGCGAGCCCGTGCCCGCGTTCGGCCAAGGCTCGGTGGGCGAGAGGATTGCCTCGATCTCATCGATCCTGCCGCGCTGCTTCACCTGCGCCGAAAGCCAGCTGCCGATGTATCCGCCGCCGGAAACCGTGGAGAGGTAGTCGAAGCCGCGCAGCAGGCCGCGCTCGCAGAGCACCTGCAGGATGCCGAGGTTGAACGTTGCGCTGCGGATGCCGCCGCCCGAGAGCGCGAGCGCTTTCAGGCGCATGTCCTGGGCAAAGCGATGCGCGCGCTCCGCCGGAACGCTCGTGCCTGGCGCGGCGGCGCTCCGCTGCCGCGCAATGACTTCGAGCTCGCGCGCGAGCACGGTGCCGAAACGCACCGACGCCGCGCTGCCCTGGTTTCCCCCGACCGGCTCCCCTGACACCGGCTCCCCCGTAGGATGCGCGGCTATCGTACGCGGCTTCGCCGGCGTTGCACTACACCCGTCCCGGTTATTGACCGCCGAATCGGCTGCCGTGTAGCGTGATCGCGGGAGCCGTTATCTGGTTGTCCGGGCACAGGGGGATGCATGGACGGGGCGACGAAGGTCGCATGGGACGAGCCATACAAGATGCGCTTCGGGCGCAGCAAGTCGCTGCGCCTGAAGAACCGCGTCGTGCGCTCGTCGATGGGCGGGCGCAGCGCCTACTACGACGGCACGGTGACAAACGCCTGGGCGAACTTCGAGCGCCAGATGGCCGAGACCGGTGTCGCCGCCATCATCTCGGCCACGGTGGACGTGGACGACAAGCGCTGCTCGCCCCTCGAGTACCCGAAGCTCAGCGACGACCGCTTCATGGAGCCGCTGGCGCGCGGCGTGCGCGCGGTCCACGAGGTGTTCAAGAAGGAAGAAGAGAAGTGCCGCTACATCATGCAGCTCGGCGACCCCGGCGGCCACACGCAGACGAGCCTCTTCCCGCAGCCGGAAGACGGCAAGTCCGCCTCCTGGGGCTTCGACTTCTACTATGGATATCGCAACTTTACGAGCGCCATGACCTGCGACGAGGTGCGCGCAGAGGTCAGGAAGTTCCGTACCGCGGCGCGGCGCGTGAAGGCGATCGGCTGCGACGGCATCGAGGTGACGGCGTCGAAAGGCTACATCATCCACCAGTTCCTCAACCCCGCATCCAACCGCCGCAACGACGCCTACGGGGGCGACGCGAAGCGGCGCTTCGAGCTGCTGCGCGAGGTCGTCACGGAGATCCGCGACGAGCTCGGCGGCGATTTCCTCTTCGGCGTGCGCCTGTCGGCGAAGGACTTCAACTACCTGCCGTATTGGAGATTCCGCTTTCCGCCGTTCCGGCCGTGGGTCGGCAACGGCCTGGAGCAGAACCTGGAATACGGCGCGCAGCTCAAGGCGCTCGGGATCGACTACCTGCACATCGACAGCGGCTTCGGCTTCATCAACCCGAAGGGCAATCCCGGGACCTATCCGCTGGAAGGGCTGCGCCTGTTCACCAACTCCACCAAGCACCTCAGCGCGAAGGCGCGCATCCGCGCCGCGGCGATCAACCTGCTGCCCGGCTGGCTGCTCGGCCTGGGCTGGAAATACGAGGAAGCGCCGAACGCCGGTTTCGCCGCCGAGTTCCGCCGCCAGGTCGGGCTGCCGGTGATCGCGAACGCGGGCTTCCAGAAGAAGGAGACGGTGGAGCGCGCGCTGTCGGAAGGGAAATGCGACCTCGTCGCCATGGCGCGCTCGCTGCTCGCCAACCGCGACCTGCTCGAGCATTTCAGGCAGGGCACGGCGCCGGAAAAGCCCTGCAGCTTCTGCAACGAGTGCTGCGCGCATACCGCGACGCTGCCCCTCGGCTGCTACGACCGCGGCCGCTTCGCGAGCCAGGACGAGATGGAAGCCGAGATCCTGCGCTGGTCGGCCGACCCGACGCCTATTCCGTGAGGGAGCCGCCGACGAGCGCTGAATCGGCCCTGCTCGCCGCGGTTCCCGAGGCGAGCGCGACGGGCAGGCTGGACGCAGAGCGGCTGCGGCTCGTGTGCCGGGCAGTGGTGCGCACGCCGATCGGCGTGCTGCCCGCGACCGCGTTCATCGCCTACATCATGGCGCCGTACTTCGGCCCGTGGCGTGCCTGGGGCTGGATGGCGCTCATGGTGGCGGTGTGGAGCACGCGCGCCATCGTCTGCGCGCGGCTGCTGCGCAAGCCGCCGGCGGCGGGGCGCGTCGGCTTCTGGATCCGCTACGTGATCACCTCGGCGGCGCTGAGCGGCATCGTCGGCGGCGCCGCGGCGCTGCTTTTCTTCCCCGCGCCGCCGGTCGAGGCCGCGCTCATGACGATGGTGATCTGCGGCTGGTGCGCCGCCGGCATCGCCGTGTCGGGCGCCGTGCCGCTCGCGTTCTACGGCCTGATCCTGCCCTTCATGGCGCCGCTCGCCTTCGCTTGGGCGCTCTCGGGCGCCGACAACGGCTGGCTGGTGGCGCTGCTTCTCGTCATGTTCATCTTTCTCCTCGTGACCTACGCGCGCGACGGCGCGGAGCTGGTGGCGCGGGCGCTGCGCGTGGGGTTCGAGAACGAGGACCTGGCGCGCCGCCTGCAGGCGCGCGAGGCCGAGGCGCAGGCCGCGCGCGCGCGCGCCGAGGCGGCGAGCGTCTCGAAGTCGAGCTTCCTCGCCGCAGCGAGCCACGACCTGCGCCAGCCGCTGCACGCGCTCTCGCTGCTCCTCGCGACGCTGCAGGAGCGCACGCACGACGCCATCGCGAGCGAAATGCTGGAGAAGATCGCGATCTCCGCCGCCTCGCTCGACAACCTCTTCAAGGGACTGCTCGACCTGTCGCGCTTCGACGCCGGAGCCGTGCGCGTCGCGCCGCAAGCGATGTCCCTCGGGCCGCTGCTCGCGCGCCTGGAGAACGACTTCGGCCCGCTCGCCGCGCGCAAGGGCCTCGCGCTGCGCTGCGCGTCGAGTGAAGCCTGGATCGAATCCGACGCGGAAATGCTCGAGCGCATCCTGCGCAACCTGCTCGACAACGCGGTGAAGTACACCGAGCGCGGCAACGTGGAGGTCGCGGTCGAGGAGGGCGCGGAAACGGTGGCGGTGAGGGTGCGCGACAGCGGTGTCGGCATCGACCCCGCGCACCGCGCCCGCATCTTCGAGGAGTACTACCAGATCCGCAACCCGGCGCGGAACCGCGCGCAGGGCATCGGGCTCGGCCTCGCGATCGTCAAGCGCATGTGCGACGTCCTCGGCCACGCGATCGAGGTGAGCTCGGAGCGCGGCCGCGGCAGCGTGTTCCGCGTCGCGCTGCCGCGGGCCGAGGCGCCTGCCGCGCCGCAAGCGGCGAGCGCCCCGGCCGCGGCCAAGGTCGAGCAGCTGCGCGGGCTCGTCGTCGTCGTGATTGAGGACGATGCGGAGGTGCAGGACGCGATGCGCCTGCTGCTCGAGGGCTGGGGCTGCCGCCCGGTGCTCGCGGCGGGCGGCGCCGAGGCGCTCGCGCGGCTGCGCGAGGCGGGCTTGCGTCCCGACGCGGTGATCGCCGACTACCGCCTCGCCGGAAGCGAGACCGGGTTCGAGGCGATCGCCGCCCTTTGCGCCGCGCACGGCGACCTGCCTGCGGCGATCGTCACGGGCGAGGTGAATCCCGCGGCGCTGCGCGCGCCGGATGCGCTCTCCGTCGTCGTGATGCAGAAGCCGGTGCGCGCGCTCGAGATCCGGGACTGGCTGCTCCTCTGGCGATCGCTCGACTGAAGGCCGAGCGCGCGGCCGATATAATGGCCGCGCTTTGTCGCTTCACCTGGAACACCTCAACCCCGAGCAGCTCGCGGCCGTCACCCTAGGCGACGAGCACGCGCTCATCCTCGCGGGCGCGGGCAGCGGCAAGACGCGCGTCCTCACCACCCGCATCGCCTGGCTCGTCAAGGGCGGGCGCGTGTCGCCGGCCGGCATCCTCGCGGTGACCTTCACGAACAAGGCGGCGCGCGAGATGCTGACGCGCGTCAGCGCGATGCTGCCGGTGAACCCGCGCGGCATGTGGATCGGCACCTTCCACGGGCTCGCGAACCGGATGCTGCGCGCGCACCATCGCGACGCGGGCCTGCCGCAGGCCTTCCAGATCCTCGATTCGCAGGACCAGCTTGCGGCGCTCAAGCGGCTGCTGAAAGGGCTGAACGTCGACGAGGACCGCTTCCCGCCGCGCGAAGTGCAGTACTTCGTGAACAACCGCAAGGAGGAAGGGGTGCGCGCGGGCGAAGTACCCCTCACCGACGAGACCACGCGGCGCTTCGTCGAGCTCTATGCCGCCTACGACGAGCAGTGCCAGCGCGAGGGCGTGGTGGACTTCCCGGAGCTGCTGCTGCGCGCTTTCGAGCTCCTCAAGAGGAACGAGCTCCTGCGCGAGCACTATGCGCAGCGCTTCCGCCATGTCCTGGTGGACGAGTTCCAGGACACCAACCGCCTGCAGTACCGCTGGCTCAAGCTGCTCGCCTCCTCCGGCGCGAGGATGTTCTGCGTCGGCGACGACGACCAGAGCATCTACACCTTCCGCGGCGCGAACGTCGGCAACATGGCGGACTTCGAGCGCGACTTCCGCGTGAAGCACGTCATCCGTCTCGAGCAGAACTACCGCTCGCACGGCAACATCCTCGACGCGGCGAACGCGCTCATCGCCAACAACCGCAACCGCCTGGGGAAGAACCTGTGGACCGCGGCGGGCAAGGGCGAGCCGCTGCGCGTCTTCGAGGGCGAGTCCGACGCCGACGAGGCGCGCTGGCTCGTGGAGGAGGTGCAGGCGCTCGCCCGCGAGGGCACCCGCCTCTCGCAGATCGGGGTCCTGTACCGCTCGAACGCGCAATCGCGCGTCGTCGAGCATGCGCTCTTCTCGCAGGGCATCGCGTACCGCGTCTACGGCGGCCTGCGCTTCTTCGAGCGCAAGGAGATCAAGGATGCGCTTGCCTACCTGCGCCTGGTCGCCACGCCCGAGGACGACAACTCGTTTCTGCGCGTGGTGAATCTGCCCTCCAGAAAGATCGGCGCGCGCACGATCGAGGAACTGCAGGATGCCGCCAGGCAGCAGGGGGTTTCACTCTTCAAAGCCGTGCCGGGAAACAGCAAGGCGGCGGCGTTCACGAGGCTGATCGAAGAGTTGAAAGCGGAAACCGCGAACCTGCCGCTGCCGGAAGTCGTGAGACACGTGGTGGAGCGCAGCGGCCTCCTCGAGCACTACAAGACCGAGCGCGAGGGCGCCGACCGCATCGAGAACCTGGAAGAGCTGGTGAACGCGGCGGCGGCCTTCGGCGAGGAGGCGCGCGAGGTCGAGCCGGGCGAACCGACCGACCCGCTGACCGGGTTCCTCGCGCACGCGGCGCTCGAGGCGGGCGAGCACCAGGCGGGCGAGGGCCACGAGGCGCTGCAGCTCATGACGGTGCATTCGGCGAAGGGACTGGAGTTCGACGCGGTGTTCATCACGGGGCTGGAGGAGGGGCTGTTCCCGCACGAGCAGAGCGTCACCGAGCGCGACGGCCTGGAGGAGGAGCGGCGCCTCGCCTACGTGGCGATCACGCGCGCGCGGCAAAGGCTCTACCTGTCGCACGCGCAGACCCGCATGCTGCACGGGCAGACGCGCTACAACATCCCGTCGCGCTTCCTGGAGGAGATTCCCGAGGCGCTGATGAAGTGGCTCACGCCGCGCTTCTCGAAGAAGAAGGACTTCTCCTGGTCGGGCCGCTCGCCCGAGCCGCTGCCCTTCGCCAAGCCCAGGGCGCGCGAGGTCGGCGGCTTTCGCATCGGCCAGAACGTGCACCATCCCAAATTCGGCAGCGGCGTCATCATCGACGCCGAAGGCCAGGGCACGGACGCCCGGGTGCAGGTCAACTTCGGCAACCAGGGCGTGAAGTGGCTCGCCGTGGCCGTCGCGAAGCTGCAGGCGGCCTAGCGGCTATCATGTCGCCCGCATGAAGGGCGACTACCTCGAGCGGATCCTGAAGGCGCGCGTCTACGACGTGGCCGCCGAGTCGCCGCTCGAGCTCGCGCCGGCGCTGTCGAAGCGCATGAAGAACAAGCTGTGGCTCAAGCGCGAGGACCTGCAGCCGGTGTTCTCGTTCAAGCTGCGCGGCGCGTACAACAAGATGGCCGCGCTGCCCGCCGCGCGGCGCGCGAAAGGCGTGATCGCGGCGAGCGCGGGCAACCATGCCCAGGGCGTGGCGCTCGCGGCGCAGAAGCTCGGCTGCCGCGCGGTCATCGTGATGCCGGTCACGACGCCGCGCATCAAGGTGAACGCGGTCGCGGCGCGCGGCGCGCAGGTCGTGCTGCACGGCGACTCCTACGACGAAGCCTACGCGCACGCGCTGCGGCTGAAGCGCCGGCGCGGCCTCGCGTTCGTGCATCCCTACAACGATCCGGAAGTGATCGCCGGCCAGGGCACGATCGGCCTGGAGATCCTGCGCCAGCATCCGCAGCCGATCGACGCCATCTTCGTGCCGGTCGGCGGCGGCGGTCTCATCTCCGGCATCGCCGCCTATGTGAAGCGCATCAATCCGGCGATCCGCATCGTCGGCGTCGAGCCCGTCGACGCCGCCGCGATGGCGCGCTCGCTGAAGAGCGGGAAGCGGATCCGCCTCGATCATGTCGGCCTCTTCGCCGACGGCGTGGCGGTGAAGGAAGTGGGCGACGAGACCTTCCGCCTCTGCCGCCGCCTGGTGGACGAGATGGTGCTCGTCGACACCGACGAGATCTGCGCCGCGATCAAGGACGTCTTCGAGGACACGCGTGTCGTGCTCGAGCCCGCCGGCGCGCTCGCCACGGCGGGGGCGAAGGCCTGGGTGGAAAAGCATGCGTCGAAGAACCGCACCCTGGTCGCGGTCGCCTCGGGCGCGAACACCAATTTCGACCGCCTGCGCTTCATCGCGGAGGAGGCGGAGCTCGGCGAGCACCGCGAGGCGGTGCTCGCGGTCACCATCCCCGAGCGCCCGGGCAGCTTCAAGAAGTTCTGCGCCGCGCTCGGCGCGCGCAACGTGACCGAGTTCAACTACCGCATCGCCGATTCGAGGGACGCGCACATCTTCGTCGGCGTCGAGGTGCACGGCCGCAAGGAGACCGCACGGCTCGTGCGCAGCCTGCGGCGCGACGGCCTGAAGACGGTGGACCTCTCCGAGAACGACATGGCGAAGTGGCACGTGAGGCACATGGTCGGCGGCAGGGCGCCCGCGAGAAACGAGCTCCTTTACCGCTTCGAATTCCCGGAGCGACCCGGCGCGCTCGCGCGCTTCCTGTCGAGCATGCGCAGCGACTGGAACATCAGCCTGTTCCACTATCGCAACCACGGCGCGGACTACGGCCGGGTGCTGGTCGGGCTGCAAGTGCCGCGCCGCGAGATGGGCGAGTTCCGGCGCTTTCTCCAGAAGCTCGGCTATCCGTACGCCGAGGAGACGCGCAACCCGGCGTACCGCCTCTTCCTCGCCTAGGTCTTCCCCTTGAAGTAATCCTCGTCGGCGTAGCAGACCGGCGAGGCGAGCGCGCCCGGCCCCGACGGCTCCGGCGCGCCGAGGAACGCCAGTCCCTCCGGGTCGCGCCGGTAGATGCCGCGCTCGGTGACGACGTAGTCCATCGGCAGGTCCCACGCCTGCGGATGGATCGTCGCCATCCGCGCCAGCTCGTAAGCGACGCCCACGGTCACCGGCCTCTTTGCCAGGCTCGCGAGCGTGCGGTCGAAGAAGCCGCCGCCGTAGCCCAGCCGATAGCCCTTGGCGTCCCAGCCGTTCATCGGCAGCAGCACGGCGTCCGGGACCAGCGTCTCGGAATCGGCGGGGTACGGGATGTCCATCACGCCGCGCGCAAGGCGCACTCCCGGGTGCCATTCGCGAAACGCGAGCGGCTGGCGCGGTGCGACGACGACCGGCAGCGCCGTGCGCGCGCCGCGCTCGCGCAGCGCCCGGGCGAGATGCCGGGCGTCGTATTCGTTCTTGATCGGCCAGCAGAAAGCCACCGTGCCGCGCCCCAGGCCGGGGAAGGCGCGCTCGAGGTGCCGGTCGATGCGGCCGCGCACCGATTCGACCTCTTCTTGCGTAAGCGCAAGGCGCGCGCCGATCAGGCGCTCACGCTCGGCTTTGCGCCAGCGTTTCAGCTCTTCAGGCTCCATGTCCGTGCTATTCTCTTACGCCATGATTTTCAAGCAGTTGCGTGCGCTTGGTGCAGCCCTGGTGTTCGCCGCCGCACTCGCCGGCGGGGCGGCCGCGTCGGCCGCGAGCCCGGACGACGCCGTGCTCGCAGCCTACGACGCCTATCGCGCCGGCAATGCGCTGCAGTTCGCACGTTACGCGAAAAGCCTGGAGCAGCATCCGCTCGCGCCGTGGATCGCCTACTGGGGCACGGCCCTGCGCCTGGAGGACGCGGACGCAAGCGACGTGCGCGCCGTGCTCTCCAAGTACCAAGGCACGTACGTTGCGGAGCGGTTGCGCGGCGACTGGCTGAAGGTGCTCGGGCGGCGCGGCGACTGGCAGCAATTCGAGCGCGAGGCGGCGCTCTATGCGCGCGACGACCTCGAAGTGCGCTGCTATTCGGCGCTCGCCCGACTCGCACGCGGCGACGAGGCCGCAGCGGCGGAGCTCGCCGCGGCATGGCTCGAGCCGAAGGAATTGCCGCCGGGTTGCGAAGCGCTCGCACAGGAGCTCGCCGACCGCGGGCGCGTGTCCGCCACCGAGGTGTGGCAGCGCGTGCGCCTTCTCTTCGAGAACGGCCAGATCACCGCGGCGAAGACCGCGCTCGGCTACCTGCCGCGCGGCGAAGCGCCCGACGAGCGCTCGCTCGCCGATGCGGCCCGCCAGCCCAAGCGCCTCCTCGAGCGGCTGCCGAAGAACCTCGAGATCCGGGCTGCGCGCGAGGTGGTCGTGCTGGCCGGCGCGCGCTACGCGCGCACCGATCCGGAGGCCATGGCGGCCGAGCTGCAGGGCCGCCTCGGTGCGCGTCTGCCGGAATCGGACTCGAAATATCTCTGGGGGCGCGTCGCCTACGAAGGCGCGCGCCAGCTGAACGAGCAGGCGCTCAAGTGGTATGCGCGCGCCGGCAACGCCGGCCTCACCGACGAGCAGCTCGCCTGGAAGGCGCGCGCCGCGCTTCGCCGCGGCGACTGGCGTCTCGTGCGCGATGCGATCGACCGCATGTCGGCGCAGGCGGCGCAGGCCCCGGCCTGGATCTACTGGTACGGGCGCTCGCTCGCCGCGCAAGGCGAGGAAGCGGGCGCGCGCGCCTATTTCCTGCGCATCGCCGGGCAGCCCGACTTCTACGGGCTGCTCGCGAACGAGGAGCTCGGCTATGTCGGGACGCTTCCCGCGAATTCCTACGTGCCGACCGAGGACGCGGTGGCCGAGGCGGCGCGCGAGCCCGGGCTCGCGCGCGCGCTCGCGCTCATCAAGCTCGGCATCCGCACGGAGGGCGTGCGGGAATGGCTTTTCACGATCCGCGGCTACAGCGACTCGCGGCTGCTCGCCGCCGCGGAGCTCGCGCGGCGCGCCGAGGTCTACGACCGGACGATCAATACCGCCGAGCGCACCGAGCAGCTGCACAACTTCGACTTGCGCTACCCGGTGCCGTTCAGCGACGTCTTCAGCGAGTACGCCAAGACGCAAGGGCTCGACGAGGCGTGGGTGCTGGGCCTCGTGCGCCAGGAAAGCCGCTTCATCGCCGAGGCGCGCTCGGGCGCCGGCGCCGCCGGCCTGATGCAGCTCATGCCGCGCACCGCGCGCTACGTGGCGAAGAAGATCGGGCTGCGCAATTTTGCGCCGCGCCACGTCACCGACGTGCACACCAACGTCACGCTGGGCACCGGCTACCTGCGCATGGTGCTCGACCAGGTCGGCAGCCCGGTGCTCGCCTCGGCGGCGTACAACGCCGGCCCCGGCCGCGCGCGGCGCTGGCGCGACGCGCGGCCGCTCGAGGGCGCGGTCTACGTCGAGACCATCCCGTTCAACGAGACGCGCGACTACGTGAAGAAAGTCATGGCGAACTCCGTCTTCTACGCGGCGCTGCTCGAGAAGCGGCTCTCGCCGCTCAAGGCGCGCCTCGGCGTCATCGCGGCGCGCGACGGCGGCGAAAGCGTCGACGAAGAGCTCCCTTGAGGCCGCGACGGGAGCGCCGATGAAGAACATCCTGGTCCTGGGCGGCTCGGGCTTCGTCGGCCGCCATCTGATCGCGCAGCTCACGCGCGAGATGTCGAGCGCCACGGTGCCGTCGCGGCGCCGCGAGCGGGCGAAGCACCTGATCGTCTTCCCCACGGTGGAGGTCGTGCAGGCGGACGTCTTCGACGCCGTCGCGCTCGAGCGCCTCGCCCGCGGCAAGGACGCCGTGGTGAACCTCGTCGGGTCGCTGCACGGCGACCTCGAGCGGGCGCACGTCGAGCTGCCGCGGCGCGTGCTCGCGGCGTGCCGCAGCGCCGGCGTGACGCGGCTGCTTCACATGAGCGCGCTCGGCGCCTCGGCCGACGCGCCGTCTCGGTACCTGCGCACCAAAGCCGCCGGCGAGGAGGCGGTGCTCGCCGCCCGCGACCTCGACGTCACCGTGTTCCGGCCCTCCGTGGTATTCGGGCCCGAGGACCGCTTCCTCAACATGTTCGCCTGCTTTGCGCGCTTCACGCCGGTGCTCGCCGTGCCGTGCCCGAAGGCGCGCTTCCAGCCGGTGTACGTGGGCGACGTGGCGCGCGCGATGGTCGCGGCGCTCGACGATCCCGAGGCGCGCGGCCGCGCCTACGAGCTGTGCGGCCCGCGGGAGTACACCCTGCACGAGCTGGTCGCCTATGCGTGCGCGGTAAGCGGGCACAGCCGGCTGATCCTCGATCTTCCCGACGGCCTCTCGTACCTGCAGGCGGCGCTGCTCGAGCGCCTCCCCGGCCCGCTGATGAGCCGCGACAACTACCGCTCGATGCAGAAGCCGAGCGTCTCGAGCGGCGGCGCGCCGCTGCCCTTCGGCCTCGCGCCGCAGGCGCTCGAGGCGCTCGCGCCCGGCTACCTCGCACCCTCCGCCAACCTGGAAGAGCATTACTCGCAGCTGCGCTGGAAAGCCCGGCGCTGAACGAACAATGAGCACGCTCCTGGACGGCCCGCCGCGGGTCATCAACGTCGGCTTGTCCGGCTTCGCCGCCGATCTCGCGGCCAACCGCGTTGCGGTAGTCGAGGTGCAGTGGACGCCGCCGGCGCGCGGCGACGCGAGGTTGCTCGCCGCGCTCGAGAAGCTCGCCGGGTGCCGCGAGCAGATCGACGCAGCGAACCGCACCGCGCTCGAGCGCCTGCTTGCCGCCGACCCTTTCCTGGTCGATGTGCGCCGGGCAGGGGAGCTCATTCCCGAGCTCGATCGCGGCCGGCTCCTGCTGCACGCCGGCCCGCCGATCGAGTGGCAGCGCATGTGCGGCCCGCTGCAGGGGGCGGTGTGCGGCGCCATCGTGTTCGAAGGCTGGGCGCCCGACCTCGCACGCGCGCAGGCCATGGCGGCGGGCGGCGAAGTGCAGTTCGCGCCGAATCATCACTACGGCGCCGTCGGCCCGATGACCGGCATCACGACGCGCAGCATGCCGCTCCTCGTCGTCGAGAACCGGGCGTTCGGCGTGCGCGCCTGCTGCGCGCTGAACGAGGGCCTGGGCAAGGTGATGCGCTTCGGCGGCAACGACGCCGAGGTGCTCGCGCGCCTCGCCTGGTTGCGCGACGGGCTCGGCCCGCTGCTCGGCGCCGCGCTGCGCGCCGGCGGCGGGATCGGGCTTGCGCCGCTCATCGCGCGCGGGCTTGCCATGGGCGACGAGATGCACCAGCGCAACGTAGCCTGCAGCGCGCTGCTGCTGCGCACGCTCGCCGCGCCGCTCGCGCGCGCGGCGAGCGACGGCCCGGGGCTCGCGCGCGCGCTCGAATTCATCGGCGCCAACGACCAGTTCTTCCTCAACGTTGCGATGGCGATGGGCAAGAGCATCGCCGATGCCGCACGCGGCGTCCCGGGCTCGAGCATGGTGACGGCGATGTGCCGCAACGGCACCGACTTCGGCATCCGCGTCGCGGGGCTGGGCGACGCCTGGTTCACCGCGCCGGTGGAGATGCCGCGCGGCCTGTTCTTCCCCGGGTTCAGCGCCGCGGACGCGAACCCCGACATGGGCGACTCGGCGATCGTGGAGACCGTCGGGCTCGGCGCGTTCGCCATGGCGGCAGCCCCGGCGGTGGCCGGCTTCGTCGGCGCGGGCGGCTTCCGCGAGGCCGTCGCCTACACGAACGAGATGCGCGAGATCGTGCTCGGCCGCAATCCGAAATGGGCCATCCCGGCGCTCGAGTCCGCGGGCGTCCCGGTCGGCATCGACGTGCGGCGCGTCGCGGCGAGCGGCATCGCGCCGGCCATCAACACCGGCATCGCCCACCGCCAGGCGGGCATCGGCCAGGTGGGCGCCGGCATCGCGCGAGCGCCGCTCGCGTGCTTCGAACAGGCGCTGCTCGCGCTCGCCGAAAAATGCCCGTCGTCCTGAACCGCGTCGAGCGCCAGAGCTACCGCGACTCGGTGACGCTCATGCGCATCTCGCGCGCGCTGGGCGCCCGCCCCGGCGTCGAGGCGGCCGCGCTCATGATCGGCACGCCTTCGAACAAGTCGCTGATGCGCGATGCCGGCCTGCTCTCGGCGCAGGCGCAGGACGCCGGGCCGAACGATCTCATCATCGCCGTGCGGGCCGCCGAGGCCGGCGCCGCGGCCGCCGCCGTGGAGGCCGCGATCGGGCTCCTCGCGCAGGGCGGCGAGACCGCCGAGGCCGCGGCCGGCCTTCGCGCGCGCACGCTCGAAGGCGCACTCGAGCTGCTGCCGCAGGCCAATCTCGCGCTCGTCTCGGTGCCGGGCGAGTTCGCCGCGCGCGAGGCGCGCATGGCGCTCGCGCGCGGCCTGAACGTGCTCATCTTTTCCGACAACGTGCCGCTCGAGGAGGAGCTCGCGCTGAAGAAGACGGCGCGGGCGAAGGGCCTGCTCGTCATGGGCCCGGACTGCGGCACCGCGCTCATCGGCGGCACGCCGGTCGCCTTCGCGAACGTCGTGCCGCGCGGCGACATCGGCATCGTCTCGGCCTCGGGCACCGGGCTGCAGGAAGTGTCCTGCCTGTTGGCGCGCCTGGGACGCGGTGTCTCGCACGGCATCGGCGTCGGCGGGCGCGACCTCGACGCGCGCATCGGCGCGCTCGGCACGCTGAGCGCGATCGAGGCGCTCGAAGCCGACCCCGCCACCGCGCAGATCGTGCTGATCTCGAAGCCGCCCGCGCCCGAGGTGGCCGCGCAGGTCCTCGAGCGCGTCGGGCGCTCGCGCAAGCCGTTCGTGCTCTGCCTGCTCGGGCTCGAGAAGGCCGAGCTGCCGCGCAACGCGCGGCTCGCGCGCACGCTCACCGCGGCGGCGGAGCTCGCCGCGGGGCGCACGCTCGAGAGCGCGCCGGCACAGGCGCCGCGCAGCCGCGGCTGGGTGCGCGGCCTCTATTGCGGCGGCACGCTCTGCGCGGAAGCCGAGATGATCTTTCGCGGCAAGGGCCTCAAGGTCGCGCCGGGCGCGAACAGCTTCGTCGACCTGGGCGACGACGAGTACACGCGCGGCCGCCCGCATCCGATGATCGAGCCCGAGCTGCGCAACGATCATGTGCGCGATGCGCTCGCCGACCGGTCGATCGGCACGCTCCTCGTCGACCTCGTGCTCGGCTACGGAGCGCATGCCGACCCCGCCGGCGTGCTGCTGCGCAACGACCTTTCGGCGAAGACGGTGATTGCCTCCGTGACCGGCACGGAGGGCGACCCGCAGCGCTATTCGCGTCAGGTCGCGGCGCTGCGCGAGGCGGGCGTGATCGTCGCGGCTTCCAACGCGCACGCGGCGAACGTCGCGAGCCAGTGCTCGCCTTCGTAGTGCCCGCTTTCCAGGCCCTCGAGCCCCGCCTGCAGGTGGCGCTCTGCAGGCTCGCGTAGGCCGAGCTCGAAGAAGCACCAGGCGCGGCTGAGGTTCAGGCCGTCGAGGTGCGCGAGCTGTCCATCGGACCGGTCGCTCACGCGGGCAGGCTCGAGCAGGGTGCTCGGCAGCTTCGGCAGGAAACGCGCGAACCAGCGCTCGAAGTCGGGCAGCACGCGCCGCATGAGCGCTGCTTGCACGAGGCAGGGCGAAAGAAAGTCGTTGCCGCCCGGTTCCCATGCCGCCGGATAGTCCGCGTCGCTCTCGAAGTAGTCGCGCGCGCGCTCCACGAGCATTTTTTCCAGCTCGGACTTCGATCGAGTCCGCGCGTAATCGAGCGCGAGGGTCAGGGCGAAGGCCGTGTTGACGTGCGTGCCGGCGCGGATCGGGTAGGTCTGGCGTGGCAGCCAGTCGAGGTAAAGATCCTCGATTTTCCGTGCGAGCGGCGCAAGCTCAGCGCGCTCCTGCGCGAGCGCAAGGAGCCATGCCCACCCGTACGGCCGCTCGAAGGCGGGATGCGCTTCGAAATAGCGCAGCTCCGCGGCGATGTTGCCCGGGCTCAGCCGATGATCGAGCAGCGCGCGGATCGCCGGCGCGT
>DASRFM010000053.1:0-2899 GCA_035651575.1 Burkholderiales bacterium | reverse complement strand
CTTAGGGGGTCTCTTGAGGTCACGCGAATCTGGCGCAGCCGGCGCGGGAGCGATCTGAGGTGCGCACCCCTACTCCCTGACAGGGTCTTAGGCGTCTCAGGGCGTGCGGCGTTTGCCCGTCGATCCGGGCGTTGTTACGCTGCTCGCCGAGGGCCTTCCGGCCCTCGTCTTATGTCACGAATGTGAGGATCGCCGTGCCCGAGGGCTCGCTCGCCGCGCTCGACTACATGTTCCATCCGCGCTCGGTCGCGGTCGTCGGCGCTTCGACGCAGGACGGGCCGGGGTCGTTCGTCGCGGCCATCAAGGAAATGGGGTTCACCGGCTCCCTCTACCCCGTGAACCCGAAGGCGGACGAGATCCAGGGTCTGAAGTGCTATCCCCGCCTCACGGAGATTCCCGGGGACGTGGACCACGTCATTTCGAGCGTGCCGCTGCGGTTCGTCGAGCAGCTCGTGGAGGACTGCGGCGCGAAGCGCGTGAAGGTGCTGCACTTCTTCACCGCCGGATTCAGCGAGACCGGCGACGCAGAGGCGGCGGCGCTCGAGCGCCGGGTGATGGCGCGGGCGGCGCAGCTGGGAATACGCGTCATCGGCCCCAACTGCATGGGGCTGTACGCGCCCGCGTCGGGGCTCTCGTTCATGCCGTTCCTGCCGACGGAACCGGGGCCGGTGGCGTTGCTTTCGCAGAGCGGCGCGAACGCCGGCGAGTTTTGCCGCACGGGCGCCGTGCGCGGGCTGCGCTACAGCAAGGTCGTCAGCTACGGCAACGGGGCCGACCTGCGCGAGTCGGAGCTGCTCGAGTACATCGCCGAAGACCCGGAGAGCAGCGTCGTCGGCTGCTACATCGAGGGAATCAAGGATGGGCCGCGGTTCCTTCGCGCGCTCCGCAAGGCGGCCGGCGCCAAGCCAGTGGCGATCCTGAAGGGCGGGCGCACCGAGGCGGGGAGCCGCGCCGCGAACTCGCACACGGGCAGCCTCGCGGGGTCGCTCGAGATATTCGACGCCGCCGTGCGGCAGGCGGGCGCGGTGCGCGTCGACCGGATGGAGGAGCTCGTCGACGCGATCGTCGCGTTCCGGTACCTGCCGCACCTGCGCGGGCCGCGCGCCGGGATCGTGGGCGGCGGCGGCGGGTACAGCGTCCTCGCATCGGACGAAGTCGCGTCATACGGACTGCAAATGCCGGCGCTGCCCGACGACATCCAGCGCAAGCTCGTGGAGTTCACGCCGACGGCGGGCACCAGCGTGCGCAACCCGGTCGATACGAGCGTGGGCTGGGGGCCGGAGGGCCTCAAGCCGATGCTCGACACGATCCGCATCGTCGCCGAAGCGCCGAATATCGACTTCATCCTGTACCACACGAGCTGGAGCTGGGGGCCGAACCGGCGCAACGACGGGCCGGACATCGCAACGGCGGCGCGCGAGGCGGCGACGAAGATCGCCGGGCTGAGCGCGGAGGTGCGCAAGCCGGTGGTGTGCGTCGCGCGCATGCCGACGAGCGAGATGGGCATGGCCGGCACGCTGGCGTTCCAAGAGGCGGCGGCCGAGGGCGGGCTGGCGGTGTTCAACAGCGTGCAGGCGGCGTCGCTGGCGATCCGGCGCCTGGTGGCATGGCAGGCGCGCCGGGAGGATGCGGCAGCGGCGAAGTAGGCGCGGCTCCGGCCGGCCTACCTAGTCCGGCCCGGGCAACTGTGATACAAGGGTATGCCTTTCGCGCAGGCGGGAGAATCGATTGTTCCGGAAGATCTTAGTCGCGAACCGCGGTGAGATCGCGCTGCGCGTGATGCGCACGGCACGCGAGATGGGCATCGCGACGGTGGCCGTGTACTCGACGGTCGACCGCAACATGCTCCACGTGCGCTACGCCGACGAGGCGTACCACATCGGCGAAGGGCCGCCGCTCGAGAGCTACCTCAACTACCACAAGATCATCGAGGCCGCGAAGAAGGCGGGCGTCGACGCGATCCATCCGGGGTACGGCTTCCTCAGCGAGCGCACCGAGTTCGCCGAAGCGTGCGCGGACGCCGGGATCAAGTTCATCGGCCCGAAGCCGGACGCGGTGCGGCTGCTGGGCGACAAGGTGAGCGCGCGCCGCACGATGATCGCGGCCGGCGTGCCGGTGGTACCGGGCACGGAGGGCCGCGTGAGCGCCGACGAGGCGGTGCGGCTCGCGCCGGAGATCGGCTTCCCGCTGCTGATCAAGGCGGCGGCGGGCGGCGGCGGAAAAGGCATCCGGCACGTCGGCAGCGCGGAGGAGATCGAGAACGCGGTGCGCGTGGCTTCGAGCGAGGCGCAGTCGGCGTTCGGGGACGGGGGCGTGTTCCTCGAGCGGTACCTCTCGCCGGTGCGACACGTGGAGATCCAGGTGATGGCGGACTCGCACGGGAACGCCGTGGCGCTCGGCGAGCGCGAGTGCTCGGTGCAGCGCCGGCACCAGAAACTGCTCGAAGAGTCTCCCTCGACCGTCGTGCTGCCGGAGACGCGCCAGAAGATGATGGCGGCGGGGGTCGCGGCGGCGAAGGCATCGGGCTACGAGAACGCCGGCACCGTCGAGTTCCTCTTCGAGCCGAAGACGCAGGAGTTCTTCTTCCTCGAGGTGAACACGCGGCTGCAGGTCGAGCATCCGGTCACGGAGTGGCTGTGCGGCCGCGACCTGGTGCGGGACCAGATCCGTGTGGCGGCGGGCGAGCCGCTCGGCTACACGCAGGAGGACGTGCAGCTCCGCGGCGCCGCGATCGAGTGCCGAATCGCCGCGGAGGACCCGTACAACAACTACCTGCCCTCGCTCGGGCGCATCGACTTCGTCTCGGAGCCGAGCGGACCCGGCGTGCGCGTGGACAGCTCGCTCTTCAGCGGGATCGAGATCCCGTACTTCTACGACCCGATGCTCGCGAAGCTGATCT
>DASRFM010000052.1:0-40333 GCA_035651575.1 Burkholderiales bacterium | reverse complement strand
GCGGATGGCGCAGCTTTCCGGCGAGCGAGGCCTCGTTCTGGAAGAAGCGCAGGTGCCGGCGCGCCTCCTCTTCGTCCTCCGGCAGCCGGTCCATCACCTTGATGGCGACGTCGCGCTGCCCGAAGGGATCGGTCGCGAGGTACACCGAGCCGGTCGCGCCCTTGCCGAGCAGCCGCTTCACCTCGTATTTGCCGACGCGCTCGAGCATGGAACTCATGCTACCGCAGGAAAAATGAGAAGCGCATGCTAGCGCAGGCTCAGGCCACGGCGACGTTCCGCGCGAAGCCGCCGAACAGGTCTAACAGTCTTTCACGCCAGGCGCACAGCGGGTCTTCCGGGGCGAGCACTTCCTGCGGGCTCATGACGCGCGCCCACTGGAAGACCGAGAACAGGATGTAGTCGGCGTACGCCGGCGCCGCGCCGCAGAGATACGCCTGGCGCTTGAGGGTCGCTTGCATCGGCGCAAGGATCGCGGCGAGGCGCTTGAGGCCGGGCTCGCGCTGCGCGCGGGTGTCCTCCAGCCGCATCTTCACGAAGCCTTCCATCATCTGGCGGAAGAAGGCGTCGTCGGCCGGGTCGACGCGCTCGTGGATGTCGGCGACGACGAGCGGCAGCATCGCCGGCACCACGGCGCGGTCCACCCAGGTGTTGAACGAGTAGCAAAGCCCGCGGCCGATGTCGCCGCCGAAGAGCGTGTTTTCGGGGAAAGTCCCCTCCAGGTAGTCCGCGATGGCCCAGGAATCGCGCACCACCGTGTCGCCGCGCTTGATCACCGGCACCGTCTTGCCGCCGGAGAAGGCGATCGCCGCCTTGTCGCTCATGCGCACCGGGCGCGTCTCGAACTCGAGCGCCTTGTGCGCGAGCGCCATGCGCGTGCGCCAGGAGAACAGGCTGTAGCGCCGGCCGCCCCGTCCTTCCAGCTCCCAGAGCGTGATCACGCCGCCCTTCGCGTGCCCGCGCCGGGCTTCTCGTCCTTCACCTCGTGGCTCGCCGGCCGCGCGCGCAGGCGCACGTCGGCCAGCTCGGCGCGCTCGCGCGCCGCGAGGCGGAACGCCTGGTCGCGTCCGGAGAGGTATTGCGGCGGCCAGAACTGCGGCAGGTGCTGGTACCACGCCGAAGCCTGCAGCGTGAAGTGCGGATTGGTGAGGTGCGGGCGCGCGAGGGCGACGAGATCCGCCTTGCCGGCGGCGAGCAGCGTGTTCACCTGGTCCGCGGTGGTGATTGCGCCGACGGTCATGGTGGCGATGCCGACCTCGTTCCTCACCCAGTCCGAATAGGACGCCTGGTACATCCGCCCGTAGACCGGCTTCTGCTGCGGCACGGTCTGGCCGGTCGAGCAATCGATCAGGTCGCAGCCCGCGTCCTTCAGCATGCGCGTGAGCGCGATCAGATCCTCGCCCGAAAGGCCGCCGGGCGCCCAGTCGGTGGCCGAGATGCGCACCGACATCGGCTTCCCCTTCGGGAAGACGTCCCTGCACGCGCGCCAGACCTCGAGCGGGAAGCGCATGCGGTTCTCGATCGGGCCGCCGTACTGGTCCGTGCGCCGGTTGGTGAGCGGCGAGAGGAAGCTCGCGAGCAGGTAGCCGTGAGCCATGTGGATTTCCAGCATGTCGAACCCGGCCTCGTCGGCGTAGCGGGCGGAGCGCTCGAAATCCGCCACGATCTTTTCCATTCCTTTCCTGTCCAGCTCCTGAGGAACCTGCGAGACCCCCTCGTAGTAGGGAACCGGCGAGGCCGAGACGAGCGGCCAGTTGCCCCGCTCGAGCGGGTAGTCCATGCGCTCCCAGCCAAGCTGCGTCGAGCCCTTGCGCCCGGAGTGGCCGAGCTGCATGCACAGCTTCGCCTTCGAATGGGCCTTGCAGAAGCCGACGATCTTGCGGAACGCGTCGCGCTGCGCCTCGTTCCACAGCCCGGTGTCCCCCGGCGAGATGCGCGCCTCCGGCGACGGGCAGGTCATCTCCACGTAGACGAGCCCGGCGCCGCCGACGGCGCGGCTGCCGAGGTGCACGAGGTGCCAGTCGCCCGGCACGCCCTCCACCGCCGAGTACTGGTCCATCGGCGACACCACCACGCGGTTCTCGACGATCATGTCGCGCAGCCGGAAGGGCGTGAACATCGGCACCGGCGGGTTCTCCAGGTCGACGTCGAAGCCCTGCTCCTTCACTTTCTTCGCATACCAGCGGTGCACCTGGCGGACGAAGCCGGGATCGCGGAGCTCCAGGTTCTCCCAGGTGATCTGCTTGGAGCGCGACATGACGCCGAAGGCGAACTGCTCGGGATCCATGGCGAAATAGCGCTTCATGTGCTCGAACCAGGCGAGCGACACGTTCGCCGCGTGCTGCGTCTTCTCGACCTCTTCCCGGCGCGCGGTGTCGTAGTGCGCGAGCGCGCCTTTCACGTTTTCCTGCTGTCTGAAGGACTCGAAAAGCGCGATCGCGTCCTCCATGGCGAGCTTCGTGCCGGAGCCGATGGAGAAGTGCGCGGTCGCCTTCGCGTCGCCGACGAGGACCGCGTTGTCGCGGACCCAGGTCTTGTTGACGATGTTCGGGAAATTGCGCCACAGCGAGCGGTTCGCGATCAGCCGGTGGCCTTCGAGCTCTTCCGCGAAGACGTTCTCCAGGACCGGCAGCATGTCGGTCTCGCTCAGCCGGTCGAAGCCGAAGTTGCGCCAGGTGGCTTCGTCGGTCTCGATCACCCAGGTGGAGCGGTCCGGCTCGTACTGGTAGCAGTGCGCGAGGATGATGCCCTCGGGCGTCTCGCGGAAGAAGTACTTGAACGCATCGAGCGGCCGCGTCGAGCCGAGCCAGGTGAACTTGTTCGGCCTCAGGTCGACGCTCGGCTGGAAATGCGCCTTGTATTTCTCCCGGATCCTCGAGTTGATGCCGTCGGCGACCACGATCAGGTCCGAGTCGGCGAACTCCGCGAGGTCCTCGACCTCGCGCTGGAAGCGCATCTGCACGCCGAGCTCGCGGCCGCGGTCCTGCAGGATGTTGAGGAGCGCGACGCGCGAGCAGCCGCAGAAGCCGTTGCCGCCCGAGCGCAGCACGCGGCCCTTGTAGACGACGTCCACGTCCCCCCAGTAGGCGAAGCGCCGCCGGATGCGCTCGTACGTGACGGCGTCGTAGGCCTTGAAGGTATCGAGCGTCTGGTCGGAGAAGACGACGCCGAAGCCGAAGGTGTCGTCCGGCCGGTTGCGCTCGTACACCGTGATGTCCCAGCGCGGCCAGGCCTTCTTCGCCAGCAGCGCGAAGTACAGCCCGCCCGGGCCTCCCCCTATGACGGTGACTTTCATTTCCCCCCCTCGGGCACCACCGCGGTCGCCTCGATTTCCAGCCGCGCCTCGCTCTCCACGAGTCCTGCCACCTGCACCACGGCCATCGTCGGATAGTGCTTGCCCATCAGCTCGCGGTAGGCGGCGCCGACGTCCTTCAGCGAAGCCAGGTATTCGTTCTTGTCGAGCACGTACCAAGTGAGGCGCACGATGTGCTCCGGCTTGCCGTTCGCCTCTTCCAGGACGGCGAGGATGTTCTTCAGCGCCTGGCGGAACTGGCCGGCGAAATCGCGCGCCTGCCACTGCTGCTCGCCGGTCCAGCCGATCTGCCCGGCGATGAAGACGAGCCTGCCGCTCGCCGCCATGCCGTTGGAGAACCCCTTGGCGCGCGCCCAGCCGGGCGGCTGCAGGATCTGGATCATGCTCGTTTCCCCTGTTCTCTCAGCTTGAAGCGCTGCAGCTTTCCGGTCTCGGTGCGCGGCAGCGCGTCCAGGAACTCGACCGCGCGCGGGTATTTGTACGGCGCGATCGCCTGCTTCACGTGCTCCTGGAGGGTTTTCTTCATGTCGTCGGAGCGGGGGAAGTTTTTTTTCAGCACCACGAACGCCTTCACGATCGTCCCCCGCTCCGGGTCGGGCGCGCCGATGACGCCGCACTCGGCCACCGCCGGGTGCGCGAGCAGCGCGCCCTCGACCTCCGGGCCGGCGATGTTGTAGCCGGCCGAGATGATCATGTCGTCGGTGCGCGCCTGGTAGAAGAAGTAGCCGTCCTCGTCCATGAGATAGGCGTCGCCGGTCACGTTCCAGCCGTCCTGCACGTAGTCCGCCTGCCGGTCGTCGGCGAGGTAGCGGCAGCCGGTGGGACCCTTCACCGCGAGGCGGCCGACCTCGCCGGCCTTGCACAAGCCGCCGTTCTCGTCGAGGACTGCGGCGCGGTATCCGGGGATCGCATAGCCGGTCGCGCCGCGGCGCACGCGCTCCGGCGTATGCGAGATGAAGATGTGGATCATCTCGGTGGAGCCGATGCCGTCGATGATCTCGATGCCGGTCGCCCCCTTGAAGAGCTGGCGCGTCGCGTCGGGCAGCGCCTCGCCGGCGGAGACGCATTTCCTGAGCGAGGAGAGATCGAACCGCCCGGCGAGCTGCGCCATCCCGCGGTACATGACGGGCGAGGTGAAGCAGACGGTCGCCCGGAAGTTCTGGATCGTCTCGAGCAGCGACTCGGGCGCGAGCTTCTCCATCAGCACCGTCGAGGCGCCGAAGCGCATCGGGAAGCACAGCATCCCGCCCAGGCCGAAGGTGAAGGCGATCGGCGGCGTGCCGCAGAAGACGTCATCCTTGTGCACCCTCAGGATCGAGCGCGGAAAACAGTCGCACATCGCGACCACGTCGCGGTGGAAGTGCATCGTCCCCTTGGGCTTGCCGGTCGTGCCGGAGGTAAAGGCGATCAGCGCCACGTCCTCGGCCGCCGTGGGCGCGTTGCCGAAGGTGAGCGGCTGGCGCAGCGCGAGCGTGTCGAGCGAATCGGGGCCGTCGTCGTACCAGTACGAAATCGCCTTCAACGAAGGGCAGCCCGGCAACGCCGCCTTCAGGTCGGCGTCCAGGCGCTTGTCGCAAAGCGCATGCGTGATCTGCGCCTTGTTGACGATCTCGGTGAGCTCCTTCGCGCGCAGGAGCGGCATCGTCGCCACGCAGACGCCGCCCGCCTTCATCACCGCGAACCACGCCGCCGCCATCATGGGATTGTTCGGCCCGCGCAGCAGCACGCGGTTTCCGGGCCTGAGCCCCAGGTCGCGCACGAGCACGTTCGCGAGGCGGTTCGCCTGGGTGAAGAGCTGGGTGTAGGTGCACTCGCCGTCCGGCGTGCGCAGGGCGATGCGATGCCCGTGGCCGCGCGTCACCGGCTTGTCGAGCAGCTCGGCGGCGCAGTTCATGCGCGCGGGGTATTTCAGCTCGGGGAGATCGAACAGCAGCTCCGGCCACTGGAAGCGCGGCGGCAGGTTGTCCCGCGCGAAGCTGTCGGCGTAGGCGGTGTAGGTCATTTCATGAGCTCGCGCGCGATGATGAGCTTCTGCACCTCGGTCGCGCCCTCGTAGATGCGCAGCGCGCGCACTTCGCGATAGAGGCGCTCCACCGGATGGCCGCGCATGACGCCGAGGCCGCCGCAGAGCTGCACCGCGTCGTCCACGATCCGCTGCGCCGCCTCGGTGGCGAACATTTTGGCCATCGCCGCTTCCATCGTATTTTTGTTTCCTGAAAAATCCCGAACCCAGGCCGCGCGGTAGGTCAGCAGCGCCGCGGCATCGATCTGCGTCGCCATGTCGGCGAGCTTCGCCTGCGTGAGCTGGAAATCGGCGAGCTTGCGGCCGAACATGTCGCGGCTTTTCGCCTGCGCGAGCGACTCGTCGAGCGCGCGCCGCGCGAAGCCGAGCGCGGCGCCGGCGACCGTGGTGCGAAAGGCGTCGAGGCTGCGCATCGCGAGCTTGAAGCCCTCGCCTGCCTCGCCGAGCAGCTCGCCGCGCGCGCCGTCGAGCTTTACGCGCGCCATGGGATGCGGCGCCACGATGTCGATGCGGCTGCGCGCGTCCACTTCGCGCGCATCGACCAGGAAGGCGGAGATGCCCTCGTCGCTCTTCGCGAAGACGACGTAAAGGTCGGCGATGCCGCCGTTCGAGATCCACGTCTTCGTGCCCTCGAGGAGCCAGGAAGACGCGCCCTGGCGTCGCGCGCGCGCGGCGAGCGCCTTGACGTCGGAGCCCGCGCCCGGCTCGGAGAGCGCGAAGGCGCCGATCGCCTCGCCCGAAGCGAGGCGCGGCAGGTACCGGCCCTTCTGCTCCGCGCTGCCCGCGAGGGCGATCGGCACCGCGCTCAGGCCCGCCATGGCGAGCGCGAAGTCCGCGAGCCCGGCGTGATAGGCGAGCACCTCGCGCAGCAGCGCCACCGTGCGCACGTCGGGCCGCTCGGTGGCGCAATGGTGCAGGTACCCGGCGCAGCCGAGGTCCTGGACGAGCCGCCGGCAGATGGCGTCCGCGTCCTCTCCATGCGCGTGCGCCAGGTTGTCGCGCGCCCACGCCTCGGCCTCGCGCGCGAGCTTTGCGTGCGCGGGCTCGAAGAACGGCCAGGCGTAGTGCGCAAAGCGCTCCATCAGTCTCCCTGGAACTCGGGCCTGCGCTTGGCGGCGAACGCCTCGAAGGCGCGCTGGAAGTCCTTCGTCTGCATGCAGATCGCCTGCGCCTGCGCCTCCATCTCGATCGCCTCGTCGAGCCCGACATTCCATTCCTGGTGCAGCATCTTCTTCGTCATGGCGTGCGCGAAAGTCGGGCCGGCGGCCAGTTCCGTCGCTTTTTCGATCGAAAGGCCGAGGACATCGTCGCCGATGCCGTTGAAGAAGCCCCAGGCGAGGCCCTCCTCCGCGCCGAGCGAGCGCCCGGTGTAAAGGAGATCCGAGGCGCGTCCCTGGCCGACGATGCGGGGCAGCATCGTGCAGGCGCCCATGTCGCAGCCGGCCAGGCCGACGCGCACGAACAGGAACGCCGCCTTGGCGCTCGGCGCCGCATAGCGCAGGTCGCTCGCCATCGCGAGGATGGCGCCGGCGCCCGCGCACACGCCCTCGACCGCCGCCACGATCGGCTGCGGGCAGGCGCGCATCGCTTTCACGAGCTCGCCCGTCATGCGGGTGAAGGCGAGCAGCTCCGGCATCTTCATACGCGTGAGCGGCCCGATGATCTCGTGCACGTCGCCGCCCGAGCAGAAATTGCCGCCGGCGCCGGTCACGACGACCGTCCGGACGTCTTTCTCCTTGCCAAGCGAGAGGAAGAGATCCCTCAGTTCCGCGTACGACTCGAAGGTGAGCGGGTTCTTGCGCTCCGGGCGGTCGAGCGTGACGACGCCGACCCGGCCCTCGGTGCGCCACCGGAAATGCCGCGGCTCGATCATTCCTTCGCCTCCTCCATTGCGCTCAGCTTGAGCTTCGCCAGCAGCTTGAGCAGCGCCTCGTGCTCGCGGCGCGAGAGGCCCGAGAGCAGGTCCACGATCCAGTCCTCGTGCGCGCGCGCCATGTCGGCGAAGGCGCGCTCGCCCGCGCGCGTGAGGCGGATGCGGAAGGCGCGCCGGTCGGCGGGCTGCGGCAGCCGCTCGACCAGCGCCTCCTTCTCGAGCTGGTCCACGATCGCAGTGACGTTGCCGCCCGTCACCATCAGCAGGCGGGAGAGCTCGTTCATCTTGAGCCCCTCGGGATGGCGCTCGAGCTGCGCCATCAGGTCGAAGCGCGGCAGGGTGGTGGCGAAGCGCTCGCGCAGGCGCGAGCGCACCTGGCGCTCGATCAGGTGGGTGCAGGTGAGCAGCCGCAGCCAGATGCGCAGCGCGCGGTGGTCGTCGGCGCGCGCGATGAACTCGCGGTCGACGCGTCGGTCCGTCCTCGGCAGGGCGTCGCGCATGGGCTGGCGTAGATACATGAAGCTTAAAGTAATTGCCGGCCGCGCGTCAACCGCCCGCGGCCGCTGCACTACAATCGGCCCGATGCGACCGCTTCTCGCCGCCCTCGTCCTTGCCCTGCCGACCTCGCTCGCCGCCCAGGAGGCGTCGAAGCAGGAGGCCGCCGCGGTTCAGTCCATCGTCGAATGCCTGGTGCAGGGACTGCCGCACGACTGGGTGCGCGCCGAGATGACGGTGGAGCTCGCCGCGCCGGGCGCGGCGTCGGGGGACGTGGAGTACACCGCGGTGCGCCGCGGCGCGGAGGACCGCCGCGAAAGCTTCACCCCCTGCGACGTGCGCAAGCCGGCGCGCACCCTCCTCGATGGACGCAAGTCGCAGGCGGCTGCGCGGCGCGGCTGGACGCGCGCCGTGCTCGTCGTGCAACCGGACGGGAAATTCAGCCTAAACTTCGAGTACCCGAAGAAAGACGACAAGAGGAGGATGAAATGAGCTCTGGCCCGGATCGCACTCGAAGAAAGCTGCTGCAGGGCGCGGGCGCCGCCGGCGCGCTCGCCATGGGCACGGCCGCTGCCGGGCGGGCGCTTGCCGCGCCGGTCGGCGACACGGCGAGCCTCGGGCTCGCGCAGATCCCGGAGGGCACGCTCGCCGAGCAGATGCTCTATGCGCTTCCCGGCAAGGTGCCGCTCATCAAGAAAACCTTCCGGCCGCCCAACTTCGAGACGCCGGTGGAATACTTCCGCACCGCGATCACGCCGAACAAGGCATTCTTCGTGCGCTACCACCTCGCGGGCATCCCGCAGCCGATCAGGGCCGCGGACTGGTCGCTCAGCGTCGGCGGCGACAGCGCCGAGCGGGAAATGAAGTTCAGCCTCGCGCAGCTGAAGAAGGACTTCAAGGCGGCCGAGGTGATGGCGGTGTGCCAGTGCTCGGGCAACCGGCGCGGCCTCTTCGAGCCGCACGTGGCGGGCGTCGAGTGGGGCGTAGGCGCAATGGGCAACGCGCTCTGGCGCGGCGTGCGCCTCAAGGATGTGCTCGCCAAGGCGGGCGTAAAGCCCGGCGCGCTCGAGGTCGTGATGGACGGCGCCGACGGCCCGGCGATCCCGAAGACGCCCGACTTCGTGAAGTCGCTGCCGGTCGAGATGGCGATGTCCGACGACGTGCTGATCGCTTTCGAGATGAACGGCCAGCCGCTGCCGCACTGGAACGGCTTCCCGGCGCGGCTCATCGTGCCGGGCTGGACCGGGACCTACTGGGTGAAGCACCTCGCCTCGGTGCGCGTGATGTCCCAGCCGGAGAAGAACTTCTGGATGAGCACCGCGTACCGCCTGCCGCGCGGCAAGTTCGACACGCCGACCTTCAAGTCCCAGCTCTATTCCGCGAACGAGCCGATCACCGCGATGGTGGTGAATTCGCTCGTCACTTCGCTCAGGAGCGGGCAGCAGATCGCGCGCGGCAAGCCGATCGAGGTGCGCGGCGTGGCCTGGGACCGCGGCAACGGCATCGCGAAGGTCGAGGTCTCGACCGATACCGGCTCGAGCTGGAAGCCGGCGAAGCTCGGCAAGGACCATGGCCGCTACGGCTTCCGCGAGTTCTCCCTCAGCGAGCCGACGAGCGAGAGCGGCGCGCGCGTCGTCATGGCGCGCGCCACCAGCAAGAGCGGCGAGACCCAGGTGAACGAGCTGATCTGGAATCCCGCGGGCTATCACCACAACGTGATCCAGAAAATCTACGTGGAGGTGGTCTGATGCGCACCCTGCGTTTTACCCTGTCGCTCGCCCTGCTTCTTTCCGCCGCGCCCACGATGGCGCAGGAAAGCAAGGTGGTGCTCAAGGACGCGCCGGGCCGCGACAAGGCCCAGGTGTGCGTCGCCTGCCACAGCCTCGACTACATCCCGATGAACTCGCGCTTCATGGACAAGGCGGGCTGGACCGCGTCGGTCAACAAGATGATCAACGTCTTCGGCGCGCCGATCGCCAAGGAGGACGTCGACGCCATCGCGAGCTACCTCGCCCAGAACTACGGCAAGAAGTAGCTCAGTTGTGGAAGCGCTGCATCTCCTCGAGGCTGACGTCCTCGCGGTAGATCGTGGCGTCGCGCGGCGCGGGCTTCCGGTCGGTCGCCTTCTTCGCGACTTTCGCGTCCTCCGCGGGCGGCTCGGCGAGCGCCAGGCCGGCGGCGCAGCCCGCCAGCGCGAGCGCCAGGGTCAGCAGGAAGGTCTTCATCTCGTTCTCCTTTCGAAACACGAGACGGCAGCGTAGGCGCTGCGCCGGCGCCTGCCTATTACCCGAAGGCGTTAAGCCTTTCGAAGGAAGTCGAAGTCGCACCCGTGCTCGGCCTGGAGCACGTGGTCCATGTAGAGCTTGGCATAGCCGCGCGTCGGAGGCGTGACCGGCGGTTTCCAGCTCTGCTTCCTCTTTTGCAGCTCCGCCTCCGGCACCAGAAGGTCAAGCCGTCGCTCCCTGACCGAGAGCTTGATCCGGTCGCCGTTTCTCGCCAGCGCGAGCGCGCCGCCAATCGCCGCCTCCGGCGAGACATGCAGCACGATGGTGCCGTAGGCGGTGCCGCTCATGCGTGCATCCGAGATCCGCACCATGTCCTTGACGCCGGCGCGCGCGAGCTTCGCCGGAATCGGCAGGTAGCCGGCCTCGGGCATCGCGTAGCCCGACTTGGGACCGGCGTTCTGCAGCAGGAGGAAATCCTCCGCGTTGACCTCGAGCGAGGCGTCGTCGATGCGCGCGGCCAGGTCGTCGAGCGAGCTGAACACCACCGCGCGCCCCTCGCGCTCGAAGAGCGCCGGGTCGGCCGCCGAGCGCTTGAGGATGGCGCCGCTCGGCGCGAGCGAGCCGAAGAGCGCGACCAGCCCGCCCACGGGCGAGATCGGATTCTTCATTTCGCGCACCACCGCGCGGTCCACCCACGCCGGATGGCTTTCGATCACTTCGCCCAGCGTCCTGCCGGAGACGGTCATGCAATCCAGGTGCAGCAGCGGCTTCAGCTCGCGCAGCACCGCGGCCACGCCGCCCGCCGCATACAGGTCGGACATGTAGTGCTGCCCGGTGGGCTTCAGGTCGACGAGGACCGGCGTCGAATCGGAAAGCTGGTTCAGCTTTTTCAGCGAGACGTCGATCCCGGCCCGCCCGGCGATCGCCGTGAGGTGGACGATGGCGTTGGTCGAGCCGCCGATGGCGAGCAGCACGCGCAGCGCATTCTCGACCGACTTTTCATTGACGATCTCGCTCGGCCGGATCGGCGAGCGGGCCAGCTCCGCCGCGCGCCTTCCGCTCGCCTCGGCGGCGCGCAGGCGATCGGCGTGCACCGCCGGGATGGCGGCAGTGTTCGGCAAGGCCATGCCGAGCGCCTCGGCGATCGAGGCCATCGTCGAGGCGGTGCCCATCACCGCGCACGTGCCCGCAGTCGTGGCGAGGTTTCCCTCCACTTCTTCGATCCCGTGCTCGTCCACCTTGCCCGCGCGATGCATCGCCCAGAAGCGGCGGCAGTCGGTGCAGGCGCCGAGGCGCTCGCCGTGGAACGAGGTCGGCATCATCGGTCCGGCGAGGAGCTGCACCGCCGGGACGTCGGCCGAGAGCGCGCCCATGAGCTGCGCCGGCACGGTCTTGTCGCAGCCGCCGACGAGCACCACCGCGTCCATCGGCTGGGCGCGGATCATCTCCTCGACGTCGACCGACATGAGGTTGCGGAACATCATCGAGGTCGGGCTGAGGAACACCTCGCCGAGCGACACCGTCGGAAACTCGATCGGCAGCGCGCCCGCGGCGAGCACGCCGCGCTTCACCGCCTCGATCAGCTCCGGGAAGTGCCGGTGGCAGTTGTTGAAGCCGCTCCTCGAGTCGGCGATGCCGACGACCGGGCGCGAGAGCATGTCGCTCGAGTAGCCCATGCTCTTCGCGAACGAGCGGCGCAGGTAGAGCGAGAAGCCGGCGTCGCCGTAGTTGGTGAGGCCTTTCGCGAGACCCTTCTTAGCCGCCATGGTCCTGCCGCAGCCTGCGCGCCGCCTCCACCATCGCCTTGAGCTTGCCGTCGGCCACCTCGCGCGGCAGGTATTTCATGCCGCAGTCGGGGGCGAGGATGACATCCTCCTTCGCCACGAACGGCAGCGCCCGCTTCACCCGTCCCACGATGGTCTCCGGCGTCTCGATCGCCATGTCCGAAAGATCCACGCAGCCGAGCAGGATCTTCTTCCCCGGGAGGGACTTGAGAACCGAGCAGTCGAGCTTCGACTGCGCCGTCTCGATGGAGATCTGCCTGATCGGCGAGCCGGCGAGCTCGGGCAGGAACGAATAGCCCGAAGGCCGCTCGTGGATGATCGCTGCATAGCCGAAGCAGATGTGCAGGGCGGTGTCGCCCTCGATGCCTTCCAGCGCCCTGTTCAGGGCCTTGAGGCCGTAGGCGCGCGCCTTGTCGGGGCGCGCCTGCATGTACGGCTCGTCCACCTGCACGACGTCCGCGCCGGCGGCGAGGAGATCGCGGATCTCGGCGTTCACCGCGACCGCGTAGTCCATCGCCGCTTCCTCGGGCGACGGGTAGAAGTCGTTCTGCGCCTGCTGCGACATCGTGAACGGCCCCGGTACCGTGATCTTCGTCTTCTTCGACGTGTGCTTCTTCAGAAAAACCAGGTCCTCGACTTCGACCGCATGCTTCCTGCGGATCTTGCCCACGATGCGCGGCACGGGATTGGGATGGCCCGAGCGATCGAGCGCGCTTCCCGGATTGTCGAGGTCGACGCCTTCGAGCGCGGTGGCGAAGCGGTTGGAGTAGCTCTCGCGCCGGATCTCGCCGTCGGTCACGATGTCGAGGCCGGCTTCCTCCTGCGCCTGGATGGCGAGCAGGGTCGCATCGTCCTGCGCTTCCTTGAGGAAGCGCTCCTCGATCCGCCAAAGCTCGCGCGCGCGCACCCGCGGCGGAAAGCGCCCGGCGAGCTTCTTGCGGTCGATCAGCCATTCGGGCTGCGGATAGCTGCCGACGAGCGTCGTGGGGAAAAGCATGCGAGAGCAGCGATTCTACCGGCGCTAGGCCGGCGGGCGCAGCAGCCCGAGATGCCGGAAGAGGCCGACGTAGCGGCCGACGAGCTCGCGCTGGTAGGCGGCGAGGTCGCGGCCGCGCCAGTCGTACAACCCCTCTCCTTCGCGGGTGCCGCGCTTGCCTTCCTCCATGAGCCGGGCGATGAGCGCAGGCGGCTCGTAGCGCGGCGCCTCGAGAGCCCGCGCCATCGAGCGCGAGGCGTAATACAGGATGTCGAGGCCGCCGTAGTCGATGAACTCGCACACGCCCATCGCGGTATAGCGCGGCCCGAGGCCGGAGCGCACCGCGCGGTCGATCTCGGCGGGCGTCGCGACGCCCTCCTCGACCAGGCGCGCCGCCTCGTTCATGAGCGCGGCCTGCAGGCGCGGCACGATGAAGCCCGGAGAGGGCGCGCAGCGCACCACGACCTTGCCCGCCTTTTCGAGGAGGTCTTTCGTTCTTGCGAACGTCTCCTCGCTCGTCTGCTGCGCCGGGCTGAGCTCGACGAGCGGGATGAGGTATGCCGGGTTCAGGAAATGCGCGTTGATGAACCGCTCGGGGTGCGGAACGAGGCCTGCCAGGGCATCGGCGAGCATGGAGGAAGTCGTGGAGGCGACGAGCGCGTCGCGCCGCAAATCGCGGCAGGCGCGCCCGAACGCGTCGCGCTTCGCCTCGAGCGTCTCGGTCACTGCCTCGAAGAGCACGTCCGCCTGCGCGAGCGCTGCCGCCGCTTCCTCGAGCGTCGCGAAGCGAACCCGGCCGAGGATCGCCTGCCGCTTCGGCGGGTCGAGCAGGCCGAGCCCGGCAAGGAGCCCCAGATTCGCGTCGATCTCCGCGCGGCCGGCGTCGGCGAGGCGGCGGGATTCGGCCACCGGGCGCGCCTTGAAGTCGATGACCGTCACCTCGTACCCGGCGTAGGCGAAGACCTGGCCGATGCCGCGGCCCATGCGCCCGGCGCCGAGCGCGGCGATCCTCAACGCAGCCCCTCCTGCATCTGTTCTTTTGAAAGGGAGGCGAGCCCCAGGCTCTCCAGCGTCCGTCCCGCGGCCCGCAAATCGCGGCCGAGAATCGCCGAGCCGAGCGCGAGCAGGCCGCGCGCCACCGGGCAGGGCACGCCCGCCCACTCGCATACCGACACGAGGAAGGCGAGGCCGTGCTCGACGTCCTCGCGCATGTAGCGGTGCTCGGCGAGCACGATGCGCTCGCGCCAGTCCCTGGAGTCGGTGAGCTTCTGGTGCACCCGGCGGCCGTACATCCATTCGTCGCCGTCGGCGCGGTAATGGTCGGCGAGCGGGAAATGCGGCGCGCGGTAGCCGAGATGCTCGCGAACGGCGATGCGCTCGGCGTCGAGCGCGTCGGTGACGCGGCGGATGGAGGGCTGCGTGCCCTCGTTGTGGATGTCCCAGCGCTCGAAGTGCTCGAGCGGCCCTGCGTTCATGAGGATGAGCGGGGGATGAATGATCGGCCCGGCGTTCATGAGCGCGGCGGAAAGCGCGTCCTCCACCGGCTCGACCGGAAAAATTTTCTTCAGAAGGCCCAAGACCTTTTCGCTGTCTCTCGAGGGGAAAACCCCCGTGGGCAGGCGGGTCGCGCGCGCGGTGATCGCGGCGACGCCTTCGCCGTGCTTGCGCGTGAGCCACGGCAGCGTCCCGGTCTCGGCGAAGGCGAACTGCGAGCGGCTCCCGGAGCGCCGGATGGACTGCGCCATGGCGTACGAGCCGAAGGTCCCCGGCGCGAGGAACACGACCTGGCCCTCGGCGAGGTACGGGGCCAGGAGCGCCGCATTGGCCGCTTGCGTAAATGCGGGGTCGGGCATGAAAACGAGCTCGGCGCCGCGAACGGCGTCCGCGATGTCCCGGCAGGCGGCGGCGAGGCGTACCGTGCGCTCACCTTGCGCGTCCTTGAGGACGAGCGTGTCGCGCAGCGCGCTCGCGTTGCGCCGCCACCAGCGCACCTCGTGGCCGCGCGCCGAAAGGTCGGCGGCTGCCGCATGGGCGCCATTGCCGCCGCCGAGCACCGCGATCTTCATTCCGTGAGCGATGCCGTCATCCCTTTATTCCGACCCAGCCCTTGTGCGAGATGTCGAAGACGACGCCGTCCGGGTCGCGGAACTTGCGCTCGAAGTCCACCCCGCCGCCGCCCTTCAGCTCGCGGTGGAACTTGCCGCCGTTCGCGCGGATGCGCTCGCTGAACGCCTCCAGGTCGTCGACGATGAAGCCCATGTGGTGGATGCCGACGAAATCCTTGCCGCGCTCGTCGCCCGCGGCGTCGTCGGAATGGAACTTGAGGAGCGTGAGGTTGATGACGCCGTCGGAGAGGGACAGGCCGTCACCATAGGGCGTCTCGACGAAGCTCACCTCCTCGAGGCCGAAGGTGCTCTTGTAGAACTGCGCGGCGCGCTTCAGGTCGGGGACGGCGATCGCGATGTGCCTCAGCTTGGCCTGCATGGGATCCTCACTCGGCGAGCGGCGCGAGCAGCGCAAAAAGGTTCGGCTTCGCTTCGAAGCCGACGCCCGGCCGCTCGGGAATTGCCATTGTGCCATCGGCTACGTGCGCGCCGCTCCACCAGCCGCCGTACGGCAGCGACGCATCGGGCGCCGCTTCCGCGGCGCGCAATCCGAGGCCCGCGACGCAGTGCGCGGCAAAGAGATGCCCGGCGTGCGGCAGGAAGGCCCGGCGCGTCCACGATGCGCGCTCGAAGGCCTCGATGATGCGGACGTACTCCCCCACGCCGTAGGCGAGCAGCGGATCCACCTGGACGAGATCGCGCCCGGCGCGCAGGCCGCCGTAGCGCAGGAGGTTGCGCGCGTCGTCGAAGGAGAACAGGTTCTCCCCGGTGGCGAGCGGCGCCGGCGCCATGGCGCCGTAGCGCGCGAGGAGCTCGTAATCGAGCGGCGGCGCCGGCTCCTCGATCCAGGCGAGGTCGAATGGCGCCACCGCCTCGAACCATTCCGTCGCGCGCCCGGGAGCGAGGCAACCGTTGAGATCCACGGCGAGGCGGGCCACTCGCCTTGCCTCCTCGATGCGCGCCAGATCCGAGGCCAGGTCGCCCGAGAGCTTGATCTTGACGGTCGAATATCCCGCGTCGCGCGCGGCCTTCACTTCCTCTGCAAGCCCGCCGCCTTCGCGGAAATGGCCGCACGACGCGTACACCGCGATCCGGGGATTCGCATCGAGCGTACCGGACCAATCGGCGATCGCCTTCCACAGCGGCACGCCGAGCGCCTTCGCGCGCAGGTCCCACGCCGCCGCCTCGATCAGCCCGACGGCGCCCGGGCGCTCGCCGTGGCCGCCGGCCTTCTCGTTCGCCATGACGGCGCGCACGCAGGCATCCGGATCGAGCAGGCCGTTCTTGTCAAGAAGCGAGCCGGGCTGGGCCGTGAGGAGGCGAGGGAGAAAGCGCTCCTTGAGCAGCCCGCCCTTCCCGTAGCGCCCGATGGAGTCGAACGCGAAGCCCGCGAGGCGCCGGCCGCCATGCTCGGCGACGAGGGCGAGCGCCGAGGCGGTCATCGCGTCGAAGGCGATGGACGCATTGCGCATCGGCGCGCCCAGCGGGACCGTGCGCTCGCGCGCCGCGAGGAGCCGCATCGCTAGCGCGCGCGGCCGAGCGCGCGCAGGATGCGCTCGGGCGTGTAAGGCTGCTCGAGGACCTCGGCGCCGAAGGGCGCAAGCGCGTCGTTGATCGCGTTGCCGACCGCGGCGGCCGCGCCGATCGTGCCCGCCTCTCCGATGCCCTTCGCGCCGAGGAGCGTCCCCGGCACGGCGCTCTCGACGTGCGCGATCTCGATGTCCGGCATCTCGACCGCCATCGGCACGAGGTAGTCGGCCATGGAGGCGTTGAGGAGCTGCGCGTTGGCGTCGTACAGCGATTGCTCGAAGAGCGCGGCGCCAATGCCCTGCACGATGCCGCCGCGCAGCTGCTCGTCGGCGAGGAGCGGATTCACCACGCGGCCGCAGTCCTCGACGATCCAGTGCTTCAGCAAGCGCACGAGCCCGGTATCCGGATCGAGCTCCAGCAGGCTCGCCTGCACGCCGTTCGCGAGCAGGTAAGGCGCGTTCATCGTCGCGTGCGCCGTGACGACCGGCGCCGACTCGATGCCCGGCGGAAGCTCGTGCTGGCGGTAATTCATCAGCGCGCCGAGCTCGGCGAGCGGCAGCGCCCGGGCGCCGTCGATCTCGCGCACCGCGCCGTCGCCGAGCTCGAGCCCGGCTGCCGGGACTTTCCAGAGCGCCGCGGCAAGCGCGACCAGGCGCTCGGCGAGCTTGCGCGCGGCGACGAGGACGGCCTCGCCGGCGATCGCGAGACCGCCCGAGGCGAAGGTGCCGCGGCCCACCGGGGTCATCGCCGAATCGCCGCCGACCACGCGCACCGCCGCGAGCGGAATCTCGAGCGTCTCGGCGAGGAGCTGCGCGAGCGCGGTCTCCACGCCCTGCCCCTGGTCCGCGTGCGAGCTCACGCAGGTGAGCGCGCCCGAAGGCTCCAGCCGCAGCGTGCATCCTTCCTGCGCCGAGATCTTCACGCCGGCGGCGCCGTACGCGCTCGGGCCCGGCGCGTTCTGCTCGACGAAGGCGGCCAGCCCGATGCCGAGGTGCCTGCCGCGGCCGCGCTCGGCCGCCTGCTGCGCACGCAGCTCCCGATAAGCCATGAGATCGAGCAGCCGCTCGAGGCAGGCGTCGTGCGTGAAGCCTTCGCGCCGGTAGTTCGCGCGGCGCAGCGCCGCGGGGTCCATGCCGAGCGCGCGGGCCGCCGCATCGAGCGCGCCCTCGACCGCGCCGCAGGCAATCGGCTGCCCCACGCCGCGATAGGAGCCGGTCGCCGGCTTGTTCTGCCAGACCACGCGCAGGCGCGCATCGCGCGCGGCGATCTCGTAGGGCGCGCCGGCGAAGAAGAGCACGTGCAGGCCTTCGAGGATGCTCGAGCGCGGATACGCCGAGTAAGCGCCGGCCTCCATGACATCGTCGATGGAAAGCGCCTCGATCGTTCCTTCCGCGGAAACGCCAAGGCTTACGGTTACCGAATGCGCGCGGGCATGAATATCGGCGCCGAAGGCCTCGAGCCGGTCGCAGACATACTTCACCGGCCGCGCGGTGAGCAGCGAAGCCGCGCACACCGCCATCTCGTCGCCGTAGACGTGGAGCTTCACGCCGAAGCCGCCGCCGACATCGGGCGTCAGCACGCGCACCTCGTGCTCGCCGAGGCCCAGGCACTCGGCGATCGCGGCGCGCATCTGGTGCGGCACCTGCGTCGACTGGTAGACCGTGAGGCGGCGCTCGCCCGGATCGAAATCCGCAACTATGGTGCGCGGCTCGAGCGGCACCCCGGTGTGCCGCGAAAACCTGAGCTTTCTCTCGACGCGCCGCGGCGCCGCGGCGGCGGGCTCGCCGGTCCTCACGCGATGCTCGAAGGCGATGTTCGAGCCGAGCTCCGGATGCACGAGCACCGCGCCCGGCGCAAGCGCGGACTCCGCGTCGGCGAGCGCCGGCAGCGGCTGCCAGTCGATCTCGACCCGCTCGGCGCCATCCTCGGCGAGCGCGCGGCTCTCGGCGAGCACGATGACGGCCGGCTCGCCCTGCCAGAGCGCCCGCTCGCGGGCGAGCGGCCACTGCGGCGGCGAGCGATGGCCGGGCCAGGTCGCGAGCCGCGTCTGCCAGGGCGTGCAGACTGCGGCGAGCGCGCCGCCGTCGAAAGCCGCGACCACGCCCTTCAGGCCAAGCGCCTTCGTCAGATCGATGGAGCCAATCCGCGCGTGCGCATGCGGGCTGCGCACGAATGCGGCGTGCAGCAGCCGCGGGAAACGCAGGTCGTCGGCATAGCGCCCGCGCCCGGCGACGAGGCGCCGTGCGTGCGAGCGCGGCGTGCCCACGCCGATGCGGCTCGTGCCCGGGCGGCGGCCGGCGCGCTCGTCCATCAGACCGGCACGGCAAGCGCCGCCATCAGAACGGCACGGCAAGCGCGCCGTGGGGGCGGTCGCTGTCGATGAGGTCGACGCGCTTCAAGGCGATGCGCAATCCCGCCGGCGTGCGCCGCAGGCCGTGCAACGCGCGGCCGGCGAACCAGCGGCTGCGCGCTTCGCGGCATTCGGCCACCACCAGGGCGGAACGCGCTTCCGTCTGCCAGCCCGGCTCGCTCGAGGCCGAGACCTCGATGGCGGACACCTGGTGCAGCGTGCGCGCCGGGGGGCTCTGCACGTGCATGTCGGCGCGCTGCAGCCGCGCGACGCGGATTTCGAGGAGCGCGCGGCTCTCGTGGAAGAGCGCGAGGCCGTCGGCGGGCGAGCGGTGCTCCGGACGCGTCGGCACCCAGTAGAGCGCGTCTTCGGCGTAGAGCTCGAGCCATTCCGCGAAGCGCCGCTCGTCGAGCAGACGCGCCTCGCGCAGGAGCAGCGCCTCCACCTCTTCCCTCAGCTCGCGCACAGGGAGCGCTTCCAGGCCGCGAACTGGTTGCGGACCGCGGCCTCGCTGGTTCCCGGGCTGCGGCAGCCGGCAGCGCCACGCTCATCGGCGAGCACGCCGCGGCGCATGTCGATCCAGTCGCCCGCCCGCCCGGCGAGCCCGGCCTGGCAGCGCTCGAAGATCTCCAGGTCGTCGGAAGCGACGAGCGATGCCGGCGAAGCCGCGAGGTTCACGAAGCGAAGCGTGAGCTCGTGCATCTCCTGCGGCGCGCCGTCGAGGCGGAAGCACTGCACTTCCACGACGGTGCGGTCCGCGGCGAGCGGGCGCACGACGCGCAAGGCCGCGAAGCGCGCGTTGAGGGAAAGGTTCGGCCACACCAGGTTGTTGAAGCGATCGACCGCCAGGACGCGCTGCGTCTTCTCCTCGCCGTGCCGCGCGACGAGCGCCTCGCGGTAGCGCGAGAACACCGGGTCGGCGCGCTGCGGCGCGATGACGCCGTCGCGGTAGAAGCCGCCCATGTAGGCGTGGCCGCCGGGGAAGGTATGCAGCGGCACTTCGTTCCACTGCGGGCCGGGAAGGCCGTTGGCGAGGAACATTTCCGCGCCCTGCTGCGCGAGGGCGTCGCCCTGCAGCGCCTCGGGATTCATGCGCGCCGCTTCCACCGAGCTGCGGTGCACGTAGCCCGGATGCACGAGGTCGAGGGCGTTCTCCATGAACATCTTCCAGTTGCCGCGGTATTCGAGCTGCAGCCGGCCGCCGAAGCGCGTCAGCGTCCCGGCCGGCGCCCGGTCCACCATGTTGTCGAAGGCGCTCGCGAGCTCGCCGAGGTAGTCGCGCAGCGCTGGCGCCCCGGCGTCGTGCGTGGCGAACAGGAAGCCGCGGTAGCTCTCGAGACGCGGCACGCGCGCGAGGCCGGCGGGCAGCGCGTCATAGCCTTCCGCAAGCGGCACTCCGAGGAGGCTGCCGTCGAGGCGGTAGGTCCACGAGTGATACGGGCACCGCAGCGCGCGCGCCCCCTTTGCCGGACAGGTGGCGATGCGCGCGCCGCGATGCGCGCAGCGGTTGTGCAGCGCCGCGACCGAGCCGTCCTCCTGGCGCACGAGCAGCAGCTCCTCGCCGGCGAGCGGCACAAGCACGTAGTCGCCCGCCTGCGGAATCTCGCTCTCGTGGCCGAGGTAGAGCCAGGCGCGCCGGAAGATGCGCTCCATCTCGAGGGCGAACACCGCGGGATCGGTGTAGGCGGCGCGGTGCACGGCGTTGCCGCGCACCAGATTCTCGATCGCCATGGACACAGGCGGATTCTAGTCTGCTAGATTGCGCTCCTTCACCGGAGGAGGACGGAAATGAGGAAGCTGTTCTGCGCCGCGGCGCTCGCCGCCTTTGCCTGCGCGGCGGCCGCG
The DNA here is from genome assembly GCA_035651575.1 of Burkholderiales bacterium. Taxonomy (GTDB): domain Bacteria; phylum Pseudomonadota; class Gammaproteobacteria; order Burkholderiales; family SG8-39; genus SCGC-AG-212-J23. Next base: position 19,817 of record DASRFM010000052.1, on the reverse strand, counting down.
CAGGAAACCACGCTCAGCGCGGTGCTGTTCGTGCCGAAGAACACCACCTTCGGCGAGATCTTCGTGCGCTTCGTCGAGCACGTGAACGCCGAGGGCAAGGGGCTCGTGCAGATCCGCCTCATCGGCGGCCCGGACGCGATCCCGACCTTCGAGCAGGGCAACGCGCTCAAGAACGGCGTCGTCGACATGGCCTCGGTCGCGCCGACCTTCTACACGAACCTGTGCCCGGAATGCGACGCGCAGATCCTTGCGCCGCTGCCGACGCCGAAGCTCAAGAAAACCGCCTTCTGGCAGGCGCTCGACAAGGACACGGTGCAGAAGGTGAACGCGCACCTGCTGACCGCGTACGCCGACGGGGTGGAGTTCCACATCTGGACGAGCAAGCCGCTGCCGAACGGGTCGTTCAAGGGCATGCGCCTGCGCACGACGCCGAACTACGCGCCGTTCTTCGAGGCGCTCGGCGTGTCGCAGGTCACGACCGCGCCCGGCGAGGTGCTGACCGCGCTCGAGCGCGGCGTGGTGGACGGCTACGGCTGGCCGGGCATCGGCATGTTCGACCTCGGCTGGGGCCCGCATACGCATTACCGCATCGATCCGGGCTTCTACAACGTCGTCGTGAACATCCTCGTCAACGAGAGCAAGTGGCGCGGGCTGCGCGAGGACCAGCGCGCCTTCCTCAACCGCATGGGCGACTGGCTGGAAACCGAAAACGTGCGCTGGGTCGCCGAGCGGAAGAGCGCGGACGACAAGAAGATCAAGGAAGCCGGCATCCAGGTCGTCAACATGGGGCCGAACCACCGCAAGATGGCCTACGACGCCTACTGGGCGGCGCTCGCCAAGCGCGCGCCGGAGCCGATCAAGGAGCTGCACGCGCTGTCGGACAAGCTCGGGCGCTAGCTGCCGAAGAGCTCGAGCACCTGCTGGCGCAGCCAGCGGTTGCCCGCGTCGGCGTCGAAGCGCTCGTGCCAGTGCACGCCGACGTCCGCCGGCGCGATGGGCACCGGCAGCGGCAGCGACTTGAAGGGTCCGAGCCGCTCGTAGACGAGCGCGACGCGGCGCGGCAGCGTGAGGATGAGGTCGGTCCGCTGCAGCATCATCGGCACGACGGTGAAGTGCGGCACGCGCACCACGATGCGGCGCGCGAGGCCCGCACGCTCGAGCGCCTCCTCGATCACGTGGTGGCCGCCGCGGTAGGACACGAGCGCGTGCGAGGCCTCGACGAAGAGCTTCCTCGTCAGCTTCGCCTGGATGCGCGGATGGTCCTTGCGCATGAGGCAGACGTACGGATCGCGAAAGAGCGCCTTGCGCCGCACCGGCGCGTGCAGCGCCGGAAGGAATCCAACCGCGATGTCGAGCGCGCCGGTCGCGAGGGCATCGGGAATGTCCTCGATGTCGAGCGCCACCGCCTCGAGCTGCACGCCGGGCGCCTCGCGCCGCGCGCGCTCGACGAGCGGCGGCAGGAACTCGATCTGCCCGAGGTCGGACATGTAGAAGCGGAACGCGCGCGTCGAGCTGCGCGGATCGAAGCCGGGACCGTGGGCGAGCGCCGCCTCGAGGAGCGCGAGTGCCTGGCGCACCGGCTCCGCGAGGCCGCGGCCGAAAGGGGTGGGCTCCATGCCCTCGGGCGTGCGCACGAAAAGCGGGTCGTCGAGCAGCGCGCGCAGCCTGGCGAGGGCGTTGGAGACCGCGGGCTGGGTCAGCGCGAGGCGCGCCGCGGCCGCCGTGACGCTGCGCTCGCGCAGCACCGCGTCGAACACGCGCAGCAGGTTCAGGTCGAGGTCGCTGAGATTCACGTTGGTGATACATAACATGCGTCCTATCAATTTGACAAATAGAGGGCCGGCTCCTACGCTCGCCCCTAGAGAGGAGGAAGTCCCGATGAAGACCGTCGTCCGGCTCGCGGCCCTGGCCGCGCTTGCGCTCCCGGCAGCCGCTTTCCCGCAGGAAGCGGCGCTGCGCATGGTGAGCGCGTTCCCTGAGAACTCGATCTACGTGAAGCGCACGCTCGAATGGATGGAGAAGGCGAACCAGGAAGGCAAGGGCGCCGCGCAGATCACGTTCATCGGCGGACCCAAGGCGATCCCGACCTTCGAGGTCGGCAATGCGGTGAAGACGGGCGTCGTGGACCTCGCCCTCACGACCGGCGCCTTCTACACCAACCTCATGCCGGAGGCCGACGCCCTGAAGCTCGCCGAGGTGAGCGCAGTCGACCAGCGCAAGAACGGCGCCTACGAGCTCATCAACAAGATCTGGAATGAGAAGGCGAACATGGTGTACCTCGCCCGGGTCGTGGACTTCACGCCGTTCCACCTCTACCTCAACAAGAAGATCGACAAGCCCGACCTCGCGGGCCTGAAGATCCGCATCACGCCGGTGTACCGCGATTTCTTCCAGGCGCTCGGCGCGACCGTGATGCAGACCGCGCCCGGCGAGGTCTACACCGCGCTCGAGCGCGGCGTGGTGGACGGCTACGGCTGGCCGATCCACGGCCTGTTCGACCTCAACTGGCAGGAGAAGACCAAGTACCGCGTCGATCCGGGCTTCTATAACGCCGAGGTCTCGCTCGTCATGAACCTCGACAAGTGGAAGGCGCTGCCTCCGGCCGCGCGCGAGTTCCTGTCGAAGGAGACGCGCGCGTACGAGGCGCAGAACGACTTCTGGAAGTCCTACAACCAGAACGACGCGAAGCGCCAGGCGGAAGCCGGCATCCAGACGATTACCTTTGACGTCGCCACCGCGCACGCCTACCTCGCGAAAGCGAAGGAGGTGGGCTGGGCGGGCGCGATCAAGGCGAGCCCGCAGTACGGCGCGCAGCTGAGGAAAGTGCTCGCGCCGTGATCGACCGGCTCTCCGCGCACTACGGGAAGCTGCTCGAGGCGTTCGCCGTGCTCGCGTGCCTGATGCTCTTCGCGATGATGATGATGATCTGCCTCGACGTCCTGCTGCGGAACACCGCCTGGATCGCCTCGATGCGCGGCATCGAGTGGAGCAACGACGCGAGCGAGGCCATGCTCTACCTCATCACGCTGTGCGCGGCGCCCTGGCTCCTGCGGCGCGGGCAGCACATCCGGGTGGACATCGTGCTGCGCGCGCTGCCGCGCACCGCGGCGTGGTACTGCGAATGGGCGGTCGACGCGCTCGCGCTCGGCTGCTGCGTCGTCATGGTGGTCTACGGCGCGCGCATGACCTGGGCGAGCTTCAGGTCCGGGGCGCTCTCGATCAAGACGCTGGTGACGCCGGAGTGGTGGCTGCTCGCGCCGCTGCCGGTCGCGTTCCTGCTCCTCGGCATCGAGGTGCTGTTCCGCATGCGGCGCCTCGCGCACGCGGAGCGCGGCCCGCGCGAGGACGCGGTGACGGCCGGTTGATGCGGGCCGGCTGAGGCGACATGTCATGGCAATTCGCAGCGTGGATGATGCTCGGCGGCTCGACCGCGCTGCTCTTCCTCGGGCTGCCGGTCGCGTTCACCTTCATCGCCGTGAACGTGCTCGGCGCGCTCCTCTGGCTCGGCGGCGAGCCGGGCCTGGAGCAGCTTGCGCGCAACAGCGTGGTCTCGATCACGAGCTTCTCGCTCACCCCGATCCCGCTCTTCGTCCTCATGGGCGAGGTGCTCTTCCATACCGGCCTCGCGGTGAAGGTGATCGACGGGGTCGAGCGTCTCATTTCCGAGGTGCCGGGACGCCTGGCGGTGGTGGCGGTCGTGGCCGGCACCATTTTCTCCGCCATCTCGGGCTCGACCATCGCCACCACCGCGATGCTCGGCAGCCTGATGGTGCCGGTCATGCTCTCGCGCGGCTACCACCCCACCATGGCCGCCGGGCCGGTGATGGCGATCGGCGCGGTCGACATGCTGATCCCGCCTTCGGCGCTCACGGTGCTCCTCGGCAGCTTCTCGGGCATCTCGATCTCGCGGCTGCTGATCGGCGGCGTGATGCCGGGGCTCATCCTTTCGGTGGCCTTCGTCGCCTACATCATCGGCCGGGTGAGCATGAACCCGTCGCTCGCGCCGCCCTCGCCCCTCACCCAGTACCACGGCTGGGCGAAGCTGCGGCCGTTCGTGCAGTACGTCCTGCCGCTGGTGTCGATCTTCGCGATCGTGGTGGTGTCGATGTCGGCCGGCTGGGCGACGCCCACCGAGTCGGCGGCGATCGGCGCCTTCGCCACCATGGCGCTCGCCGTCGCGTACGGCGCCCTTTCCCTCAAGAACCTCTACGCGGCCCTGCGCGGCACGGTCGCGGTGTCGACCATCATCCTCTTCATCATCGTCGGCGCGACGACCTTCTCGCAGATCCTGTCCTTTTCGGGCGCGAGCAACGGCCTGGTCGGCGCGCTGGTCGGCCTGGGGCTCTCGCCAATGGCGATCGTTGCCGGCATGATGGGGATGCTGATCTTCCTCGGCGTCTTCGTCGACCAGGTGAGCATGATGCTCATCACCCTGCCGATCTTCATGCCGATCGTGCAGCGCTTCGGCATCGATCAGGTCTGGTTCGGCGTCATGTTCCTCATCTGCATGCAGCTCGGGCTGCTGCTGCCGCCGCACGGGCTGCTCCTCATGACGATGCGCGGCGTCGCGCCGCCGCAGGTCACCATGGGGCACATCTTTCTCTCCGTGGTGCCCTATGTGACGATGAGCATCCTCGTGCTCGCGCTCGTCTTCGTCGCGCCGCAGGTGGCGCTTTGGCTGCCCCGGGTGCTTAGCTAGAAAGGCCGCGCAATGGAACGCTCCTTCAAGGAAGAAGTCGGCAAGCTGCAGCTCGGCGAGGGCGGCGTGTTCCACGGCGAAGGCATCCTCGCCGTGACCAAGGCGCTGCTTCAGTCCGGGGTGGCGTACGTCGGCGGCTACCAGGGCGCGCCGGTCTCGCACATGATGGACGTGCTGAACGACGCGCGCGAGATCCTCGACGAGCTCGGCATCCACGTCGAGACGAACGCCAACGAGGCGGGCGCCGCCGCGATGCTGGGCGCCTCGATCAACTACCCGCTGCGCGGCGCGGTGACGTTCAAGTCCACCGTGGGCACCAACGTCGCCGCCGATGCGCTCTCCAACCTCGCCTCCGCCGGCGTGCGCGGCGGCACGCTCATCGTGCTCGGCGAGGACTACGGCGAGGGCGCCTCGATCATCCAGGAGCGCAGCCACGCCTTCGCCCTGAAGTCGCAGATGTGGCTCCTCGATCCCCGCCCCAGCCTGCCGAAGATCGTCGAGATGGTCGAGCAGGGCTTCGAGCTCTCGGAGGCCTCGAGCACGCCGGTGATGCTCGAGCTGCGCATCCGCGCCTGCCACGTCCAGGGCAGCTTCAGGACGAAGTCGAACCGCGCCCCGGCGATCTCGCGGCGCAAGATGCTGGAGAACCCGGAGTTCGACTACGGGCGCATCTGCCTGCCGCCCTCCACCTACGTGCAGGAGAAGCACAAGATCGACGTGCGCTGGCCGGCAGCCGTTTCCTTCATCAAGGAACGCAAGCTGAATGAGCTGTTCGAAGGCGAAAACCGCGCAATCGGGATCCTGTGCCAGGGCGGGCTCTACAACGCGGTGATCCGGGCGCTGCAGCTCCTCGGCCTCGCCGACGCCTTCGGCGCGAGCCGCATCCCCATCTATTGCATGAACGTGACTTATCCGCTCGTGCCGGAGGAGATCGGCGAGTTCTGCGCGGGCAAGTCCTCGGTGCTGGTGGTCGAGGAGGGCCAGCCGGCCTACATCGAGGACGCGGTGCTCGCGCTGCTGCGCCGCAAGGAGCTGCACGCGGTGAAGGTGCACGGCAAGGACGTCCTGCCCATGGCGGGCGAGTACACGGGCGAGGTGGTGCTGGAGGGAGTGGCGCGCTTCCTCGACGCGGCGCGCGCCATGGAGCCGATCCGCGCGCTGAAGAAGCAGGCCGCCGAGCTCCTCGGCCCGCTGCCGGCGCGGCCGCCGGGCTTCTGCGTCGGCTGCCCTGAGCGCCCGGTGTTCTCCGCGATGAAGGTGCTCGAGAAGGAGACCGGCAAGCTGCACGTCTCCGCCGACATCGGCTGCCACCTCTTCTCGACGCTGCCGCCCTTCAACATCGGCAACACCGTGCTCGGCTACGGCCTGGGCCTCGCCTCCAACTCCGCGGTGCACCCGATGATGGACCGGCGCACCGTGACGATCATGGGCGACGGCGGCTTCTGGCACAACGGCCTCACCTCGGGCGTCGCCAACGCGGTGTTCAACAAGAACGACGGCATCCTCGTCATCATGAAAAACGGCTACAGCTCCGCGACCGGCACGCAGGAGCTGCCCTCCTCGCCGCAGCACAGCGACGTGAAGGAAGACATCAGCATGGAGCGCGCGCTCCAGGGCATCGGCGTGCAGTGGCTGAAGACGGTCCACAACTACGAGGTCGGCGAGGTCGCGAAGACGCTGCGCGAGGCGATGACCACGCAGGAAAAAGGCCTCAAGGTCATCATCGCCGAGGGCGAATGCCAGCTCGAGCGCCAGCGCAAGCTGAGGCCGGTCGTTTCAAAACAGCTCTCTTCCGGGAAAAGGGTGGTGCGCGTCAAATACGGCGTGGACGAGGACACCTGCACGGGCGACCACTCCTGCATCCGGCTCTCGGGCTGCCCGACGCTCACCATCAAGGACAACCCCGATCCGCTGCGGCGCGATCCGGTCGCGACGGTGATCGACGGCTGCGTCGGCTGCGGCCTGTGCGGCGAGAACGCGCACGCGGCGGTGCTCTGCCCTTCCTTCTATCGGGCGGAGATCATCCAGAACCCGACATGGTGGGACACGTTGAAGGCGAAGCTCCTTGGAACGCCAGTTCACTGAAGAGATCAAGTCGCTCAAGCTCGGCGACGGCGAGACCTTCCACGGCGAGGGCATCCTCGCGGTGACGAAGGCGCTGCTGCAGTCCGGCGTCTCCTACGTCGGCGGCTACCAGGGCGCGCCGGTGTCGCACCTGCTCGACGTCATGGTGCAGGCGCGCGACTACATGGACGAGCTCGGCGTGCACGTCGAGGCCTGCACCAGCGAGGCGTCCGCCGCCGCCATGCTCGGCGCCTCGATCAACTATCCCGCGCGCGGCGCCGTGACCTGGAAGTCCATCGTCGGCACGAACGTCGCGGCGGATGCGCTCTCCTACCTCGCGAGCGCGGGCGTCATGGGCGGCACGCTCATCGTGCTCGGCGAGGACTACGGCGAGGGCGGCGTCGTAGCGCAGGAGAGGAGCCACGCCTTCGCGCTGAAGTCGCTCATGTGGCTGCTCGATCCGCGGCCCAACCTGCCCACGATCGTGAAGATGGTGGAGCGCGGCTTCGAGCTTTCCGAGGCGTCCAACACGCCGGTGATGATGGAGCTGCGCATCCGCGCCTGCCACGTGCGCGGCCGCTTCCCGGCGAAGAAGAACGTGGCGCCCGCCGTGTCGACGCGCCACAAGCTCGACGGGCCGCCCAAGGAGTTCATCTACGACCGCCTCGCGCATCCGCCGGCGACCTTCCGGCAGGAGAAGCTGAAAGCCGATGTGCGCCTGCCGGCCGCGCGACGCTTCGTCCTCGAAAGCAAGTTGAACGAGACGTTCGACGGCGAAGAGAAGGAGCTCGGCATCGTCGTGCAGGGCGGGCTTTACAACGGCCTCCTGCTCGCGCTGAAAACGCTCGGGCTCGCGGACGCGTTCGGCGCCGCCCGCATCCCGATCCTCGCGCTGAACTGCGTCTACCCGCTGGTCCCCGAAGAAATCGCGGCTTTTTCCAGGAGCAAGAAGGCCGTGCTCGTGCTCGAGGAGGGGCAACCCGAGTTCATCGAGCAGGAGATCGCGACCTTCCTGCGCCGCGCCGACCTGCCGGCGAAGCTGCACGGCAAGGACTGCATGCACATGGCCGGCGAGTACAACGTCGAATCCCTGGTGCGCGGCCTGACGAAGTTCCTGGCGCAGCATGCGCCGCATCTGAGCACCGACTCGGGTTCGGCCTGGATGAGCGCGATCCAGAGAACCAAGGAAAGGGCAGCCGAGCTGCTCGGCGTGCTGCCGATGCGGCCGCCGACCTTCTGCACCGGCTGCCCGGAGCGTCCGGTGTTCTCGGCGATGAAGCTGGTGGCCCGGGACATCGGCCGCCCGCACGTGTCGATGGACGTCGGCTGCCACTGCTTCGGCTCCTTCGAGCCTTTCTCCCAGGGCAACACGCTGCTCGGCTATGGCATGAGCCTCGCGTCCGCGGCGGGCGTGAGCCCGATGTCGTCCAAGCGCGCCGTGGCGATCATGGGAGACGGCGGCTTCTGGCACAACGGCCTCCTGTCGGGCGTCGCATCCAACCTGCTGAACAAGGGCGAGGGCGTCCTGGTCATCATGAAGAACGGCTATGCCTCGGCCACCGGGACGCAGGAGCTGCTCTCCTCGCCGCCCGAGGACGCGCGCATGGTGGCCGTCGGCTCGAGCGCGGCACATGCCGACCGCACCATCGAATCCACCCTGCAGGGCCTCGGCGTGAAATGGCTGCGCACAGTCAACAACTACAAGGTCGGCGAGGTCGCCAAGGTCTACAAGGAGGCCATGCAGACCGACTACAAGGGGCTGAAGGTGATCGTCGCCGAAGGCGAATGCCAGCTCGAGCGGCAACGTCGCCTTCGTCCTGCCGTCTCCGAAAAATTGAAAAATGGAAAACGCCATGTGCGCGTGAAGTACGGCGTGGACGAGGACACGTGCACGGGCGATCACTCGTGCATCCGGCTCTCCGGCTGCCCGACGCTCACCGTCAAGGACAACCCCGATCCGCTGCGCCGCGACCCGGTCGCGACGGTGATCGATGGCTGCGTCGGCTGCGGCCTGTGCGGCGAGAACGCGCACGCCGCGGTGCTCTGTCCTTCCTTCTACCGCGCCGAAGTCGTGCAGAACCCGACGCTGTGGGACCGGCTCATCGCGAGGCTCGCATGAATCTTCCCGAAAGACCCCTGACGATCCTGATCGCGGCGCTCGGCGGCGAGGGCGGAGGCGTCATGGCCGACTGGCTGATCGAGGCGGCGACGGCGTGCGATTTCCCGGCGCAAGCCACCTCCATTCCCGGCGTGGCGCAGCGCACCGGGGCAACGACGTACTACCTGGAGATCTTCCCGGCCGAGCGCAGCCGGCTGGGCGGCCGCGAGCCCATCCTCTCGCTCACGCCGAGCCCGGCCAACGTGGACGTCATGGTGGCTTCCGAGCTCGTCGAGGCGGGCCGCGCCATGCAGAACGGCTATGTGAGCCCGCAGCGCACCACGCTGATCGCCTCGACGCATCGCATCTACGCCACCGCGGAGAAGATGCAGATGGCCGACGGCCGCTTCGACGGCCAGCGCATCGTCGACGCCGCGGCGCAGCTCGCCCGGAAAGCCGTGCTCTTCGACATGCGCGAGCTCGCCCAGAAAAGCGGCACGATCATCAACGCGGTGCTGTTCGGCGCGATGGCGGGGAGCGGCGTGCTGCCGCTGTCGCGCGAGGCCTGCGAGCAGGCGATCCGCAAGGGCGGCCGCGGCGCCGAGGCGAGCCTGCGCGGCTTCGCCGCGGGCTTCGACATCGCGGCGGGCGCGAAGCCCGCACCGGCCGCCGCGCCGGCGCCGAAGCGCGCCACCGGGCTCGACGAGGTTTTCAAGCTGGGAATCGAAAGGCTGAAAGACTATCAGGGCGACGCCTATGCGCGGCTCTTCGAAAACCGCATGCAGCCCTTCCTCAAGGGCGACGCGAAGCTCGCCGCGGAAGTGGCGCGCCAGCTCGCGCTGTGGATGAGCTACGAGGACATCATCCGCGTCGCCGACCTGAAGACCCGCGCCTCGCGCTTCGAGCGCGTGAGGAAGGAAGTCGGGGCGAAGCCCGGCGAGCCGGTGGTGGTGATCGACTACCTCAAGCCCGGCGTGGAGGAATTCGCCTCGGTGCTGCCGCATTTCCTGGGCAAGCGGCTCGTCGCCTGGGCCGAGCAGCACGGCAAGCTCGACGCCTACAACATCGGCATGCATATCCGCACCTCGGGCCTGCTCGGCTATCTCGTCGTGCGCAGCCTGGCGTGGCTCAAGCCCTGGCGGCCCGCGAGCTACCGCTACCGCGAGGAGCAGGAGCTCATCGAGCGCTGGCTCGCCCGGGTCGCCGAGGCGGCGGGCCGCGACCCCGCCCTCGCGATCGAGATCGCGTCCTGCGCGGGACTGCTCAAGGGCTACGGCGAGACGCACCGGCGCGGCAAGGCGAACTTCCTCGCGCTGATGGATGCCCTCGTCGACCATCCGCCGACCGACGATGCGCGCGAGCAGGCGGCCGCGATCCGCAAGGCGCGCGAGGCGGCGCTCGCCGACCCGGAAGGAAAATCACTCTCGGCAGCGCTCGGCAAGCCTGTGGTGTGGCTCAAGCCGGTGCCGGCGGCCTCGCGCACGTAAAATCGCGCACGTAAAATTCCATTTCCCGGAGGACCCGATGGCCAGCGTCCCGCAAGCTTCGATCGCTACCGAGCGCCAGGCGCTCTACCGGCGCATGGACCGGCATAACCTTGCGCCGCTCTGGGAAGTCCTGCACAACCTCATCCCGAACGAGCCCGCCACCGCCGCCAAGCCCGCGCTGTGGAAGTACCGCGAGGCGCGGCCCTTCCTGATGGAAGCGGGCAAGCTCATCACGGCGAAGGAAGCGGTGCGGCGCGTGCTCGTGCTCGAGAACCCCGGCATGCGCGGCGAGTCGTGCATCACGCAGAGCCTGTATGCCGGGCTGCAGCTCATCCTGCCGGGCGAGATCGCACCGAGCCACCGCCACAGCCAGTCCGCGCTGCGCTTCATCGTCGAGGGCTCGGGCGCCTATACCGCGGTGGACGGCGAGCGCACCACCATGGCGCCCGGCGACTTCATCATCACGCCGTCGTGGACCTACCACGACCACGGCAACCCCGGGAGCGAGCCGGTCGTGTGGATGGACGGCCTCGACATCCGCATCGTGCAGACCTTCGCCGCGCAGTTCCACGAGGTCTACGCCGACGAGATCCAGCCCGTCTCGCGCAGCGAGGGCGCCGCGGCGGCGCGCTACGGGAACAATCTCGTGCCGCTCGGCGCGGTGGCGCCCTTCGGCAAGACCTCGCCGATCTTCAGCTATCCCTACGAGCGCAGCCGCGAATCGCTCGCCCGGCTCGCGAGGGACCAGGATCCCGATCCGTGCCACGGCTGGAAGATGCAGTTCGTGAACCCGCTCACCGGCGGGCACGCGATGCCGACGATGGCGACCTTCATCCAGCTGCTGCCGGCGGGCTTCGCGGGCGCGCCGTACCGCTGCACCGACGGCACGGTGTATTCCGTAGTCGAGGGCAAGGGCCACGTGACGATCGGCGCCGAGCGCTTCGACTTCGAGCCGCGCGACACCTTCGTCGTGCCGTCCTGGCAGCCGCTGCAGATCCGCGCCGAAGCAGAGTCCGTCCTGTTCTCCTTCTCGGACCGCCCGGGGCAGGAGGCGATGGGCCTGTGGCGCGAGAAGCGCGGATGAACGACCGCTCCGGCGCGCTCCTCGCGAAGGAATACAACAACCGCGAGCTCGTCCCCGACCACGCCAGGTACTTCGCCCGCTGGCAGGAGGATTCGGCGCGCGCGCGCAGCCGCATGGCATGCGCCCTTGACGTGCGCTACGGCGAGCAGCCCGGCGAGACGCTCGATTTCTTCCCCGCCGGCAAGGGCGACGGCCGCTGCATGATGTTCATTCACGGCGGCTACTGGCGCTCGCTCGGCAAGAGCGACTTCTCGTACCTCGCGCCGGCCTTCGTCGACGCCGGCGTGTCGCTCGCGGTGGTCAACTACGACCTCTGCCCGAAGGTCACGATGGAGGAGATCGTGCGCCAGATGCTGCGCGCGAGCCGCTGGCTGTGGCGGCACGCGGAGGAGCACGGCGTCGACCGCGACAGGCTCTACGTGAGCGGGCATTCCGCCGGCGGCCACCTGACCGCGATGCTGATGTGCGCGCTGTGGCCGAGCTTCGATCCGGCGCTGCCGCGCGACCTGTGGAAGGGCGGCCTCGCGATCAGCGGGCTCTACGACCTGCGGCCGCTGCGGTCGGTGGATTTCCTGCAGCAGGACCTGCGGCTCGACGAGGCCGCGGCGCTGCGCCTCTCGCCCGCCTTCCTGCCGCCGGCAACGCGCGCGCCCGTCATGACCTGCGTCGGCGGCGGCGAATCGTCCGAATTCCGCCGCCAGAACGGCCTGCTGCGGGAGCGCTGGAGCACGTTCGCCGGCGACGTCGCCATGCCCGGCAAGAACCATTTCTCCGTGATCGACGCCCTGGCCGAGCCGGCGAGCCCGCTCTTCGCGGCGGCGCTGCGGCTGATGAACCTCGCCGCATGAACGAGTACCTCGAGCCCGGCCGCTATGTCGACAGCGATCATCCGGCGGTGATCGCTTTTTCGAGGGAATTCTCTTCCGGAGAAACGGACACGGACCGCGCCGTGTCGCTCTACTACGCGGTGCGCGACCGGATCCGGTACAATCCGTTCCAGAACTTCATGCTGGACGACGCCTACCGCGCCTCGGCGTGCGTGCTTCGCGGCGAGCATTGGTGCGTCCCCAAGGCGGCGCTGCTCGCCGCCTGCGCCCGGGCGAGCGGCATCCCCGCGCGCGTGGGATACGCCGACGTCAAGAACCACCTCACCACGCCCGCGCTCACGCAGAAGATGGGCACCGACCTCTTCGTGTTCCACGGCTATACCGAGCTGCTGCTCGAGGGCCGCTGGGTAAAGGCCACGCCCGCGTTCAACCTCACGCTGTGCGAGAAGTTCCGCGTCCGGCCGCTCGAGTTCGACGGGCGCGAGGACTCGCTCTTCCATCCGTTCGACGCCGACAACCGCCGTCACATGGAGTACATCCGCGACCGCGGCGCGTTTACCGACGTCCCCGCCGAGCTGATCCGTCAGGCCTTCCGCGAGACCTATCCCGAGTACTTCAACCTCGGGCCGGACGCGGCCAAAGAGACGTTCGCGCCCGCCTGAATTCAGGCGGCATCTTGCCTTGCTAATGCGGGAGCTTCTCGAAGAAAGCTTCCGGGCGGCCGTCGCCGCCGCCGATCCGCTGAGGATCCTCGCTCCTCATCTGCCGCGCCCGCCGCGCGGGCGCACCTTCGTCGCCGCCGCCGGCAAGGCGGCCGCCTCGATGGCGCTCGCGGTCGAGCAGGCCTGGCCGGCGGACGCGCCGCTCGACGGAATCGCGGTCACGCGCTACCGGCACGGGCTCGCGACGCGGCGCGTCCGGGTCGTGGAAGCCGGCCACCCGGTCCCCGACGAGGCGGGAGTCGCCGCCGCGCGCGAGATTCTCTCCTCGGTGCGATCCCTCACCGAGGATGACCTGCTCCTTGCGCTGCTCTCCGGAGGCGGCTCGAGCCTGCTGTCGCTGCCCGCGGACGGAATGCCGATGGCCGAGCTGAAGGCGCTGACGGCGCGGCTGCTGAAAAGCGGCGCCGCCATCCAGGAGATGAACACGGTGCGCAAGCATCTCTCGGCGATCCACGGCGGGCGGCTCGCCGCGGCGTCGCGCGCGCCAGTGCTCGCGCTCATCATCTCGGACGTGACGGGCGACGAGGCGACGCACATCGCCTCGGGTCCCTGCGCGCCGGACCCGACCACGATCGCGGACGCGAGGGCCGTGCTCGCGAAATACCGCATCGCCTTCTCCGGCCCGTTCTCCGAGACGCCAAAGCCGGGAGACGCGCGCTTTGCGCGAGTGGAGAACCGAGTCGTCGCCACGGCGTACAAGTCGCTCGAGGCCGCGGCCGAGGTGTTCCGGCGCCGCGGCTTCCGCCCACACATCCTCGGCGACACGATCACCGGCGAGGCGCGCGAGGTCGGGCGCGAGATGGCGCAGCGCGCGCTCGCCACCAAGGGGCCGGCAGCCCTGGTCTCCGGCGGCGAATGCACCGTGACGATCGAGAACGACGGCGGCCGCGGCGGGCGATGCGCGGAATTCCTGCTCTCGCTCGGCATCTCTCTCGGCGGCGCCGCGAACGTCTGCGCGATCGCCGCCGACACCGACGGCATCGACGGCTCGGAGGACAACGCGGGCGCGGTGTGGCTTCCGGAGTTCGCGCAGCGCCCGGAAGCAAGAGCGCTGCTGGACAAGCACGACAGCTATGGATTCTTTCGTGCCGCGGGCGGCCTCGTCATGACCGGCCCGACTCGCACCAACGTCAACGACTACCGCGCCATCCTGGTCTCCTGAGCGCGATGCACCGGAGTTCCGACGCGTAGTCCGAGGCGTCTTGCCGCGCTGCCGCGCGGCAGCGCGATCTCGACGAGGTCCAGGCTGTTCCCATACCAGAACGGCCCGCGCGCCGCTTCGAACGTCCCGGCATGCCGCAGCCGCCTTCCTTTCACCAGGACGATCTTCTTTCCCGGCAAGGACGCGGCCCGGATCCCGGTCAGCGCGTTGCCGTAGTGGTCGATGTAGATGACCTGCGGCAGATCCCCGGCCGGCAGGCGCACGTCCGGCCGGCTCTTGGGTTCCAGCCAGCCGCGCGGCACGCGCGTCGCGAGCGCCGCCGCCACCGGCGCGAACAGGTCGCGGCCGTGGAACGAGCTCGACAGGCGCTCGGGGCGCCAGGCGATGCGATGGCAGAGCGCCCGCCTCGCACGCTGCCAGAGAATGGAGAACAGCCCGTTGTCGGGGCCCACGAAGCGCCGGCCGTCGGCTTCCACGACGATCGCGCCGCGCTTTCCGCCGACGCCGGGATCCACGACGCCGAGGAACACCGCGCCGCGCGGGTACCGCGGCGCGAGCGCGGCGAGCAGGTGCGCCGCCGGCGCAATGGCGAAATCCGGGGCGTGATGCAGGGCGTCGAGCACGCGCACGCGCGGCGCGCGCTCCGCGAGGACTGCCTTGACCTGGCCTACGTAGAGATCGTTCGAGCCGAAGTCGGTGAAGAGAACGATCAGGCGGCTTTTGCTGCCTTCTTCTCGCCCTTCTTCTCTTCGCTCGCCTGTTCGGCGCCGCCTTCCGCACGGTCCATCAGGCTGACGAGCGCGAGCGGCGCGTTGTCGCCCTTGCGAAAGCCGGTCTTCAGGATGCGCAGGTAGCCGCCGTTCCTCTTGGCGTAGCGCGGGCCGAGCTCGCCGAAGAGCTTCTCGACGATGCCGCGGTCGCGCAGCCGGTCGAACGCGATCCGGCGGTTGGCGAGGCTCGGCTTCTTGCCGAGGGTGATCATCGGCTCCACCACGCGGCGCAGCGCCTTCGCCTTGGGAAGCGTGGTGCTGATCTCCTCGTGGCGCAGCAGCGACACGGTCATGTTGCGCAGCATCGCGAGCCGGTGGCTCGAGGTGCGGTTGAGCTTCCGAAGTCCGGAGCCGTGACGCATGTTAGGTCCTGTGTTCGAGTCCGGCCGGGGGCCAGTTTTCCAGCTTCATGCCGAGCGTCAGCCCGCGCGAAGCCAGCACTTCCTTGATCTCGTTGAGCGACTTGCGGCCGAGGTTGGGCGTCTTGAGGAGCTCGGTCTCGGTGCGCTGGATGAGATCGCCGATGTAGTAGATGTTCTCGGCCTTGAGGCAGTTGGCCGAGCGCACGGTGAGCTCGAGGTCGTCCACCGGGCGCAGCAGGATCGGGTCCACCGCCGGGGACTTGGGCTGCTCCGCCGGCAGCGTGGTGCCTTCCAGCTGCGCGAACACCGAGAGCTGGTCCACCAGCACGCGCGCCGCGTAGCGGATCGCCTCTTCGGGCTCGATGGCGCCGTTGGTCTCGATGTCCATGATCAGCTTGTCGAGGTCGGTGCGCTGCTCGACGCGCGCCGACTCCACCGAGTAGGACACGCGGCGCACCGGGCTGAACGAGGCGTCGAGGATGATGCGCCCGATGCCCTTGGTCTCCTCCGGCAGGTAGCGCATGTTGCCCGGGACGTAGCCGCGGCCGGACTCCACCTTGATCTGCATCTCGAGCTTGCCGCCGGAGGCGAGGTGCGCGACGACGTGGTCCGGGTTCACGATCTCGACGTCGTGCGCCGGCTCGATGTCGGCCGCGGTCACCAGCCCGTCGCCCTTCTTCTTGAGCGAGAGGATCGCCTCGGCGCGGTTGTGCAGGCGGAACACCACGCCCTTGAGGTTGAGCAGGATGTCCACGACGTCCTCGCGCACGCCGTCGAGCGTCGAGTACTCGTGCACCACGCCGGCGATCTGCACCTCGGTGGGCGCGTAGCCCGGCATCGAGGAGAGCAGCACGCGGCGCAGCGCGTTGCCGAGCGTGTGCCCGTAGCCGCGCTCGAACGGCTCCATCGTCACGCGCGCGTGGTTCGCGGAAAGGTTTTGGACGTCGACGATTCGCGGCTTCAGAAATCCCGATTGCGGCATGTGCTGGGGTCCTCTTTACTACTTCGAATACAGCTCGATGATGAGGCTCTCGTTGATCGTCTGCGGCAGGTCGCCCCGCGCCGGGTTCGACTTGTAGGTGCCCTTGAGCGCCTTGCTGTCGACCTCGAGCCACTCCGGAATGCCGCGCGACTGCGTCGCCTCGGCCGCCGACTTGATGCGCAGCTGCTCCTTCGCCTTGCCGGCGACCTCGACGACGTCGCCCGGTCGCACCTGGTAGGACGGGATGTTGACCCGCTTGCCGTTCACCAGGATGCCGTTGTGGCGCACGACCTGCCGCGCCTCGGTGCGCGAGGCGCCGAAGCCCATGCGATAGGCGACCGAATCGAGGCGCGACTCGAGCAGCTGCAGCAGCCGCTCGCCGGTCACGCCCTTGGAGCGCGCCGCCTCGGCGTAGGTCTTGCGGAACTGGCGCTCGAGCAGGCCGTAGATGTGGCGCACCTTCTGCTTCTCGCGCAGCTGCTTGCCGTAGTCGGAGAGGCGCGCGCCGCTCTTCTGGCCGTGCTGCCCGGGCGCGTAGGCGCGGCGCTCCACCGGGCACTTGTCGGTGAAGCACTTCTCGCCCTTCAGGAAGAGCTTCTCGCCTTCCCTGCGGCAGTGCCGGCACTTGTCGAGATTTCTTGCCATGAGGACTCCTAGACCCGCCGGCGCTTCGGCGGCCGGCAGCCGTTGTGGGGAATCGGCGTCACGTCGGCGATGCTGCCGATCTTCAGGCCGATCGCGTTCAGCGCGCGCACCGCCGACTCGCGGCCGGGCCCGGGGCCCTTGATGCGCACTTCGATGTTCTTCACGCCGCACTCCTGCGCCGCGCGCCCGGCGCGCTCGGCGGCGACCTGCGCGGCAAAGGGCGTCGATTTGCGCGAGCCCTTGAACCCGGCATTGCCCGAGGTCGCCCAGGAGAGCGTGTTGCCCTGGCGGTCGGTGATGGTGACGATGGTGTTGTTGAACGAGGCGTGGATGTGGGCGATGCCCTCGGCCACGTTCTTCTTGACCTTCTTGCGGGCGCGCGCAGACGCCGTCTGCTGCAGCTCCTGGCGGCTCGGGGTGTTTCGGCTCGCCATTTAGGCCACCTTCCCTGCCGGCACGTTCAGCTTCACCGCGGCCTTGCGCGGGCCCTTGCGGGTGCGCGCGTTGGTGCGCGTGCGCTGCCCGCGCACCGGCAGCCCCTTGCGATGCCGGTGGCCGCGATAGCAGCCGAGATCCATGAGGCGCTTGATGGACATCGACACCTCGCGGCGCAGGTCGCCCTCGACGGTGAAGCGGCCCACGCTCTCGCGCAGCCGGTCGAGCTCGGCGTCGGTCAGGTCCTTGATCTTGCGCGTGCCCTGCACGCCGGCGGCGGCGCAGATCGCTTCCGCGCGCGCGCGCCCGATGCCGTAGATCGCCGTGAGCGCGATCTGCGCATGCTGGTGGTTCGGGATGTTGATACCTGCGATACGTGCCATGCGGCGTGCCCTATGGGGAACCTGAAATTATAGCAGTTTTAACAAGGCGTTATCAGCCCTGCCGCTGTTTGTGGCGCGGGTCGGCGCAGATCACCCGCACCACCCCCTTGCGCCGCACGATCTTGCACTTGCGGCAGATCTTCTTCACCGAAGCCATGACTTTCATTTGCTGCTCCTTACTTCGCTCTGAAGGTAATGCGGCCCTTGGTCAGGTCGTACGGGGTCATCTGCACCGTCACCTTGTCGCCGGGCAGGATGCGGATGTAGTTCATGCGCATCTTCCCCGAGATGAAGGCATGGATCACATGCCCGTTCTCGAGCTTCACCCGGAACGTTGCATTCGGCAGGTTTTCCATCACTTCGCCCTGCATCTCGATGACGTCTTCCTTGGACATTCGTTCTAGCGCACGGGCAAACCGCCCTTGAAGTTCGCCTTGCGCAGCAGGCTCTCGTACTGGTGCGTCATGACGTAGGCCTGCACCTGCGCCATGAAATCCATGGTGACCACGACGATGATGAGAAGCGAGGTGCCGCCAAAGTAGAACGGCACGTTCCATTTCAGGATCAGGAACTCCGGCAGCAGGCACACCAGCGTCACGTAGATCGCGCCGGCGAGCGTCAGCCGGGTCAGGATCTTCTCCAGGTAGCGCGCCGTCTGGTCCCCGGGCCGGATGCCGGGCACGAAGGCGCCCGACTTCTTCAGGTTGTCGGCCGTCTCCTTCGGGTTGTACTGCAGCGCGGTGTAGAAGAAGCAGAAGAAGATGATGAGCGCCGCGTAGAGCAGCACGTAGATCGGCTGCCCGGGCGTGAGCGTGCCCGCGATGTCGCGCAGCCAGATGAGGCCTTCCGCCGATCCGAACCAGCCGAGCACGGTCGCCGGAAAAAGGATGAGCGACGAGGCGAAGATCGGCGGGATGACGCCGGACATGTTCAGCTTGAAGGGCAGGTGCGAGCTCTGGCCGCCGTAGACGCGGTTGCCGACCTGGCGCTTCGCGTAGTTCACCAGGATCTTGCGCTGGCCGCGCTCGACGAAGCACACGAACGCGGTCACGGCGATCACGGCGACGGCGACCAGCAGCGCGGTCAGCGGATGCATGGCGCCCGTGCGCACCAGCTCGAGCGTCCCCGCGATCGCGTTCGGGATCCCGGCGGCGATGCCGGCGAAGATGATGATGGAAATGCCGTTGCCCAGGCCGCGCTCGGTGATCTGCTCGCCGAGCCACATGAGGAACATGGTTCCGGTGACGAGCGTGGTCACGGTCGTGATGCGGAACATGAGGCCGGGGTCGAGGACGAGGCCGGGCTGCGACTCGAGCGCGATCGAGATGCCGGTGGCCTGGAAGAGCGCGAGGAACACGGTGCCGTAGCGCGTGTACTGCGTGATCTTGCGCCGGCCGCTTTCGCCTTCCTTCCTCAGCTGGTCGAGCTGCGGGCTCACCGCCGTCATCAGCTGCATGATGATCGACGCCGAGATGTAGGGCATGATCCCCAGGGCGAAGATCGTGAAGCGGCGCAGCGCGCCCCCGGAGAACATGTTGAACATGCCGAGGATGCCGCCCTGCTGGCCGGAAAAGAGGTCCGCGAGCACCACCGGGTCGATTCCCGGCACCGGGATGTGCGCCCCGATGCGGAAAACGACGAGCGCCCCGAGCAGAAAGAACAGGCGCCGCTTGAGGTCGCCGTACTTCGCTCCCTTGCCGACGCTGGGAAGTCCGGTCGCCATCAGCTTTTCTGCTCGCCTTCAGCCGCCTGCGGCTCGGCTTTCTTCGCCTTTTTCTCCTTTTTCTTCTTCGGCTCTTCGGCCGGCTTCTCGGCGATCTCCACCTTGCCGCCCGTCTTCTCGATGGCCGCGCGCGCGCCCTTGCTCGCCTTCACGTCCTGCTTGAGGGTCAGCTTGCGCGCGAGCTCGCCGGAGAGGATCACCTTCGCGCCGAGCACGTCGTGCGGCACCACCTTCTCGGCCTTCAGCGCGGCGAGGTCGATCTCGGTCGCCTGCATCGCCTGCAGGTCCCTGAGGCGCACTTCGGCGACCGCGTCGCGCGAGAGCGAAGTGAAGCCGCGCTTGGGCAGGCGGCGATGCAGCGGCATCTGGCCGCC
>DASRFM010000051.1:0-16952 GCA_035651575.1 Burkholderiales bacterium | reverse complement strand
CTGGGCGGCTTCGCCGGCCTGATCATCTGCTCGTCCAACATCCCGGACAAGGTCGCCATCGCCATGGACACGCAGATGGACGACGGCCTCATCGGCACGGGCACCGTGCGCGGGCAGCTGCAGACCGCGCCCAACCCTACGATCAACACCGCCGCCGACACCACCGCCTACGCGGAGAATGGCACCAACATCTACACGCTCTGCCGGTCGTTCTAAATACGCAAGCTGTCGGGGTCGCAAGGGGCTCGCGGAAGCGGGCCCTTTTTTTCGTTATGCTACGTGTCCTGCGCAGGGGAGAACCATGAAAAAAACATACCGGCGTCAAACCGGCTTCACGCTCGTCGAGATCGCGATCGTGCTGGTCATCATCGGCCTGCTGCTGGGCGGCATCCTCAAGGGCCAGGAGATGATCACGCAGGCGAAGATCAAGAACGCGATCGCCGACTTCTCCGGCATCTCCGCCGCCTATCACGGCTACCAGGACCGCTACCGCGCCATCCCCGGGGACGACGCCAACGCGTCGCGCTGGTCGCTCGGGCAGCCCGGCGACGGTAACGGCGTAGTCGCTGGCGCGTACAACGCCGCCTGCCCGACGGGCACTGGCCAGCCCGCCTCCGGCACGGCCGAGTCCTGCCTCTTCTGGAGCGATCTGAGGCTCTCGGGCTTCGTCTCCGGAAACGGCGCGCAGCAGCCCTACAACGCCTTCACCGGCCTGATCGGCGTGCAAACGGGCAGCAACGGCGGCACGCCCTCGACCGCGCTGGGCGGCTTCGCCGGCCTGATCATCTGCTCGTCCAACATCCCGGACAAGGTCGCCATCGCCATGGACACGCAGATGGACGACGGCCTCATCGGCACGGGCACCGTGCGCGGGCAGCTGCAGACCGCGCCCAACCCGTCGATCAACACCGCCGCGGACACCACCGCCTACGCGGAGAACGGCACCAACATCTACACGCTCTGCCGGTCGTTCTAGGCGGCGCGCCGCCGGTTTCCTTCGGGGCTTGCGCCCCGGGCTATACTCGGCGGCTATGATGAAAGCGGCCCGCAAGGCGGCCCCGAGCGCGGCCCTCGAGCTCGCGCGCAAGGTGCTCTCCATAGAGGCCGACGCGGTTCGCGCCCTCGCCGAGCGCCTCGACGGCCGGTTTCTCGACGCCGTCGAGCTGATCCAGCGCCGCACCGGCCGCGTCGTGGTGAGCGGCATGGGCAAGTCCGGACATATCGCGCGCAAGATTGCCTCGACGCTCGCCAGCACCGGAACGCCGGCCTATTTCGTTCATCCGGCGGAGGCGAGCCACGGCGACCTCGGCATGATCGAGGAGGGCGACGTCTTCGTCGCCATCTCGTACTCGGGCGTGAACGACGAGCTGCTGGAGATCGTCCCGCTCGTCAAGCGCCGCGGCGCCAAGCTGATCGCCATCACGGGCCGCGCGGATTCCGCGCTCGCCCGGGAGGCCGATGTGCACCTCGACGCCGCGGTCGCACAGGAGGCCTGCCCCCTCAACCTCGCACCGACCGCCAGCACGACCGCCGCGCTCGCCCTCGGCGATGCGCTCGCGGTGGCGCTTCTCGACGCGCGCGGCTTCTCGGCGGACGACTTCGCCCGCAGCCACCCGCGCGGCCGCCTGCCGCGGCAGGCGCTGGTCCACGTTGCCGACGTGATGCGCACCGGCGACGCCGTGCCGTGCGTGCGTCCCGGCACGGCGCTGCGCCAGGCCGTGGCGGAAATGTCGCGCGGCGCGCTCGGCATGACCGCCGTAGTCGACGCGAACGGCGCGGTGCGCGGCATCTTCACCGACGGCGACCTGCGCCGCATGCTGCAAGCCGGGCGCGATCCGGACGCCGTGACTGTGGACGAGGTGATGACCGCGCATCCCAAGACCCTCGCCGCCGGCGCGCTCGCCGCCGAGGCGGTCCAGCTCATGGAGCGCCACAAGGTCGGGCAGGTGCTCGTCGTGGACGAGCAGGGCGCGCTCGTCGGCGCGCTCAACATGCACGACCTCTTCCGCGCCAAGGTCCTCTAGCCGCATGCACTACGCGGCTCCCGACGCGCTCGAGCGCGCGCGACGCGTCAAGCTGATGGTGTTCGACGTCGACGGCGTGCTGACCGACGGCAGGCTCTGGTACGGCCCGTCCGGCGAGGAGATCAAGGCCTTCCACTCCTTCGACGGCCAGGGCATCAAGATGCTCACGATGAGCGGCGTGCACGCCGCCCTCCTTTCCGGGCGCAGCTCCCCCGCCGTCAGCTCGCGCGCCGCGGAGCTCGGCGTGGAGCACGTGCTGCAAGGCATCGCCGACAAGCGCGCCGCACTCGAAGGCCTGCTGCGGCGCCTGGGCTTCGCGCACGCGACGGCCGGGGCGATGGGCGATGATCTCGTCGACTTGCCGGTCCTCACGCGCTGCATCTTCAGCGCGACGGTGCCGGAAGCTCCCGAGGAAGTGCGCCGGCGGGTGCACTACGTGGCGAGCTCGCCGGCGGGCGGCGGCGCGGCGCGGGAGGTGTGCGAATTCGTGATGCGTGCGCAGGGCACGCTCGACGACATCCTCGCCCGGTACCTCGAATGAGGCTCTCGACCACGCGCGTGCTGCCGCTCGCGCTCATGTTCGCGCTGGCCCTGGTCTCGTTCTGGCTGGAGCGCGCCGTGCGCGAGGAGGAGCCGCGGCCGGCGACGCGCCGCCACGACCCGGACTACCTGATCTCCAACTTCACCACCACGAGCTACAACCGCGACGGCGGGGTCGAGAGCGTGCTCTCCGCCTCGCAGATGGTGCACTATCCGGACGACGACTCGACCGAGCTGGTGCAGCCGCGCGTCGTGCAGACCCGGCCGAGCGAGCCGCGCATGACGGTGCGCGCGGACCGGGGCGCGCTCTCGCGCGACGGGGACGACATCTTCCTCTACGACAACGTGCTGCTGGTGCGCGAAGCGGACCGCGAGCGCCCCGAGGCGCGCATCACGACGAGCTTCCTGCAGGTGGTGCGCGACCGCGCGCTCGTGCGCACCGACCAGCCGGTGCTGATCGTGGAGGACCGCCGCACCCTCGCGGGGCGCGGAATGGAGTACAACACGGAGCTGCAGCAGCTCCTGCTGCGCGCCGACGTCCACGGCACGTTCGAGCCGAAGCCGGCGCCGTGAAAGCCTTCGCCCTCGCGCTGTGCGCGCTCGCCGCCTTCCCCGCGCACGCGGAGAAGGCCGACCGCGACAAGCCGACCAACATCGAGTCGAACCGCATGAGCTCGGACGACACGCGGCGCATGAACCTCTTCGAGGGCAACGTCGTGCTCACCAAGGGCACGATCACCGTGCGTGCCGATCGCATCGTGGTGCACCAGGACGCCGAGGGCTTCCAGTTCACCACGGCCACCGGCTCGCCGGTGCGCTTCCGCCAGCGGCAGGATCCGAAGGACGGCAAGGAAGGCGGCTGGATGGAAGGCGAGGCGCAGCGAATCGAGATCGACGACCGCAACGAGAAGATCGAGCTCTTCGACCAGGCGCGCGTCAACCGCGACGGCGACGAGGTGACGGGAAACTACATCTTCGTCGACCAGCGCTCGGATTTCTTCTCCGTCAGCAACGGCAGGGGCGCGCCCGGCGGCCGCGTGAAAGCGGTGATCCAGCCCAAGACCGCGGCCGAAGACGCCAAGAAATGAGCGTGCTGCGCTCGCAAAGCCTGCGCAAGCGCTACAAGTCGCGGACCGTCGTGCAGGACGTGTCGCTCGAGGTGTCGAGCGGCGAGGTGGTCGGGCTGCTCGGGCCGAACGGCGCCGGCAAGACGACCTGCTTCTACATGATCGTAGGACTGATCCCGGTGGACGCAGGCAGCATCCACCTCGATGAGCGCAACCTCACCCACCTGCCGATCCACCGCCGCGCGCGCCTCGGAATCTCCTACCTGCCGCAGGAGAACTCGGTGTTCCGACGCCTCACGGTGGAGGAGAACGTGCAGGCGATCCTCGAGCTGCAGGGGCTCGCGGCCGGGGACATCGAGTCGCGCCTCGCGGAGCTCCTGAAGGACCTGAATATCGCGCACCTTCGCAAGCACGCCGCGATCTCGCTCTCGGGCGGGGAGCGGCGCCGGCTCGAGATCGCGCGCGCGCTCGGCACGCGGCCGGCGTTCATCCTGCTCGACGAGCCGTTCGCCGGCGTCGACCCCATCGCGGTGCTCGACATCCAGCGCATCATCCGCTTCCTGAAGGAGCGCGGCATCGGGGTGCTCATCACCGACCACAACGTGCGCGAGACCCTCGGCATCTGCGACCGCGCCTACATCATCAACGAGGGCACCGTGCTCGCCTCGGGCCACCCGGAGGAGATTGTTTATAATGACAGCGTGCGCCGGGTCTACCTGGGCGAGAATTTCCGCATGTAACCCGGGGAGTAGCCCGCTTCGACGTCCCTGGACCGGAATTCTTTAACCCGGGCTCCGGCACACTGCAGATCCCAGAATGAAGCCCTCCCTGCAGTTCCGCCTCTCGCAGCACCTGACGCTCACCCCGCAGCTGCAGCAGTCCATTCGCCTGCTGCAGCTCTCCACGGTCGAGCTGAACCAGGAGATCGACCGGATCCTCATGGAGAACCCGGCGCTCGAGCGCGAGGACAGCGACGCCGAGCACGAGTCGGCGCCGCCGCCCGCACCGGCGGAGGGCGCCGCGCCAGCGGGCGCCGGCGGGCCGACCGAGGCCGACTGGGCGGTGGAGGCGAGCGCGACCTGGCGCGGCTCGGAGGACGACGAGGAGAGCGACCGCGGCTTCTCGGCCGCCGAAACGCCGACGCTGCGCGATCACCTGCATTCGCAGCTCTCGCTCACCAACCTGAGCGGGCGCGACCGCGCCTTCGTGTCCGTCCTGATCGATGCGCTCGACGAGGACGGCTACCTTACGCAGCCGCTCGAGGAGATCGCCGCGCTCCTGCCCGCGGAGGCGGAAGCCGATCCCGAGGAGCTCGCCATCGCGCTGCGCCACCTGCAGAATTTCGAGCCCGCGGGCGTCGGGGCGCGCTCCCCGGGAGAGTGCCTCTCCTTGCAGATCAGGACCATGGCGAGGGATGCCGTGCGCGATCTCGCGCTCGCGATCGTCGAGAAGCACCTCGAGCTGCTCGCGAGCCGCGACTACACGCGGCTCAAGGCGCTCACCGGCGCAGGGGACGAGGCGCTGCGCGGCGCACAGCGCCTCATCCAGGCGCTCAATCCGCGCCCCGGCTCCGCCTTCGCGCGCGTCGAGGCGCGCTACGTGGTGCCCGATGTGGTCGTGCGCAAGGTGCGCAACGTCTGGCGCGCGAGCCTCAACCCGGAGGCGATGCCGCGCCTGCGCATCAACCGCCTCTACGCGGAGCTCGCCGCGGGGGCGCGCGCCGGCGGCGGCCACGGCCTGTCCTCGCAGCTCCAGGAGGCGCGCTGGCTGATCAAGAACGTGCAGCAGCGCTTCGAGACGATCCTGCGCGTGTCGCAGGCGATCGTCGACCGCCAGCGCCATTTCTTCGAGCACGGCGAGGTGGCGATGCGGCCGCTCGTGCTGCGCGAGATCGCCCAGGCGCTGAGCCTGCACGAGAGCACGATCTCGCGCGTCACCACCCAGAAGTACATGGCGACCCCGCGCGGCACCTACGAGCTCAAGTACTTCTTCGGCAGCCACGTCGCGACCGACGCCGGCGGGGCGGCGTCCTCCACCGCGATCCGCGCCCTGATCAAGCAGCTGGTGGCCGCGGAGGACGCGCGCACGCCGCTCTCGGACGCCCGCATCTCGCAGATCCTCGGCGAGCAGGGCATCGTGGTCGCGCGGCGCACGATTGCGAAATACCGCGAGGCGCTGCAGATTCCGGCAGTCAACCAGCGCAAGAGCCTTTGATTCCCTTCCAGGAGGAGACGCGATGAACCTGAACGTGAGCGGCCACCACCTCGAAGTGACACCCGCGATCCGCAGCTATGTGCGCTCGAAGATCGAGCGCGTGACGCGGCACTTCGACCATGTCATCGACGCGCACGTCATCCTCACGGTGGACAAGCTGCGGCAGAAGGCGGAGGTGACCCTGCACGTGCGCGGCAAGGACCTGCATTGCGAGAGCGAGGAGGCCGATCTGTACGCGGCGATCGATCTGCTCGCCGACAAGCTCGACCGGCAGGTGCTGCGCTACAAGGACAAGCTCTACGACAAGCCGCATGCCGCGCTGAAGCGCCAGGAACCGGAGTCCTGATAGAGTTCGGCCCGATGAGCCTCGTCGCGAAGCTCCTGCCGCGCAGCCACGTCGTGCTCGACCTGCAGGTGTCGAGCAAGAAGCGGCTCTTCGAGCAGGCGGGCCTGCTGTTCGAGAACCTCGACGGCGTCGCGCGCAGCGTGGTCTTCGAAAGCCTGTTCGCGCGCGAGCGCCTCGCCTCGACCGGCCTCGGGCAGGGCGTGGCCATCCCGCACGGCCGCATCAAGGGGCTGAAGGAGGCGCTGGGCGCGCTCTTCCGCCTCGCCCAGCCGGTGCCCTTCGACGCGCCCGACGGCCATTCCGTGACGCTCGCCTTCGTGCTGCTCGTGCCCGAGCAGGCGACCGAGAGGCACCTGCAGATCCTGTCGGAGCTCGCGCAGATGTTCAGCGACAACGCGCTGCGCGAGGCCATGGCGGCGGCCCCGGATGCCGCCGCCCTGCACCACCTCGTCGCCACCTGGCAGCCGGATGCAACAGGTCGACGTCGCGCGGCTGCATGAGGACAACCGCGAGGCGCTGTCGCTCGCCTGGGTAGCGGCGCGCGGCGCCGCCACGGCGGTGCGGCGCGAGGCGGCGGTGTCCGCTTCGCTGATCGGGCACCTCAATCTCAGCCACCCGAACAGCATCCAGGTCGTCGGCGCCTACGAGGCGGGCTCGGTCGGCACGCTCCTCGAGCGGCTGTTCGCCTGCCGGCCGGCCGCGGTCATCGTGGCCGACGGCGTGAGGCCGCCGCAAGCCCTGGTGGACGCCGCCGGCGCGCACGAGGTGCCGCTCTTCACCTCGCCGCATGCGGCGCCGATCGTGATCGAAAAGCTCGCCCGCTATCTCGCGAAGGCGCTTGCCGACAAGACCGAGCGCCACGGCGTGTTCATGGACGTGCTCGGCCTCGGCGTGCTCATCACCGGCGAATCCGGCGTCGGCAAGAGCGAGCTCGGCCTGGAGCTCATCAGCCGCGGCCACGGCCTGGTGGCGGACGACGTCGTCGAGATCTCGCGCATCGCGGCCAATACGCTCGAGGGACGCTGCCCGGCGATGCTCAAGGATTTCCTCGAGGTGCGCGGCCTCGGCCTGCTCGACATCCGCATCATCTTCGGCGAGACGGCGGTCCGCCCGAAGATGAAGCTCAAGCTGATCGCGCACCTCGAGCGCCCGCAGCCGGGCGGCCGCGAGACCGCCGAGCGCCTGCCGCTCGCCGACATGGCGGAGGACATTCTCGGCGTCACCGTGCGCAAGGTGGTGATCCCGGTCGCGGCCGGCCGCAACCTCGCGGTGCTGGTCGAAGCCGCGGTGCGCAACCACATCCTGCGGCTGCGCGGCGTCAATTCCACCGCGGAATTCATCGCGCGCCAGCGGCGCGAGATCGACGGCGAAGACGCCTGACGGATGCAGCTCGTCCTGGTCAGCGGGCTCTCCGGATCGGGAAAAAGCATCGCGCTGCACGTGCTCGAGGACGCCGGCTTCTACTGCGTGGACAACCTGCCCGGGAAGCTCCTGCCCGAAGTGGTCGACTTCCTGGCCGAGGCGGGCCACGAGCGCATTGCGGTGAGCGTCGACGCGCGCAGCGCGGCGCTCGCCGGCCTGCCGCACTACATCGCCGAGCTTCGCGCCCGCGGCATCGACTGCCGCGTACTCTACCTCGAGGCGACGGCGCCCGCGCTGCTGCGCCGCTTCTCCGAGACGCGCCGGCGCCATCCGGTCGCGGCCTCCGGGCTCACGCTCGCCGAGGCGATCGAGCGCGAGCGCTCGCTGCTCGCCGGGGTCGCCGAGCTCGGGCACCGCATCGACACGAGCGAGCTGCAGCCGCGCGTGCTGCAGAACTGGATCCGCGACGTGATGGGGCTCGGCGCGCAAGGACTGATGCTGCTGTTCGAGTCTTTCGCATACCGCGACGGCCTGCCGCTCGACGCCGACTGGGTGCTCGACTGCCGCATGCTGCCCAATCCGCACTACGACCCGCAGCTGCGCCCGCTCACGGGGCGCGACGCGGCGGTCGCTGAATACCTGGCGCGCGACGCGTCCGTGCGCCGCTGGCTCGAAGACATTGGCGCGCTGCTCGGGCAGTGGCTGCCGGCGATCGTGCGCGAGAACCGCAGCTACGTGACCGTCGCCATCGGCTGCACCGGCGGCCGGCACCGCTCCGTCTATCTCGCCGAGCGGCTCGCCGAGGCGTTCCGGCCGCAGTGGCAGGTGCTCGTTCGCCATCGCAGCCTCGAGAGCGCGCCATAGACGAGGTCGCGCTTTTTCCCCTGCACACGGTGCTCTTCCCGGGCGGGCGGCTGCCGCTTCGCCTTTTCGAGCAGCGCTACCTGGACATGGCGAAGGCCTGCCTGCGCGAGGACCAGCCCTTCGGCGTCTGCCTGATCGTCGAAGGACGCGAGGTCGGCGAGCCGGCGCTCCCCGCCGCGCTCGGCTGCCTTGCGCGCATTGCGGGCTGGGACATGCCGCAGCTCGGCGTCCTCAACATCGTCGCGCAAGGCGAGCAGCGCTTTCGCATCCTCGAGCGCCGCGTGCAGCGCGACGGGCTGCAGCGCGCGCGGCTCGAGCTGCTCGCGCCGGAGACCGACGGCCCGGTGCCGCCGCAGTGCAGCCGGTGCCTCGAGCTCCTCGAGCGCGCGATGGAGCAGGCCCCGGGGCTGTTCGGCGAGCCCCGCCTCGACTCCGCCGCATGGGTGGGCGCGCGCCTCGCCGAGGCGCTGCCGCTGCCGAATTCGGCCAAGCAGGAGCTCCTCGAGCTGCACGACGGCGTCGAGCGCCTCGAGCGCATCAACCGCCTGCTAGGCCGCTAGGCGCTCCAGCAGGCTGCGCACCGGCGCCGGGAGCGCGGCGGCGCGCGCCTCCGCCAGCGAGAGCCAGCGCCGGCCTTCGCCGCCGGGCCTCACCTTGGCCGCGCCCACTTCGCAGAGCAGCGGCCGGACGCGCAGGCGAAAGTGAGTGAAGCCGTGCTCGAGGGGCGGCAGCGGCCGCATCCCGCGCAGCCGGTAACCCAGCGCGCGGCAACGCGCCTTGACCGCCTCGGCCGAACCCTCCGGAAAGGACCACAAGCCGCCCCAGATCCCGGCGCGCGGGCGCTTCTCGAGCAGCACCTCCTGGCCGCGCCGCAGGACGAGCCACGTGGCGCGGCGCAGCGGCAGGCGGCGCGCAGGCCGCCGCGAGGGAAGCTCGCCGGTGCGGCCGGTACCCCGCGCCACGCAGCCGGCCGCAACCGGGCAGCGTTCGCAGGCGGGATTGCGCGGCGTGCAGAGCGTCGCGCCCAGGTCCATGAGGGCTTGGGTATAGGCGCCGACGGCGCGTCGCGGCAGGAGCTCCTCGGCAAGCGCCCACAACCGCTTTGCCACTTCGGGGCGCCCGGGCCACCCCGCGATGCCGAAGCAGCGCGCGAGCACGCGCTTCACGTTGCCGTCGAGGATCGCGGCGCGCTCGCCGAAGGCGAACGCCGCGATCGCCGCCGCGGTCGAGCGCCCGATCCCGGGAAGCGCGCCGATCTCGGCCGCCGTGCGCGGAAACGCGCCGCGCGCCGCCACCGCCTGCGCCGCCGCGCGCAGGTTCCGCGCGCGTGCGTAGTAGCCCAGCCCGCTCCACAGCGCGAGGACGTCGTCTTCCGAAGCCGCCGCGAGGGCTTCCAGCGTCGGAAAGCGGGATATGAAACGGCGGTAATACGGAATGACGGCGCCGACCTGCGTCTGCTGCAGCATGATCTCGGAAAGCCAGACGCGGTAGGGATCGCGCGTGCCCTGCCAGGGCAGGTCGCTGCGGCCGTGGCGCCGCTGCCAGCGAACGAGCTTCGCGGCGAATTTCTCCATCGGGCGATTCTAGAATAGGGGCTTCATGGACAAGCGGCAGATCCCGGTGGGCGAGCTGCAATTCGGCATGTACGTCGCCGCGCTCGATCGCCCGTGGACCGAGACGCCCTTCATGTTCCAGGGGTTCCACCTGCGCACCGACCAGCAGCTCGCCGCGCTGCGCAAGCTCTGCCGCCACGTCTTCGTCGACCCGGAAAAGAGCGAGGCGCCGGACGCGCGCCCGCCCGCCGCGACATTCCGCATCCGCGGCAGCACGGCGTATCCGGAGACGGTCACCGTCGAGACCGAGTTCAAGCCGGCGCGCCAGATCTACGAGCGCAGCGTCGTGGACGTCGGCGACCTGCTCAAGCCGCTCGCCAAGCCCGGCGCGGCGCTCGACGCGCCGGCGGTCAAGGAATCCGTCACCCGGCTCACCGACAGCGTGGTGCGCAATCCCGACGCGCTGCTGCTCGTCACCCGGCTGCGGGAGAAAAGCGCCACGGCGCATGCGCGGGCGCTGCAGGTCTCCATCTACATGCTGGTGTTCGGGCGCTTCCTGGAGCTCGCGCGCGAGGAGCTCGAGCTGCTCGGGCTCCTCGGGCTGCTGCAGGACATCGGCAAGACCCGCCTGCCCGCGTCGCTGCTCGAGAAGAAAGGGCCGCTGACCGCCGAGGAAGCGGAGGCGGCGAAGCGCCACGTCGAGTACTCGGCGCAGATCCTGCGCGAGACCGCGGGCGTGCCCGAGCGGCTGCCCGAGCTCGCGCTGCTTCACCACGAGCGCCAGGACGGCACCGGCTACCCGCGCGGCTTGAAGGGCGACGCGATCGGCCTCTACGGCTCGATCGCCGCGATCGCCGACACCTTCGACGCGCTCACCGCGGTGCGCCCCTATGCCGAGCCGCTCTCGCCTTCCAGCGCGCTCAGCTACCTGTACCGCGAGCGCGGCACCGGATTCCACGCCGAGCTCGTCGAGCAGTTCATCCAGTGCGTCGGCGCCTTCCCGGTGGGCAGCGTGGTGGAGCTCAACTCCGGCGAGACCGGGATCGTGATCACGCAGAACCTGGTGCGGCGCCTGAAGCCGCGCGTCATGGTCGTGCTCGACCCCGACGGTCGGCCGCTGCGGCCGCAGAAGATCCTCGACCTCGACAAGGATCCGCAGGTCCGGCCCGAGGAGCCTTACCGGATCCGCCGCACGCTGGAGCAGACCAAGCTGCGGATCGACCCGAAGGACCTCGTCTTCTAGCGCAGGTTCGCCACGCCGAACGGGACGTGGCCGGCGGCGACGTGCAGCCGCGCCGAATCGATGTGCCCGCGCTGGTCGTCGAAATAGAAGTCGGGCTCGAAAGCCTTGAGAAACTCGCCCTTGTCGAGCCCGCCGAGGAACATCGCCTCGTCGACCGAGATGTTCCAGTTCATGAGCGTGTTGATCGCGCGCTCGT
The DNA here is from genome assembly GCA_035651575.1 of Burkholderiales bacterium. Lineage (GTDB taxonomy): Bacteria > Pseudomonadota > Gammaproteobacteria > Burkholderiales > SG8-39 > SCGC-AG-212-J23. Next base: position 5,543 of record DASRFM010000051.1, on the reverse strand, counting down.
GCGCCGGGGCGCTGCGCGCGGTGACGAGCGCGGTGCGCACGCTCATCGGCGCGGCGGCGTCTTCGCGGGCCGCGCGCTGCAGCTGGTGGAGCGCCTCGAGAAACGGCTTGAAGGGCCCGGCCTGCAGCGGCGTGAGCGCGTTCGCGGTCTCATGGCGGGTAAAGGCTTCGAGGCCGTCCTTCTGGTACACGCGCTCCGCCTCGTCGGAGAAGAGCACCGCGTCGCCGTCGAACGCGATGCGCACTTCGTCGGCGTGCCGGCTCGCCTGCTGGCGCGACTCCGGGTAGACGCGGGCCGCGGGCACGCGCGCGCCGAGCGCGCCGATCACGTCGCTTTCATTCGCCGAGAGGAAGAGGTTCGCCTTCAGGGCGTCCAGGTAGCCGTAGGGGCTGCGCCCGCGGGTGAAGACGCCGCGCTCGATCTGCAGGCCGGCGCGCGTCGCCGACTTGAACACGCGCAGCCCCGACACCGGGTCGTTCTTCGACAGCACCACGACCTCGACGCGCTGCGCCTGGGGCGTGTTGAACGCGAGCAGCTTGTTGACCAGGGGAAAGGCCACGCCCTCGCGCGCAGGGACCTCCAGGCGGCCGAGCTGCAGCGCCACGTACGCGTCCTCGCCGTCGCGGTCGAAGATGCGGTTCTCCTCCTCGAAGTCGAACAGCGCACGCGAGGAAATCGCGACGACGAGCTTGCCTTCGACGCTGTAGGGCACGCTATTCGGCCTTGATGCCCGCCGCGCGGACCACTTCCGCCCAGCGCCGCGCATCGTCGCGCAGCACGACAGCGAATTCCTCCGGCGCGATCCCGGAGGGCTCGGCGCCGAGCGCATCGAGCCGCTCCTTGACTTCCGGCGCCGCCAGGGCGGCGACGACGTGCTTGTGCAGCCATGCGATCGTTTCCGCGGATGTCCCTTTGGGCGCCGTGAGGCCGACCCAGTTGTTCGCCACGAACGCGGGGTAGCCCGCCTCGGCGGCGCTCGGCACCCCGGGCAGCACCTTCGAGCGCTGCGACGAGGTCACGGCGAGCGGCACGATCTTGCCGCTCTTCAGGTTGCTCATGGCGGTGGGCTGCGCGGTGATGATCACGTCCACCGTGCCGCCGATCAGGCCGACCATCGCGTCCCCCATTCCGCGGAAAGGCACGTGCGTGAGATCGACTGCCGCGACGCGCTTGAAGTACTCCGTCACAACGTGGTTGGCGCCGCCTACCCCGGCGGAGCCGTAGTTCAGCTTCCCGGGCGCGGCCTTGGCGCGCGCGACGAGGTCCTGCAGCGTTTTCATGCCGCTTCCCGCCCCCACCACCACGACGAACGGCGTCTGCGCGCTCAGCGTGACCGGCACGAGGTCGGTGTCGTAGTTCCAGGGCAGGCTTGGATAGACGGCGGGCAGGAAGGAGTAAGCGCCGTCCACCGCGGCCAGGGTATAGCCGTCGGGCGCCGACTTCGCGGCCGCGTCGTACGCGATGCGGCCGCTCGCGCCGGTCTTGTTTTCCACGATGAAGCTGACGCCGCTCTCCGCGGAAATGCGCTGCGCGACGACGCGCGTGACGATGTCCGTCACGCCGCCGGCGGCGAAGGGCACGAGGATCTTGACCGGCTTCGCCGGATACTGCGCGGCGGCGAGCGCCGCCCAGGCGCAGGCCACGAGAGCAAGAACGGCGCGCATCTTCCCTCCTCGGAGAATGGAGCGGGTGATGGGAATCGAACCCACGTAACCAGCTTGGGAAGCTGGTGTTCTGCCATTGAACTACACCCGCGAAACCGCAACAACGCGCGAGAAAATTGTATCATTCGCCTTATGATTCAAGTCATTGTGAACGGCGCGGCGCACGCCTACGAAGCGCCGCTCAATGTCAGCCTGCTGCTCGAGAAGCTCGCGGTCGCGGGAAAGAAGGTGGCCGTCGAGCGAAACGGCGAGATCGTTCCAAAGAGCTTCCATCAAAAAACTTTTTTGCAGGACGGCGATCGGCTGGAAGTCGTCGTCGCGGTAGGAGGCGGCTGATATGAGCGACGCCCTCGTCATTGCCGGGAAAAGTTATTCGTCGCGCCTTCTCGTCGGCACCGGCAAGTACCGCGATTTCGCCGAAACGCGCGCCGCCGTGGAAGCCTCGGGCGCGCAGATCGTGACGGTCGCGATCCGGCGCACGAACATCGGGCAGGCGCCCAACGAGCCGAGCCTGCTCGATGCGCTGCCGCCCTCGAAGTACACGTATCTGCCGAACAGCGCGGGCTGCTACAGCGCGCAGGATGCGCTGCGCACCTTGCGCCTCGCGCGCGAGCTCCTGGACGGGCACGCGCTCGTGAAGCTCGAGGTGCTGGGCGACCCGCACACGCTCTACCCCAACATGCCGGAAACGCTCGCCGCGGCCGAGCAGCTCGTCAAGGAAGGCTTCAAGGTGATGGTGTACTGCTCCGACGATCCGATCCAGGCGCAAACCCTGGAGAAGATCGGCTGCGTGGCGGTGATGCCGCTCGCCTCGCTCATCGGCTCGGGCATGGGCATCCTCAATCCCTGGAACCTGCAGCTCATCCTGGAGAAGCTGAGCGTCCCGGTGCTCGTGGACGCAGGCGTCGGGACGGCTTCCGACGCCGCGATCGCGATGGAGCTCGGCTGCGACGGCGTTCTGATGAACACCGCGATCGCGGCCGCGAAGAATCCGGTGCTCATGGCGAAGGCCATGCGCAAGGCCGTGGAAGCCGGACGCGAGGCCTACCTCGCCGGCCGCATGCCGAAAAAGCTCTACGCGGCCGCGCCCAGCTCCCCCAGCGAAGGCACCATCGCTTCCTCGCAACCCAAGGCGGCTTGAACAAGCCCTTGCGCAGCTACGTGCTGCGCCAGGGCCGCACCACGCCCGCACAGAAGCGCGCCCTCGAAGAGCTGTTTCCCAGGTACGGAATTTCTTTCTCGCAGACGCCCGTAGACGCGGAGAGCATTTTCCAAAGAACCGCCCCGCTGGTCGTCGAGATCGGCTCCGGCATGGGCGAGACAACCGCCGCCATCGCGGCGCAGCACCCGGAGCTCGATTTCCTCGCGATCGAGGTGCACGGCCCGGGCGTCGGCGCGCTCCTCAACAGGATCAACGCTGCCCGCCTCGCGAACCTGCGGGTGGTGCGCCACGACGCGATCGAGGTCCTCGAGCACATGATCCCGGACGCGGCGCTCGCTGCGGTGCATCTCTTCTTTCCCGATCCGTGGCCGAAGAAGCGCCATCACAAGCGGCGCCTCGTCCAGCCGTATTTCGTCTCTCTCCTGGAAAGGAAATTGATGACCGGCGGCGTGGTGCACGTCGCGACCGACTGGCCCGACTACGCCGAGCACATCGCCAGCGCATTCGAAAACTCATCGTTCGAGAAAGTCGAGAACGGTCTCGTCGAAAGACCCGGCACGAAGTTCGAGGCACGCGGCCGGCGCCTCGGGCACCCTATCCGCGATCTGTGCTTCCGCCGTCGCCAGGGCGGGCGCGCCTCCGTCACGGCGCCGAAGCCAGGGCCGAGCTAAGATCGCGCCTCAGGGGAGGGGCTCATGAAGATCTGGATCGCCGCGCTCGGAGCGGTCCTTGGCACGCAGGCGCTGGCACAGGAAAAGCCGCTCGAAGCGAGCGAGGGGATGATGGTCCTGCGGGTCGTCACCAACGCCGCCGTGCCGCATGCCCTCATGGGCTACAACACCAAGTGGCAGCGGCTCGTGCTTCAGTCCGCGGACGGTGCCGAGGTGATCGTCAATCCCTCGGCGGAGGACGGGCGCCGCTCCACGCAGGTCTTCGCGCAGCCGCTCCCCGAGGGCCGCTACAAGCCGGTGGCGCTGCGCTCCACCGGCACGATCCCGCTCTCCGGAAGTGACCTCGAATTCGAGGTGAAGCGCAGCCGGGTGACGAACCTGGGCACGCTCATCGTCCAGCCGACCGGAAACAGCGAATACACCGTCCTGCCCTTCCCGGGTTTCGACGATACGCGCGAGCTCGTGGCGCGCGAGATGCCGAAGCTCGCCGCGGCGGGGACGCTCGGCTGGGCGGCCGGCCGGGGCGCCGACGGCGTCGCCTCCGGACCACGCTGGATGGTCGTCAGCAACACCGCCGCCGGCGGCATCATCGGCACGATCACGATGAACATCATCCAGGCGAAGATCGACGCCGACGCGAAGACTGAGGCGATCGCCGCGTGGAAGGAGACCGCGGACCCGGCTGCGCGCCTGCGCCTCGCCAAGCAGTACACCTACTCCCTCAACGCGCTGCAGCGGCTGCCCGACGGCACGCTCGCCGCCGGCACGAACCTCGGCCAGGTGATGCTGCGCGACCCGAAGACGGGCTGGCAGCGCTTCGACCTCGAGGATCCGCGCGAGATCACCGCGCTCCACGCGCCGTCGCGCGAGAAGATGATCGCCGGCGGCGAGGAAGGCTTGCTCGTCTCGACGCAGGACGGCGGCAAGACCTGGACGCGCCACAAGCCGCCGGTCGCCGGCGGCCTGATCGTGCACGTCGCCGAGCACGCGGGGCAGGTCTACGTGATGAGCGTCGTGAACGACGACTTCCGCCTGCACGCCACGAAGGACCTTGTTTCGGGCGAATGGAGCGAGCTCCGGCAGGCGAAGCAGAAGTTCCTCGGCCTGCGCATCTGGCCGCACATGGACGCCATGGGCGCGATCCACGAAGGCCGCTACTACATGGTCGTTCCGGGCGATGCAATCCATGTGCTCGAGCTCACGAGCGGGACGTGGACCACCGCGACTCCGGATGGCCCCTTCCGCTTCGTGAGGGCCGTCAACGGCGGCTTCGCCTATGCGCTGGGCGCGATTCCGCGGGTGGCGCCCGCGCTCACGCGCGACGGCGGCGTCACCTGGACGAGCATCGACACGACGTGCAGCACGGCCTTCACCGGCGTGCGCTCGCTTTCGTTCCTCTCGCCGACCGAGGCGATCGAGATGTGCACCGCGACCGGGATGTGGAGCGTCAGCTACACCCTCAAACGCACGAAGGACGGCGGCGCGACCTGGATCGACGTGGGCTCCGAGCTACCCGGCCGGATGCTGCAGATGTACGCAACACCCGAACTCATCCTCTATACCGACGTAACGGGACAGATCCACGTCAGCAAAGACGGCGGCGCAACCTGGGCCGCGGAGTCGCGCTAGATCTTCAGCGTCATTGCCCTGCAGGAAGAAAGCGCTCGAGCAGCTCGTTGAGGAAGTGGCGGCCGCGCTCGCTCGGGCGGATGCGCTGCCAGTCGCGCTCGAGCAGCCCCTCGCTTTCCGCGTTCTGAAGCCGTGATTCCAGGAGGGAAAGCGGAAGGCCGGTGCGCTCGGCGAAGAGCGCGACGGGGAAACCCTCGACGAGGCGCAGCGCGTTCAGCATGAACTCGAAGGGCAATTCCGAGACGGGCACATCGCGCTGCCCGACCGAAGAATCGCTTTTCAGGTACTCGGCCGGCTGCTTGATCTGCGCATGGCGCGTGACGCGGTCCGGGAAGCTCAGCTTGCCGTGCGCCCCCGCGCCGATGCCGAGATAGTCGCCGAACTCCCAATAGTTCAGGTTGTGCCGCGCGCGGCGTC
>DASRFM010000050.1:0-2899 GCA_035651575.1 Burkholderiales bacterium | reverse complement strand
CGCCCCGCCACCCGCCTATTCTATGGGCATGAAGGTGCACGTTACGGGCGCCGGCGGTTTCATCGGACGAAACCTGGTCGGCGCGCTCGGTCGCGCTGGCCACGAAGTGCTCCCTGCGCTCGCCGGCGCGCAGGCGGTCGTCCACCTCGCCGCCATCGCTCATCGCCGCGCGAGCCGCAAGGAGCTCGACGAAGTCAACGTGCGCCTTGCCGCGCGTGTCGGGCGCGAGGCCGCCGCGCAGGGCGCGCGGCTGGTTTTCCTGAGCTCGGTGAAAGTGCACGGTGAAGAATCGCGTGCGCTGCTCACCGAGCGCTCGCCTCTCGCGGCGCAGGAAGCGTACGCCGTGAGCAAGGTGCGCGCGGAAGACGCGCTGGGAGCGATCCCCGGCCTGCGGCTGGCGGTGCTGCGTCCGCCGCTCGTCTACGGCCCGGGAGTGAAAGCGAATTTCCTCGCTTTGCTGCGCGCCATCGCGCGCGGCTGGCCGCTGCCGCTTCGCGCCATCGCCAATCGCCGCAGCTTTATCTACGTCGGCAACCTTGCCGATGCCATCGTTCGCTGCCTCAATGCCGAGGGCACGTATCTCGTTTCGGACGGCGCGCCGGTCTCGACGCCCGAGCTTTGCCGCGCGCTCGGCGTGGCGCTCGGCCGGCCGGCACGGCTGGTGGCGTTCCCCTCCGCGCTGCTACCGCGCAAGCTTCGCGCGTCGCTCGCGGTCGACGATTCACTGATCCGTGAGCGGCTCGGCTGGCGGCCTCCTTTCACCCTCGAGCAGGGCCTCGCCGCCACGGCCGCGTGGTATCACCACCGCTAGAATCGCCGGGATGCTCGGGATTCTGGCGCTCGCTGCCTTCGCCGTGACGTACGCGCTGCTGCGCCTGCTGCTCGCGCAATTCGCGCGCGTGGCGCTCGACCGGCCGAACGAGCGCTCGCTGCACGAGCGGCCGGTGCCGCGCACCGGTGGCATTGCGCTCCTGGCGGGCGCTGCAGTTTCTCTCGCGTTCGGTGCGACGCCGCTTTGGCTGCCGCTCGCGCTCGCGGCGGCGCTCGCGGTGGTTTCGTTCGCCGACGACTTGCGCAGCCTGCCGACCGGCGTGCGCTTCGCGGCGCACCTCGTGGCGGCCGGGCTCGTCGCCTGGTATCTGATGAGCCCGATGCATCCGGCGGAGCTCGCGCTCCTCGCGATCGGCGTCGCGTGGATCACCAATCTCTATAACTTCATGGACGGCTCCGACGGCCTCGCCGGCGGCATGGCGCTCATCGGCTTCGGCGCATACGCGTTCGCCGCCGGCGCCTCGGGCGATGCGCCGCTCGCGGCTGCGAACGTGGCACTTGCGGCGGCGGCGGCCGCGTTCCTGCTGCTCAATTTTCCGCCGGCGCGCATCTTCCTCGGCGATGTCGGCTCGGTGCCTTTGGGCTTCCTGGCGGCGGGACTGGGGCTCGCCGGCTGGCGCGACGATGTCTGGCCGCTCTGGTTTCCGCTGCTCGTCTTCGCGCCCTTCATCGGCGACGCCACGCTCACCTTGATAAGGCGCGCAATCCGCGGTGAGCGCGTGTGGCAGGCGCATCGCGAGCACTACTACCAGCGGCTCGTGCGCATGGGCGCAGGCCATCGCGGCGCTGCGCTCATCGGCTACGCGCTGATGGCGGTCTGTGCAGGCGCGGCGCTCTTTGCGCGCACTGAGTCACCAGCGGTGCAGGCGGCCGTGGTCGTGCCCGCTGCGGTCGTGCTGATCGTCGCGGCGGCGTGGATCGACGTGCGCTGGTCGCGCCACGTGCGCCGGGCGGCCGGTTGAACCTGCGCCGGCTCATCGTCTTCCTGCACGATCTCGCAGCCGCAGCGCTCGCCTGGCTTGCGGCCTACTGGCTGCGCTTCAACCTCGACGTGCCGCATGAGTTCGCCGCCGCCATGTTCGCGCGCCTGCCGCTCGTCATCGCGGTGCATGCGGGCGTGTTCTGGCTCTTCGGCCTTTATCGGGGGCTGTGGCGCTACGCGAGCCTGCCGGATCTGCGCAATATCGTGATGGCCGTGGGCATCGCGGCGCTCGCAGTGCCGACGTTGCTGACGCTGCTCGACCGCGGCGAGCTGGTGCCGCGCTCGGTGTACCTCATCACGCCGGTGCTGCTCGCCATGGTGATGGGCGGGAACCGCCTCGCCTATCGCGCCTGGCGCGAAGGCCACCTCGCCGGCATCGTCGCGAAGCCCCAGGCGGCGCCGGTGCTCGTGCTGGGCGCCGGCGCGGTAGCGGCTGCTCTGGTGAAGGATCTGGCCGCGAGCCCGCAATGGCGGGTGGTCGGCGTGCTCGACGACGATCCGGGCAAGCGCGGCGCGCAGCTCGTCGGCGTCAAGGTGCTCGGGCCGCTCGAGCGCGTCGCCGAGATCGCCGAGCGCCATCGCGTGAGCCAGGCGATCATCGCCATGCCGGAAGCGACGCACACCGAGCGCAAGCGCGCGGTCGAACTCTGCACGCGCGGCGGCATCTCGGTGATGACCGTTCCGGCGCTCGGCGACATCGTCTCCGGCAAGGTGAGCGTCTCGGCGCTGCGGCCAATCGAGCTCGACGACTTGCTGGGCCGCGATCCTGTCGCCTTGGACGATGCGGGCCTTCATGGTTTCCTCGACGGCCGCACGGTGCTCGTCACCGGCGCGGGCGGCTCGATCGGCGCGGAGCTCTGCCGCCAGATCGCGCGCTTCGCGCCGGCGAAGATCGTCCTCTTCGAGCTCTCGGAGTTCGCGCTGTATTCGATCGAGCAGGAGTTTCGCGACCGGCTGCCGCATGCGAGCACCGTCGCCGTCATCGGCGATGCCAAGGACGAGGCGCGCGTCGCGGAGATTTTCAGTCGCTACCGCCCCGACGTCGTGTTCCATGCGGCGGCGTACAAGCACGTGCCGCTGATGGAG
>DASRFM010000049.1:0-5258 GCA_035651575.1 Burkholderiales bacterium | reverse complement strand
GAAGCCACGCTTCATAAAAACGCCCCGCTTGCGCGGGGCGCTGGCAATGCCGGCCGCTGCTGCTTACTGCGCGAGCCTGGTGCCGGAAATCTCGATGAACACGTGGCGGTCGGGCTGCATGCACGCCACGTTCTTCGCGTTGTTCGCGTCGTTGCATTCGCCCGCCACGGTGGTGGGCCGCGTCTCGCCCCAGGCGCTCGTCCTGACGCGCTCGGTGGCGACGCCGCTCGCGACGAGATAGGCCTTCACCGCGGCGACGCGCTCCTCGGACAGGATCTGGTTGGAAGCCTCGGTTCCCATGCGGTCGGCATAGCCGATCGCCGTCACCGACTGCGCTTCCAGCCCGCGGATCCTGCCGATGAAGGTGTCGAGCGTGTCGCGGCCCGCGGCGCGCAGCTCCGACTTGTTGGAGTCGAAGAGCACATTGGCGTCGAAAACCACCTTTTCGTAGATCGCGGCAGCCGCGGGCACTGCGACCGGCGCGGGCGCAGCCTTCTCGATGTACTGCGCGACGGGGGCGAGCGCGGGATGGCATGCGGCGGTCCACGCGGGCGGCGGGCCGAAGCCGTTATGCACGCAGAGGCCGAAGCCGCTCATGACCTGCGCGCCGCTTGAATCCTTGACCAGGCCGTGCTCGTCGGGTTGCTGGGCACTTGCGCTAAACGCGCCGAGCGCAGCGGCGCAGCCGATGGCGCGGACGGTTTGCTTGAGGGTGAATGTGCTTCTCATGATGTTCTCTCGATGACAGCTTTGCTGTGTCTCGACAAATTAGCCGAGTGGCACGCTGCAGTGTCAGTGCTTACTGGTGCGGCGTCTGCTGGCTGGCGCACATAGCTCGTTCGGTCCGGCACCGTACAAAGCGCGTATCATCGACGCATGTCGAGAACCGCTGCCGCCACGTTGCTTTCGCCCAGGGAAAACGGGCTGCTCGCGGCGATGCCCGACGCCGACTACCAGGCGCTGATGCCGGCGCTCGAGCGCGTGACGTTGCCGCTCGGCCGGGCGGTGTACGAAGCGGGCGAGCCGCAAGGCTTCGTCTATTTCCCGACGACCAGCATCGTGTCGCTGCTCTACGTGCTCGCCGACGGCGCGACCGCCGAGATCGCGGTGACCGGCAAGGAGGGCCTGGTCGGCATCGCGCTCTTCATGGGCGGCGAGACCACGCCGAGCCGCGCCGTGGTGCAGAGCGCGGGCGAGGGCTACCGGCTGCGCGCTTCGGTGCTGAAGAAGGAGTTCGAGCGCGGCGGCGCGCTGCAGCACCTGCTGCTGCGCTACACGCAGGCGCTCATCACGCAGATGGCGCAGACCGCCGTGTGCAACCGCCACCACTCGGTCGACCAGCAGCTTTGCCGCTGGCTCTTGCTCAGCCTCGACCGCCTGGCGGACAACCAGCTGGTGATGACGCAGGAGCTGATCGCCAACATGCTCGGCGTGCGCCGCGAGGGCGTCACCGAGGCCGCCGGCAGGCTGCAGGCCGACGGCCTGATCGCATACGGCCGGGGCAAGATCACGGTGCTCGACCGCGAGCGGCTCGAGCAGCGCGTGTGCGAGTGCTACGCGGTGGTGAAGAAAGAATACGACCGCCTGCTGGGGGCGCCCATCATCGGCGCGCCAAAGCTCAGCTAGGGAAGAGCACTAGTAGCTCGACCAGTTCCAGCCGTTCACCAGCCACTGTTCCGGTGCCTTGGCGATGAAGTCGATGTTGAGGTTGCGGTCGGAGGCCGCCGACGAGGCGATCCAGGTGTAGGTCCAGCGCAGCGATGGCGCGCCCACCGGGCCGCCGCCGGTCATCGCGGTGCGCCAGGGCTTGCCGAGGAGCTGCTGCACCTCTTCGAGCGTCATGCCCTGCCTGAGGTCGACCGCAGCGCGCTCGGTCGCGGCGGCGCTCGCGCCCGCCGACGGGCGCTTCGCCTGCGCGGCTGCGTGCGAGAACCAGCCGCTCGCGGCGAGGAGCACCGCGACGAGCATCCCCACGAGGAGCACTCTCATCGAGGCGGGATTCACAGGACCTGCCCGCTTCCCGCGAACATCGCGAGCGCGCGCTTCAGGCCTTCGAAGTAGCCATAGCGCCAGTAGAGGCGGTCGCGGCTGCCTTCGTCCTGGTGCGCGTTCTCGTGGCGCAGGTCGAGGCCCTGCGCGGTGAGCCATGCGCCGAGCGCCGCGATCTCACCTTCGAGCGCCGCGTGGAGGGGCGCCTGCGTCGATTTGCGTTTCATCAGCATTGCACCCCATGGTGCGCTCTGCGGCGCGCTGCGTATGTTCGCTCGCGCACAGACGCGGCAGCTCCAACGGGTGAGCCTGCAACGAGCATGTCGGCCCCCAGCCTCTCCACCTCGGCAAGACCGGTTTCGCAACGCACGCGCGAGATTCGGCGGATCCTCGATGCGCGCTATAGCCTCAGCTTCTTCGAGGAATGCAAGCGCGGCGACCCTTACTGGTGGAGCTCGTCGAGGAACGAGGTCGGCCGCGGCATCTACGAAAGCGCGATGCGCACGCAGCAGCGCCTGGAAGCGGCGAGCGACGGCGAGCTCGACGACGAGCTCGACGCCATCTAGCGCTTTCCCGGAAATTTACCCGCGCGAAGGCCGGTTGGCGACGCGGATCCTGTTGTAGACCGCCCTCACCCCCCGTACGCCTGCAGCGAGACGGCCCGCCGTGGCGATGTTTTCCATCGTCGCGGCGAAGCCGGTGAGCGTGACAGTGCCCTCGCGGCTCGTGACCTCGATGTCGTCGCCGGCGAGCGAAGGCGCGTCGCGCAGCGCCGCCTCGACCGCGACGAAGATCGTCTCGTCGTCGACCGCCACCTTGTACTGCGCGAGCACGCCTGTGGAGAGGCTCGCGGCGAAAAAGAAAATTGCAATTGTGCGAATCAGGCTCATCGACGCACCATACGCCGCTCGAGCGCACCGCACGCGCCTTTATTTATTTCGCCGGCCGGCGGCACGGCGCCGCCAGAGGCGTAAGGTGAGCCGATGAAACCCGAGTCCACCGCAAAACTCAGCCTGCGCGAGCGCCACCGCGCAATCGGCGCCATCCTGGAGGCGCGCTTCAGCGTGGCGGCCTTCGAGGAAGTACGGCGCACCAACGCCACGTACTGGGAATCGCCGCGCAACGACATGGGGCGCGGCATCTACGGCGAGGCGATGCGCGAGAAGCAGCGCCTTGCGAAGGCGACCGACACACAGCTCCTCGCCGAGATCGCGGCGGCCGGCGCATGAAGGTCGCGAGCGCCGTCGCGAGCCTCGAGCAGCGCCTGCTCTACGCCGCCGGGGCGCGCGACGCGTGGCGCGGCTCGGGCGAGCCGCACAAGTACCGTGCCGCCTGCGCGAGGTTCGACATGCTGCGGCTGCAGCTCGAGAAGCTCGCGGGCGCGGTGCGCCGAAGCGACCACTCCTAGCGCCCGCTCACGGGCGCGGGTGTCGAGGCGCCGGCCGAGGGAGTAGCATGGGGGCATGCTCGCGCGCGCGCCGCTCACTCCCTATCTCGCGAACATCCAGCGCTGGATCTGGCTCGGCATCGCCGGCGGTGCCGTGCTCTTCGTCTTCCTGGTGATGCTGATCGCGGCGCTGAGTCCGGAGACGCCGCCGAACCAGCTCGTCGACTGGGGCAACGCCTGGCTCTTCCTCCTGCCCGCCGTGATGGTGGCCTACGGGTCCTACGTCAGCATGCGCTGGTGGCGCTGCCCGAAGTGCGGACTGGGACTCCCGGCGCGCTACGCCGTGTCGGCGCAGTGCAAGGCTTGCGGCAGCACTCTGCGCGCGCCGCGCTAGAACCTTTCTAGGCTCGAATATTTCTTGAGCTGTGCGCGGCTACTTGCGTAGCCCAGGCGGATAAGCGATGCCGCTTCTTACCCTTGCCGACGCCGAGCTGCACTATGGCGACCTGCCGCTCCTCGATCGCGCGGCGCTCGCGGTAGAGGCCGGCGAGCGCATCGGCCTCATCGGCAGGAACGGCACCGGAAAGTCCTCGCTCCTCGGCGTCCTCGCTGGCCAAGTGGCGCTCGACGACGGCGAGCTGAAGAAGATGGACGGCCTGCGGATCGTGCGCGTCGAGCAGGAGCCCGGCGTGCCGCCGAGCTCCGGCGTCGAGCCGCACAAGCTCGACAAGTATCTCGACCTCTTCGGCCTGAGCTCGAAGAGCTTCATTTCCGGCGGCGAGCGCAAAAAGGCCGCGCTCGCGCACGCGCTTGCGCAGGAGCCCGACCTCCTCCTGCTGGACGAGCCGACCAACCACCTCGACCTCGACGGCATCCTCGCGCTCGAGAACATTCTCCTCAGGACGCCGGCGGCGATCGTCGTCACCCACGATCGCGCTTTCCTCGACCGCGTCGCCACGCGCATCGTCGAGCTCGACCGCGGCCGCCTTTTGTCTTTCGCCGGCAATTTCTCCACGTACGAGAAAACCAAAGCGGCGCAGCTCGCCGCCGAAGCCGTCACCCAGCGCAAGTTCGACCGCTTCTGGGCGCAGGAGGAAGCGTGGATCCGCAAAGGCATCGAGGCGCGGCGCACGCGCAACGAAGGCCGCGTCCGGCGCCTCGAGCGCTTGCGCGAGGAGCGCGCCGCGCGGCGCTCGCGCCTTGGCGAGGTGAAGATCGCCATCGGCGAGGGAAACCGCTCGGGAAGACTGGTCGCCGAGCTGACCGGTGTTTCCAAAGAGTTCGCCGGCCGCAAAGTCGTGAGCAACCTGGATCTCATCGTCTCGCGCGGCGATCGCCTCGGCTTCATCGGCCCGAACGGCGCCGGCAAGACCACGCTCCTCAACCTGATCCTCGGCACGCTCGCGCCCGACTCGGGAACCGTGCGCCTGGGCACTAACGTGCAGGTCGCCTACTTCGACCAGCTGCGCGAGGTGCTCGACCCGCAGAAGACGGTGGCCGAGACGATCAGCCCGGGCTCGGAATGGGTCGAGCTCCCCGCGGGACGAAAGCACGTGATGAGCTATCTCGGCGACTTCCTCTTCCCGCCGCGCCGCGCGAATTCGAAGATCTCGATGCTCTCCGGCGGCGAGCGCAATCGCCTCCTCCTCGCGCGGCTTTTCGCAAGGCCCGCCAACGTGCTGGTGCTCGATGAGCCGACCAACGACCTCGACATTGAATCCCTCGAGCTCCTCGAAGCCGCGCTGCAGGATTACGCCGGCACGATTCTGCTGGTCTCCCACGACCGCGCGTTTCTCGACAACGTCGTCACGCAAACCTTGGCCTATGAAGGCGCCGGCGTGTGGAAGGAATACGCCGGCGGCTACAACGACTACCTGCGCCA
>DASRFM010000048.1:0-153627 GCA_035651575.1 Burkholderiales bacterium | reverse complement strand
GTGGCAGGTGCCGATGGGACAGGCGACCCGAAGCGTGCTCGAGGCGATGGGCACCATCGTGCACGCCGCCGACAGCGCCGAAGCAATCGCGCCGGCGGTGAACGCGGCGCTGCGGCTCGCCTACAACAGCTATGCCTCGGTCGCGGTGCTGATCGCCCAGCGCGTGATCGGCATCAAGAGCTTCCAGGAGCAAGCCAGCCGATGAATGCCACGCTTCATCGCCGCGAGGTCGTTTCTTCGCTCCTCAAGCAAAGAAAAAATCTCCTGGTGGTTGCCGGGCTCGGCTCGACCGCGTGGGACGTCACCGCGGCGGGCGACCAGGACCTCAATTTTCCGCTCTGGGGCGCCATGGGCCAGGCGGCGATGATCGGCCTCGGCCTGGCGCTCGCGCAGCCGAAGCGCCGCGTGCTCGTCGTCACAGGCGACGGCGAGATGCTGATGGGCCTCGGCTCGCTTGCCACCATCGGCGTGCAGCAGCCGAAGAACCTGACGGTGGTCGTGATCGACAACGGCCGCTACGGCGAGACCGGCATGCAGGCCACGCATACCGCGAGCGGCGTGGACCTCGCCGGCGTCGCGAGCGCCTCGCTTTTCAGGAACGGCGTCACCGCCTGGGAGAAGAAAGAGCTGGCCGGCGTCGTGGAGCTCATCCACAAGGCGCCGGGGCCCAACTTCGCCGTCGTGAAGGTCGTCGCGGAGAAGATCCCGCTCGTGCTCCCGCCGCGCGAGGGCGCGCTGCTCAAGGCGCGTTTTCGCCGCGCCTTGCTCGGCAGGAAAGCCGACTCGATCTAGCCGACGTTCTTGCGGAAGAATTCCAGCGTGCGGCTGCGGGCGAGCTTCGACGCCTCGGCGTTGTAGGAGCCGCGCTGGTCGCAGTTGAAGCCGTGGCCCGCGCCGGGATAGAAGTACGCCGTGATCTCGGGATGCGCGCTCGCGATCGCCTTGGCCTGCTCGAGCGTGGGCGACTGGTCCTGCTCGCCGAAATGGCACATCACCGGGATCTTCGGCTTCTCGTTGATGAAGTTCGGCATGCCGCCGCCGTAATAGGGCGCCGAGCAGGCGAGCCCCGACAGGTTCGAGGCCGCGCGCCACGCCACCGTGCCGCCCCAGCAGTAGCCGACGATGCCCACCTTGCCGGCCTTCTTCGCCTCGCCGATGGCCGCGGTCACGTCGGCGAAGGTGTTCTTCCAGTCGAGCTTCTGCATGATCGCGATGCCGGCCTGGATCTCGGGCTGCGAGTAGCCGGTGTCGTAGCCGCGCTGCGCGCGGTCGAACATCGCGGGCGCCACGGCGACATAGCCGTCGGCGGCGTAGCCGTCGGCCACCGACTTGATGTGGCTGTTGACCCCGAAGATCTCCTGGATCACCACGACCGCGCCGCGCGGCTTGCTGGCGGGGTCGGCGCGGTAGGCGGCGAGCTTGTGGCCGTCCGACGCGGTGAGTTCGATCATCTTGCCCATGGCGGAATCTCCTCCGGAAGAATTAATTACAATCGCCTCGATGAGGAAGAGCGCGCAAGAGCTGTTTCAGATGGCGCGAGCCGCCCTCGAGAAGGCCGGAGCGCATTCTAGGATGGCCGAGGCCGCCGCGCAGCACCTGGTGCAGGCGGAGGCGCAGGGGCTGCCGACCCACGGCATGTCGCGCGTGCCGTTCTACTGCTCGATGCTGCGCAAGGGCCGCGCCGACGGCGCGGCGCAGCCGGCGCTCGCCGCCGAGCGCGCCGCCGCCTGCCTGATCGACAACCGCGACGGGCTGCCGTACGCCTCGGCGGCCTGGGCGATCGACGAAGCCATCCAGCGCGCGCGGCGCAACGGCATCGGCTATGCCGGCCTGCGCAACAGCGGGCACATCGGCGTGCTCGGGATCCACCTTGCCGGGGTGGCGCAGGCCGGGCTCGTCGGCTTCGCGTTCAGCAACGCGCCGGCCGCGATTCCCGCCTGGGGCGGCAAGAAGGCGTTGTTCGGCACGAACCCGGTGGCCGGGATTTTTCCGCGCAAGGGCCGTGAGCCTATCGTCGTCGATCTGGCGCTCACGACGGTGGTGCGCGGGCGCATCATGATGGCGGCGCGAAAAGGCGAGCGAATTCCCGAAGGCTGGGCGCTCGACCGGCACGGCAAGCCGACCACCGATCCGAAGGAGGCGATGGAGCACGGCAGCCTGTTCCCGATCGGCGGCGCGAAGGGCGCGATGCTCGCGCTGATGTTCGAGCTGCTGTGCGCGGCGCTGACCGGCGCGGCGATCGGCCCGGAAGCAGACTCGTTCTTCGCCGAGGAAGGCAACCGGCCGCGGCTCGGGCAATCGTTCATCGCGATCGACCCGATCGCGGGAGCCGAGACCTACGCCGAGCGCGTCGAGGCGGTGGTGAGCACCATGCTGCGCGATCCCGAGGTGCGCCTGCCCGGCGCGCGCCGCTTCGCGGCCGAGAAGAAGGCGATGGCGCAGGGCATGGAAGTGCCCGACGACCTCCTCGCGCAGATCGCGAAGCTCGCCGCCTGATGGCCTGGGACGCGATCGTCGAGTTTCCGGTGATGAAAGTGGGCGTGCGCGCACGCCATGACTGCATCACCGAAATCTGCTATCTGCCGCCCTCGGTGCCCGCCCAGGCTCCGACCCATGCGCTCGCGGAGCGCGCCGCGCGGCAGCTCGAGCGCTATCGCGCCGACCCGGACACGGCGTTCGATCTGCCGGTGCGCATCGCGGGCTCCGAGCTGCAGCGGCGCGTATGGGACGCGATGTGCGCGATCCCGCGCGGGCGCACGCGCACCTATGGCGACGTGGCGAAAGAGCTCGGCAGCGAGGCGCGCGTGGTCGGACAGGCCTGCGGCGACAACCGCCTGCCGCTCGTGATTCCCTGCCACCGCATCGTGGCGGCGGACGGCCTCGGCGGCTTCGGGCACGCGACGTCCGGCTTCCTCATCGAGGCGAAACGATGGCTCCTCGCGCACGAAGCCCGGCCGGAAGAGTTCGCGCTGCGTCCCTGAGCGAAGCGGACGCGCGGCTGCTCGACGCGTTCTGCGATGCGCTCTGGCTCGAGGACGGGCTCGCGCGCAATTCCATCGCCGCCTACCGCGCCGACCTGCAGCAGCTCGCCGCATCTCTCGCCGGCCGCGGGCTCGCCGACGCGCGCGAGGAGGACGTATTCGCTTTCCTGTCCGCGCGCGGCGGTCGCGCCTCGAGCGCGGCGCGGCGCGTCTCGAGCCTCAAGCGCTTCTACCGCTATTGCGTGCGCGAGCGAAAGTCGGCCGCCGATCCGACGCTCAAGCTCGACGCCCCCAAGCGCCCGCCGCGCTTCCCGAAGACGCTGTCGGAGGCGGACGTCGAGGCGCTGCTCGCGGCGCCGGACGCGGCGAGCGCGCTCGGGCTGCGCGACCGCGCCATGCTCGAGACGCTCTACGCGACGGGCCTCAGGGTTTCCGAGCTCGTCGGGCTCAAGCTCCACGAGGTGGACTTGAACGCGAACGTCGTGCGCGCCTTCGGCAAGGGCGCGAAGCAGCGCCTCGTGCCGCTCGGCGAGCCCGCGGCCGAGTGGATCGCGAAATACCTGAAGGAAAGAAAGCGCACGGCCTCCGATGTGCTCTTCATCACCGGGCGCGGCGCGGGGATGACGCGCCAGGCCTTCTGGCACCTGCTGCGCCGCTATGCGCGCCGCGCCATTCCGGGCAAGGCGCTGTCCCCCCACGGGCTGCGCCATGCGTTCGCGACGCACCTGCTGAACCATGGCGCCGACCTGCGCGTCGTGCAGCTCCTGCTCGGGCACGCCGACATCTCGACCACGCAGATCTACACCCACGTCGCGCGCGAGCGGCTGAAGCAGCTCCACGCGAAGCACCACCCCCGCGGCTAGCGCCGCCCGCGCTCGATCACCACGCCGACGAAGCGCGCATTGCCGAGGATGCCGATCTTCGACGCGCTTACCCTAACCCACGGCGCGCCGAAATCCTTCATGAGCAGGCTTGCGACGCGCTCGGCGAACGTCTCGACCAGGCGGAAGTCGCCCGACTCGGCGAGCGCCCGGATGCGCAGCGTGACCTGCTCGTAGTCGATGGTGTCGGCGACCTTGTCGCTCGAGAACACCGCCGTTCCCGGCAGGCCGATGTCGAGGTCGATGGAGAGCGTCTGGCGCACGTGGCGCTCGCGCTTGTGGATGCCGATGAGCGCCTCCACGCGCAGGTCGCGGACGAGAATCGCATCCATGGATCGCCAATTATAGAATCCGCCGATGCAAGGGGCCTTGGTTCTGGAGACGGTCCTGGCGGTGCTCGCGGCCTATGGCCTCGGGTCCGTCTCCTTCGCGATTCTCGTGAGCCGGGCGATGCGGCTGCCCGATCCGCGCAGCTACGGCTCGGGCAACCCCGGCGCGACGAACGTGCTGCGCTCGGGGAAGAAGGCGGCCGCGGTGCTCACGCTCCTCGGCGACGGCGGCAAGGGCTGGCTCGCCGTCTGGCTCGCGACGCTGCTGGTCGGCACCAGCGCCGCGGCGGCGCTCGCCGGCCTCGGCGTGTTTCTCGGCCATCTCTATCCCGTGTTCCATCGCTTTCGCGGCGGCAAGGGCGTCGCGACGGCGGCGGGCGTGCTCTTCGGGTTCCAGTGGATGCTCGCCCTCGGCACGCTCGCGACCTGGACCCTGATCGCGGCTTTCCTGCGCTACTCCTCGCTCGCGGCGCTCGCCGCCGCCGCGTTCGCGGCGCTCTTCGGCTTCGTGCTTCTCGGGCCGAGCGAGCCGGCGCTCGCGGTGGCGGTCATGGCGCTGCTCCTCGTATGGCGCCACCGCGCGAACATCGCGCGCCTCCTCGACGGCACGGAGCCTCGCCTGGGCGCGAAGAAAGCTAGCTGAGCGCCTCGAGCTCCCAGCGCGGGCGCACGCTGAACGACGAGTCCGGCCTGGTTTTCCCCTGGAGGCGCAGCGCCGCCGCGAAAGCGATCATCGCGCCGTTGTCGGTGCAAAGCTCCGGCGCGGGATAGAAGACGTCGAAGCCGCTTTGCGCGGCGACCGCGCTCAGCGCCGCGCGCAGCTGGCGATTCGCGCCCACGCCGCCCGCCACCACGAGCCGCGTAAGGCCGGTATGGTCCATGGCGCGCACGCACTTCGCGACAAGCACGTCCACCACCGCATCGACGAATGCGCGCGCGATGTCCGCGTGCGCGGCGGCATCGGCGCTCTTCACGAGGAGCGCCACCGCAGTCTTCAGCCCCGAGAAGCTGAAATCGAGGTCGGCGCTGCCGAGCATCGGGCGGGGCAGCCGGTAGGCGCCGCCGCGTCCCCGCTCGGCGAGCGCGGAGAGCGCCGGCCCGCCGGGATAGCCCAGGCCGAGGAGCTTCGCGGTCTTGTCGAAGGCCTCGCCCGCTGCGTCGTCGTGGGTCTCGCCAAGGAGCGCGTAGCGCCCGACGCCGTCGACGCGCATGAGCTGCGTGTGGCCCCCGGAGACGAGCAGCGCGACGAACGGGAATTCCGGCGCCGGCTCGCCCATGAGCGGCGAGAGCAGGTGGCCTTCCAGGTGATGGATGCCGAGCGCCGGGATGCCGAGAGACAGGGCGAGCGCATGCGCGAACGACGCGCCGACGAGAAGCGCGCCGGCGAGCCCGGGTCCTTCCGTGTAGCCGACGCCGGCGAGCTCCGCCGGGCGCCGAGCGGCGCGCTCGAGCACCCGGCGCGCGAGAGGCACGATGCGCCGGACGTGGTCGCGCGAGGCGAGCTCCGGCACTACGCCGCCATAAGCGGCGTGCATCGCGACCTGGGAGAAGACTTCGTGGCCGAGCAGGCGCCGCGCCGACGCGTCATAGAGCCCGATCCCGGTCTCGTCGCAGGAGGTCTCGACCCCGAGGATCAGCATGGCCCATTCTGATACAATTCAGCCCCTTTCGAGAGCCCGAGGGCTTGGATGCCGACTGTCCGCGTCAAGGAAAACGAGCCGTTCGAAGTGGCGATGCGCCGCTTCAAGCGCACGGTGGAGAAGACCGGTCTTCTGACCGAGCTGCGCTCGCGCGAGTACTACGAGAAGCCGACCGCGGAGCGCAAGCGCAAGCTCGCCGCGGCGGTGAAGCGCCACCACAAGCGCCTGCGCAGCCAGATGCTGCCGCAGAAGCTGTATTAGCATCCCTCTCAAGCAGCAAATCAACGAAGACGTGAAGACGGCGATGCGCGCCAAGGACAGCGCGCGCCTGTCCACGCTTCGCCTCCTCACCGCGGCGATCAAGCAGAAGGAAGTGGACGAGCGCGTCGAGCTCGCCGACGCCGAGGTCCTCGCGGTGATCGAGAAGATGATCAAGCAGCGGCGCGAGTCCATCGCGCAGTTCGAGAAGGCCTCGCGCCAGGACCTCGTCGACAAGGAGAAAGCCGAGCTCGACGTCCTGGCCGCCTATTTGCCCCGGCAGCTCGGCGATGCGGAAATCCAGAAGGAAATCAACTCGGTAATTTCCGAGACGGGCGCGAGCGGCGCGAAGGACATGGGCAAGGTCATGGCCGCCCTGAAGCCTCGCCTCGCCGGGCGTGCCGACATGGGCAAGGTTTCCGCTCTGGTCAAAGCGAAGCTTTCGGGCTGAGAATCGGGGGGTGATCCCCGACTCGTTCAAGCAGGACCTTCTCAACCGGGTCGACATCGTGGACGTGGTCGGCCGCTACGTCCAGCTGAAGAAAGCGGGCGCCAACTTCTCCGGCCTGTGCCCGTTCCACAACGAGAAGACGCCGTCCTTCACGGTGAGCCCGGCGAAGCAGTTCTTCCACTGTTTCGGCTGCTCGAAGCACGGCAACGCCATCGGCTTCCTCATGGACTATGCCGGGCTCGGGTACATCGACGCGCTGAAGGAGCTCGCTTCCTCGGTGGGCATGCAAGTCCCGGAGTGGCAGCCGCGCACGCCCGAGGAGGCGAGCCGCAAGGAGCGCGAGACCGACCTCTACGCGGTCATGGAGAAGGCAATGGGCTTTTACCGCGCGCGGCTGAAGGAGTCGCCGCGCGCAATCGAGTACCTCAAGCGCCGCGGCCTCGAGGGCCGCATCGCCGCGCGCTTCGGCATCGGCTATGCGCCCGACGACTGGCAGGGGCTGAAGGCCGAGTTCCCGCAGTACGAGGACAAGGCGCTCGTCGAGTGCGGCCTCGTGATCGAGAACGAGGGCAAGCGCTACGATCGCTTCCGCGACCGGGTCATGTTCCCCATCTTCAACGCCCGCCACGCGGTGATCGGCTTCGGCGGGCGCGTCATCGGGGAAGGCGAGCCCAAGTACCTGAACTCCCCGGAGACGGCGCTCTTCGAGAAGGGCCGCGAGCTCTACGGCCTCGGCCAGGCGATGGACGCCATCCGCGCGGGCAAGCGCGTGCTGGTGGTCGAGGGCTACATGGACGTGGTGGCGCTCGCGCAGTACGGGGTCGAATACGCGGTCGCCACGCTCGGCACCGCGACGACGCCCGTGCACATCCAGAAGCTGCTGCGGCACGCGGACGAGATCGTGTTTTCGTTCGACGGCGACGCCGCCGGGCGCAAGGCGGCCTGGCGCGCCCTCGAGGTGAGCCTGCCCTCGGCGCTCGACCACAAGCCGATCCGGTTCCTTTTCCTTCCCGAGGGCGAGGATCCCGACACATTCGTGCGCCAGCACGGCAGGGAGAAGTTCGAGCAGCTCGTGCGCGAAGCGCAGACGCTGTCCCAGTTCCTGCTCGCAGAGCTGCGCTCGCAGTCGGACCTGCGCACCGCGGAGGGACGCTCGGCGTTCCTCGCTTCGGCGCGTCCGCATGTGCAGAAGATCGGCGCGCTCGGCCTGCGGCTGCAGATCGTGAAGGAGGCTGCTCGTCTTGCGGAGGTTACCCAGGAGGAGGCGGAAACGATCCTCGGGTTGAGCGCGGCGCGGCCCGCGTACCGGGCGCCCGCTCCCGCGCGGCGCTCGAGCGCGCCGCCGGCGTCGCCGGAGTGGAAGCTTCTTTCCTGCGTCGTCGCGCGGCCGTTTCTCGCCGCCGAAGTGGATCCCGGCCTGCTCGACATGAGCCTGCCGGAGTCGCAGGCGCTTCAGGCGCTTGCCGAGGCCTTGGCTGCGGAGGCTCCGGGCGGGGTACTCAGCGCGGCGATGCTCGTCGAGCGCCTGGCCGGCTCGCCCCATGCGGAGCTGGTCTTTCGCGCCCAGGCGAGCAGCATGGATCTCGGGGGCTCCGATGAAGAGGCACGCCAGGAGCTGCGTCACGTCCTCTGGAAGATCGAGATCAACCGCAAGAACCGGCTCATCAAGAGCCTCACCGAGCGGCTGAGCCGCGGCCAGCTCAGCAAGGATGAGCACCTGGAGTACGGAAAGATGATCGCGGAAGTGAAGGCGCTCGAGCAGCGCCTGCAGGCCGAGGGCCGCAGCGCACCGGCGTAGTTGCTGGCCGGTTTCTTGCTTTACGCGGCAGCTTCAAAGAACCGCGGAAGCCCTTGAATGTCGAACGTTTTGGTACAATCTACGGTTTTCCTTTGATTTCGTCCAACCACCGTATCGCACGCCCTTCCGGCGGGGGAAGAATGGCTCAGAAGCGCAAACCCAAGGTCAGGAAAGTCCACGCCCACGCGGCCAAGAAGAAGTCCCGCGCCGTCAAGCGGCTCAAGGCGCGCTCGGCTTCGAGGCCGGCCGCCAAGCCCCGCGTCGCGAAGAAGCTGCTGAAGGGGAAGAGCGCCGCGCGCGCGCCGCACCGGCCTGCGCCCGCCGCCAAGGCGGCGCCCGCGAAGCCGGCGCCGGTCCTGAAGGCGGACGAGAAGGGCGGCAAGAAGCCGAAGATGCCGATCAAGAGCGCGAAGGCGGCGCTCGAGCTCCTCGAGGCGAAGGTCAACGAGGTCAAGGCGAAGGGCAAGGGGCGCGGCGGCCGGCGCGGTCGCAAGGACGAATGGCTCATCCCGGCGGAGATGCCGAAGGAAGACGCCGAGACGCGCCGCACGCGCCTGAAGAACCTGATCAAGCTCGGCAAGGAGCGCGGCTTCCTCACCTACTCGGAGATCAACGACCACCTGCCCGATGATCTCGTCGACGCGGAGCAGATCGAGGCGATCATCTCCACCTTCGGCGACATGGGCATCCAGGTCTACGACCAGGCGCCCGACCAGGAGACGCTGCTCATCGCCTCCGACGCGGCGCCGGTCGCGCAGACCGACGAGGACGTCGAGGAGCAGGCCGAGGCGGCGCTCTCGACGGTGGACTCGGAGTTCGGCCGCACCACCGACCCGGTGCGCATGTACATGCGCGAGATGGGCTCGGTGGAGCTCCTCACGCGCGAGGGCGAGATCGAGATCGCCAAGCGCATCGAGGACGGCCTGCGCCACATGATCCAGGCGATCAGCGCCTGCCCGACCACGGTGCGCGAGATCCTCGACCTCGCCGACAAGGTGGAGAAGGACGAGATGCGCATCGACGAGGTCGTCGACGGCCTCATCGACCCGAACGCCAAGGACGACTTCGACGCGAAGAAGGCCGAGTCGCCCGACGAGGAAGAGGCGCAGATCGAGGAAGAGGAAGGCGAGAGCGAGGAGGAGCAGACCGCCGCGCAGACCGCGAGCCTGCTCAAGCTCAAGGGCGAGGCGCTCGAGAAGTTCGCCCGCATCCGCCGCCTGTTCGACAAGCTGCTCAAGGCGCTCGAGAACAAGGGCTCCAAGGACAAGGATTATCTGCGCGTGCGCGACCAGATCAGCAACGAGCTGATGGCGATCCGCTTCACCGCGAGGACGGTCGAGCGCCTCTCCGACAGCGTGCGCAGCCTGGTCGACGAGATCCGCCGCTACGAGCGCGGCATCCACGACATCTGCGTCGACAAGGCGCAGATGCCGCGGCAGCACTTCATCAAGATCTTCGCCGGCACCGAGGGCTCCCGCCGCTGGCTCACCAACGACCTGAACGAGGACCAGCCCTGGGGCGAGTCGCTGCGGCGGCTCGAGCCTTCGATCCTCGAGCTCCTCGGCAAGGTCCAGGCGGTGCAGCAGAAGATCGGCATTCCGATCCGCGATCTGAAGGAGATCAACAAGCAGATGTCCACGGGCGAGGCGAAGGCCCGGCGCGCGAAGCGCGAGATGACCGAGGCCAACCTGCGCCTCGTGATCTCGATCGCGAAGAAATACACCAACCGCGGCCTGCAGTTCCTCGACCTCATCCAGGAGGGGAACATCGGCCTCATGAAGGCGGTGGACAAGTTCGAATACCGCCGCGGCTACAAGTTCTCGACCTACGCCACCTGGTGGATCCGGCAGGCCATCACGCGCTCGATCGCCGACCAGGCGCGCACCATTCGCATCCCGGTGCACATGATCGAGACCATCAACAAGATGAACCGCATCTCGCGCCAGATCCTGCAGGAGACCGGCCAGGAGCCCGATCCGGCGACGCTCGCGCAGCGCATGGAGATGCCGGAGGAGAAGATCCGCAAGATCCTCAAGATCTCCAAGGAGCCGATCTCCATGGAGACGCCGATCGGCGACGACGACGACTCGCACCTCGGCGACTTCATCGAGGACCAGTCGACGCTCGCGCCCTCGGACGCGGCGACCTTCGCATCCCTGCGTGATGTCACCAAGGAGGTGCTCGACACGCTTACGCCGCGCGAGGCCAAGGTGCTGCGCATGCGCTTCGGCATCGAGATGTCCACCGACCATACGCTGGAGGAGGTCGGCAAGCAGTTCGACGTGACGCGCGAGCGCATACGCCAGATCGAGGCCAAGGCGCTGAGGAAGCTGCGGCATCCCTCGCGCTCGGAGCGCCTGAA
This sequence comes from Burkholderiales bacterium, assembly GCA_035651575.1. GTDB lineage: Bacteria > Pseudomonadota > Gammaproteobacteria > Burkholderiales > SG8-39 > SCGC-AG-212-J23. Next base: position 142,927 of record DASRFM010000048.1, on the reverse strand, counting down.
GAGCTTCCTCGACCAGGAAGGCTAGACCGGGCCGCACCGCGAAAAGGCCGCGCAAGCGGCCTTTTTTGTTTATAAAGCACACGCGGGCCGGTAGCTCAGCCGGTCAGAGCAGGGGACTCATAATCCCTTGGTCGTTGGTTCGAATCCAACCCGGCCCACCCCGACGCACAGAGAATATGCAGGGATTGGCACTACGGCACTACAATAGAGTCTGGATGAACCTGAACCCCCTCAAGTACTGCTTCCACGGCCAGCATTCGCGGCCGCGCGCCACTTTCCGCACGCTTCCCGGCGTGAGGAACAAGCGCGCGGTTTGCGCGGAGTGCTACGAGAAGATCATGGCCGACCGCAAGCAGAAGAAGCTCGCCGCCGCGGCGGCCGCCCGCTAGGGCTCGCTTTTATCCTCGCGTCCTAGGCGTTGACGCTGTAGCAGGCGGCGCGCATCCTGACCGTCCGGTCAGGGGAGGAATTCGGTGCAGCCACAGACGCCGCTCGGGACGGCGGATCTGGCATGGGCATTCGCCAGCCTTTGCCAGCTCGTGCGCGCGCCCTTCGACGCGCGTCTTTTCCTGCAGCAGTTTCCGCCGCCGCTCAGCCTCGCGAGCGTGCAGCACGCGGCGCGGGCCCTCGAGCTCGACACCAAGCGCGCGCGCCTTGCCACGGCGCGCGGCCCGGATCCCCTCGTCGCCGTTCGCCGCACGCTGGAGAACAACCACGCCCGGCTCGCGATCGTGCTGCGCGTCGAGCAGCACGGCGTCCTGGTGGTGGAGCGCGACGGCGCGCCGCGCACGCTTTCGCACGACGAGTTCAGCGCCGACTACGAAGACGAGCTCTGGCGCGTGACCAGGCGCGAGCGCGCCGCCGCGCTCGCCGTGCCGCCATTCGGAATCCGCTGGTTCCTGCCGGAGCTCCTGCGCCACCGCAGCGCCTGGCGCGACGTGCTCGCCGCTTCCCTCTTCATGCAGCTCCTCGCTCTCGCGGCGCCGCTTTGCATGCAGGTGGTGATCGACAAGGTGGTCGTGCACCACTCGCAGAGCACGCTGGCCGCGGTCGTGGTCGCGCTCATTCTCTTCCTCGTCTTCAACGCCGCGCTCGGCTATGCGCGGCAATACCTGCTGCTGTACGCGGGCAACCGCATCGACGCGGTCCTGGGCGCGCGACTCTTCGAGCACCTGCTGCGGCTGCCGGCGCGCTACTTCGAGCAGCGGCCCACCGGCACGCTGGTCGCCCGCCTGCACGGCGTCGAGACGATCCGCGAGTTCATCACCGGCGCGGCCGCCGGCGTCGCGCTCGACGTGCCGTTCGCCCTCGTGTTTGCCGCCCTCATGTTCTGGTACAGCGTGCCGCTCACGCTCATTGCGCTCGGCGCCATCGGGCTTCTCGCTGCGCTCTCGGCGCTCTTCACGCCCCTGCTTCGCGAGCGCGTCAACCGGCAATTTCTCGCCGGCGCGCGCAACCAGGCGTTCGTCACGGAGTTCGTCTCCGCCATGGACACCGTCAAGGCGCTGCAGCTCGAGCCCCAGCTCGCCACGCGCTACGAGGGCCACCTCGCGGGCTATCTCGCCGCGAGCTTCGAGACCCGCCAGCTCGCGAACGTGTACGGGACGAGCGCCACCGCCCTCGAGCAGGCGCTCAACGTCGCGATCCTCGCGGCCGGCGCGTGGCTCGTCATGACTTCGGAGGGCTTCACCATCGGCATGCTGGTCGCATTCCAGATGTTCGCCGCGCGCCTCGCGCAGCCGGCGCTGCGCCTCGCCTCGCTGTGGCAGGACTTCCAGCAGGCGGCGATTGCGCTCGCGCGGCTCGGCGACATCCTGGATGCGCCGCCGGAGAGCTGGACGCTGCGCGCGGCCCGCGGGCCGGGGACGCCGGCGCGCGTGGACATCGAGGAGGTGACTTTCGCCTACTCCAGCGCCCAGGCGCCGGTGCTCGAGCGCTTCAGCCTGCGCATCGCACCCGGCGCCTGCGTCGCCCTCACCGGCCCGTCGGGAAGCGGCAAGAGCACGCTCGCGCGCCTGCTGCTGGGATTCGAGCTTCCCGGCTCCGGCGCGATCAAGCTCGACGGACGCGACCTCCGTAACCTCGCCGCAAACGAGCTGCGGCTCAACTTCGGCGTCGTGCCGCAGGAGACGCGGCTTTTTTCCGGCAGCGTGTACGACAACCTCGCGCTCGCGCAGCCCTACGCCGCCCCTGCCGAGATCGCCGAGGCATGCCGCCTCGCCGGCATCCACGAGTTCCTGGAGGGGCTGCCGCAGGGCTATCAGACGCTGATCGGCGAGCACGGCGCCGGGCTCTCCGGCGGCCAGAAGCAGCGCCTCGCGATCGCCCGCGCGCTGCTGCGGCGCCCGCGCCTGCTCATCTTCGACGAGGCGACCGCGAGCCTCGACCGCGACACGGCCGAGGCGATCGCGGCGACGGTGAACCGCCTGCGCGGCAAGGTGACGATCCTCTTCATCGCGCACCACCTGCCGGCGAGCCTGCGCATCGACGCGACCGTCCGGCTCGGAGCGAAGCCCGCCATGCCGGTACCGAGCGCCGTCACCTGAGCATGAATAAGCCGCCTCTTCCAGCCCGGCTTCGCACGGCGCTCGCAAGGCGCGAAGACTTCCTGCCTTCGGCGCTCGTCGGCGATGATCTGCCCTCGCCGCTGCCCCATCGCGTGCTCTGGACGGTGAACGCGCTCATCGTGTGCCTGCTTCTCTGGGCGGTGTTCGGCCGGCTCGACGTGGTCGCCGTCGCCGACGGCCGCCTCGTGCCGCGCTCGCAGCTGAAGATCGTGCAGCCCGCGGAGGGCGGCGTGCTGCGCGAGATCCTCGTTGCCGAGGGCGAGCGGGTCCGCGCGGGCCAGGTGCTCGCGCGCATGGACATGAAGCTCGCGGCCGCCGACGCCGCCGCGCTCGAGCAGGAGCTTGCGCTGCGCGAGCTGCAGGTGCGGCGCATCGATGCCGAGCTCCAGGCGGCGCGGCCGGTGCCGCGCGGCGGCGAGCCGGAGGAGCTCTATGCGCAGGTCGAGGCGCAGCGCGCCGCCCGCGTGCACGCCCAGGAGAACAGCCTCGCGGAGGAGCGCGCGGTCATGGCGCGAGCGGCCCGCGAGATGCAGGCGGCCCAGGAGATGCGCGAGAAGCTCGCGGGAAGCCTGCCCCTCCTCGTGGAGCAGGAGCGCGCGTTCCAGCGCCTAGCGAAGGAAGGCTTTGCCGGCAAGCTGATGTCGAACCAGCGCATGCGCGAGCGCATGGAGCTCGAGCAGGACTTGCGCGCGCAGGAGCACCGCGTCGAAAGCGCGCGCGCCACGCTGCAGCAGGCGGAGCGCCGCATCGGGCAGCTCGCCGCGAACTACCAGGCGCAGCTGCGAACGGAGCGCATCGACGCGGAACGGGAGCGCGTGCGCCTCGCGCAGGAGGTCGAAAAGCTGCGCCACCGGCGCTCGCTCGGCGAGCTGCGCGCGCCGGCGGACGGCCTGGTGAAGGACCTCGCCACCCACACGAGCGGCAGCGTGCTCGCGCCGGGCGCGGTGCTCATGACCGTCGTCCCGGACGGCGAGGCGCTGCTGGCGGAGGTGTGGCTGCAGAACCAGGATGTCGGCTTCGTGCGCGCCGGGCAGCCGGTAAAGATGAAGCTCGCGAGCTTTCCCTTCCAGCGCTACGGCATGCTCGAGGGCCGCGTGCTGCAGATCTCCGCCGATGCGAGCGAGCGCGGCGCGGCCGAGGCGGGACGCGCGGCGCTCGCCTATCGCGCGCTGGTCGAGCTGAGCGCGCAGGAGCTGCAGGCCGGCTCCGCGACGCACACGCTGCTCGCCGGCATGCAGCTGAGCGCGGAGATCCGCCTCGCCGAGCGCACCGTGCTCGAGTACGTGCTCTCTCCGGTGCAGAAGATCGCGGGCGAAGCGGGCCGCGAGCGCTAGGCGCGCGCCGCAGCTCCCGACCGGGCCGCACGGCGCTCGAGCAGGCGGGCGAAGTTCTCGAGTGAGAGCAGGTGCAGGTACACGCGCGCGAGGTAGCCCTTGCGCATCAGGTTCTTGAGCTGCGCGGCGTTCAGGTTCTCGAGGTTCTTCTCGCTCACGCGGTGCAGGCCGGTGAGGTGCATGGCGCCGCCGCTGTTGAGCGTCGCCTGCATGGTGAAGGGCTCGAGCACGCCGTAGTCGGCAAGCGTCGCGCACATCTCCCGGCTGCGCTCGAGGTCGGCCTCGTACTCGGCGAGCAATTTCTCCATCTCGCTCCAGCGAGGCGCAGGCCGCCCCTGCGCGTCGAAGAGCGCCTCGCCGCTGTCGTCCAGCGAGCGCTTTTCGATGCAGATCAGCCGATCCTTCTGCTCGACCTTGTCGATCGTCACCTTGGCCATGCAGAAGGGATAGCGCCGTGCGTAGGCCGGGACGTAGACGCCGGGCGCCCAGCCGCTGCCCGCGCAGAAAAGATTCTCGCCACCCGTCATCCCGAGCACCGCCACGGCGGCGAAGCTGCGCCCCTCGTCGCCGGTGCTGAATACGATCGGGTACTCGCGCGCCACGAGCTGGAACTCGGTGTGGCTGATCGGGATCGCGTTTGCCTGCCGCGCGAACTGCGGCACCTCGCCCGGCGGCGGCAGCCGCACCTTGTGCGTCTTCAGGAAGGGGACGACTTCCGAGTAGCCGAACGGCGGCGCGATCTGCATCGACTTATCTTAGGGTAAAATCCGCAGCCTCTTCGAGTGCAGCAGTACTCGACGACCGGGGTGGTAGCTCAGCTGGGAGAGCGTCGCGTTCGCAATGCGAAGGTCGGGAGTTCGATCCTCCTCCACTCCACCAGATTCCCGCCGCTGAAATGAAAAAGGCCGCTCGACTCGAGCGGCCCTCCTGCAACGCCGTCTCAGCTACTTGGTCGTGGTCGTGCCCGACGAGCCGCTGGAGCCGCTCGTACCGGTGGACGTGCCCGTGCCGGCGCCCGAGCCCATGCCGGTGCTGCCGGAGCCCGTGCTGCCCGAGCCCATGCTCGAGCTGCCCGGCGTCGTCGTGCTCGGGCTGGTGCTCGAGCCGGAGCTCGAGGTGCCGCTCGCCTTGTCGCGCAGGCACTGGTCCTTCTGCGCTCCGGTGAGCAGATCGCAGTTCTGCGTGCTGCTGCCGGAGGCGCTGCTGGACGAGGTGCTCGGGGAAGTGCTGCTGGGGGAGGTTGTGCTGCTGCTCGAGCTCGGCGCGCTGCTGGAGCCCGCGCTGCTGCCCGAACCATAGGTGCTGCTCGAGCCGCTGGTGCTCGGCGTCGCGCTCGTGCTGCCGGAGCCGACGCTGGAGCCCGACGAACCCATACTGCCGCTCGACGACTGCGCGAACGACGGCGCAGAAAGCGCGAGCAGCGCGGCGCTGACCGCCGCACCAAGGACTTTCACCATCATGCTAGTGCTCCTTCGAAGGGTTGGGGAATTACTGCAGCCGCTCCTCAGCAAGCGCTGTGCCTCGGCGGCGCAGCGAGCGCGCGAGGAGCGGCGCGAGCGAGGCGCCGTCGCCGCCGCTGCGCCGCAATGCCCTGCGCTCGTCCTTCGCGGCGCTGCGCAGCAGGCGCGCGAGGCGGGACGCGGGGCTGCTGCCGCGCAAGTCGTGCAAGGCGCCGCTCGCGTAGGCGGAGAGCACCGCCGGATGGATGTAGCACTTCCTGCAGACCGCCCTCGTGTTGCCGAGCCGGCGCGCCACCTCGTCCACCGCCGTCGCGATGCCGCGCTTCGCCTGCGCCTCGGACGCCGGGCGCGCCGTGCGGCGCAACGCTTCGGCCGCGTGCAGCGTCCCGGCCCAGGTGCGGAAATCCTTGCTCGTGAATTCCTCGCCGGCGATCTCCTTGAGGTAGGCGTTGACGTCCGCCGACTCGATGCGCCGGGTCGCGCCGGAGTCGTCGAGGTACTGGAAGAGCTCGTAGCCCGGCAGATCCTGCATTCCGCGCACGATGCGGGCGACCTGCGCATCCGACAGGGCGAGGTCGTGCCTGACGCCGCTCTTGCCGCGGAAGCGGAACTTCAGCGTCGCGCCGCGCACCTGCACCTGGCGATCGCGCAGCGTCGTCAGGCCGTACGATTCGTTCTCGCGCGCATACTCCTGGTTGCCCACGCGGATGCAGCTTCGCTCGAGCAAACGCACGACCACGGCGAGCGCCTTCTCCCGCGGCAGCCCGGGCAGGCGCAAGTCGCGGGCGACCCTGCGGTGAATGCTCGACAGCGCGCCGGCGAACTCCAGCAGGCGCCCGTATTTCGTCTCGTCGCGGATCTCGCGCCAGCGTCGGTGGTAGCGATACTGCTTGCGCCCGCGCGCGTCGCGCCCGGTCGCCTGCACGTGGCTATCCTCGAGGGGCGCAATCCATACGTCGCTCCACGCCGGCGGAATCGCGAGCGCGCGAATGCGCGCGAGGGTGCGCCGGTCGCGCACCGTGCGGCCGTTCGGCGCGACGTAGCGGAATCCCTCGCCCGCGCGCAGGCGCCTGATGCCCGGACGGCCGTCGTGCGCGTAACGCAGGCCCGCGGCGCGCGCCGACAGGGCCGGCTGCAAATCGTACAGGCGGGTGTAATTGTTGCCGTCGGGACGCGGTTCGGCGGAAAAATCCGGCATCGCCCGCGCCACTCGCAAAGCGCGTGCCGCGGTACGATTGACCTCGGATATCGCTTCTCATGAGCCGCGAGCCCTTGCGCATCCTGGTGCTCGAAGACCATCCCGGCGACGCCACGCTCGCGCTGCAAGCGCTCGCCGACGGCGGCTTCGATTGCGCGCCGACGCTCGCGCAGGGCCGCGCGGCCTTCGAGCGCGAATTTGCGCCCGGGCGCTTCGATGCGATCGTCGCCGACTATCGGCTGCCCGACTACACCGGGCTCGAGGCGCTGCGGCGCGTGCGCGAGGCTGACCCGTTCGTGCCGTTCGTGCTGCTCTCGGGCGCGCTCGGCGAGGAGCGCGCCGTCGAGGCGCTGCACGCGGGGGCCACGGACTACGTGCTCAAGGACGGGCTCGGGCGGCTGGCGCCCGCGCTGCGGCGCGCGCTCGAGGAGCGTGCCGAGCGCGAGCGCCATCTCGCCACGCGGCGCGCGCTCGAGAGCTCGCAGGAGCGCCTGCGCGCGCTGTCCCGGCGCCTGCTCGAGGTGCAGGAGCACGAGCGCGCCCGCCTCGCGCGCGAGCTGCACGACGACATCGGCCAGGCGCTCACCGCGCTCAAGCTCCAGCTCGAGTCGGCCGCGCGCCGCGGCGCGGGGGAGCGCCTCGACGCGTGCATCGAGATGACGGTCCACGCGCTCGACCGGGTGCGCCAGCTCTCGTCCAGCCTGCGCCCGCTGCAGCTCGACGATCTCGGCCTCGTGGCCGCGCTGCGCTCGCACCTCGACCGGCAGGCGAGCCTCGGCGAGCTCACGCCGCATTTCCACGCCGAGGGCGTGCCCGACGCGCTGTCCGCCGAAGTGCAGACCGCCTGCTTCCGCGTCGCCCAGGAGGCGATCAACAACGTCCTGCGGCACGCGCGCGCGCGGAACCTCTGGCTCCGCGTGCGCGGCGAGGGCGCCGCGCTCGTCCTCGAGGTGCGGGACGACGGCTGCGGCTTCGACGCGGACGGCGCGCGCCGCCGCTCGGCAGCCGGTGCGAGCCTCGGCCTGGTCGGCATGGAGGAGCGCGTCGCGCACGCCGGCGGGACGCTCGAGCTCGCTACCCGCGCGGGACGGGGCGCGCGGCTGGTGGCAACATTCCCGCTGCGCACCGCATGAGCGCGCCGCACACCGAAACCATCCGGGTCCTGCTCGTGGACGACCATGCGCTGGTGCGCGCCGGGATCCGCTCGCTCCTTGGCGGCATGAAGGACGTAGAGGTGGTGGGCGAGGCGGCGGGCGGCGAAGAGGCGCTCGCCCTCGCGGAGACAGCGCGGCCGCACGTGGTCCTCATGGACATCGCCATGAAGGGGCTCTCCGGCCTGGAAGCGGCGGCGCGCCTGCGCGCGCGCCATCCCGAGATGCGGGTCGTGATCCTTTCCATGCACTCGGGCGAGGAGTACGTCATGCAGGCGCTGCGCGCCGGCGTCGCCGGCTTTCTCCTCAAGGACGCCGCCACCGGGGAGCTCGAGCTCGCGCTGCGCAGCGTCATCCGCGGCGAGAGCTGGTTCAGCCCCGCGGTGTCGCGCCAGGTGGTGGAAGGCTACGTGCAGCGCGTCGGCGGCGAGCCGCCGGGCGAAGTGCTGACCGCGCGCCAGCGCGAGGTGCTGCGCCTGATGGCCGCGGGCAAGAGCACGAAGGAGATCGCGTACGCGCTCGGCCTTTCGGTGAAGACGGTGGAGACGCACCGCGCGCAGCTTATGGAGCGCCTGGGCATCCGCGACGTCGCGGGGCTCGTGCGCTATGCCTTGCGCACCGGGCTCGTGCCGCCGGAGGGCTGATCCTTCTCCAGGCGGCGCAGGAAGACGCGCATCTCCTTTTCCGCCTGCTTGTCGCCGGCTTGCTGGGCGGCCGCGATGCCCCTGCGGTAGGCGTCGATGGCCAGCGCCTCGCGGCCCGCATCGGCCAGCGCGCGCGCAAGCCCCTTCCAGGCCGCGGAATAGCGCGGGTCGCGGGCCACCGCTTCGGAGAAGTGCTCGATTGCCTTGTCGAGATCGCCGGCCTTTGCATATTTCAAGCCGAGGGAATGGCGCAGGAGCGGCCCGTCGCGCGCGGTGCCGAGCCACTTTTCGAGGTCCGGAGTCATTCCGCTAAGATACGCGCCATGAAAACCGCGATCCAGACGAAGGACGCGCCCGCCGCGATCGGCACCTATTCGCAAGCGATCCGCGCCGGGGAGACCGTCTACCTTTCCGGCCAGATCGGCCTCGATCCCGCGAGCATGCAGCTCGCCGAGGGCATCGACGCCCAGACGCACCGGGTGTTCCGCAACCTCGCCGCGGTGGCCGACGCGGCGGGGCTCACGCTGCAGCACGCGGTGCGCATGACGGTGTATCTCACCGACCTTGCGCACTTCGCCCGCGTGAACGAGATCATGGCGCAGTACGTGCGCGAGCCCTATCCCGCGCGCGCCGCGGTCGGCGTCGCCGGCCTGCCGCGCGGCGCCCTCGTCGAGGTCGACGCGATCCTGCACGCCGGGTGAAGCCGGCGCGCGCGCCGGCCGGCAAGCTCGGGAAGCTCGGACTGCGCACGCGCCTGGACTGCGTGCTGCACCTGCCGCTGCGCTACGAGGACGAGACCGTGCTCACCCCGGCGCACGCCGCGGCGCCCGGCCAGCCGGTGCTCGTGGAGGCGAAGGTGAAGCGCGCCGACGTCGTTTTCAGGGGCAAGCGCCAGCTCGTCGTGGCCGCCGAAGGCCTGATGCTGCGCTTCTTCCACTTCCACGCCGGGCAGGTCGCCCAATTCAAGGAGGCTGCCGAGCAGGGCGAGCGCGTGCGCGCCTTCGGCGAGGTGCGGCTCGGGGAGATGGTGCATCCGCGCTATCGCTTCGTGCGCGAAGGCGAGCCGCTTCCCGAGGCGCTCACTCCCGTCTATCCGGCGACCGCCGGCGTCTCCCAGGCCGCGATTCGCGCCCGCGTGCTGCAGGCGCTCGATGAAGGGCCGCTCGCGGATTCTCTGCCCGAGGGGTTGCGCCGGCGGCTGGGCCTTGCCGCCTTCGAGGACAGCGTGCGGCTGCTGCACCGCCCGCCCCCGGGCACCGATGTAGGCGCCCTCGTCGGCCGGACCCATCCGGCCTGGCGCCGCATGAAATTCGACGAGCTCCTCGCGCAGCAGCTTTCCATGCGCTTTGCCTATCGCAGCCGCCGGGCGCGGCGCGCCGCGCCGCTGCGCCTCGGCGGCCCGCTGGTGAGCCGCTTCCTGAAGAGCCTGCCGTTTCGCCTCACCCGCGCGCAGTCGCGCGCGCTCGACGAGGTGATGCGCGATCTCGCCGAGCCGCATCCGATGCAGCGCCTCCTGCAGGGCGACGTAGGCAGCGGCAAGACGATCGTGGCCGCCGTCGCGTGCCTCGCCGCGGTGGACAGCGGGGCGCAGGCCGCCGTCATGGCGCCGACCGAAATCCTGTCGGAGCAGCACCTGCGCAAGTTCGAGGAGTGGTTCGCGCCCCTCGGCGTGCGTATCGCGTGGCTGCACGGCGGGCTTGTGCGCGCGCAGAAGAAAGCCGTCTTGCAGGCCGCGCTCGACGGCTCGGCGCAGATCGTCATCGGCACGCACGCGCTGGTGCAGGAGGGCGTGGAGTTCGCGCGCCTCGCGCTCACCGTGGTCGACGAGCAGCACCGCTTCGGCGTGCAGCAGCGCGCCACGCTGCGGCGCAAGGGAGAGGCGCTCCTGCCCCACCAGCTCATGATGAGCGCGACGCCGATCCCGCGCACGCTCTCGATGACCTACTACGCCGACCTCGACGTGTCGACGATCGATGAGATGCCGCCGGGGCGCAAGCCGGTCGGCACGCGCCTCTACTCCTCGGCGCGCCGCGGGGAGGTGCTCGACCGCATCCGCGAAGCGTGCGCCGAAGGACAGCAGGCCTACTGGGTTTGCCCGGTGATCGAGGAATCCAAAGAAGGCGTGCAAACGGCGCTCGACACCTACGACAAGCTCGCCGCGGAGCTGAAAGCGCTGCGCGTCGGGTTGCTGCACGGCCGGCTCCCGCCGGCCGAGAAGGCCGCCGTCATGGATGCGTTCAAGACGAACAGGATCCAGCTCCTCGTCTGCACGACGGTGATCGAGGTCGGCGTCGACGTGCCGAACGCCTCGCTCATGGTGATCGAGAGCGCCGAGCGCTTCGGCCTCGCGCAGCTCCACCAGCTCAGGGGGCGTATCGGGCGCGGCGCGCGCGAAAGCGTCTGCGTGCTGCTCTATGGCGAGCCGCTGCAGGGCAATGCGAAAGAAAGGCTGAAGATCATCTACGGGAACAAGGACGGCTTCGAGATCGCACGGCTCGACCTCGAGCTGCGCGGCCCGGGCGAGTATCTCGGCGAGCGTCAGAGCGGCGCGCCGCTCCTGCGCTTCGCGGACCTCGAGCGTGACCTCGACCTGGTGGAGGCGGCGCGGGACGCTGCAGCGGAGCTCCTGCGCGCCGATCCGCGCGCGGCGGCTCGGCACGTCGAGCGCTGGCTCGGCGCGCGCCAGGAGCTCCTGGCCGCCTGACCATGCGGCTCGATACTCCTTTCATCGTGCGCAGGCTCGACGCCTACGAGCGGCTGATCCGGCTCGACAAGCCGATCGGCTGGCTGCTCCTGCTCTGGCCTACGCTTTGGGCGGTGTGGCTCGCTGCGCGCGGCCAGCCCTCCGTCGACCTGGTGCTGATCTTCGTCGTCGGCACGATCGTGATGCGCTCCGCGGGCTGTGCGATCAACGACTACGCCGACCGCGAGTTCGACGCGCATGTCGAGCGCACTCGCATGCGCCCTCTGGCCGCGGGCGAAATCCGTCCCGCGGAGGCGCTGGCGCTTGCCGCCGTGCTCGCCGCAGCCGCGTTCGGCCTCGTGCTGTCCCTCGGGCGCTTCGCGATCCAGCTTTCGTTCGTCGCGCTCGCCATCGCGGCGAGCTATCCCTTCGCGAAGCGCGTGTTCCCGCTGCCGCAGGCCTACCTCGGCATCGCGTTCGGCTTCGGCATCCCGATGGCCTATGCCGCGATCCAGAATCGCCTGCCGGCGGAGTGCTGGCTGCTTCTCGCCGCGAACGTCTTCTACGCCTTCGCGTACGATACCGAGTACGCTATGGTGGACCGCGACGACGACGCACGGCTCGGCATCCGGACTTCCGCCCTCACCCTCGGCCGCTGGGACGTGGCGGCGGTCGTCGCGAGCTATGCGCTCATGCTCATGCTGCTGGCCGCGCTCGGCGCGTGGCTCGCGCTGCGCTGGCCCTATTACCTCGGCCTCGCGGCCGCGGGCGCGATGATGGTCCACCACTGGCGGCTGATCCGCAGCCGCACCCGCAGCGGCTGCTTCGAGGCCTTCCGGCACAACAACTGGGTCGGGATGGCGGTGCTGGCGGGCATCGTGGCGAGCTATGCGGTAGAGCGGCTCTCGCCATGACCGATCCCGGGCCTGCGATCGCGCGCTTTGATTTTCCCCGCGGCGGTCCGCTGCGCGGGAGCTATCTCACGCTGTACCCGAACTGCCTGGTCCACCAGGGTGGCGGGTTGCTCGAGACGCTCCCGCTGCGCGCCATCGCCTCGGTGCGCGTCGCCTTCGAGCGCGATGAACGCAAGCTGCGCTGGGGAATCGGCTTCATCGTCGTCGCGCTCGTGCTTTTCGCCGTCGCGGCGCCGCTCGGCTCGTTCGCCGCAAGCGCGGCAGGCGAGATGGCGGGGGCCGGCGGGCAGGGCGTCGCGCGCCTGTTGCAGGGATTCTTCAGCGCGCTCCAGGCGCTGTCCGGCATCCTGCCCGTCGCCGCGGCGCTGGTGGCGCTCGGCGGTGCAGCGATGGGCGCGCTCGGCTGGTTCGGCACTACCCGTCTCACCCTCGCCTTGCCCGGGCACGAGCGCGAATATCCCGCGCGCGGGCGCGACGCCAAGCTCCTCGATTTCACCGAGCTGCTCGCGGCGCAGGTCGTCTCGGCGGCGAAGTGAAGCGATCCCGATGAGCTACGGCGACCTGCGGGAGTTCCTCGCCCAGCTCGAGGCGCGCGGAGATCTGAAGCGCGTGCGCGCAGAGGTGTCCCCGCGCCTCGAGATGACCGAGATCGCCGACCGCGTGCTGCAGCGGGGAGGCCCGGCGCTTCTTTTCGAGCGGCCGGCAGTGGCAGGCTCCAATTCGGGCCACCGCATCCCGGTCCTCGCCAACCTGTTCGGCACCGTGGAGCGCGTCGCCGCCGCGATGGGCGTTCGCGAAGCGAAGGAGCTGCGCGAGATCGGCGTCCTGCTCGCGCACCTGAGAGAGCCCGAGCCGCCGAAGGGCCTCGCCGATCTGTGGGAGAAGTTCCCGCTCTACCGCCAGGTGCTGAACATGGCGCCGAAGGAGCGCTCCTCCGCGCCCCTTCGCGACATCGTCTGGGAGAAGGACGAAGTCGACCTCGCGCGCCTGCCGATCCAGACCTGCTGGCCCGGGGACGCGGGCCCGCTCGTCACCTGGGGCCTCACCGTCACGCGCGGCCCGGCGAAGCGGCGCCAGAACCTCGGCATCTACCGCCAGCAGGTCATCGGCCGCAACCGGCTCATCATGCGCTGGCTCGCGCATCGCGGCGGCGCGCTCGATTGGCGCGAGCACCAGGCCGCGCATCCCGGGAAGCCGTTCCCGGTTGCCGTGGCGCTCGGTGCGGATCCGGCGACGATGCTCGCGGCGGTGACGCCGGTGCCGGATGCGTTGAGCGAATACCAGTTCGCGGGCCTGCTGCGCGGGGCCCGCACCGAGCTTGCGCGCAGCTCGGTCGGCGACCTGCAGGTCCCGGCGAACGCGGAGATCGTGCTGGAAGGATTCATCCATCCGGACGACTTCGCGCAGGAAGGGCCGCACGGCGACCATACCGGCTACTACAACGAGGCCGAGCGCTTTCCCGTGCTCACGCTCGAGCGCGTGAGCCTGCGGCGCGAGCCGATCTACCATTCCACCTATACCGGCAAGCCGCCCGACGAGCCGGCGGTGCTCGGCATGGCGTTGAACGAGGTTTTCGTCCCGCTCCTCGCCAGGCAGTTTCCGGAGATCCTCGACTTCTACCTGCCGCCGGAAGGCTGCTCGTACCGTCTCGCTGTGGTGCGCATGCGCAAGCAGTACCCCGGGCACGCGAAGCGCGTGATGTTCGGCATCTGGAGCTACCTGCGCCAGTTCATGTACACGAAATTCATCATCGTCTGCGACGAGGACATCGACGTGCGCAACTGGAAGGAAGTGGTGTGGGCCGTGACCACCCGCGTCGACCCGGTGCGCGACAGCGTGCCCGTGCAGAACACGCCGATCGACTCTCTCGACTTCGCGAGCCCGGTCGCCGGCCTCGGCTCGAAGCTCGGCATCGATGCGACGAACAAGTGGCCGGCGGAGACGACGCGCGCCTGGGGCCGGCCGATCGTCATGGATGACGCGGTGAAGCGGCGGGTCGACGCGCTGTGGGACGGGCTGGGGCTGTGAGCGCGCGCTCGTAGGTCCAGCGCAGAAGCGCGTCGAGCGCCGCCTGCGCCTGCGGCGCGTTCGGATGGTTCACGATCATGACGACGATCTGGCGGTTGCCGCGCGCATCGTGCACAAAGCCGGCGATGGAGCGCGCGTCGGCGAGGAGGCCCGTCTTGACGTGTCCATTGCCCGAGATCGCCTCGCCGCGCAGCCGCCTGCGCATCGTGCCGTCGAGCGCGATCACCGGCATGGAGGAGAGAAGCTCCGGCATGACGGCGCTGCGCCAGGCCGCCTGCAGCAGCGCAGCGAGCGTCGCGGCGCTGACGCGCTCGTTTCGCGACAGGCCGGAGCCGTTCTCCAGGACCAGCTCGGGTGCTGCGATGCCTTTCTTGCCGAGCCACTCGCGGATCGCGGCGGCGGCGTTCTCCGGGCGCGCCGGCGCGCCGCCAAGCTCGCCCGCGAGCGTGAGGTAGAGCTGGCGCGCCATGACGTTGTTGGAGAACTTGTTGATGTCGCGCACCAGCTCGGCGAGCGGGGCCGACTCGCGCATGTAGAAGGGCGCCGCGCCGGCCGGCGCGAGCCCCTCGCGCACGGCGCCGCTCCAGGTGCCGCCGAGCTCTTGCCACAGCTGGCGCAGCACGGAGGCGATGTAGCCTTCCGGCGGATAGAGCGCCGCATTCAGCTCGTGCTCGGCGCACGAGGCCGGGTAGCGGCCGGTGAACGCGGCGCGCGGCGGCGCGGCGGCGAAGCTCGCGCCGATCAGGTCGCGAAAGGCGCGCCCTTCGGGGCACGGGCCGTCGCTGAGTCGCAGTTCGTTCACGATTTGCAGGTCGGGCAGCGTCGGCTCGCTGAAGATGCGCACCGTCGAGGACTCGGCCTCGGGCACAAACGTGAAGCGCACGGAGCGGAAATTGAGCAGCAGGGCGTCGGGCAGGACGTTGTAGGGCCGGAACGCCTCGTCGTCGATGCGTCCGTCCTCGACCGGCCCGAAGAAGCTGCGGTCGATCACGACGTCGCCGCGGATGTCGCGCAGGCCGCGGGCACGCAGCTCCCGCAGCAGCAGCCAGAAGCCTTCGTAGGTGAGCTTGGGATCGCCGTGGCCGCGCAGCACGAGATTGCCCTCGAGCGCGTCGCTTCGCCGCGTCCCGTCGAGGAACACTTCCGTTTGCCAGCGATAAGCCGGCCCGAGGAGCTCGAGCGCCGCGTACGTCGTGACGAGCTTCATCACCGACGCCGGATTCATGCCCTGCGTCTCGTTCACCGCCAGCGTCGGACGCGCGCCGTCGACCGGCATGACCACTGCGGCGACGCGTGCCGCCGGGATGCCGGCAGCGCGGAGCGCCTGCAGCACCTCCTTGGGCAGCTCGGCGCCTGCAGCCAAGCCTGAAGCAAGCACTAACAAACAGCAAAACGCGCGTCTTGCGAGCACGAGGTTCTTGAAAAGCGCCGAAGGAGTCTTTATCATTAGCACTCGGTAGGGATGAGTGCTAACAGCCCTCTCAATTCAGGCGCTTGGGGCAATCCCAAGCCATTGTAATCCATCAGTTTTTTCGGGAGATGCGAGTATGAAGATCCGTCCGCTGCATGATCGCGTGATCGTCAAGCGAATCGAAGAGGAGCGCAAGTCCGCCGGAGGCATCGTCATTCCGGATACGGCAGCCGAAAAGCCCGACCAGGGCGAGATCGTCGCCGTAGGCAAGGGGAAGAAGGACGACAACGGCAAGCTGATCCCGGTCGACCTCAAGGTCGGCGACCGCGTGCTGTTTGGCAAGTACTCGGGCCAGACGGTGAAGGTCAAGGGCGACGAGCTCCTCGTGATGCGCGAGGAAGACATCATGGGCGTTATCGAAGGCAACTAACGCCTTTCACGAAGAATATTTTCTAGGAGAGCAACGCAATGCCTGCCAAAGAAGTACGTTTCCACGAAGGCGCCCGCAGCCGGATGGTCCATGGACTGAACATCCTGGCGGACGCCGTCAAAGTGACGCTGGGGCCCAAGGGCCGCAACGTCGTCCTCGAGCGCTCGTTCGGCGCCCCCACCGTCACCAAGGACGGCGTCTCGGTCGCGAAAGAGATCGAGCTGAAGGACAAGTTCGAGAACATGGGCGCGCAGATGGTGAAGGAAGTCGCGTCCAAGACCTCGGACGTCGCCGGCGACGGCACCACCACCGCCACGGTGCTCGCCCAGGCCATCGTTCGGGAGGGCATGAAGTTCGTGGCCTCCGGCATGAATCCGATGGACCTCAAGCGCGGCATCGACAAGGCGGTCGCCGCGGTGGTGGATGAGCTGAAGAAGGTCTCCAAGCCCTGCACCACGTCGAAGGAGATCGCCCAGGTCGGCTCGATCTCGGCCAACGCGGACGCGAACATCGGCAAGATCATCTCCGATGCGATGGACAAGGTCGGCAAGGAAGGCGTGATCACCGTCGAGGACGGCAAGTCGCTCGACAACGAGCTCGATCTCGTCGAGGGCATGCAGTTCGACCGCGGCTATCTCTCTCCCTACTTCATCAACAACCCGGAGAAGCAGATCGCCGTGCTCGAGGATCCGTACGTCCTCCTGTACGACAAGAAGATCTCCTCGATCCGCGAGCTGCTGCCGATCCTGGAGCAGGTGGCGAAGGCGGCCAAGCCGCTGCTGATCATCGCGGAGGAAGTCGAGGGTGAGGCGCTCGCGACGCTCGTCGTGAACAACATCCGCGGCATCCTGAAGACCGTCGCGGTGAAGGCGCCGGGCTTCGGCGACCGCCGCAAGGCGATGCTGGAAGACATGGCGATCCTGACGGGCGGCACCGTGATCTCCGAGGAGCTCGGCCTGAAGCTCGAGAACGCCACGGTCAAGGACCTCGGCAAGGCGAAGAAGGTCGAGTCGGGCAAGGAAAACACCACCATCATCGATGGCGCCGGCAGCAAGAAGGACATCGAGGGGCGCGTCAAGCAGATCCGCGTCCAGATCGACGAGGCGACCAGCGACTACGACAAGGAGAAGCTGCAGGAGCGCGTGGCGAAGCTCGCCGGCGGCGTGGCGGTGATCAAGGTCGGCGCCGCGACCGAAGTCGAGATGAAGGAGAAGAAGGCGCGCGTCGAGGACGCGCTGCACGCCACCCGCGCCGCGGTCGAAGAAGGCATCGTCCCGGGCGGCGGCGTCGCGTTCCTGCGCGCCAAGCAGGCGCTCGACAAGAAGCTGAAGGGCGACAACGAGGACCAGGACGCGGGCATCAAGATCGTGATGCGCGCCCTGGAGGAGCCGCTGCGCATCATCGTGGACAACGCCGGCGCCGAGCCCTCGGTGGTGCTGAACAAGGTGCTGGAGAACAAGGGCACCTACGGCTTCAACGCGCAGACCGAGGAGTACGGCGACCTCGTGCAGCAGGGCGTGATCGACCCGACCAAGGTCAGCCGCACCGCGCTGCAGAACGCCGCTTCCGTCGCGAGCCTCATGCTCACCACCGACGCCATGGTGGCCGAGCTGGTCGAGGAGAAGAAAGGCGGCGGCGGACATTCGCACGGCATGCCCGACATGGGCGGCATGGGCGGCATGGACATGTAAGGAACAGAGGAGACCCAGGTCTCCTCCGTTACCTCCATCCTCGAGTAAGAGAAGGGCGCTTCGGCGCCCTTTTTCTTTATAATCGCGCCCTTTCCCGCAGGACGGCCAAGTAGCTCAGTTGGTAGAGCAGCGGACTGAAAATCCGTGTGTCGCTGGTTCGATTCCGGCCTTGGCCACCAAATTCCTCCCGCTTTGAGGTTTCGTGGCGGATCTAGCGGTCGTCGTTCCGACGTACAACGAAAAGGATAATGTCGCTGAGGTCGTGCAGCGGCTCGAGCGCGCATTGGCCGGCGCGTCCTGGGAGGTCGTGTTCGTGGACGACGACTCTCCGGACGGAACCGCGGACGCCGTGCGCGCGATTGCGCAGACGACCCCGCGCGTTCGCCTGCTGCAACGCGTCGGCCGGCGAGGGCTGTCCCGCGCGGTGATCGAAGGCGTCCTCAGTACCAGCAGCCCGTACATCGCGGTCATGGATGCCGACTTGCAGCATGACGAGTCCATCCTCCCCCTGATGCTGCAGAGATTGGTGGGCGAGCAGCTTGATGTCGTCGTCGGCAGCCGATACATCGAAGGCGGATCCGTCGGCGACTGGGATGCGCGCCGTCTGCGCATGAGCCGACTTGCCACGGTGGCCGCGCGTCTGCTGATCGGAACCGCGATTGCCGACCCTTTGAGTGGCTTTTTCCTCATGCGACGTGAGGCCTTTGATCTGTCAGTACGGCGGTTGTCCGGCGAGGGCTACAAGATCCTGCTTGACCTGCTTGCCACGGCGCCGCAACGACTGAAGTTCGCCGAAGTCCCCTACAGCTTCCGGCCGCGGCATGCCGGCGAGAGCAAGCTCGACTCCGCCGTCCTCTGGGAATTCGGGCTGCTGCTGGTCGACAAGCTCCTGCGACGTTTCGTGCCTTCGCGGTTCGTTCTTTTCTCTCTGGTCGGCGTGTCCGGCGTCGGCGTGCATTTCTCCGTCCTCTGGCTCGCCTACCGGCAGGCGGGACTGGATTTCGGCGTTGCCCAGACGGCCGCCACGCTCGTCGCGATGACGACGAACTATGCGCTTAACGATTGGCTCACCTATCACGATCGCCGGCATCGCGGCCTGTCGAGCTGGCTGGGCGGGCTCCTGAGCTTCTATACGATCTGCGGGCTCGGTGTCGTGGCGAACATCGGTGTCGCCACCGCGTTGTTCGCTAAGGAGGGGTGGATCGTGGCTGCTGCCGCAGGCGCCCTGGTCGGCGTGGTATGGAACTATGCCGTCAGTGCTGCGGTGACATGGAGGCGGCCGCCGCGGTGAGGCCCTTCGTTGCCCGGACGCTGCTCGCGATCCTGCTGCTCGTCAACGCGGGGATCCCGGTCAACACGCTATGGCAAGCGGCCGCCGTGGGCGTCGGTCTCCTGATCGCGTGTACCGCCGAGGTTCGCCGGAACCGTTCGGCGATCGTCGCGGTGGCAGCAGTGTTCCTGCTTAGCCAGTTGGTCGGCCTGCTTTTTCCCAGGCCGCAATGGGAGGAAGGGCACAACTTCTTTGCGCCGAACCCGCAAAATGTCGCATCTGTCTACGCGCATGGATTGCCTCCGCTCGTTCTGGAGGCCTTCGTCGCGGACTACGCGACCGCGAATCCCGACGCGGCCGCGTGCAGTCGATCCGCTACGATGCCATGGGGAATGCCGGCGCCTTGCTGGAGCGACCTCGCTCTTCCGCAAGGCGCCTTCGCGAAGTCGGCCGACGGCCTTTGGCGGCGTGGCGCACTCAGTCGCCCGGTAGACGAAATCGCGCTCGGCCCGGAGAAGCGCCTGTCCGCGGGATTTCTTTTCGACTCGCGCTTTGTCTGGGCCACCTTCTCGGAAAATCCGAATAAAGCCCCCCTTTCGTTCTATGTCGCTTATGCACTCCCGCGCGAACTTGAGGGAAGCACTTTGTGCTGGACCGGATCGCTCGTGTGGGAGAGGCCCGGTGCGGTAGAGCGGGAGGCGAAGCGCAGCTCGTGCAGAGCGCTCGTGGCCGGCGACGTGGGTGCGCGCGTCTGGGCGCTGCAGCCGAACGAATTGCAGCCCTTGGTGCTGCAACTGCACCCTTCGGTTGCCCTGGCGGCAAGGCTGGCCGCGTATCGAGCATGGCTCGTGGTGTCGACATGCCTTCTCCTGCTCGCCGGCGTGCGGCTGCGGTCCTTGCCCTGGACCCCGATCGCCATTCTGGGAGCGAGCGCCGCTATTGGCTACGCTGCTGCACCGGAATTTTTCGGCGGACTGCCTGGCCGCGCGGTCAACCGCGATGCGCTTCTCTATCTTTCCTGGGGACGGGACATTCTGTTCGATCTGCTCCAGGGACGCGTCGGCGACGCATTGAGGGGGGGCGAAGACGTGTATGTCTTCATGCCGGGAATGCGTTATTTCCGGGCCGCGGAATCCGCTCTTTTTGGCGATTCCGGATTCGGCTATCTGCTGCTGATATGCATCGTTCCCGTACTGCTGTACCGGATCACGAAGGAGCTCGCAGCCGGCCGCACCCTGTTCCTCGCCGTGGCCCTGCTATCGATGACCATGATGGTCAAGATCCTGCGCACCGCGGCGGACGGCTACGGGGATCCGCTGGGGCTTTTTCTCGTTGCGCTGTCGGTCCTTTTTTTCCTCAAGAACGTTTCTGCGCTTCTCGATCCCGAGCCTCCGCCCAATGCCGGCGTCGGATTCGGATTTCTCGCCCTCGGGCTTGCGATCGTGGTACGGCCCAATTTCGTCCTGGCCGGGATTCTGGTCGCGCTTCTGTGGCTGTGCTTCCGCTGGCGCGGTCAATTGGCGAGCCTGAAGAGCGCCGAATGCCTGGGCCTCGCGCTCGTCCTGCTGCTCCCGCTCCACAATCTCGCATTCGGTCACCGGTTCGTGCCTTTGACGCTGGCCTCCAACTTGTCGGACACGCTGATCGCGCCGCCTTCGGCCTATTTCGGGGCAGCAGGCGAGCTGCTGCGTCTGTCGCCGGGCGACGAGTTCAGGAGGGTCGCGCACCATCTGCTCAGCTGGTGGCTTCCAGCGAGAGGGCTGCTGTTCTTTGGCGCGCTGGCAATAGCGCTATCGCCGCTCGCGTCGCGCGGGTTGCGCCTGCTGGCGGCCATCGCGTTCGCGCTTCAAGCGCCGCACATCTTTTACCGTGCCGGAGGCCGCGAGATGATGCCGGCGACCTACTTGGCGCTCGTCACATTGATGGCGTTCGTCTGGCAGACCTGTCAGACGCGGGCTTGGCCGCTACGGTTGCGCCGCTGGCTCAGTTCGGGCGCTCGGCGATAAGCACGACGTTCGAGCCGCCGAAGGCGAACGAGTTCGACATCACTGCGCGCGGCGGCGCGATGCGTTCGGCGCGCTGGGCCACGTGGCGCAGCTTGCACGCGGGATCCGGTTCCTCGAGGTGCGCGGTCGGCGCGAGCGTTCCCTCGAGCGCGAGCAGCGCGACGGCGAACTCGAGGGCGCCGGCGCCGCCGAGCAGGTGGCCGTGCATCGACTTGGTCGAGCTCACGCGCACCTCGCTCGATGCGGGGCCGAATACCACGTTGATCGCCTCGCTCTCGACGACGTCACCGACCGAGGTCGCGGTGCCGTGGGCGTTGATGTAGGCGATGTCCCCGGGCTGCAGGCCCGCCAGCGCGAGCGCGTCGCGCATTGCGCGCACCTGCCCGTCGCGGTCGGGGCGCGACATGTGCACCGCGTCGCACGAATTGCCGTAGCCGGTGACGAAGGCATGGATCTTCGCGCCACGCGCCCGGGCGTGCGATTCCTCTTCCAGCACGAATGCCGCGGCCCCTTCGCCGAGCACGAGGCCCGCACGCCGCTTGTCGAAGGGCTTGCAGCTCGCGCTCGGATCGCTCGCGTCCGCGGGCGCGAGCGTGCGCAATGCCTGCCATGCCGCGAGCGTGCCGGGCGTCAGCAGGGCCTCGGAGCCGCCCGCGACGATCGCGTCTGCGCGTCCCGCCTGGATCGCGACCATCGCTTCGCCGACGGCCATTGCAGACGAAGAGCACGCGGTGGAGAAGTTGGCGAACGGGCCGCGCAGGCCGTGGCGCACGGCGACGTTCGAGCCCGCCGCGTTGTTCATCGCCATGACGACGGTCAGCGGCCGCGCGCGCCAGTCGCGGTCGGCATAGAGGCGCCTGAAGCTCGCCTCGAGCGTATTCGCGCCGCCCATGCCGGTGCCCCAGTAGACGCCGACGCGGTCGCGCGCGGCGCCTTCCGGAGAGAGCCGGGAGGCGGCGAGCGCCTGGCCCGCGGCAGCGAGGGCGAACTGCGCGACGCGATCCGTATTGGCGAGCTCCGCTTCGGTGAACAGGCCGGCAGGCTTCCAGTCCACCATGGCGCCGACCTGCACCCCGGAGCCCTGGGTGATCGCTTCCGGCAGGCGCGCGATGCCCGACCTGCCCTCGGCGAGCGAGGCATGGAACGCCTGCAGGCTGTTTCCCAAGGGGGAGATGATTCCGGCCCCCGTCACGGCGACCCGGCGTGCAGCCACGGCGAAGCGCCTCAGCTCTTGCCGGCGGCGGCCACCGCAGCGGCCACATGGCGCTCGAGATCGGCGAGCGTCTTGATGCCCTTCAGGTCCTCGTCGGAAACGCTGACGCCGAACTCCTCCTCGATCTTGAACATGAACTCGATGAAGGAAAGCGAGTCCACGCCGAGCGTGTCGAGCGGCGCGTTCGGATCGACGGAATTGGCGTCGATCGAGAACTCCTTCGAGGCCATTTCCTTGATGCGGGCGAGCGTATCCATGTGCCGCCATTATAGCGGCGTTTGATCCTGGACAAAGCGGTCGCCCCGGGGAAAGCGCTTATAATCTGCGACCTTAGATCGCTTTCTGCATGTCGCTTTACGCCCTCGGCCTGAATCACCAGACCGCCCCGCTCGCGGTGCGCGAGCGCGTGGTATTTCACGTCGAGCGCTTGCGCGATGCGCTGACCGAATTCAAGCGCGGGCTCGGCGCGGAGGCCGCGATCCTTTCCACCTGCAACCGCACGGAGCTCTATTTCTCCGGAGAGCGGCCCGATGCCGCCGCGCAATGGCTCGCGCACTACCATCGTTTCGGCGCAGCCGATCTCACGCCGTACCTGTATACGCTGCCACGCGAGAACGCCGTTCGCCACGCATTCCGTGTCGCTTCGGGCCTCGACTCCATGGTGCTCGGCGAGCCGCAGATCCTGGGGCAGATGAAGGAAGCGGCGCGCGCGGCGGAATCGGCGGGCACGCTCGGCACCGTGCTGCACAAGCTCTTTCAGCGCTCGTTCGCCGTCGCGAAGGAGGTGCGCTCGACCACCCGCATCGGCGCGAGCAGCGTGTCGATGGCGGCCGCCGCCGTGAAGCTCGCGGCGCGCATTTTCCCGTCGCTGCGCGAGCAGAAGGTGCTGTTCATCGGCGCCGGCGAGATGATCGAGCTTTGCGCCACCCACTTCGCGGCGCAGGCGCCCGCGCGCCTCGCGGTCGCGAACCGCAGCGCCGAGCGGGCGCAGCGCCTCGCTTCGCGCTTCAACGGCCAAGCGCTCGAGCTGCGCGCGCTCGGCGCGCAGCTGCACGAGTACGACATCGTCGTGTCGTGCACTGCCTCTTCGCTCCCGATCCTCGGCAAGGGCCTGGTCGAGCGCGCGCTGCGCGCGCGCAGGCACCGCCCCATGTTCATGGTGGACCTTGCGGTGCCGCGCGACATCGAGCCCGAGGCGGGCGAGCTCGACGACGTCTTCCTCTATACGCTGGACGACCTCTCGCACGTCGTCTCCGAGAACCTCGATGCGCGGCGCAGCGAGGTGCAGCAGGCCGAGGCCATCATCGAGACGCAGGTCGGCCAGTTCATGCACTGGATGCAGGCGCGCGAGAACGTCCCGCTCATCCGCGCGCTGCGCGACCAGGCCGAGGCGGCCCGCCACCACGAGCTGCAGCGCGCGCTGCGCCTGCTCCAGCGCGGCGACGATCCGAGAAGCGTGCTCGAGGCGCTGTCGCGCGGCCTGACCAACAAGCTCATGCACGCGCCGACGCAGGCCTTGAGCGACGCCGAGGCCGATGAGCGTCGTGCGCTCGCCGAGCTGATCGGCCGGCTGTTCCCGCCGCGGTGAAGCCGACGCTGCGCACCAAGCTCGACAGCCTGGCCACGCGGCTGGATGAGCTGAACCGGATGCTTGCCGCGGAGGACGCCACGCGCGACATGGACCAGTTCCGGCGCCTGTCGCGCGAGCATTCCGACCTCACGCATGTGGTCGGGCTCTACGAGGAGTACCGCAGGGCCGAGGGCGACGCCGAGGCGGCACGCGAACTGAACCTCGACGAGGAGCTCAAAAAGGCGCGCGTGGCGATGGAGGCGTTCGAGGCCGACCTGCAGAAGGCGCTGCTGCCGAAGGACCCGAACGACGAGCGCAACCTGTTCATCGAGATCCGCGCCGGCGCCGGCGGGGATGAGTCGGCGCTCTTCGCCGGCGATCTGTTCCGCATGTACATGCGCTACGCAGAGCGCCATCGCTGGCAGGTCGAGCTGATCTCCGAGAGCCCTTCGGAGCTCGGCGGCTACAAGGAAGTCATCGCCCGCATCATCGGGCAAGGCGCGTACTCCAGGCTCAAGTTCGAGTCGGGCGGCCACCGCGTGCAGCGCGTCCCGGAGACCGAAGCGCAGGGACGCATCCACACGTCCGCCTGCACGGTGGCGGTCCTGCCCGAGGCCGATGCGATCAACGAGGTGGAGCTCAATCCGGCGGACCTTCGCATCGACACCTTCCGCGCCTCGGGCGCGGGCGGCCAGCATGTGAACAAGACCGAGTCCGCCATCCGCGTGACCCATCTTCCGACCGGGATCGTGGTGGAATGCCAGGACTCGCGCTCCCAGCACAAGAACCGGGAGAAGGCGCTCGGCGTGCTCGCGGCGCGCATCCGCGACAAGCAGCTGCGCGAGCAGCAGGCGAAGACCGCCTCGACGAGGAAGTCGCTCATCGGCTCTGGAGACCGTTCCGAGCGCATCCGCACCTACAACTTCCCGCAGGGCCGGGTGACCGACCACCGCATCAACCTCACGCTCTACAAGATCGACCGCATCATGGACGGGGAGCTCGACGAGATCGTGGACGCGCTCGCCGCCGAGCACCAGGCCGAGCAGCTCTCCCAGCTCGCCGAAGAAGCCGCTTGACGGTTGCGGACGCGCTTGCGGTTGCCGGCGTCGAGATGCGCGATGCGCGCATCCTGCTGGCCGAGGCGACCGGCTTCTCGCACGCCGCGCTGGCCGGTTTCCCGGAGCGAAGAATTCCGGCCGACGCGAAAGAGCGATTCTGCGAGTTCGTCGCGAGAAGGAGGAGCGGCGAGCCGGTCGCCTACATCGTCGGGCACAAGGAGTTCTACGGCCTCGGGCTCGCGGTGAATCCGGCGGCGCTGATTCCGCGGCCGGAGACGGAGCTCCTCGTCGAGCTTGCGCTCGAGCGCCCCTTCGCGAGCGCGCTCGATCTCGGCACCGGCTCGGGCGCCGTCGCGCTCGCTCTGAAGAAACACCGGCCGGCGGCGGCGGTCACCGCGGTGGAGGCGAGCGCGGCAGCGCTCCTGCTCGCGCGACGCAACGCGGCGAAGCACGGGCTGGAAATCGAATTTCTGCACGGCGACTGGTTCGGCCCGGTCGGCGACAGGCGCTTCGAGCTCATCGTTGCCAATCCCCCGTATGTCGCGGCCGGGGATCCGCACCTGGCGGATCTTCGCTTCGAGCCCGTGCAGGCGCTCGTGGCGGGCGCCGACGGCCTCGCGGACATTCGCTCAATCGTGAAGGCCGCCCCCTCGCACCTCGAGCGTGGCGGCTGGCTGCTCCTGGAACACGGCGCCGGGCAGGATGAGCGGGTGCGCCGCTTGCTGGAGCAGGCCGGGCTTGAAAACGTGCGCACCTGGCCCGATCTCGCTCGAATCCCGAGGGTAACGGGCGGAAAGGCGTAAAATCGCAGCCATGGACATCAAAGAGCAGATTCGCGAGCAGGTTACGGCCCATCCGGTCGTGCTTTACATGAAGGGCACGGCGCAGTTCCCGCAGTGCGGTTTCTCCGCGCTCGCCGTGCAGGTGCTGAACGCCTGCGGCGTGGACAAGTTCCATACCGTGAACGTGCTCGCCGACCCGGCAATCCGCCAGGGCATCAAGGAGTACGCCAATTGGCCCACCATTCCCCAGCTCTACGTAAACGGGGAGTTCGTCGGCGGCTCCGACATCCTGCGCGAGATGTACCAGTCGGGCGAGCTGCAGAAGCTCCTAGAGACCGTCAAGCAGAAGGCGTAGCGCGCCCCGCACCTGCGGCAGGTAGCTCGATCCGAATAGGTTCAGGTGGTTGAGCAGGTGGTAGAGGTTGTAGAGCGTCTTGCGCTTCTCATACCCTGAGGCAAGCGGATAGGCCTCGCCGTAGGCCTCGTAGAACGCGCGCGGAAATCCGCCGAAGAGCTCGGTCATCGCGAGATCGCATTCGCGATCGCCGTAATACACCGCCGGATCGAACAGCACCGGCCGGCCCCCGCAGAAGCCGGCGTTGCCGCTCCACAGGTCGCCGTGCAGCAGCGAAGGCGCAGGATGGTGGCCGTCGAGCAGCGCGAGCGAAGGCTCAGGCAGGTCGAAGCCCTTTCGCCGCGCGAGCGCGAGCTGCGGCCGCATCCGCCGCTCGAGCCAGAACCGCGCCCAGTCGTCGCACCAGCCGTTCGCCTGCACGCCGAGCCCGATGTAGTTGTCTCGCGGCCAGCCGTAGCGCGGTCCGGTGACGCGATGCACGCGCGCCAGCATGCGCGCGAGCTCGGCGTAATCGCCCTCGCGGCGAAGCTCCAGTCTTTCGAGGACCAGCTCGTCTTGGCCGAGCGCGAGCACGCGCGGTACGCGCGCACCGGCGGCGGCGAGCGCGGCGATGCCTTCCGCCTCGGCCGAGAGGCGGTCCTGCGCGCCTTTTTTCCGGAACGCCTCGCTCAGACGCCGGAGAGGCGCAGGTTCGCCATGGAAAGCCGCTCGACGAGGATCTCCATGAACGCACGGTCGAACTTGTGGCGGCAGCCGTCGGAAGCCTGCGCGAGCTTTTGCGTCGGCACGGAAATGATGTTGGCGTCGCTCATGACGGCGACGTCCGCGCCGCGCACGTGCTCCTGGCGCGTCAGATACGCCATCTCGCCGAAGGGCTCGCCCGCGCGCAGCAGGTTGAGCAGCTTGCCCTTCTTGGTCACCTTGACCTGGCCGGCGGCGAGGATGCAGAAGAAATCGCCGGCCTCGCCCTCCTTCATCAGGAGCTCGCCTGCCGCGGCGTGGCGCCATGTCGAGATGCGCGCCACTTCCCACAGCTCGGCATCGGAGAAGTGCTCGAAGAACGCGAGCTTGCGCAGGGTCTCGAACTTGTCGGAGTCGGCGAATTCCTGCGCCTTCTGCGCGCCGAGGTGCTCGGCGCGGAACGCTTCGGCGAGATCGAGCGAGAAGTCCTCCCATTGCCGGTAGCGCTCGCCCAGGTCCTTCGCCATGGCATGGCGCACGATCGCGTCGACCGCCTCCGGGATCTCGGGACGGTAGGCCGAGGGCGGCTCGGGATCCACGTTGGTGATCTGGTAGATGAGGCTGAAGTTGTTCGCCGCCTGGAACGGCAGCCGCCCGGTGAGCAGGTGGTACATCATCACGCCCATGGAATAGATGTCCGTCTGGTGGTCGAGCGGGTGCTCCTTCACCTGCTCCGGGGACATGTAGGCCGGCGAGCCGATCGCGCTCACCTGCGTGGTATCGCCCGAGGCGATCAGCGCGGCGCCGAAGTCGGTGATCTTCACGTCGGTGTCGCCGGTGTAGAGGATGTTGGCCGGCTTGATGTCGCGATGGATCACGCCCTGCTTGTGGGCGTACTCGAGGGCGCGCGTGCACTTGAAGACGATCTCGACGATGCGATCCACCGGCAGCAGCGCGTCGGGACGGCACGCCCTCTCGAGCGTGCCGCCGTTCACGTACTCCATCACGATGTAGTGCAGCTTCTCTTCGGCGACCGCGTCGTAGATCTGGCAGATGTGCGGGTGCTGCAGCTTGCCGGCGAGCGAAGCCTCGGTGACGAAGAGCTTGCGGTAGAGCTTGCCCCGGTCCGGGTCCTGGAAGGATTCGGGGAACGCCACCTTTACGGCGACATCGCGGGCGTTGAAGGGGTCGGTGCAGAGATAGACCTCCGAGGTCGCCCCCTCGCCGAGCTTGCGCAACACGGGATACTTCCCGATCTGGGTGAGGGCGGCGTGCGGCATGCTCTAGCGCGAGGCGGCGAGACGCTTCCGGGCGCGGGCGACGGCCGCCTTCACCTGCGCGGGCGCCGTGCCGCCGAAATGCCTGCGCGCCGCCACCGAGCCCTCGGGGCTCAGCACCTTCTTCACGTCCGGGCCGATTTTCGGAGAGAAGCGCTTGAGGACCGCGAGCGGCAGGGCGGCGAGCTCGGTGCCCCGGCGCTCGGCTTCGCGCACCGCCCGCCCGACCACCTCGTGCGCGTCCCGGAAGGGCAGGCCCTTGCGCACCAGGTAGTCGGCGAGATCGGTTGCAGTCGCATGTCCCTTCAGCACCGCGGCGCGCATCGCGGCCGCGACCGGCACGAGGCCGGCGACGAGGCCCGCGGTCACCTCCAGGCAGGCCTTCACCGTGTCGACCGCGTCGAAGAGCGGCTCCTTGTCTTCCTGGTTGTCCTTGTTGTAGGCGAGCGGCTGCCCCTTCATCACGGTGAGCAGCGCCAGGAGATCGCCGTACACGCGTCCGCTTTTCCCGCGCACGAGCTCCGGCACGTCGGGATTCTTCTTCTGCGGCATGATCGAGGAGCCGGTGCAGTAGCGCTCGGGCAGGCGCACGAAGCCGAACGGCGGGCTCGCCCAGAGCACGATCTCCTCGGAGAGCCGCGACAGATGCATCATCAGCAGCGCCGCGCAGGCGCAGAACTCGATCGCGAAATCGCGGTCGGAGACCGCGTCGAGCGAGTTCTCGCTCACGGCCTCGAAGCCGAGTTCGCGCGCGACGCGCGCGCGGTCGATCGGGAACGAGGTGCCGGCGAGCGCGGCCGCGCCGAGCGGCAGGCGGTTGACGCGCGAGCGCGCGGCGAGCAGCCGCTCGCGGTCGCGCTCCAGCATCTCGACGTAGGCAAGCAGGTGATGGCCGAACGTGACCGGCTGCGCGACCTGCAGGTGCGTGAAGCCCGGCATCACGAGCGCCGCGTGCCGCGCCGCCTGCGCGAGCAGCGCGCCGATCAGCGCCGCGGCGAGGCGCCGCGTCTCGTCGATCTCTGCGCGCAGCCACAGGCGCAAATCGGTCGCAACCTGGTCGTTGCGGGAGCGCGCCGTATGCAGGCGCTTGCCGGCGTCGCCGACCAGAGCGGTCAGCCGGCGCTCGATGTTGAGATGAACGTCCTCGTCGTCGAGCGACCATTTGAAGCGGCCGCTCGCCACTTCACGGCGGATGCGGGCGAGCCCGCTCTCGATCGCCCTGACGTCCTCGCCGGAGACGATGCCGCAGGCGCCAAGCATGCGCGCGTGCGCGAGCGAAGCGTCGATGTCGCAGAGGGCAAGGCGGCGATCGAAGGACACCGAGGCGCCGAAGTTCCTGACGCGCGGCTCGACGGCTTGCGTGAAGCGCCCGGACCAGAGTTGCTTCTTCTTCGGCATGCCCGGAGAATGAGCTTTCGAATGCGGTTGAACACCGCTCCCTAACCATGGCCAGTATAAGGCAAAACGCCAGCACGGACCGGCTGCCCGACTGGCGCAATCTCGGCGTCATCGCGCGCACGCTGATCGCGGTCAACGCCGCGCTGCTCGCGCATTCGATCGCCGCGACCCGCGGCCTCGCCGGCGCGGCGGAGCGCTTCGCGCACGGCGCGATCATCGTCGAGCCGCTGCTTCTCGCGGCCGTGGTGCTGCTCTACGCGCTCTCCGACCGGCTCGCGCGGCTGCCCTACTGGGCGGGGGCTGGCGCGATCCTCGCGTGCGTCATGGTCCTTGCCGCCGCGCAGGACCGCCTCGTGCACGGCATGCTCCAGGACGAGCCGGACGCGCTGCCGCGGATCCTTCTGCTTGCCGCGCTGGTGAGCGCGGCGCTGCTCGCCTACCTGAGGCTCGTCGCGAAGGCGTATTCGCCCGCGCTGGCCGAGGCCCGCCTGCAGGCGCTGCAGGCGCGCATCCGGCCGCATTTTCTTTTCAACAGCCTGAATGCCGTGCTCGGCCTTATTCGCCGCGATCCCAAGCGCGCGGAGCGCGCGCTGGAGGATCTCGCGGATCTCTTCCGCAGCCTCATGTCGGACGGGCGCAGCTTCGTGCGGCTCGCCGACGAGATCGCGCTGCTCGAGCGTTATGCCGACCTCGAGCAGCTGCGGCTCGGGGAGCGCTTGCGCATCACCTGGGAAATCGACAACGCGCCCTCGGACGCGCTGCTGCCGCCGCTCGTGCTGCAGCCGCTCCTCGAGAACGCGGTCTACCACGGCGTCGAGCCGGCCACCGGTCCGGCAGACGTGCTCGTGCGCATCGAACTGCGCGGCGGGCGCATCTGCGCAATGATCGAGAACCCGCTGACCGAGGCGCAATCGCATCGCGCGGGCAACCGCATGGCGCTGGAGAACATCCGCGAGCGCCTCATGCTCTTTTTCGATGCGCAGGCGCGGCTGGAAACCCACGCCGAAGGTGCGCGCTACCGGGTGGAGATCGAGCTGCCTTATCGCACCGGGAGCGTGGCGTGAGCCCGCTGCGCGTCTTTCTCGTCGACGACGAGGACCCGGCGCGCGAGCGGCTGAAGGAGCTCCTCGGCGACATCGCGCCGCAGCTTCCTACCGAGCTTGCCGGCGAGGCGCGCAACGGCCTCGAGGCGATCGAGCGCATCCCGGCGAGCGGCGCCCGCGTCGTGCTGCTCGACATCCGCATGCCCGGCATGGACGGCATCGAGACCGCGAGGCATCTGTGTGCGATGGACGCGCCGCCGGCGGTCATTTTCGTCACGGCGCACGACAAGCACGCGCTCCAGGCGTTCGAGGTGAACGCGCTCGACTACCTCCTCAAGCCGGTGCGCGCAGAGCGCCTCGCAGCGGCGCTGAGGAAGGCGGCGCCCGCGCCGGCTCCGGCGAATGAGCAGCTTGCGCGCGCCGCGCAGGCGCCGCGCGATTACATCTCCGCCGTCGAGCGCAACCGCATCGTCCTTGTTCCGGTCCGCGACGTGCTGTTCCTGCGCGCCGAGCAGAAGTACGTGACGCTGAGGACGCGCGAGCGCGAGCATCTCATCGAAGAGCCGCTCGTCGCCCTGGAGCGCGAGTTCGCCGACACCTTCGTGCGCGTGCACCGCAACGCGCTCGTCGCGCGCGCCGCGATCCGCGGCTTCGAGCGCGCCGCCGCGCCGGGCGAGGACGAGCCGCACTGGCTGGTGGTGCTGGACGGCGTGGGCGAGCGGTTGCCGGTCAGCCGGCGGCAATGGCCGTTCCTGCGCGAGCTCGTCGCCGAGAAGCAGGGATGAAGCTCGTCATCGCCACGCGCCGCAGCCGGCTCGCCCTGTGGCAGGCCGAGCACGTGCGCGCCCGGCTGCTGGCGCGGCACCCGGGTCTCGAGTGCGAGCTGCTGCCGATGTCGACGCGCGGCGACGAGCTTCTGGAGACGCGCCTCGACGAGGCGGGCGGCAAGGGGCTTTTCGTGAAGGAGCTGGAGACGGCGCTCGCCGACGGCAGGGCGCAGCTCGCCGTGCATTCGATGAAGGACGTGCCGGCGGAGCTGCCCCCGGGATTCCATCTCGCGGCCATCCTCGAGCGCGAGGATCCGCGCGACGCGTTCGTCTCCGCGCGCTACGGCGCCCTCGACGAGCTGCCGCGCGGGGCGATCGTCGGGACCTCCAGCCTGCGGCGCGCGGCGCAGCTGCGCGCGCGCCGCCCGGGCATCGAGGTGCGCCTGCTTCGCGGCAACGTCGACACGCGGCTGGCGAAGCTCGATCGCGGCGACTATGACGCCATCGTGCTCGCGGTCGCCGGGCTCGCGCGCCTCGGGCTGCAGGCGCGCATCCGCAGCGTCCTCGAGCCGGAGGCGGTCCTGCCCTCGCCCGGCCAGGGTGCGCTCGGCATCGAGTCGCTCGCCGCGCGTGCCGACGTGAGCGGGCTTTTGCGCGCGCTGGACCACGCAGCGACTGCATGCTGCGTGCGCGCCGAGCGCGCCGTGAGCCGCGCGCTCGGTGGAAGCTGCACCGTTCCGCTCGGTGCATTCGCGCAGGCGAGCGGCGAGCGGTTGCGGCTGCGCGCGCTGGTGTCCGCGCCGGACGCCGCGCGCGTTGCGCGCGCCGATTGCGAAGGCAGCCGCGAGCAGCCCGAAGCCCTCGGCGAGCGCGCTGCCGACGAGCTCCGGCGCCAGGGCGCCGCGGACATCCTTGCCGCCCTCGAACGATAATCCGCTCGCCGGCCGGCGCATCGTGGTCACTCGCCCCGCCGCGCAGGCCGTGCGCTTCGGCGCGCTGCTCGAGGCGCACGGCGCGGTTGCGCTGCGCTACCCCGCGATCGTCATCGCGCCGCCTTCCGACGCGGACGCACTCAAGCGCGTTCTGGCAGCGCTGGCCAGTTTCGACGTGGCGGTGTTCGTAAGCCCGACCGCGGTCCGCGAGGGGCTGAAGCAGGTCGCGACCTGGCCTGCGGGCGTGCGCGTGGCGGCAGTCGGGCCCGGAACCTGCGCCGAGCTCGAGCGCCATGGGATCCGCTCGACCCTCGCGCCGGCGGCCGGTGCCGACACCGACGCGCTTCTCGCCGATCCTGGCTTCAATGCGCTCGATGCGCGCAGTGTGGTGATCTTTCGCGGCGAAGGCGGCCGCGAGCGGCTGCGCGATGCGCTCCTCGCGCGCGGCGCGCGCGTGGCTTGCGCGGAATGCTACCGGCGCGAATCGCCCTCCGGGCTCGCGCGGCTCGCCGGCGAATGGCAGCGGGCACCCGCCGACGCGGTCACCGTCTTTTCTGCCGGGGCGCTGCGCAACCTGCTCGAGGCGCTGCCGAGCCTGCGCGAGGCGTTGGTGGCCACGCCGCTCTTCGTCTCGCATGCGCGCATCGCGCAGGCGGCGCACGCGCTCGGCCTGCGGACGGTGACGGTGAGCGGGCCCGGGGAAGAGGAGATGCTCGGCGGCTTGCTTGCATACTTCAGCGCGCGCAAGTAAAAACCCTGCATGAGCACCGCGCCGAACGAGACCGCGTCCGCAGGCGACGCGGGCAAGCGCCCCGGGCGCCTCGCGCTTCTCGTGCTCGCCGCCATCGTGCTCGCGTGCGCGCTTGCCACCGTGTTCTGGCTCGACGCGCGCCAGCGCATCAACGCGACGCAGGAGGAGGCGGCGCGGCGCTTGCGCGACATCGAAGCCGACGCGCGGGACGCACGCGCGGCGGCGCGCCAGGCGCAGGAGGCCGTGCGCGAAGCGCAGGCGAAGATCGCGCAGCTCGAAGGGCGCCTCGCGGAGTCGCAGAGCCAGCAGCTCGCCCTCGAAGCGCTCTATCAGGACCTTTCGCGCAACCGGGACGAATGGCAGCTCGCCGAGATCGAGCAGGTGCTCGCCATCGCGTCGCAGCAGCTGCAGCTTGCCGGCAACGTGCGTGCGGCGCTGCTCGCCCTGCAGCTCGCCGAGGGCCGCCTGGCGAGGGCGGACCGGCCGCAGTTCGCGCCGATCCGGCGCGCGCTGGCGCACGATATCGAGCGCCTGAAGAGCGTGCCCACCGCCGATTTTCCGGCGATGAGCGCGCGCCTCGACACGCTGGTCGCCTCGATCGACGGGCTGCCGCTCGCTTTCGACGAGCGCGTCGAGCGTGCGGCGGCCACCCGCGAAGGCGCCGGCGAGGCCGGGTTCTGGCAGCGCCTTGGAGCGGAGGTGTGGAGCGAGCTTCGCCAGCTCGTGATCGTGCGGCAGCTGAACACGCCCGAGCCGCCCCTCCTGCCGCCCGCGCAGGCGTACTTCGTGCGGGAGAACCTGCGGCTGCGGCTGCTGAACGCGCGGCTTTCCCTCCTCACGCGCGACGAAGCCGGCTATCGCGAGGACCTGCGCACGGCGCGCGCGTGGGTGCGGCGCTACTTCGATCCGCGCTCGCGCGCCACGGCGGATGCGCTCGCGCAGCTGCAGCAGCTTTCCTCGGCGTCGATCAGCTTCGATGCGCCCAGCATTTCCGAGAGCCTGGAGGCGATCCGCGGGTTCAAGTCGCGCCGCGAGCGCGCGCGCTGATGAAGCTGCTCTTCTGGCTGCTCGCCCTGTTCGCGGCCGCGCTGGCTCTGGTCGTGGCCGCGCGGGTGCAAAACGGCTACGTCCTGTTCGTCTATCCACCCTACCGCGTGGAGGCCTCGCTCGTATTTTTCGCCGCGACGCTCGCCGCCGCGTTCGCGCTGCTCTACGGCGGGCTGCGCCTCGCTGCCCATGCGCTCGCGCTTCCAGCTTACGTGCGGACCTACCGCGCGCGGCGGCGCGCCGATCTCGCGCAAGCCTCGCTCGCCGCCTCGCTGCAGGCCTACTACGAAGGCCGCTACGCGCGCGCGGAAAAGGAGGCGGCGCTCGCCTACGAGACGGGTCCGACGCCGGGGCTTGCGGCGCTCCTCGCCGCGCGCGCGGCGCACCAGATGCGCGAGTTCGAGCAGCGCGACCGCTGGCTGGAGCGCGCGCAGGCCGCCGGGGAGTCGCTGCAGACGGCGAGCCTCGTGACGCGCGCCGAGCTCGCGCTCGACGAGCGCGACTTCACCGGCGCGCGCGACGCCTTGCGCACGCTGCACGGCGCCGGCCCGCGCCACATCGCGACGCTTCGCATGCTGCTGCGCGCAGAGCGCGGCAGCGGAGCCTGGGAAGAGGTGCTGCGGCTTTCGAACCAGCTCGCGAAGCGCGACGCGATCGCGCCGGCCATGGCGCGGGAGTACCGGGTGCAGGCGCTGGTGCAGCTGCTCGCAGAGGCCGCGAGCGACCGCGGCGCCCTCGCGCGGCGCTGGCATTCCCTGTCGGCGCGCGAGCAGGCGGAGACTCGGGTCGCGGCGGCGACCGCGCGCCATGCGACCGAGCTGGGCGATGCGTTGCTCGCCCGCGAAGCCGTGGAGCACGCCCTTGCCGAGGAATGGGCGCCGGCGCTGGTGTCGCTCTATGCGGCGATCCCGGCGGGGCTGCCGCCCGCCGCGCGTTCCGCCGAGGCCCTGGTGCGCATCGAGCGCGCCGAGCGCTGGCTGCTCGAGCGCGAGCGCGATGCGCAGCTCCTGGGCGCGCTCGGCCGGCTGTGCGCGCAGGCCGAGCTGTGGGGCAAGGCGCGCAGCTTCCTGGAGGCGAGCCTCTCCTTCGAAGAGACGCGCGCCGCGCGCCTCGAGCTTGCGCATCTTGCGGAGCGCCTCGGCCACGCCGCCGAAGCGCAGGCGCATTACCGGCGCGCCGCCGAGCTTCCCTGACGCGCGCGCAGCCGCGTCGCCGCCTGTGCCGCGAGCCCGGCCAGGATGGCGACGAGAAAAGCCATGGCAAGCGGCTGGCGCGCCAGGAGAAGCGCGAGCGCGACGCAGAACGCGACGTAGCTGTACAGGCCGCTTGCCATCGCGCGCAAAAGCGCGACCACGAACGCGCTGCCGCTCGCGCGATGCGAGAACACGGCGAGGACCAGCCCGAGGATGGGGAGCGTGCTGACGCGGCCCGTCCACGCCGGACCGAGCGCCGGCGCGCTCGCGGTCACGGCGACGACGAAGAGCGCGCCCGCCGCCATGCGAAGCGCAAGCTCGTGCCGCGGAAGCGAGCGCGGCATCAGGTCCCCCTGCGCTGGTGGGAAGAGCGCGGGCGCCGCCACGAGCGCGCCGAGTGCGAGAGCAAGCGAGAGGAGCGTGGAGTCGGGCAGCAGCCCGAGGCCGAGCGCCGCGGCGAGCCAGCAGGCAAGCGCGCAGCCGAGGGCGCCCGGCCATCCGAAGCGCATCGCCGCCCAGGCAAAGCCGAGCTGGAACGCCACCATCGCGAAAACACCGGCGAGCGAGGCGCGCGCCGCGCCGGCGGCGAAAGCGTCGCCGCGCTCAAGCGCGACGAAGACGAGGACCGGGCCGGTGACGAGCGGCAGGCCCGCGAGCCAGCCGGCGACCCCCGGTCCCCAGCGCCGCGCCGCGAGCGAGAGCAGGGCGAGAAAAAACGGCACGAGCGCGAGCTTCAGCGCGAGCAAGGCCTGGAGCCCGCTATGCCCAATCTCGCGGCTGCAGAAACTCGCTGTAGAGCTTCTCTTCCGCCGAGCCGGGCGCCGGCTTCCAGTCGTAGCGCCACGCCGCGGTCGGCGGAAGCGACATGAGGATCGATTCCGTGCGCCCGCCCGATTGCAGGCCGAACAGCGTGCCGCGGTCGTACACGAGGTTGAACTCGACGTAGCGGCCGCGCCGGTACGCCTGGAAAGCGCGCTCGCGCTCGCCGTAGGCGAGGCCGCGGCGGCGCTCGAGGATCGGCAGGTAGGCCTCGAGAAAGCGCTCGCCGACGGAGCGCGCGAGCGCGAAGGCGAAGTCGAAGCCGCGCTCGGAGAAATCGTCGAAGAAGATGCCGCCGATGCCGCGCGGCTCACCCCGGTGCCGGATGCGGAAGTAGTCGTCGCACCAGGCCTTGAAGCGGGGGTAGTAGCCCGGGTCGAACGGCTCGAGCGCGCGGCGGCAGGCCGAGTGGAAGTGCCGCGCATCCTCCTCGAAGCCGTAGTACGGGGTGAGATCCATGCCGCCGCCGAACCACCATGCCGGTTCGGCATTTGCCGCGGTGGCGACGAAAAAGCGCACGTTCAAGTGCACCGTGGGGCAATAGGGGTTGCGCGGATGCAAGACGAGCGACACGCCCATCGCGTCGTACGCCCGGCCGGCGAGGTGGGGTCGCGACGCGCTCGCAGAAGGCGGCAGCGAGGCCCCCTGCACGCGCGAGAGGTTGACGCCGCCGCGCTCGAAAAGGCCGCCCTCCTCGATGATGCGGCTCACGCCGCCGCCGCCCTCCGCGCGCTGCCACGCGTCGCTGCGGAAGGATGCGCCGTCTGCCTGCTGCAAGGCGCCGACAATGGTCTCCTGCAGCGCGGCGAAGGTGGCGTAGACCGTCTGCGGGTCCATCGGCTCAGCGTTTCTTGAGCGCGCGGTGGCCGATGTCGCTGCGGTACTGCATGCCGTCGAAGCGGATCGCCTTCACGGCCTCGTAGGCGCGCGTGCGCGCCATGCGCACCGAGTCGCCCAGGGCGGTGACGCAGAGCACGCGGCCGCCGCTGGTCACGAGCCGATCGCCGTCCAGCCGGGTCCCGGCATGGAACACGCGGCAATCCTCGGCCGGCTTGGGCAGGCCGTCGATGCGATCGCCCTTGCGCGGCTCCGCAGGGTAGCCGTGCGCGGCGAGCACCACGCCGAGGGCGGCGCGCCGGTCCCATTGCGCGTTCGCGCGGTCGAGCGAGCCCTCCGCCGCGTGATCGAGAAGATCGAGCAGATCGGATTTCAGCCGCAGGATGATGGGCTGCGTCTCCGGGTCGCCGAGCCGGCAGTTGAATTCGAGCGTCCGCGGGTTGCCGGCGCGGTCGATCATCAGCCCGGCATACAGGAAGCCGGAATAGGGCACGCCGTCGTCGATCATGCCCTGCACGGTGGGGGCGATGATCTCGCGCATGACGCGCGCATGCAGCTTGGGCGTGACGACCGGCGCAGGCGAGTACGCTCCCATGCCGCCGGTGTTCGGCCCCTCGT
Source organism: Burkholderiales bacterium (assembly GCA_035651575.1). Taxonomy (GTDB): domain Bacteria; phylum Pseudomonadota; class Gammaproteobacteria; order Burkholderiales; family SG8-39; genus SCGC-AG-212-J23. The sequence continues at coordinate 105,799 of DASRFM010000048.1, read as the reverse complement.
CGCCTTCGCGCAAACGCTTGTGGTCCTGGCTCGTCGCGAGGGGCAGGACGTTGCGGCCATCCACCATCACGATGAAGCTCGCCTCCTCGCCCTCGAGGAACTCCTCGACGACGACCCGGCTGCCGGCGGCGCCGAGTCCGCCGGCGCTCATCATCATGTCGATCGCGGCGAGCGCTTCGGCCCGCGTCGCCGCGACCACGACGCCCTTACCCGCGGCCAGGCCGTCGGCCTTGACCACGATCGGGGCGGGCCGGCTCTCGATATAGGCCTTTGCCTCTTCGGCGCGCACGAAGCTTGCGGAAGCCGCGGTCGGAATGCCGTGCCGCGCCATGAAGGACTTGGCGAAATGCTTGGAGGACTCGAGTTGCGCCGCCGCCCGGGTCGGCCCGAAAATGCGCAAGCCCGCCTCGCGGAAGGCGTCGACGACGCCTTCGGCGAGCGCGGCCTCGGGGCCGACGACCGTCATGGCGATGCTCTCGCGGCGCGCGAACTCGACGAGTTCCCGCACGCCGCTGGCGGCGACATTTTCCAGGCCCGGCTCGGTCGCCGTGCCGCCGTTGCCGGGTGCGACGAAGACCTTCTGCACGCGCGGGCTGTGCGCGAGCTTCCAGGCGAGCGCATGCTCGCGGCCCCCTGAGCCGATCACGAGAAGCTTCATCAGTGCCTGTGCTTGCGCATCTAGTGCCGGAAGTGGCGTACGCCGGTGAACACCATGGCGACCCCTCGCTCGTTCGCTGCGGCGATGACCTCGTCGTCGCGCACGCTGCCGCCGGGCTGGATGACGGCCGCCGCGCCGGCGTCGACGACCACGTCGAGCCCGTCGCGGAACGGGAAGAAAGCGTCGGAGGCCACCACCGAGCCGGGGAGCGCGAGATTCGCCGCCTGCGCCTTGATTGTCGCCATGCGGGCGCTGTCCACCCGGCTCATCTGGCCGGCGCCGATGCCGAGTGTCGCCCCGCCCGCGCAGAAGACGATTGCATTGGACTTCACGAACTTGGCGATGCGCCAGGCGAACAGCAGGTCCTCGAGCTGCCCCTCCGTGGGGGCGACGCGCGTGACCACGCGCAGCTCGGCGCGCGTCAGCGTGCGGGCGTCGGCGCTCTGCACCAGGAGCCCGCCGCCAACGCGCTTGAAGTCGCGCTCCTGCACGGCATGCGCAAGGCGCACTTCCAGCACGCGGAGATTGGCTTTCGCGGCGAGCGTCTTCTGCGCCTCGGGCTCGACTCGCGGAGCGATGACGACCTCCGCGAACTGCTTGCCGAGAGCGGCGGCAGTGGCGCCGTCGAGCGCGCGATTGAATGCGAGGATGCCGCCGAAAGCGGAGACCGCGTCGGTGCGAAACGCCTTTTCATAGGCCTCGAGCAGCGAGGCGCCTACAGCGGCGCCGCACGGGTTTGCATGCTTGACGATGACGCACGCCGGCTCGGCGAAGGTCTTGACGCATTCCCAGGCGGCATCGGCGTCCGCGATGTTGTTGTAGGAAAGATCCTTCCCCTGCACCTGGCGGCAGGTCGCGAGGCTGCCCTCCGCCGGGCGCGCGTCGCGGTAGAACGCCGCCGACTGGTGCGGGTTCTCGCCATAGCGCAGGTCCTGCAGCTTCGAGAACTGCAGCGTCAGGATTTCCGGATATTCGCGGCGCCGCAGCCCGGCATCAAGCGACGAGAGATAGTTCGCGATGGCGCCGTCATAGGCGGCCGTATGCGCGAACACCTTGCGCGCAAGCTCGAGGCGCGTCGCCTCGGAGAGCGCGCCGCGGCGCAGCTCGTCCAGGACCCGGCCGTAGTCGGCGGGGTCGACGACGGCGGTTACGTCGCGGTAGTTCTTCGCGGCCGCCCGCAGCATCGCGGGCCCGCCGATGTCGATGTTCTCGACCGCCTCTTCGAGGCGGCAGTCCGGATCCGCGATCGTTGCCTGAAAGGGGTAGAGGTTCACGACCAGGAGGTCGATCGTCGGAATGCCCGCACGCTGCAGCGCTGCCGCGTGCGACGCATCGTCACGGCGCGCGAGGAGCCCGCCGTGGATCTTCGGGTGCAGCGTCTTCACGCGGCCGTCGAGCATCTCGGGGAAGCCGGTGTACGCCGCGACCTCCGTGACCGGCAGCCCCTCCTTCTCCAGCAGCTTCGCGGTGCCGCCCGTGGAGATGAGCTCCACGCCGAGCGCGTGCAGCGCGCGCCCGAAGTCGGCGATTCCGGATTTGTCCGAAACGCTGAGCAGCGCCCTTTGGATTTTCGACACTACCCTTTGATGCGCAGCTGCTGCATTTTCTTGCGCAGGGTGTTGCGATTGATGCCGAGCATCTCGGCGGCGAGCGACTGGTTGCCTTTCGCATGGCCGAGGACGGTCTCGATCATCGGCTTCTCGATGTTCCTGAGCACCATGTCGTAGACCGAGGTCGGCTTCTCGCCGTCGAGGTCCTTGAAGTAGCGCTCGAGCAGGCGCTTGACGCAGTCGGAGAGCTCGTTGCCCTTGCTCACGCGGCCAGCCTTTGCGCGCCGGGGTCGTTCGCCGCCAGGCTTTCGAAGAAGCTGCGCACCGCGGCCGACTGCGAGCGCGCATCGGGGGCTGCGTTGGCGCTGCGGCGCAACGCCTCCCCGCCGGGGAGCGCCGCGACGGTCCAGCCGATGTGCTTGCGCGCAATGCGGGCGCCCTGCTCTTCGCCGTAGAGGCTGTAGAGCCCTTCGAGATGCTCCTGCAGCACGGCGGCGATCTCGCCGAGCGCGAGCGGCGCGGGCACGGTTCCGGTCTCGAGATAGTGCGCGATCTCGCGGAAGAGCCACGGGCGGCCCTGGGCCGCGCGGCCGATCATGACGCCGTCGGCGCCGGTCGCGTCGAGCACCGCCCTGGCCTGCGCCGGCGTGCGAATGTCGCCGTTCGCGACGACCGGAATCCGCACCCGCGACTTCACTTCGGCGACGGTGCGCTGCTCCGCCTCGCCTTCGAACATGCACGCGCGGGTGCGCCCGTGGATGGCCAGCATCTGGATCCCGGCGGCCTCGGCGAGCGCGGCGATGCGCAGGGCGTTGCGGCGCTCGGGCGACGGGCCGGTGCGGATCTTCAGGGTGACAGGAACGGGCACCGCCTTAACCACCGCGTCGAGGATGCGTGCGACGAGCGGCTCGTCGGCGAGGAGCGCCGAACCGGCAGCCGCATTGCACACCTTCTTCGCCGGGCACCCCATGTTGAGGTCGATGATTTCGGCGCCGTGCTCGACGTTGAAGCGGGCAGCCTCGGCGAGCATCGCGGGATCGGCGCCGGCGATCTGGACCGAGATCGGGCCCGTCTCACCGCGATGATCGAGGCGCAGCCGCGTCTTGCGCGAGCCGCGCAGCTCCGGACGCGCGGAGACCATCTCGCACACCGCCATCGCTGCGCCAAACCTCCGGGCGAGGGTGCGGAACGGCCGGTCGGTGATCCCCGCCATCGGAGCGACGAGGACTGCATTGCGCAGAACGTGCGCGCCAATCTTCATCAGCGGCGTGGCGTTACGCGAGCAGAATTGGGGAGACGGATTCTAGCTTACGGCAGCGCCGATGCGCCATAGATCATGCGGCGCGTGAAAAATCGGCGTGGCGCCGGAAGAACGTCGAGGGCGGTGAGCGCGGCGCCGCGCAACGCGGCCGCCACGCGACCGGAGCCGAGGAACGCGCGCGCGAGGCCATCGGTGAGCCGGATCGCGGCCTGCGCGTCGATCCGCCGCCGCGCGGCATAGCGGGCAAGGAGCTCGGGCGCCCCGGGATCGGGCGCGAAGCGCAGCAGCTGCGCGAGGTCCCAAGCGTCGCGCAAGCCGAGGTTGAGTCCCTGGCCGGCCACCGGATGCAGCGTCTGCGCGGCGTTGCCGATGTAGAGCTCGCGCGCGCCGACGCGCGCGGCGCGCACGCGCAGGGCGAGGGGCTGCGTCGAGCGCGCCTCGATCGCCGACGGCGCTCCTGCGCCCCGCGGCAGCGAGCGGGCAAGCGCCTGCAGAAACTCGCGCTCCGGCATCGCAGCGAGCGCCTGAGCGCGTCCAGCCGGCAGCGTCCAGATGAGCGCGGTGCCGCGCAGCAGGGGAAGCAGCGCGAGAGGTCCGTCGGCCATGAAGTGCTCGTGCGCGATATCGCGGCCGATGTCCTCAAGGAAGACGCGTGCCACGAGCGCGTCCTGACCGTAGCTTTTTTCGTGCGAGTCCGACCAGCCTTCCGCGTGGACCTGGCAGCGCGCCGGGCGCGGCTCCGCAAGGAGCTCGACACCCTCGCGGCGCAGCGCTGAATGCAGGGAACGCTCGAGCTCCCGGTACTCGACCACGTAGCCGAGCGCGGGCACGCCGGCGTCCTCCGCCGACAGGACCGTGCGCCCGAAGCCCTGCGCCTGGGAAACGACGACGGTGCGGATCACCGCCGGATCCAGGGCATTCCATGCGCCGACGCGCTCGAGGATCAGGCGGCTCGCGTAGGACAGCGCGATCGGGCGGAAGTCTTCGGCGGCGGGCGCGCGCGCTCGGTGCACGAGCGCCACGCGCAAAGGCGTGCGCAGGAGCGCGAGCGCGAGCGTAGCGCCGACCGGCCCGGCGCCCCGGATGAGGAGGTCAGTCTGCGGCGCGGCCATCGCGCATCAGCGCTTCGACGTCGTCCACGCGCTTGGGCGCCTCGCCGCTCAGCACCTCGTGCCCGTCCGGCGTCACGAGGACGTCGTCCTCGATGCGGATGCCGATGCCGGCGAGCGACGGCGGCACGTCCTGCGCCGCGCGGATGTAGAGCCCGGGCTCGACCGTAAGCGTCATGCCGGGCGCGAGGCTGCGCCACGCGCCGGCGTGCTTGTATTCACCGGCATCGTGGACATCGAGCCCGAGCCAGTGGCCGGTGCGGTGCATGTAGAAGCGCTTGTACGTCTCCTTCTCGAGCGTCTCGTCGAGGCTTCCCTTGAGGAGCCCCAGGTCGAGCATGCCCTGCGCGAGCACCCGCACCGCGGCATCGTGCGGCTCGTTCCATGCGTTCCCCGGGCCGACCTTGGCGATCGCAGCGAGCTGGGCGGAGAGGACGAGCTGGTAGGCGTCGCGCTGCGCCGCGCTGAAGCGCCCGTTCACAGGGAAGGTGCGCGTGATGTCGGAAGCATAGCCGTCGAGCTCACAGCCCGCGTCGATGAGGAGCAGCTCGCCGTCGGCGAGCTGCCCGTCGTTGCTCACGTAGTGCAGCACGCAGGCGTTGGCACCGCCGGCCACGATCGGCCAGTACGCCGGGAATTGCGCGCCGTGGCGGCGGAACTCATAGAGCAGCTCGGCCTCGATCTCGTATTCCTTCTTGCCCGGGGCCGCCGCGCGCATCGCGCGCCGGTGCGCGGCCGCGCTGATGCCCGCGGCGCGCCGCATCACGGCGAGCTCCGCCGCGTCCTTGAGGAGGCGCATCTCGTCGATGAGTGCCCGCACGTCCTGCAAGCGCTCGGGGGCGGCGACGCCGGCGCGGCTGCGCTGGCGCACCGCGTTGAGCCACCGCATCACGCGCGCATCCCACTCGGGAGCGGCGCCGACCGGATAGTAGAGGGCGGGCTGGTTCTCGAGCAGCTGCTCGAGCGAGGAGTCGAGGTTCGCGATGGGCAGCGCCTCGTCGAAGGCAAAGCGTTCGCGCGCCGCTTCCGGGCCATGGCGCGTGCCCTCCCAGAGCTCGCGCTCCGGATCCTTCTCGCGGCAGAAAAGAATCGAGCGGGGCGCCTCGCCCGCGATCAGGACGAGCGCGGCGTCGGGCTCGGCAAAGCCGGTGAGATAGTAGAAGTGGCTGTCGAAGCGATACGGGAAATGGGTGTCGCGATTTCTCGGACGCTCGGGCGACGTGGCGATCACCGCGACGCCGCTGCCCATGGCGGCGGCGAGCCGCGCGCGGCGCTGCTTGTAGTCAATGCCGGTCATGTCTTGAGGCGAGCCATGCTTCCAGGCCGGATAAGCGCTCCAGGGTGCCGATGTCGTGCCAGACGCCGTCGTAGCGCTCGCCGGACACGAGTCGCGCCTCGGCCGCCTCGCGCAGCAGCGGCGCGAGCTGCGCCTTGTCGCCGCGGCGCAGCCGGCCGAAGAGCGCCGGCGAGAGCACCGAGATGCCCGCGTAAGTGTAGCGCGGCGCGGCGCCGTTTCCGACCCAGCCCGCGTCGAGGACGAAATCGCCGCCGGGGTGGTGCGGCGGATTCGGGATGAGGACGAGGTGCGCCCGGCGCTCTCCGAGCGAGCTGTGAAGCAGGCGCTCGAGGTCGCATTCGCAATAGACGTCCGCGTTCACGACGAGGAAGGGCTCCTCGCCGAGGAGCGGCAGGGCAAGCGCAATGCCGCCCGCCGTCTCGAGCGGCTCGGCTTCGCGCGAGTACGCGAGCTCGATGCCGTAGCGCGAGCCGTCGCCGATCCGCTCGACAATGCGCTCGCCGAGGTGCGAGACGTTGATGACCGCCTGCCGGCAGCCGGCGCGCGCGAGGCGCTCGAGGTGCCACACGAGGAGCGGCTTGCCGCCCGCTTCCACGAGGGGCTTCGGGATCCGGTCGGTGAGGGGCCTGAGGCGCTCTCCGCGCCCCGCGGCGAGGATCATCGCCTTCATTCCAGCTCGTCGAGCAGCCGCGCGAGCCCGCGCAGAGCGCCGTAGCGGGTCGCGACCGCGCGCGCATAGCCGATGAAGCGCGGCGTGTCGGCGAGATACTTCGGCTTGCCGTCGCGGTAGTTGATGCGCGCGAAGATGCCGAGCACCTTCAGGTGCCGCTGCAGGCCCATCCACTCGAAGGCGCGCCAGAATTCTCCGAAGTCCGGGTCTACGGGCAGGCCCGCCTGCTTCGCTGCTTCCCAGTAGCGCACGCCCCAGTCGAGCACCTGCGCCTCCGGCCAGCTGATGAACGCGTCGCGCAGCAGCGAGACCATGTCGTACGTGATCGGGCCGCAGACCGCGTCCTGGAAGTCCAGCACGCCGGGATTCGGCTCGCTCAGCATCAGGTTGCGCGGCATGAAATCGCGGTGCACGTAGACGAGCGGTTGCGCGAGCGCGCTCTGCACGAGCTGCGCGAAGGCGTCCTCGAGGGCCGCGCGCTGGATGGAAGAGAGCTCGCGCCGCAGATGGCGCGCGACGTACCACTCCGGAAAGAGATTCATCTCGCGGCGCAGCAGCGCCTCGTCATACGGCGGCAGCGCGCCGGCGCGGGTGGCGAGCTGCCAGCGCAGCAGCGCGGCCGTCGCGTCCTTGAAGAGACCGGACGCGTTGTTCTCGTCGAGCACGTCGAGGTAGGTCTCGCGGCCGAGGTCGGCGAGGAGCAGGAATCCCTCGCCGAGGTCCTGCGCGTGCACCTGCGGCGCGTGCACGCCCGCTTCGCGCATCAGGTGCGCCACGTGCAGAAAAGGCCGGCAATCCTCCTTGTCGGGCGGCGCGTCCATCGCGACGTAGCTGCGGCCGTCGGAAAGCGTGGCGCGAAAGTAGCGCCGGAAGCTTGCGTCTGCGGACGCCGGCGCCAGCGTGAAGGAAGCGCCGCCGAGCTGCGATGCCAGCCAGCGCTCGAGGGCATCGAGCCTTGCGTCCACGTGTATGATCAAAAATTCTAACATCAACGAAAAACGATTAAACCCACGCTGACATCGCTGCTGTGCTGCGCTGCCGTCTTCGCGGCGGCCGGAGCGTGGGCTCAGAGCGCGCAGACGCAACCCCCGGCTGAAACGCCGGCGCAAGAGAAGGGCCCGACGACGATCGACGCCGAGCGCCTCGAGGGCGTGGGCGACGTGGAGGTCGAGGCGCGCGGCAGCGCGGAGATCAAGCAGGACGAGCTCACGATCTTCGGCGACGTGCTGCGCTACAACCGCGAGTTCGGGCGCGTAGAGGCGGACGAAGGCGCGCGCCTGCAGAGCGGCGTCGACCGGTTCTTCGGCCCGCGCCTGCGCTACGGGACGCTCGACGACACCGGCACCTTCGACGCGCCGCATTTCCTCCTGCAGCGGGAGGATCCGGCGCGCGGCACGGCGGACAGCCTGGAGTTCCTCGGCAAGGACAAGTACCGCTTCAAGAACGCCAAGTTCACCACCTGCGAGCCGGGGCAGGACGACTGGCGGCTCGAGGCCGACGAGCTCGAGCTCGACTACGACACCGAGCGCGGGCGGGCGACGCATCCGCGGCTCAAGTTCTTCGACACCACCGTGCTCACCGCGCCCTTCGCGGTGTTTCCGCTCGAGCATTCGCGCAAGAGCGGCTTCCTTTCGCCGTACTACGGCCACAACACGCAGCGCGGCCTCGAGGTCGGCGTGCCGTACTACTGGAACATCGCGCCCGAGCGCGATGCGACGCTTACGCCGATCTACATGACTCGCCGGGGCGCGATGCTCAAGAACGAATACCGCTACATCGACATGGGCAGGGGCGAGCTCAAGTACGACATCGTGCCGAACGATGCCGTCTTCGGCGGCACGCGACAGGGACTCACCTGGCAGCATACGCAGACGCTTGCTCCGAACCTCGGCGCGGTCGTCAATTTCAATCACGTCTCCGACAATCGCTATTTCGTCGATTTTTCAAGCCAGATCACGCAGGTGTCCACTGGCGTGCTGCCGCAGGACGCGTACCTCACGTACAGCAATTCGGTGATGGGTATGGGTTACAGCGTGCAGGCGCGCATGCTGCGCTACCAGACGCTTCAAGATCCGCTGGCACCGATCACGCCGCCGTACGCGACGCTGCCGCAGATCAGTTTCAGCACCGGCAAGAATGACATCGCGGGCCTTTTCGATGCGGGGCTTCCCGTCCAGTACACCCGCTTCAGCCATCCGACGCTCGTGGAGGGCGGGCGCATCCTGGTGCAACCGTCGCTCGCGGCGCCCAAGCTTGCGCCGGGCTGGTTCGTCACGCCCAAGGCCGGCGTTCGCTATGCCAGCTACGACCTCGACCGCGTCGACCCTGGATTGCCGGCCTCGCCCAGTGTGTCGATTCCCTGGTTCAGCCTGGACAGCGGCCTCATCTTCGATCGGGAGGCGCGCTGGTTCGGCGAGACGCTGACACAGACATTCGAGCCTCGCGCCTACTATGTCTATGTTCCCTATCGCAACCAGGACAACCTGCCGCTTTTCGATACCGGCCTCAATGATTTCAGCTTTGCGCAGCTATTTACCGAGAACAGGTTTGGCGGTGGCGACCGCTTGGGCGACGCGAACCAGCTCACGCTTGCGGCCACGTCGCGCTTCCTCGGACCGACCGGGCAGGAGGCGTTCCGGGCAACGCTCGGTCAGCGCTACTACTTCAGCAGCGAGCGGGTCGGCATACCGGGGGTGCCACTGCGCACGGACAACAGCTCCAACTACCTGGCTTCGGTGGGCGGCCGCCTTTTCCGGTCTCTCAATTTCGACGCGACTACCGAGTACAACCAGCGCGCGAACAAGCCCGAGCGCTACAACATTTCCGCGCGCTATGCCCCGGAGATCGCGAAAGTCATCACCGCGAGCTATCGATATCAGACCGACATTCTCGGCCGCGCTCCTTTGCGCCAGATCGACATTTCGGGCCAGTGGCCCGTGGGACGCGGCTGGTATGCGGTCGGCCGGTATAATTACTCCCTGCTAGACAAGCGGTTGCTGGAAGGAATTGCGGGGTTGGAGTACAACGCGGGATGCTGGACCTTGCGCCTGGTCATGCAGAGCGTCCAGGCGACGACGGATATCACCTCCACGGGGTTCTTCATCTTCCTCGAGCTGAGGGGCGTGGGCGAGCTCGGCACGGACGAGGCGCTGCAGCTCCTGAAGCGCGACGTGCCGGGGTATTCGATCACGAATCCCGCCGACCCGAGCCTCGCGCCGCCCAGCCTCCGGCGGCCGCTGCCTTTCCCGATGGTGTTCTGAACGTGCTCCGCAAACTCGTCGCTTTCATCCTCCTGCTCGCAGCCCCGCTCGGCGCCGCCGCGCAGGACGTCAAGCTGGTCGACCGCATCGTCGCGATCGTCAATAAGGAAGTCATCACCTATTCCGAGCTCAACAAGGCGGTCGCCTCCGCAGAGCGCGAGCTGCGCCGGCAAGGCGCCCAGCCGCCCGCGAACGAGATCCTGGAGCGCCAGATGCTCGAGCGGCTGATCCTCGACAAGGCGCAGCTCCAGATGGCGAAGGAGACGGGCATCCGCGTCGACGATCTCCAGGTCGACCGGACCGTGGAGCGCGTGGCGGAGCAGAACAAGATGACGCTTTCCCAGTTCCGGACCGCGCTGCAGGGCGACGGCGTGCCGTTCGACGCCTTTCGAGAGGACGTGCGGGAGCAGATCATCCTCACGCGCCTGCGCGAGCGGGAGGTGGACGACAAGCTGCAGGTCAGCGACAGCGAAGTCGATCAGTTCCTCGCGTCACGGGGCGAGCAGGATGCCGCGCGGGTCGAGTACAACCTCGCGCACATTCTCGTGCGCGTGCCCGATCAGGCGAGTCCCGACCAGGTCGAAGCCGCGCGTGCAAAGGCCGACAAGGCGCGCAGCGAAGCCCAGGCGAGTCCCGACTTCGCCAGAATCGCGGCGACGTACAGCGACGCTCCGGACGCCTTGCAGGGCGGTGCTTTGGGATGGCGGACGCAGGATCGGGTGCCGGAACTCTTCGCGAACGAGCTCCTGAAGATGAAGCCCGGCGCAGTGAGCCCGGTGCTGCGCAGCCCGGCCGGCTTCCACATCATCAAGCTGATCGACGAGCGCGGCACGCAATCGGACGCGGTGCCGGTCGTCCAGACCCGGCTGCGGCATATCCTGGTGCGCACGAGCGATACGGTGTCGGAGAGCGAAGCGCGGCGGCGGCTTCTGGACCTGCGCGCCCGCATCGTGAACGACGGCGCGGACTTCGCCGAGCTGGCGCGGGTGCACTCGGAGGATTCCAGCGCAGCGCGCGGCGGGGAGCTCGATTGGCTGTATCCGGGCGATACCGTGCCGGATTTCGAGCGCGCCTACGAGGGCCTGAAGATCGGCGAGGTCAGCCAGCCGGTGCGAACGCCCTTCGGCTACCACCTCATCCAGGTGCTGGAACGCCGTTCGGCGACCGTGAGCGCCGAGCGCACCCGGCTGCAGGCGCGCCAGGCGCTGCGCCAGCGCAAGTCCGAGGAGGCCTACGAGGAATGGCTGCGCCAGCTGCGCGACCAGACCTACGTCGAAGTCAAGCTCGAGGACCGCTAAGCCCATGAGGGGCGAGCCGCCGGTGATCGCGCTGACCTCGGGCGAGCCGGCCGGCATCGGGCCCGAGCTGTGCGCTGCGCTCGCGCGCGACACCGTCGGCGCGCGTATCGTCGTGGTCGGCGATCGCGCGCTTCTCGCCGATTGTCCCGTCGTGGAGCATGTGCCGCTCGAGCAGCCGGCGCTGCCGGGCCGGCTCGATCCGCGCAATGCGCGCTATGTCCTCAACGTTCTCGACCGCGCGATCGACGGCTGCCTCAAGGGCGAATTCGATGCGATGGTGACCGCTCCCGTCCAGAAGAGCGTGATCAACGACGCAGGGATCCCGTTTACCGGGCATACCGAGTACCTGCAGGAGCGCACGCATGCGCCGCACGTCGTCATGATGCTCGTGGGCGGCGGGCTGCGCGTCGCGCTCGCCACCACGCACCTCGCCCTCGAGCAAGTACCTCGCGCGATCACGCGCGAAAGCCTTGCGGCGACACTGCAGGTCGTGGATGGGGAATTGCGCAAGCGCTTCCATATCGCCCGTCCCCGCATCCTGGTCGCGGGATTGAACCCGCATAGCGGCGAATCGGGACATCTTGGCACCGAAGACCGGGACATCATCGCGCCCGCGGTGACTGCTGCGCAGCGCGCCGGCATCTCGGCGAGCGGCCCGCTGCCGGCCGACACGCTGTTCGTTCCGCAGCGGCTGCAAGGCGCCGATTGCGTCCTCGCGATGTACCACGACCAGGGATTGCCGGTGCTGAAGTACGCGAGCTTCGGCCAGGGCGTGAACGTGACGCTTGGGCTGCCTTTCGTGCGCACTTCGGTCGACCACGGCACCGCGCTCGATCTCGCGGGAAAGGGCGTTGCGGACCCCGGCAGCCTGCGCCAGGCGCTGCGCCTCGCCGTCGAGCTTGTTTCGTAAGCGATTCGGCCAGCACTTTCTCCACGATCCGCGCGTGGTCGCACGGATCATGGCCGCGATCGATCCGCGCCCCGGCGATGCCCTTCTCGAAATCGGGCCGGGCGAGGGCGCGCTCACCCTGCCGCTGCTCGAGCGCGTCGAACGGCTGGAGGCGATCGAGATCGACCGCGACCTCGCTGCGCGCCTCGCGGAGCGGTTTCCCCCGGACCGGCTGGTCGTGCATTGCGCCGACGCGCTCGAATTCGACTTCGCCCGGCTCGCTCCCGGAGTCCGGATCGTCGGCAACCTGCCCTACAACATCTCCACGCCGCTCCTCTTCCTCCTGGCACGCCAGGCGCAGCGCGTACGCGACCTGCATTTCATGCTTCAGGAAGAGGTGGTCGACCGAATGGTGGCGCGGCCGTCGACCGCCGCGTATGGGCGGCTCTCGGTCAGCCTGCAGGCGCGCTTCCAGATGCAGAAGCTCTTCGGCGTGCCGCGCGGCGCATTCCGGCCGCCGCCCAGGGTGGAATCGGCGGTGGTGCGCCTGAGCCCGCTGGCGCGCCCGTTGCGGATCGATGAAGATCTCCTGCGGCGCGCGTTTTCCGCGCGGCGCAAGACCCTGCGCAATGCCTTGCCGCAGGTGGATTTCGCGGCCGCGGGGATCGATCCGGGGTTGCGGCCCGAGAACCTCTCCGCCGCCGACTACGAGCGGCTCAGTTCCTTCGCTCGATGAACTCGATCTTGTAGCCGTCCGGGTCTTCGACGAATGCAATGACGCTCGTGCCGCCCTTGACCGGGCCCGGCTCGCGCGTCACCTTGCAGCCCTCGGCGCGCACGCGGTCGCAGGCCTTGCGTATGTCGTCCACCTCGATCGCGACATGGCCGTAGGCCGAGCCGAGCTCGTAGCGCTCGACGCCATAGTTGTAGGTGAGCTCGAGGACGGCCGAGCTGTCCTCCGGCCCGTAGCCGACGAAGGCGAGGGAATACTTCTGCTCCGGGCGGTCGGTCGTGCGCAGGAGCTTCATGCCGAGCACCTCGGTGTAGAACGCGACCGAGCGCTTCATGTCGCCGACGCGCAGCATGGTGTGCAAAATCCTCATCTCTTGCCTCCGATAATGGGCAGCGCGGCGCCCGCGACCTCGAGCCGCTCGCGCGCGTGACGCCAGTCAGGATACAGCCGGGTGAGCAGCTGCCAGAAGCGTTTCGAATGGTTCATCTCCACGAGGTGCGCCACCTCGTGCGCCACCACGTAGTCGGAAAGCGCGCTCTCGAGATGCACGAGGCGCCAATTGAGCCGGATGTGCCCGCCCTCCATGCAGACGCCCCACTGGCTCCGGGCGCTGGAGAGCCCGACGCTCGGCGCCGGCACGCCGATCCGCGCGGCGAAGTGCGCGGCGCGGGGTGCGAGCGCCTCGAGCGCGGTCGACTTCAGCCACCCGAGGAGCGTATCGAGCGCCCGGCGCGCACCGGGCGCCGAGACGATCAGCCGGTCCGGGCGCTGCGTCACGGCACGGCCCGCGCCTTCGCGGATGTCGAGAAGTACCGTGCGGCCGAAGAGCGGCAGCGATTCGCCGCTCTCGCCGCGCAGCACGGGCGCGCGCGGAACGCGCGACCACTGCTCGAGCTTCGCGAGGATCCAGCGCTCGCGCTCGCGCAGGAACGACTCGATGTCGTGCCATGACGCGCGCATCGGCGCGGCGACGCTCAAGCCTTCCACGTCGACCGTCAGTCCGAGCGTGCGCCGCCGGCGCCGCTCGAAGCGGTAGGGGACCAGCCGGCCCCCGAGGCGGATGACGATGCAAGGAGCGTCTGCTGTTCTTCGATCCATTCTTCAGCGAGGGCGTTGATGGCTTCGGAATCCCGGCCGCGCGAGTCGATCGTTGGACCGATGCGCACGGTAACGGTGCCGGGACGTTTCAAAAATGCGTTGCGCGGCCAGAAGAGCCCGGCATTGTGCGCCACCGGCACCACCGGGGCCCCGCAGGCCGCCGCGAGCCAGGCGCCCCCCGGCTGGTAGGCGCGCCGCTCCCCCGGCGCGACGCGGGTTCCCTCGGGGAAGACCACGATCCAGAATCCGCGGGCGAGGCGCTCGCGCCCCTTGCGCGCCATGGTGCGAAGCGCCGCGGCGCCCCGCGCGCGGTCGATCGCGATGGGGCTCATGAGCGCGAGCCCCCAGCCGAAGAAAGGGATCCAGAGGAGCTCGCGCTTGAGCACGTGCACCTGCGGCGGAAAGATGAGCTGGAAGGCAAGCGTCTCCCAGGCCGACTGATGCTTGGAAAGGATCACCGCGGGACGGTCGGGCAGCCGTTCGGCGCCTTCCACCCGCCACTCGATGCCCACGAGCAGCCGCGCGAGCTGCACGACAAGCCAGGACCAGCCCGAGATCACCCGGTATCGCGCCATGGGCGGCAGCGGCAGCGTGGCGAGCGCGAGGATCGCGTACGGCGGCGTGATGAGGACGAGCGCAAGCGCGAACAGGCCCGACCGCGCCACGTTCATGGAGCGAGATGCTGGGCAAAGGCGGCGAGGTCGGGAAAGACCGCCGTTCCGGGCGGAAGCGCGCCTTCGTCGCGCGTCTTGCGCCCCTTGCCGGTCAGGACGAGCACCGGCCGCGCGCCCGCCGCGGCGGCGGCCTGCACGTCGCGCGGCGCATCGCCCACCATGTAGACGTCGGCGAGCGAGACGTTGAAGCGCCGCGCGATCTCGAGCAGCATCCCGGGCTGCGGCTTGCGGCATTCGCACCCCGAATCGGCGGCGTGCGGGCAGAAGAAGAAGGCGTCGATGCGCCCGCCCGCCTGGGACACGGCGCGCTGCAGCAGGTCGTGGATCGCGATCAGCGTCGCCGTATCGAAAAGCCCGCGCGCGATGCCCGACTGGTTGGTGGCTACGACGATGCGATAGCCCGCCTGAGTCAGGCGCGCGATCGCCTCCACCGCGCCCTTGATGGGCTGGAACTCGGCCGTCGACTTGATGTACTGGTCGCTGTCGTGGTTGATGGTGCCGTCGCGATCGAGGATGACGAGCTTCATTTCGCGAGCTTGGACAGGTCCGCGATGCGGTTCATCGTGCCGTGCAGCGCGCCGAGGAACGCGATGCGGTTCGAGCGCACGCGCGGATCCTTGTCCATCACCATGACCTTGTCGAAGAACGCGTCCACCGGCGTCTTGAGCGAGGCGAGCGCGCGCAGGCCGGCGGCATAGTCGAGATCGGCGAAAGCGCGCTCCACCTGCGGCCGCAGGCGGCCGAAGAGCGCCGCGAGGTGCTTCTCTTCCGTCGCGGCGAGGAGCGAGGCGTCGAAAGCGCCCGGCGCGCCGCCGGCCTGCTTGAGGATGTTGCCGATCCGCTTGTTGGCGGCCGCGAGGCTGTCCGCCTCGGGCATCGCGGAAAAGGCGCGCACCGCCTCGAGCTGCTTCGGCACGAGGTCGAGGCGCGCGGGACGCAGGCAGAGCACGGCCTCGATCTCGTTCGTCGAATAGCCGAGCTCGGCAAAATAGTGGCGGGCGCGCTCGTACACGAAGTCGGCGACTTCGGCGCTCGGCTCGCGGTAGCCGGGCTTGCCGGCAAAGCCCTTCGCTGCCGCCGCGAGCAGCTCGGGAAGCGCGCAGGCGAGCTTCCGCTCGACGAGGATGCGAACGAGGCCGAGCGCCGCGCGGCGCAAGGCGAACGGGTCCTTCTCCCCGGTGGGCGTCTGGCCGATGCCGAAGAGCCCGGCGAGCGCATCGAGCTTGTCCGCGAGCGCGACCGCGCAGGCTGCCGCGCCTTCGGGCAGGCGGTCTCCGGAGAAGCGCGGCCGGTAGTGCGCCTCGATCGCGTCGGCCACCGGCGCCGGCTCTCCATCGTGCCGCGCGTAGTAGCGGCCCATGATGCCCTGAAGCTCGGGAAATTCGCCGACCATGCCGGTCAGGAGATCGGCCTTCGAGAGCCATGCAGCGCGTTCCGCGTGCGCCGCCTCGGCCTGCAGCGCGCGTGCGATCGTGCCCGCGAGCAGCTGCATGCGCTCCACCCGCTCGAGCTGGGTGCCGAGCTTGCTGTGGTAGACGACCTTGCCGAGCTGCGGCACTCGCTCCTCCAGGCGCTGCTTGCGGTCCTGGTCGAAGAAAAAGCGGGCATCCTCCAGCCGCGGGCGAACCACGCGCTCGTTCCCGCGCACGATGGGGCGCGGGTCGGCGACTCGCATGTTCGAGACGATGAGGAACTCGCCCGTGAGCTTGCCGGAGCCATCGAACAGCGGGAAGTACTTCTGATTCTGCCGCATCGTGAGGATGAGGCATTCCTGCGGCACCGCGAGGAACGCTTTATCGAACCCGGCGGCGTAGACGCTGGGGTACTCGACCAGCGCGGTCACTTCGTCGAGCAGCCCTTGATAGTCCGCGAGGCTCGCGCTGCGTTTCGTCGCTTCGGCCTGCAGCTGCCGGTCGATCTCGCCGCGGCGCTTTGCGAAGTCGGCGATGACCCGGCCCTCATCGAGCAGCCTGCTTTCATAGTCGTCGGCGCTCGCCAGAGCGATGTCCTCTTTTCCGAGAAAGCGATGGCCCCTGGTCTTGTTGCCGGATCTCGCGCCGAGGACTTCACCTTGCACGACCTTGACGCCGTGCAGCATCACCAAGCCGTGCACCGGCCTGACGAACTGCGCCTCGCCCGCTCCCCAACGCATGACCTTCGGAACGGGAAGCTTTTTCAACGCGCCAGCGACGATCTCTGCCAAAACCGCTTCGAGGGCGACACCCTTTGTGGCGGTCTTCGCGACCACGATCTTGCCTTTCGGTGTGTCGCGCTGCTCGAGGGCGGCCACTTCGACGCCATGCTTCTTGGCGAATCCCGCGATGGCTGCCGCCGGAGCGCTGGCGGACGGTCCCGTGATCTCCATCGTTCGATCCTGTCCCGCTGCGGAGACTTTCGGAATCAGGACCGCGAGCCTGCGCGGCGTCGCGAACCAGCGCGACTGCGTATTCGTCTTCGCGAGCAAGCCTCGCGAAACGAGATCGTCACGGACCCCTTCGGCAAAACTGCGCCCGAGGGCCGGCAGCGCCTTCGGCGGCAGCTCTTCGGTCAAGAGCTCGATGAGCAGCGAGGCTTCCATCTACGCTGCCCGGGCGCTTTCCCCGAGCATCGGAAAACCCAGGCGCTCGCGCGCTTCGTAGTAGGCCTGCGCGATGGCGCGGGCGAGGGCGCGCACGCGGCCGATGTAGGCCGCGCGCTCGGTGACGGAAATGGCGCCGCGCGCGTCGAGCAGGTTGAACGTATGCGAGCACTTGAGCACCATCTCGTAGGCGGGCAGCACGCACTGCGCCTCGATCAGGCGCTTCGCTTCCGACTCGTACTCCGCGAAGTGGCGGAAGAGCAGCGCGGCATCGGACAGCTCGAAGTTGTAGCGCGACTGCTCGACTTCGTTCTGGTGGTACACATCGCCGTACTTCACGCCATCGACCCAAACGAGATCGAAGACGCTTTCCTTCCCCTGGAGGTACATTGCCAGGCGCTCCAGGCCGTAGGTGATCTCTCCCAGCACCGGCTTGCAGGCGAGGCTGCCGACCTCCTGGAAGTAGGTGAACTGCGTGATTTCCATGCCATCGAGCCAGACTTCCCAGCCCAGGCCCCAGGCGCCCAGCGTCGGCGATTCCCAGTCGTCCTCGACGAATCGGATGTCGTGCTCGCGCGGATCGACGCCGAGCGCGCGCAGCGAGTCGAGGTAGAGTTCCTGGATGTTCGCCGGCGAAGGCTTCAGCACCACCTGGTACTGATAGTAGTGCTGCAGGCGGTTGGGGTTGTCGCCATAGCGGCCATCTTTCGGCCGCCGCGAGGGCTGCACGTAGGCCGCACGCCAGGGTTCCGGGCCGATCGCGCGCAGGAACGTCGCCGTGTGGAAGGTGCCCGCGCCCATTTCCATGTCGTAGGGCTGCAGCAGCACGCAGCCCTGGCGGTCCCAGTAGGCATTGAGCTGCAGGATGAGCTGCTGGAACGTCAGCATGCGAAGGCCGGATTCTACCGGCGGCGCCGGGCGCGCAGCACCGCGAGCGCGAGGAGAGCGAGTGAGGCCGCCAGCACCGGCCAGTCAGGCGCACGCAGATACGGCGTCACGCCGGCATAGCCCTGCGCCGCGAGCTCGAGGCGTCCTTCGGTGAACTGGGGCAGGCGCGCGAGCACGCGGCCGTCGCGATCGATCGCGGCGGTGATGCCGGTATTCGTCGCCGCGAGGTGCATCCGCCCGGTTTCCAGCGCGCGCAGCCGCGCGATCTGGAGATGCTGGCCGGGCGCGAGCGAGTCGCCGAACCAGGCGACGTTGGAAACGTTCACGAGCAGCGTCGCGTCGCGCGCCCGCGCCGCGATCTCCGCCCCGAACGCGTCCTCGTAGCAGATATTGACCGCAATGCGTTGGTCGGCGACTTTGAGCGGCGGCTGATCGGGCGCGCCCGCGGAAAAATCGGCGAGCGGGATGTCGAGCAGGCGCAGCGCCCAGTGAAAGCCGGCTGGCATGTACTCGCCGAAAGGAACGAGGTGGACCTTGTGGTAGGCCTGCGGCCGCGAGCGACCCAGCGTCAGCACGCTGTTGTAGTACTGCGTGTCCGTGGCGCGGAACGGCACGCCGAGCAGCAGGTCGCCGTCGTTCTGCGCCGCGGTGGCCTGCAGGCGCGCGAGGTAGGCCGGGTCGATGCGGTCGAAGAAGCGTGGGATGGCCGTTTCCGGGAGGACGATGAGCCGGGCGCCGCTGCCCTCGGCGAGCGAGGCATAGGTCTCGAGGATCTGCGCATAGCGCTCGGGCCGGAACTTGAGGTCCTGCTCGATGTTCCCCTGCAGCAGGGCGATGTTGAAAGGCGCGCCCGTGGGCTGGGTCCAGGCGACCGTGCGCAGCGCTTCACCGGCGCCGATGAGGGCCACGCACAGAACGGCCGCCGCGATGCGCTGCCGCCGGCTCACCATGCACCAGAGGCCGCCGGCGAGGAAAAGCGTGAGCCATGTAATGCCATAGACGCCGAGCAGCGGCGCAAAGCCTTCCATGGGCCACGAGGGGGCCGCGTACCCGGCCGAAAGCCATGGGAATCCGCTGAATAGCCAGCCGCGCAGCCATTCGAACAGCGTCCAGCACGATGGGATGAGGAAGAGGGCGCGGACCAGGCCGCTCGCGGGGATGCGCGCCTGCAGCCATCCAGCGAGCGCGGGAAAGACGGCGAGCAGCGCGCACAAGGCGGCCGTCACGCCGCCGGCGAGGAGCGGCGGCATGCCGCCGAACTCGCTCAGGCTCACGTACACCCACGAGACGCCGGCGCCGAAGAGGCCGAGACCGAACGCGGCGCCGGTCCAGAAGCATGCGCGGGGACGCGGCTCCATCCAGAGGTAGGCGAGCACCGCGAATGACACGGGCAGGATGGGGTAGAGGCCGGCCGGCGCGAAGGCGAGCACCGACGCCGCGCCTGCGAAAAAGGCGGCGGCATGGCGCATGCGGATCAGGCCTTCGGCTTGTCGACGAGAAGCGTGTAGACGCGCCGGCTGTCGGCGCGCAACACCTGGAAGCGCACGCCCTCGATGATGACGGTCTCGCCGCGCTTCGGCAGCCGGCCGAGATGGGCGATGACGAGGCCGCCGACCGTGTCGGCGGTCTCGTCGGGGAAGCGCGCGCCGAGCGCGGCGTTGAAGTCGGCGATCTGCGTCAGCGCCTTGACGCGGAAGCGCCCGCCCGCCTCGGGAAGGATGTTGTCCGACGCCTCGTCGAAGTCGTACTCGTCCTCGATGTCGCCCACGATCTGCTCGAGCACGTCCTCGATGGTGACGAGTCCCGCTACGCCGCCGTACTCGTCGACGACGATCGCCATGTGGTTGCGGCTCGCGCGGAATTCGCGCAGCAGCACGTTCAGGCGCTTCGCCTCGGGCACGAAGATCGCCGGGCGGAGCATTTCACGCACGTTGAACTCCTCCTCGCCGGCGTAGTGGCGCAGCAGGTCCTTGGCGAGGAGCACGCCGATCACGTCGTCGCGGTTCTGGTCGACCACCGGGAAGCGCGAGTGCGCGGTCGAGATCACGCGCGGAATGAAGCTCTCGACGGGATCGTTGACGTCGATGAAGTCCACTTGCGCCCGCGGGATCATGATGTCGCGCACCTGCATCTCGGAGACGGTGAGCGCGCCCTCGATGATGGAAAGCGCGTCGGCATCGAGCAAATTGCGCGAGTAGGCGGCGTGCAGGAGGTCGAGCAGCTGTTGCCGGTCGCCGGGCTCCCGCATGATCAGCGCCGAGAGGCGCTCGAGCAGGCTGGGGCGCGCGGGATCGTTCATGGGCAAGCGGCCATTCTACTCATAAGGATTGCGCAGCCCGAAGCGCCGCAGCGTGCGGATTTCCGCGCGCTCCATGCGCGCCGCGCCGCGTCTGTCCGCATGGTCATACCCGCGCAGGTGCAGCACGCCGTGCACCACGAGGTGCGCATAGTGCGCGGCGAGCGTCTTGCCCTGCGCGCGCGCCTCGCGCGCAATGACCGGGTGGCACAGCACGATGTCGCCCTTGCCCTTGGCGTAGGGAAATGAGAGCACGTTGGTGGCGCTCGCCTTTCCTCTGTAGCGCTTGTTGAGCAGGAGGCCCTCGCGCGCGCCCACCACGCGGATCGTGACGCCCGGCGCGCCGAGCGCCCACTTGCGCAGCGATGCGGCCCGCGGCACGCCGCGCCGCGGGACGGCGTACTGCACCACGACGCTACTCTTCTTGCGCGTGCTTCTCGTAGGCATCGATGATGCGTGCCACGAGCGGATGGCGCACCACGTCCTGGGCGCCGAACTCCGTGAATGCGATGCCGCGCACGCTGGCGAGGATGCGCCGCGCTTCCACGAGCCCGCTCTTCTGGCCGCGGGCGAGGTCGATCTGCGTCACGTCGCCGTTGACCACCGCCTTCGCGCCGAAACCGATGCGGGTGAGGAACATCTTCATCTGCTCGGGCGTCGTGTTCTGCGCCTCGTCGAGGATGACGAAGGCGTGGTTCAGCGTGCGCCCGCGCATATAGGCGAGAGGCGCCAATTCGATCGTTCCGCGCTCGAGGAGCTTTCCGGTCTTCTCGAACCCCATGAGGTCGTAGAGCGCGTCGTACAGCGGGCGCAGGTAGGGATCCACTTTCTGCGCGAGGTCGCCCGGCAGGAAGCCCAGGCGCTCGCCCGCCTCCACGGCGGGGCGCACGAGGACGATGCGCTTCACCTTGTCGCGCTCCAGAGCGTCGACCGCGCACGCGACGGCGAGGTAGGTCTTGCCCGTGCCGGCGGGACCGATGCCGAACGTGATGTCGTGCGCCAGGATGTTGTCGATGTATTGCACCTGGTGCGGCGTGCGCCCGTGCAGGTCGGGACGGCGCGTGAGGAGCTGCGGCGCTTCCTCCGTCTTTGCGGGGGCGGTCTTTTGGGAAAGCTCGGCGAGGCCGAGCTGCACGTCATCCATCGTCAGGTCGCCGGAAGCGCGGTCGTAGAAATGCTCGAGCGCCTGCGCCGCGCGGCTCGCCTGCTCGCCGCGCACGGTGAACCTGGCGCCGCGTCGCGCGATGCTGACGTCCAGCGCCGATTCGATCTGCCGCAGGTTCTCGTCGAGCGCGCCGCACAGGCGCGCGAGGCGCTGATTGTCGAGCGGCTCGAGCCTGACCTCGATGGCCTTGCTACGCATTCACCCTTGCTTCCGCGGCGAGCTCGCCGCGCAGCGAGTGCGGCAGCGCGCCGGTGATGCGCACCTCGGCCATGGTGCCGACGAGCGCGGGCGCGGCCGCAAAGTTGACGATGCGGTTGTTGCCGGTACGTCCGGCGAGCTCGTTCGCGGCCTTCCTGGAGGGTCCCTCGACCAGCACCCGCTGGAGCGAGCCCACCATGGCAGCGCTCACGCCGTGTGCCTGCGTCTCGAGGAGCGACTGCAGCGCGTGCAGGCGTGCGAGCTTTTCTTCCCGACTCGTATCGTCGGCCAGCGCCGCGGCCGGCGTTCCAGGGCGCGGGCTGTAGACGAAGGAAAAGGAAGTGTCGAACGCGCATTCGCGCACCAGCCGAAGCGTCGCCTCGAAGTCGTGCGCGCTTTCGCCCGGGAATCCGACGATGAAGTCCGAGGACAGGCTGAGATCGGGCCGCGCGGCACGCAGCCGGCGCACGATGGCGCGGTATTCGAGCGCGGTATAGCCCCGCTTCATCGCCGCGAGCACGCGATCGGAGCCCGATTGAACCGGCAAATGGACATGGGGCGCGAGCTTGGCGAGGTCGCGGTGCGCGTCGATCAGGCGCTGCGTGAACTCGCGCGGATGCGAGGTGGTGTAGCGGATTCGCTCGAGGCCGTCGAGCTCCGCGACGCAGCGCAGCAGCTCCGCGAAGTCGGCCGGCTCGCCGCCGATCGGGCCGCGCCAGGCGTTGACGTTCTGCCCGAGAAGCGTCACTTCCTTAACGCCCTGCTCGCAGAGCATTGCCACCTCGGCGACGATGTCGTCGAACGGCCGCGAGACCTCCTCGCCGCGCGTGTAGGGCACGACGCAGAAGCTGCAATACTTGCTGCAGCCCTCCATGATGGAGACGAATGCGGCCCCCGGCTGCGCGCGCGGCGGCGGAAGATGGTCGAATTTCTCGATCTCCGGAAAGCTGATGTCCACCTGCGGCCGCCCCGTGCTTCGGCGCCGCTCCAGCAGCTCGGGCAGACGATGCAGCGTCTGCGGGCCGAACACCACGTCCACGTACGGCGCCCGCTGCACGATGGCGGCGCCTTCCTGGCTCGCGACGCAGCCGCCCACCGCGATCATGAGGGAGGGATTCGCGCGCTTCAGACGCTTCACCCGCCCGAGGTCGGCGAAGACCTTTTCCTGCGCCTTCTCGCGCACCGAGCAGGTGTTGAAGACGATCACGTCGGCCTCCTCGGGGCACGACGCGGCCTCGTGGCCCTCCGCGGCGCGCAGCACGTCGCCGATCTTCTGCGAGTCGTACTCGTTCATCTGGCAGCCGAAGGTGCGCACGAAGACCTTGCCCACGGCGGCCTCAGCGCTTGTCCGGTTGCGAGGCTTCCTGCGGCGTGAGCAGCCAGACCTGGCGCACCATGCCGTCGGCATCCACGACATACTTGGCGAGCGCTCCCTCGGGGATCGCGCTCGGCACGATGATGAGATTCGCCGCGTTGCGGATCTGCGCTCCGGGCGCGAGCTGGCGCTCCGCGCCGTCGATGGCGATGGTCATGCCGCGCACGTGCCGCACCTCGCCGCGCGGCGCATCGGCCGGAACCGTGCGCAGCTGGCCGAGCGCGGATCCTGCGGCGAGCGCAAGGAGGACGACGGCGGCGTTTCGGGCAAGGGTCATGGGAAAAAATGGTGGCGAATCAGGGACTCGAACCCCGGACACACGGATTATGATTCCGCTGCTCTAACCAGCTGAGCTAATTCGCCACGTCGGATCGACAGGGGCCGATTATAAACCCAGGGCAGTTCGACCTCATCGTTGTCGGCACCGGACCGGCCGGCTGCGCGCTCGCCTGCGCGCTGGCGGATCTGCGCTGCGCCGTCGCCGGAAGCTCGCCGCCCGAGGAGGCGGCCGGCCTCGACCCGCGCGTCTACACGCTCAGCCCCGGCAACGTCGATTTCCTCCGCGAGCTGGGCGCGTGGGCGCGCGTCCCCGAAGAGCGCCGCACCGCAGTGCACGCCATGCGCGTGTTTGGCGACGACGGGCGCTCTGAAATCCGCTTCGATGCGTACCGCGCCGGGGTTCCGGAGCTCGCGTGGACCGTCGAAGACCGCGTGCTGCACGTCGCGCTTGCAGCGCAGGCGCGCGCGAGAGAGACCGTTGGTTTTTTCGCGCCGGCGCAATGCGAATCGCTGGTGCTCGACGAGGCGCGCGTGCGCCTGCGCCTGGCCGGTGGGCGGGAGCTCGAGGCGCCGCTCGTCGTGGGCGCCGACGGCGCACGGTCGTTCGTGCGCTCGGCCGCGGGCATCGATGCGAAAAGCGCCGATTACGGCCAGGTCGCGCTGGTCGCGGACTTTGCCTGCGACAGGTCGCACGAACACACCGCATACCAGTGGTTCCAAAGCGGCGCTCAGGGCCGCGGCGTGCTGGCGTTGCTTCCCCTTCCCGGGGACCAGGTTTCCATGGTGTGGTCGCTAGAGCGCGAGACGGCGGAACGGCTCGCGACTTTCGAGGCGCGCGCTCTTGCGCGCGAGGTGGCTGCGGCGTCGGGCGAGGCGCTGGGCGGCCTGCGACTCGTGTCGGACGTGCGCAGCTATCCATTGCGCCGGCTCGCGGCGCGGCGTCTGGTGCAGAGCCGGCTCGCGCTCGTCGGCGATGCGGGGCATGTGATCCACCCGCTCGCCGGCCAGGGACTGAATCTCGGGCTGCAGGACGTTCGCGCGCTTGCGGACGTCTTGAACCGCCGCGAGCCGGGGCGCGACCCCGGCGACGAACGGCTGCTGCGCCGCTACGAGCGGCAGCGCGCCGAGCCTATACTTGCGATGGACCTGATGGTCGACAGCCTCTTCCGGCTCTTCGGGGCGCAAGGCGCCGCAGTTTCGCGGCTGCGCAACTCCGGATTGAACCTGACGAACAAGGTGCCGGTCCTAAAGAACCTGCTCATGCGCCAGGCCATGCGCTGAGCGCTTTCGGAGTCCCCATGCAAAGAACAGCCGCACTCCTGATCGGTCTCGCCTGCGGGCTTGCGCACGCGGACGAGGCCGCGATCCGTCGCGTCATGGAAGGCAAGCTTGGCGGCGCCAAGATCGAGGGAATCCAGCCCGGGCCCATCCCGGGCCTCTACGAGGTGCGCTACCGCGCGGCCGAGGGAATGGAGATCGTGTACACGGACGCGAACGCCGACCACATCATCGTCCGGGGCCGCGTCATCGACGCGAAGAGCAACCGCGATCTCACCAGCGAGCGCCTGGCGAAGCTGAATGCGGTGAGCTTCGCCTCCCTGCCGCTCGACCAGGCAGTGAAGATCCAGCGCGGCAGCGGCCGCCATGTGCTCGCGATGTTCTCGGATCCGCACTGTCCCTATTGCATCCGCTTCGAGAAGACGCTGCAGGAAGTGGACGACGTCACGATCTACGTGTTCATGTACCCGGTGATCCGGCCGGATCTCACCGACCACTCGAAAGCGGTCTGGTGCTCGCCGGATCGCGCGAAGGCCTGGCTCGACCTCGCGCTGAACGGCAAGGTGCCCGGCGTGAGCGCCGCCTGCGACACCCCGATCGAGAAGAACCTGGAGCTCGGCCGCCGGCTGCGCGTCTCCGGGACCCCGACGCTGATCCTTCCGACCGGCGAGAAGATTTCCGGCGCGATCGGCGCGCAGGACCTGCGCGAAGTGCTCGCCGACGCGACGGCGCGAGCGAAGCGCTAGTCCGCCTGCGGGGGCGGCGCGCCCCTCGGCCAGAGGACCCACAGCCGGCCCTGCTGGCGCATGCGGCCGGCGAGGCTTCCGGCGTCGGGCCCGCTGCCCCAGAAGAAGTCCGCGCGCACAATGCCGCGGATCGCGCCCCCGGTGTCCTGCGCGACCACGAGCCGCGTGAGCGGCTCGTCCGAGAGCGGCAGCGTGCTGGCGAGGAAGACGGGCGCCCCAAGAGTGACGTAGCGGCGGTCCACCGCGATGCTGTAGCCGGCCGAAAGCGGCACGCCGGCCGCGCCGATCGGCCCGTCGCTCGGCGGCAGCTCGCGGAAGAACACATAGCTCGGGTTCTGGTTGAGCGCCTCCTGCAGCCGCGCAGGATTCGCCGCGGCCCAGGCCTTGATGCCCTGCATCGAGGCCTGGTCGAGCGTGAGCTCGCCCCGGTCCACGAGGTAGCGCCCCAGCGAGCGGAACGGATGGCCGTTCTGGTCCGCGTAGCCGACGCGGATCAGCTCGCCGCCGGGCAGGCGCACCTGGCCCGAGCCCTGGATCTGCAGGAAGAAAAGCTCGACCGGATCCGAGGTCCAGGCGAGCACCGGCGCCGGGAACGTCGGCCCCCGCGACTCGATCTCGGCGCGCGAGAAGTAGGGCACGAGGCGCCTTCCTTCGAGGCGGCCGCGCAGCCGCAGGTTGCGCACGTCCGGATTGACGGCTGCGAGGTCCACGACGACCAGGTCGTCGGGCACGCCGAAGATCGGATAGCGGTTCTGCGAATCCGGCGTCCGGCTGCCGGCGATGACGGGCTCGTAGTAACCGGTGATAAGCCCGCTGTCGCCGCTTTCGGTGGACGACAGGGCATAGGGCGTGAAATTCGTCTCGAAGAACTGGCGCGCCGCGGCTTCATCGTCCGGCGCGATCGCGCGCGCGGCGTCGCACACGCCGGCGAGGGGCGCGGGGCGCGTGCAGCTCGCCGCGAACGCCCGCAGGCTCGGCGCAAGGAGGCTCGTACTCCACCCGGGCAGCATGCTGAAGTCCATCGCGTCGTAACGCGCGCGCGGCGGCGTGGGCGGAGGCGGCGGGCATACGGGACAGACCGGGCAGGAGACGGCGGGACAGGAAAGTGCGGGCGGGTTCGGCGGCGCCTCGGCGCAGCCGACAAGTACAATCGCCGCCAGGATGTGGGTCGTATACCTCGAAATGGGCCTCGCTCTCGCGCTGGCGATCTTTATCATCTGGTGGACGCGACCGCGCAAGCCCCGCGACGATGATCAGTGAAGGACGCGGGGCACGGAGAGCGTGAACTCGGGGATGGGCGCCTCGAAGCGCGTGCCGTCCTGCGCGAGCATCTGGTAGCTGCCGCGCATCGTCCCCACGGGCGTCGCGATCGATGCTCCGCTCGTGTACTGGAAGCTCTCTCCCGGCTGCAGCAAGGGCTGCGCGCCGACCACGCCGAGCCCGCGCACCTCCTGCACGAGGCCTTGCGCATCGGTGATGATCCAGTGCCGGCTAATGAGCTGCGCCGGCACGCTTCCGCGGTTGCGGATGGTGATGGTGTAGGCGAAGACGTAGCGCGCGGCGCCCTCGTCGGACTGGTCGGCGAGGTACTGCGTCGCGGCGTCGACGCCGACGTCGTAGGGCTCGAGCTTCTCCGCGGCCATTGACGCATTGTAAACTCGGGCGCAGATGAAGTTCCGCATCGCGCCGAGCGTGCTCTCCGCCGACTTCGCCCGCCTGGGCGAGGAGGCGAGGGCCGTGGAGGCGGCCGGCGCCGACCTGATTCACTTCGACGTGATGGACAACCATTACGTGCCGAATCTCACGGTCGGCCCGCTGGTGTGCGCGGCGCTGCGCCCGCACCTGAAGATCCCGCTCGACGTGCACCTCATGGTGACGCCGGTCGATGCGCTGGTGCCGCAGTTCGCCAAGGCCGGCGCCAACCTCATCAGCTTCCATCCGGAGGCGACCGGGCATGTTGATCGCACCATCGGGCTCATCCATGAGAACGGCTGCAAGGCGGGACTCGTGCTGAATCCGGCGACGCCGCTCTCCTGCCTCGACCATACGCTGGAGAAACTCGATCTCGTGCTGCTCATGTCGGTGAACCCCGGCTTCGGCGGGCAGCAGTTCATCGTCTCCGTGCTGCCCAAGATCGCCGAGGTGCGCCGGCGCATCGCCGCGTCGGGCAAGAGCATCTGGCTCGAGGTCGACGGCGGCATCAAGGTCGACAACATCGCCGAGGTGGCGAAGGCGGGCGCCGACACCTTCGTCGCCGGCTCGGCCATCTTCGGCTCGCGCGACTATGCCGCGACGCTGCGCGAGATGCGCTCGCGGCTCGCCATGCTATAGTCCCGCGGCGTGCATCCCTTCCCTGCACAAACCGGGTCCCTTCCCTGGCGTAGCTGGCGCTGCTGGCGCCGCTAGAACCTCTCGCGCCCCGTGCGGCCCGGCGGCGCGATCTCCCAGGCCGCACCCGAAGCTCCCCGTCCTGCAGTTGTAGTGGAAGGCAGTCATGAACGAGCAGCAGTTCCAGGCATTCGCCGCTCAGGGCTATACCCGCATTCCGGTCTACGTCGAGGCGCGTGCCGATCTCCACACGCCGCTCGCGCTCTACATGAAGCTTGCGCACGGGCCGTTCTCCTATCTGCTCGAGTCCGTGGTCGGCGGCGAGCGCTTCGGCCGCTATTCGTTCATCGGGCTGCCGTGCGCCGAGCGCATCGAAGTGCGCGGCGACGCGATCCGCCGGCTGGTGCGCGACGCGCGCGGCGCGGATGTGTGCCTCGAGCAGGCGAGCGGCGATCCGCTCGACTACATCCGCGCCTGGCTGCGGCGCGAGCGCACCGCGCCCCTGCCGCCGTCGCTGCGGTTCGCCGGGGGCCTGGTGGGCTACTTCGGCTACGAGATCGTGCACCACCTCGAGCCGAGCGCGCTCGGTGCGCCCAAGCCCGATCCGATCGGCACGCCCGATGCGCTGCTTCTCGTCTCCGACGAGCTCGCGGTGGTGGACAATGTCCTGGGCAAGCTCTATCTCGTCGCCTACGCCGATCCGCGGCAGCCCGGCGCCTTCGGCAGCGCGGTGGAGCGCCTGGCGCGCCTGCGTGCCCGCCTGCACACCGAGCTCCCCGCCGAGGCTTTCGCCGAGCCGGGGGCGCCGGCCCCATCCGGGATGGCGGAAGGCACGTTCACCGAAGCGGCGTTTGTCGAGGCGGTGCGGCGCGCCAAGGAGCACATCCTCGCGGGGGACTGCATGCAGGTGCAGATCTCGCAGCGCACCTCGCAGGCGTTCGGCGCGAGCGCGCTTTCGCTCTACCGCTCGCTGCGGGCGCTGAATCCCTCGCCGTACATGTTCCATTTCGACTTCGCCGATCATCATGTGGTCGGCGCGTCGCCCGAAATCCTGGTGCGCGTTTCCGGCGATACCGTGACGCTGCGGCCGATCGCCGGCACGCGGCCCCGCGGCGCGACGGCGGCGGAGGATGCGTCCATCGCGCACGAGCTGCTCGCCGATCCCAAGGAGATCGCCGAGCATGTCATGCTGATCGACCTGGGCCGCAACGATGTCGGACGCGTCGCCGCGCCCGGCACGGTCAAGGTCACCGAGAAGATGGTGGTCGAGCGCTATTCGCACGTCATGCACATCGTCTCGAACGTCGAGGGCCGGCTCGCGCCGGGCCGCGACGCGTTCGACGTGCTGCGCGCGAGCTTTCCCGCGGGCACCGTCACTGGCGCGCCGAAGGTGCGCGCCATGCAGATCATCGATGAGCTCGAGCCCGTGAAGCGGGGCGTGTACAGCGGCGCGGTCGGCTACCTCGGCTTCAACGGCGACATGGACCTCGCGATCGCGATCCGCACCGCGGTCCTGCGTGCCGGCCGCCTGCATGTGCAGGCCGCAGCCGGAGTCGTGGCGGACTCCGACCCGCGCTCCGAATGGCTCGAGACCCGGCACAAGGCCCGCGCGCTGCTGAAGGCGGCGGAGCTGGCGGCCTCATGAGGGTCGCGGCACCTCCGGCGGACTGGATCCGCGCCCGGCTCGACGCGCTGGCGGGGGAGGGGCTCCTGCGCCGCCGCCTTTCCCTGGAGACGGCGCAGGGTCCGCGCATCGGGATCGGCGGACGGACTTATCTTGCGTTCTGCAGCAACGACTACCTCGGCCTTGCCGCCGATCCGCGCATCGCGGAGGCCCTGGTGCAGGCGGTACGCGCCTATGGCGTCGGCTCCGGCGCTTCGCACCTCGTCACCGGGCACACTGCCGCGCACGACGAGCTCGAGCGCTCGCTCGCGGCGTTCGTCGGCCTGGAGCGCGCGCTCTTTTTCGGCAGCGGCTATCTCGCGAACCTCGGCGTCCTCGGAGCGCTCGCGGGGCGCGACGATGTCGTGGTGTCCGATGCGCTGAACCACGCTTCGCTCATCGACGGCATCCGGCTCACGCGCGCGCGGGTCTCGCGCGTGCCGCACTGCGATGCGGCAGCGGTTGAGCGGGCGCTCGCGGAGGCGGGCGCAGCGCACGCGCGCTTCGTGGTGACCGAGGGCGTGTTCAGCATGGACGGCGACATGCCCGACCTGCCGCGGCTGCTGGAGCTCTGCGAGCGCCACGATGCCTGGCTCGTGGTGGACGACGCGCACGGCTTCGGCGTTCTCGGCCCGCGCGGCGCCGGCGTGCTCGAGCACTTCGGCCTCTCGTCGCCGCGGCTCGTCTACATCGGCACGCTCGGCAAGGCCGCGGGCGTGCACGGCGCCTTCGTCGCCGGAGCTGCGGCGCTCGTCGAACTCGTGCTGCAGCGCGCGCGCAGCTACATCTATACGACTGCGAGCCCCGCGTTCCTTGCCGCGGCGCTGCAGAAGAGCCTCGCGATCATTCGCGAGGAAGGCTGGCGCCGGCAGAAGCTCGTGCGCCTCACCAAGGCCCTGCAGGCGGGGCTCGCGCGGCTGCCGGCGCAGGTCGGTCGCTCCTCTTCGGCGATCCAGCCCGTTCTCCTGGGCAGCAATGAGCGCGCCTTGCGGGCGAGCGAAATGCTCCGCGAGCGCGGTGTCGTGGTGACCGCGATCCGCCCGCCCACGGTCCCGGAAGGCACGGCGCGCCTTCGCATCTCGCTGTCGGCGGCGCATGAGGAGGAGGACGTGCGCCAGCTCCTCGATGCATTGGGCGCCGCGCTGGCGGAGGCGTGACGTGAGCATCGGCTTTTTCGTCACCGGAACGGATACGGGCGTCGGCAAGACGCTCGTCGCCTGCGCGCTGCTCGAAGCCCTGCGTGCCGCGGGACGCCGCGCGGTGGGCATGAAGCCCGTCGCTGCCGGAAGCGAGCGCGGCCGTTGGGCCGACGTGGACGCGCTCTCGCAGGCCTCGGGCGTGCGTGCGCCGCCACGCGCGGTCAACCCCTATGCCTTCGAGCCCGCCATCGCGCCGCACCTCGCCGCCCGCAAGGCCGGCATTGCCATCGATCTGGCGAACATCGTCGCCGCGTTCCGCGAGCTTGGCGCGCTGGCGGACGTGGTCGTCGTCGAAGGAGCCGGCGGCTTGCTCGTCCCGCTGGGCGAGCGGGAAACCATGGCGGACCTGGCGCGCGCGCTGCAGGTGCCCGCGGTCCTCGTCGTCGGCATGCGGCTCGGCTGCCTGAACCACGCGCTCCTCACGCGCGCGGCCCTTGCCGCGTGCGGCGTGCCTTGCGCGGGCTGGGTCGCGAACTGTTGCGCGCCGGAGATGGAGGAGCTGGCGGGCAACGTCGGCACGCTCGCCGAGCGGCTGGACTGTCCGCTCCTCGGCGAGATCCCTTACCGCCCCGGGCTCGCGCCGCGCGATGCCGCGCGATTCCTGGATCTGCGAAAACTGCCTGGGCGCCATGGCTGACCTCGCCCGCCGCAGCGCCGCCGCCGTCTGGCATCCGTGCACGCAGATGAAGCAGCACGAATCCACGCCGCTGGTGGAAGTGCACCGCGCCGAGGGCGCGTGGCTCTACGATGCCGAGGGACGCAGGCTCCTCGATGCCATCAGCTCGTGGTGGGTGAACCTTCTCGGCCACGGGCAGCCGGACATCCGGGCGGCGCTGCACGAGCAGCTGGAGCAAGTGCAGCACGTCATGCTGGCGGGCTTCACACAGGCACCGGTGGTCGAGCTCTCGGAGCGCCTGGCACAGCTCGCGCCGGGAACGCTCGGCCACTGCTTCTACGCATCGGACGGCGCCTGCGCGGTCGAGATCGCGCTGAAGATGAGCGCGCACTACTGGCTGAATGTCGGCAAGGCACGCAAGACGCGCTTCGCGATGCTCGAGAACGGCTACCACGGCGAGACGCTCGGCGCGCTCTCGGTGACCGACGTGGCGCTCTTCAGGCAGGCGTACGGCGCGCTGCTGCGGCCGGCAGACCGGCTTCCTTCGCCGGCGCCGCGGGCCGGCGAGCCGCGCGCGGTGGCGGGCGAGCGCGCGCTCGCCGCGCTCGCCTCGCATTTGGAGCGCCATGCCGACGAGACGGCCGCGCTCATCGTCGAGCCGCTCGTGCAATGCGCGGGCGGCATGGCGATGTACGACGCGCACTACCTGCACAAGGCCAGGCAGCTCTGCTCGAAATTCGCAGTCCACCTCATCGCCGACGAGATCGCCGTGGGTTTTGGCCGCACCGGCACGATGTTCGCTTGCGAGCAGGCGGAGGTTGCGCCGGACTTCCTTTGCCTCTCGAAGGGCATAACCGGCGGCGTTCTTCCGCTCTCCGTGGTGATGACGACGCCCGAGGTCTATGCGGCGTTCTACGAGGAGAGGACGGAGCGCGGCTTCCTGCATTCGCATTCCTACTCGGGCAATGCGCTTGCCTGCCGCGCGGCGCTCGCCGTGCTGCAGGTCCTCGAGCGCGATCGCGTGCTCGAGCGCAACCGCGAGCTGCGCGCGTGGGTCAACGAGCGCTGCGAGCCCCTGCGCCGCCATCCGGCGGTGCGCGATTTCCGCAACACGGGCATGATCTGGGCGTTCGAGCTCGAGGGCCGCGAGCCGGCGGGGAAGTTCTCCGCGAAGTTCTCGGAACAGGCCCGCGAAGCCGGCGTGGTGCTGCGGCCCCTCGGCCGCACGGTCTACTGGATGGCGCCCTACTGCGTCGGCCGGGCGGAGATGGAATTCCTTGTCAGTGCGCTCGAAAGGCTGCTGCCCCGCGCATGATCCTCGTCATCGACAACTACGATTCCTTCACCTACAACGTCGTGCAGTACCTTGCCGAGCTGCGCGCCGAAGTGTCCGTGTTCCGCAACGACCAGGTCGCGCTCGAGGCGATCGAAGCCGCGCAGCCTTCGCACCTCGTCCTCTCGCCCGGTCCGGGAACGCCGGACCAGGCGGGCATCACGCTCGCGGCGATCGAGCGCTTTGCCGGGCGCATTCCCATCCTCGGCATCTGTCTCGGGCACCAGGCGATCGGCCAGGCGTTCGGCGGCAGGGTGGTGAGGGCCGGCCGGGTGATGCACGGCAAAGTCTCGCGCATCCGCCACGACGGGGGCGGCGTGTTCCGCGAGCTGCCGGAAGGCTTCGTCGCCACGCGCTATCACTCGCTTGCGGTGGAAGCGGCGAGCCTGCCCGATTGCCTCGTGGCGAGCGCCCACGCGGAGGACGGCGAGATCATGGGGCTGCGGCACCGCTCGCTCGCGGTGGAGGGCGTGCAGTTCCACCCGGAAGCGCTGCTCACGGAGCACGGCCACAGAATGCTGCAGAATTTCATCGAGGGGAGTCGCTCATGAAGCAGATCACGATCGCAGAAGCCATCCAGCGCACGGTCGAGCACCGCGAGGTGTTCCACGACGAGATGCTCCACATCATGCGCCAGATCATGCGCGGCGAGCTCACGCCCGCGCAGATCGCGGGCTTCATCATGGGCCTGCGCGTCAAGAAGGAGACCATCGGCGAGATCGCCGCCGCCGCGCAGGTGATGCGCGAGCTCGCGACGCCGGTGGAGGTGAAGGACGACCGCCACCTCGTGGACACCTGCGGCACCGGCGGGGACGCGGCGCATACCTTCAACGTTTCCACCTGCGCGGCGTTCGTCGCCGCCGCCGCCGGTGCGAAGGTCGCCAAGCACATGGGGCGCTCCGTCTCTTCGTCCTCCGGCTCCGCCGAAGTGCTCGAGGCGCTCGGCGCGCAGATCGGCACGACGCCGGAGCAGACGGCGCAGTCGCTCGAGAGGCTCGGGATCGGCTTCATGTTCGCGCCGGCCCATCATTCAGCGATGAAATACGCCGCGCCGGTGCGCAAGGAGCTCGGCGTGCGCACGATCTTCAACATCCTCGGGCCGCTCACCAATCCGGCGGGGGCGAAGAACCAGGTGCTCGGCGTATTCCATCCCGACCTCGTCGGCATCCAGGTGCGCGTGCTGCAGCGCCTGGGCTCCAAGCACGTCATGGTGGTCTACGGCCTCGACGGCCTGGACGAGATCTCGACCTCCGCGGAAACGCTCGTGGGCGAGCTCGTGAACGGCGAGATCAACGAATACACCGTGCACCCGTCGCATTTCGGCCTCGAGCTCTTCGACCGGCGCGCGATCCAGGTGAATACGGTCGAGGAATCGCGCGACATGATCCTTGCGGTGCTCGGCAACCAGCCGGGGCCGGCGCGCAACATTGTGGCGATGAACGCAGGCGCCGCCATCTACACCGCGGGCGTCGCGAAGACGCACAAGGCCGGCGTGGAGCGCGCCCTGCACGCCATCGAGAACGGCTCGGCGAAGCGCAGGCTGGACGACTTCATCGCCTTCACCAAGACACTGAGGAAATGAACGTCCTCGAGCGCATCATGGCGGCGAAGCGCGCCGAGCTGGCGGCGCTGAAGGCGCAGGCGCCGCAGGCCGCGCTCGAGAAGCGCGCGCGGGAGGCGAAGCCCGCGCGGCCGTTCGCGGATGCGATGAAGGACAAGATCGCTGCCGGGAAGGCGGCGGTCATCGCGGAAATCAAGCGCGCAAGCCCTTCGCGCGGCGTGCTGCGCGAGAACCTCGATCCCGCGGCGATCGCGCGCTCTTACGAAGCCGCCGGCGCGGCCTGCCTCTCGGTGCTGACCGATCGCGAGTTCTTCAAGGGCACGCTCGCGGACCTGGAGGCGGCGCGCGCCGCCTGCACGCTGCCTGTGCTGCGCAAGGACTTCACCTTCGACGCGTACCAGGTCTACGAGGCGCGCGCGCACGGCGCCGACGCCATCCTTCTCATCGCCGCCTGCCTGCCCCTGCCGGAGATGCAGAACCTCGAGCGGCTCGCGACCTCGCTCGGCATGGCGGTCCTCGTCGAAGTGCACGACGCCGCCGAGCTCGAACGCGCGTTAGTGCTTTCGACGCCGCTCCTCGGCATCAACAACCGCGACCTGCGCACCTTCGAGACGAAGCTCGAGACGACGCTCGCCCTGCTGCCGCGAATTCCGCAGGGGCGCACCGTCATCACGGAAAGCGGAATCCTTTCCGCGCCGGACGTCGCCCGCATGCGCAACGCGAAGGTGAACGCCTTCCTGGTGGGCGAGGCGTTCATGCGCGCGCCGGACCCCGGCGGGGCCCTGCGCGCGCTGTTCGCCTGAGAAGCGCCGCGGCCGGCTAGAACGTGTGCTGGTACTGCACGCCCAGGATCTGGACGTGCGCCTTGTACGTGCCGGTGATGATGCCCGCTGCCGACGCCGCCTGATTGTTGTTGATGTTCGCGTCGCGCGCCCAGATATACGTGTAGCCGAAGTTCAGATCGTCGCGATCCGTTACCGCATAGCGCGCGCCGAAGCTGAGCCAATAGCGGTCGGAATCCGGCAAGCGCACCGAGCGGCTTTCCGCGTTCGGGACAGGGGTTTGGTCGTATGCGACGCCCATCTTGAGCGTCCACTTCGGGTCCATCCTGTAGTTTGCGCCGGCGGACAGGCGCCAGGTGTCCTTGAAGTTGAAGGTGAGCGGCGTGCCGACCGTCGCGCCGGTGTCGCGCACCACCGGGATCGATTGGATGCGCGCCCAATGCGTCCAGGTCGCATCGCCGAGCAGCTCCCAGCGGTCGTTCAGCTTGTGCGCGAGGCTGAACGAAAGATCGTCCGGCGTGCGCAGGCTCAGGTTCACGTTGCCGTTCGCCGTCGCGGCTGCGAGGCCGGGCGCGAGCGCGAACCCGGCAGGAACATTGCTGAACGTCGTCGTTCCGTGGAGGTTGTACTTGAGCGACGAACGATAGTGGATACCGACCCGGCTGGCGGCGCCGAGATTGAAAAGTCCGCCAATGTTGAAGCCCCATGCGTCGCCGTCCACGCTCGTCTTGTTCTGTCCCTCGACCCCCGTCAGGTTGCCCACGAGGGCGCCGGCGCCATTGCCGAACGCCACGCCTGAGTAATTGGCCCCGGTGAGAAGGTCGATCTTGCCGTACTGGTAGCTGATGCCGCCGCCGATGCTCGCGCTGTCGGAGAGCTTGAACGACACCGCGGGATTGACATTGACCGTCTTCACCTCCGACGAGATGCCCTGGAAGCGGCCGATCCAGTTCTGGTCGTACGACGTCTTGAGGCCGAACGGCGAGCTGACCGCCAGGCCCACGTTCCAGCGGTCATTGAGGTCCATCGCGAAGAACAGGTTCGGGACGATCGCGCTCTTGCCCGCGTCGCCGCCATTCCCGGTCGAGGCAGCGTTGCTTGCGCCGGCGATCGTGCTGCCGTTGTTGGAGAACTTGGTCGACGGATCGATGTAAACGCCGCCGATGGAAAGGTGCTTTCCGGAACCGAGGCGCGCCATTCCGGCCGGGTTCCAATAGACGGTGGTCGCATCCTCGGCGACTGCCCCGGCGCCGGCGTAGGCGTTGCCCAGGCCGCTCGCCCCTTGCTCGTGCAGCGCAAAGCCCGAGGCCCGGGCTTCATGCCCGGCCCCGAGCGCCGCAAGGGCGCAAACGACTGCGCCCGCGATCCGCGATTTGTTCATTGACCCCTCCCCTAGTTGGTTGCCCGCAAGCTAGCATCCCCACTGCCAGCATGGCAACTACAAGAAAATACTTTCTATACAAATAGTTACTTAAATATTTGAGAGAGGTCCGGCGGCTTTATCTTTCTAACCTGTTGAATCGCTTGGGCACTCAGGGTGTTGTGCGCCCGCTACAGCCGGGTTGGTTTGGGCCCCAAAAATTGCCCTTTTTCGGGGCTTGGGGTCCGCCGTTTGGCACACTGCGGACAGCTTCTCTTCAGGGGAGCAGGTTCTGCGCCGAGAAAGGCGGGGGGCCGGGTCCAACGAGTAAGAAAAGGAGAATCGGATGCAGAAGAAAATTCTAGGCGTAGCAGTGGCGGCGGCGTTGGTCGCGCCCGGTCTCGCGCTCGCGCAGTCGAGCGTGCAGATCTACGGCACGATCAACATGTCGCTCGCCCGCACCAGCTTCGACAACGTTCCGGCGGCCAGCGGCGGCAACATCAGCAAGTACGCCGTCAACAGCCACTCGTCGAACTGGGGTATCCGCTCGACCGAGTCCCTCGGCGGCGGAATGAGCGCGTGGTTCCAGGCTGAGTTCAACGTGCAGATGGAGCGCCGTTCGAACGACAACGCCAACATCGCGCAGACCGGCGAAGGCTCGCAGCGTAACTCCGGCCTCGGCCTGCGCGGCGGGTTCGGAAACGTGTATGTCGGCACGTGGGAGACCCCGTGGGCGCAGACGTTCCGCCTGTGGGACGTCGGCACGATCAGCGGCTATGGCCCGACGACGTCGATCATCGGCCGCCGCGAGTCGACCAACAGCGGCACGTCGTTCATCCCCTGCAACTTGACGGTTGCGGTGGCCAACCCGGCCACCGGCGCGGCGAATACCACGGTTCCCCTCGGCGGTTGCACGTCGACCGCCGTTCAGGCGCCGACGGCCTTCGGCGGCGCGAACAACCTGGGGTACTCGCTGTGGCGTCGTTACCAGAACGCCGTGTTCTATGAGTCGCCCGAGTGGTCGGGTGTTCAGCTGAAGGTGGCTATCCAGCCGAACGAGACGAAGAACAATGCGATCCCGGCAACGACGATCGTTGCGGCCAACCCCTACTCCTGGTCGGGCTCTCTGTCCTGGACGGGCATGGGCGGCCGTGGGCGCGCGTTCCTGGCGACGATGCAGTCGCATGACTGGTCTTCGGCCGGCAACACGGACGGCGGCTGGACGTTTGGCGGCGGCTACGACTTCGGCGTGGCGAACCTCGGTGCGACGTACGAGCAGTACACGTACAAGACCGGTTCGGCGGGCCAAGGCGGCCAAGGCATCGGCGACATCAAGGCGAAGGAGTGGGCGATCGGTCTTGCGGTTCCGGTGGGCCCGGGCAAGATCGGCGCGAGCTACGCGAAGGCCAAGGACCTTGGCATCGCGGGCCAGGACACCAGCGCCAAGATGTGGAACCTCGGCTACGAGTGGGCGCTCTCCAAGCGCACGGCTCTGAGCTTCGGCGTTGCGAAGATCGACAACGGCACCAACCAGGGCTTCACCTGGACGGGTGCGACCGGCGGTCCGAGCGGCCCGAACGAGGCGTCCCCGTTGCCGAACGGCACGGACCAGACCAACTACTTCGTGGGTATCCGCCACTCGTTCTAACCAGAACGCTCTGGCTTCAAGACGGGCGCCTCCGGGCGCCCGTTTTTTTTATACTGGCCACATGAATTTCATCGGCGAGTACGCCATCGACCCGGCCCTCTGCGACCGGCTCGTCGAGCTGCACCGCTTCCTCGACCGGCGCGGCGTCGCGCAGCGCGGGCGAGTCAACGTGAACGGGGCCCCCGGCGTGGACCTGGAGAGCAAGGACTCGTTCGACATCCGGGTCGGCGACATCCCGCCTGCGCTGCACGCGCAATATGGCGTGCCCTCGTACATCGAGGAGCTGCAGCGCTGCGCCCGGCTGTACATGGATGAATATCCCGAGCTGCGGAAAGTGGCGACGTTTCGCGTGACCGAGTCCCCGGGCCTGCAGCACTACCGGCCCGGCGGCGGCTTCAAGAGGGAGCACTTCGAGCGCGTGGACCTCTCGACCTCCACCCGCATGCTGGTCTGGATGACCTATCTCAACGACGTCACCGATGGGGGCGGCACCCGCTTCGTGTACCAGGACAAGACCTTCGAGGCGCGCAAGGGCCGGACGCTGATCTGGCCGACCGACTTCACGCATACCCACGTCGGCATCGTTTCTCCGACGCAGCACAAGTACATCATCACCGGCTGGTTCAACTTCGTCGCATAGGCGGCTTCGGCGCGTGGACTTCATAGGCGAATATCAAATCGATGCGGCGATCTGTGACCGCCTGGTCGAGTTTCACCGCGCCTGCGAGCGCCAAGGGCTGGTGAAGCGGGGCCGGCTCAACGTGGACGGGAAATCGAGCATCGAGCCCGAGAGCAAGGACTCGCACGACTTGCGCGTGGGCGAGGTGCCTGCCAACCTCCAGGAGCAGTACGGCCTCGGCCAATATGTGAGAGAGTTGCAGCGCTGCGCGCAGCAGTATCTGGAGGAGTATCCCGGTCTGAAACAGGTCGCTTCGTTCACGGTCGCCGAGTCGCCGCTCATCCAGCACTATCGGCCGGGCGGCGGCTTCAAGATGGAGCACTTCGAGCGCGTGGATCTTTCGACGACCACCCGCATGCTCGTGTGGATGACCTATCTGAACGATGTCACCGACGGCGGCGGGACGCGCTTCAAGTATCAGGGCCGGACCATGGAGGCGCGTAAGGGGCGCACCCTGATCTGGCCGCCCGATTTCACGCATACGCACGTGGGCGTGGTTTCCCCCACGCAGCACAAGTACATCATCACTGGCTGGTTCAATTTCACGGCCTAGCATGCAAACCGACGAAATTCTCGCGCTGTTCGAGTTGCCGTTCGCGGAGCTGATCTATCGCGCGCAGAGCGTTCACCGCGCGAACTTCGACCCGTCTCAGCTCCAGCTCTCCACGCTGCTTTCCGTGAAGACCGGCGGCTGCCCGGAGGATTGCGCCTACTGCCCGCAATCGCGGCGCTATGCCACGGGCGTCGAAGACGAGCCGCTCCTCGCGGTGGAATCCGTCCTCGAGGCGGCGCGCGCGGCGAAAGAGCAGGGCGCGACGCGCTTCTGCATGGGCGCGGCGTGGCGCGGACCGAAGGAGCGCGATCTCGAGGCCGTGCTGCCGCTCATTCGCGGCGTCAAGGACCTCGGCATGGAGACCTGCGCGACGCTCGGCATGCTGAAGGGAGGGCAGGCCGAGGCCTTGCGCGAGGCCGGGCTGGACTACTACAACCACAACCTCGACACGTCGCCGGAGTTCTACGGAAGCATCATCACCACGCGGGACTACCGCGACCGGCTGGAGACGCTGCAGCGCGTGCGGGACGCGGGGCTGCGCGTGTGCTGCGGCGGGATCGTCGGCATGGGAGAGTCCCGCCGCGACCGCGCCGCGCTGATTGCGCAGCTCGCGAGCCTCGATCCCTACCCGGAGAGCGTGCCGATCAATGCGCTGGTGCGGGTGGAGGGGACGCCGCTCGAGCGCGGCGACGGCCTCGATCCGCTGGAATTCGTGCGCACGATCGCGGCGGCACGCATCGCGATGCCGAAAGCGCGCGTGCGCCTGTCCGCGGGCCGCGAGGCGATGTCCGACGAGATGCAGGCCCTGTGCTTCCTCGCGGGCGCCAATTCGGTCTTTTATGGCGAGCGGCTGCTCACGACCGGCAATCCGCAAGCCCAGCGCGACCGCGCCTTGTTCTCGCGGCTGGGATTGAGCACCGCCGCATGACGCTCGATCAGCTCATCGCCGAATTCGACAAAGGCTTGCGCACCGTCGCCGGCGTTGCTTCGGAGTCGCGCCCGTCTCCGGGCGAAGCCGTGGCCGACGCGGAACTGTCGCCTGCCGAGCGCCGGCATGCCGCAGCGCTCATGCGCGTGAATCACGTCGGCGAGGTCTGCGCGCAGGCGCTTTATCAGGGCCAGGCTCTCGTCGCGCGGAACACGCAAGCGCGCGAGGCGCTCTCGCGCGCCGCGCGGGAGGAGCAGGATCACCTCGCCTGGAGCGCCCGGCGCATCCGCGAGCTGGGCGGGCGGCCGAGCCTGCTCAACCCACTCTGGTATGCGGGCTCGCTCGCGATCGGCATGGCCGCAGGTGCGCTCGGCGACCGCTGGAATCTCGCCTTCCTCGCCGAGACGGAAAAGCAGGTCGAGGAGCACCTCTCCGGGCACCTGGAGCGGCTTCCCGCGGAAGACCGGCGCACGCGCACGGTGGTCGAGGCGATGCGCGAGGACGAAGCGCGCCATCGCGACACCGCCGTGCAACTTGGCGCACTCGAGATGCCGGCCCCGGCGAAGGCCGCCATGCGCCTTGCCTCGCGCGCCATGACGAGCCTCGCGTACTACCTCTGAGGTGAACGTCTATATCGGATTCGACCGGCGCGAGACGGTCGCCTTCTACACCCTCGCGCATTCGATCCTGCGCCGCGCTTCCGTGCCGGTCGCGATCACGCCGCTCATGCAATCTCAGCTGCGCGGCGTCTACGCCCGGGAGCGCGGCCCGACGGAATCGACGGAATTCAGCCTCACTCGCTTTCTCGTGCCGTGGCTCTCCGGCTACCGCGGCTGGTCGCTCTTCATGGACTGCGACATGCTTTGCCGAGCCGACCTCGCCGAGCTCGAGGCGCAGACGAAGCACCAGTCCGACAAGGCGCTCCTTGTCTGCCGCCACGACTACGTGCCGAGGACCGAGCGCAAGTTCCTCGGACAGGTGCAGACCCGGTACGAGCGCAAGAACTGGTCGAGCGTCATGCTCTTCAACAACGAGCGCTGCCGGGCGCTGACCCCCGAATACGTGAACCGTGCGCCGGGCCTCGATCTGCACCGCTTCCGCTGGCTCGGGGACGGCGACATCGGCTCGCTGCCTCTCGAGTGGAACTGGCTCGTGGGCGAGTATCCGTTCAACGCCGCGGCGAAGATCGCGCATTTCACCATCGGCGGACCGTACTTCCCGGAGTACCGCGACTGCGACTACGCCCAGGAGTGGTTCGAGGAGTTCGAGTCCCTGCGCTTCGTCGAGCCGCGCTGAGAGACCTCAGGCCTCGACGATCTCGAAGTCCTTCGTGATCTCCGCGGTCTTGCCGAGCATGATGGAGGCGGAGCAGTACTTCTCGTGCGACAGGCGGATCGCGTGTTCCACGAGGTTGCGCTTCAGGGCGCGTCCGCGAACGACGAAGTGCATGTGGATGCGCGTGAAGACCTTCGGGTCGGCCGGCGCGCGCTCCGCCGAGAGCTGGACCTCGCAGCCCGTGACCTGCTGGCCGCTTTTCTTCAGGATGACGACCACGTCGTAGGCGGTGCAGCCGCCGGTGCCGACGAGCACGACCTCCATCGGCCGCGGCGCGAGGTTGCGGCCGCCCCCGTCGGGCGCGCCGTCCATGGCCACGAGGTGGTTGCTGCCCGTCTCGGCAAGGAAGGCCATGCCTTCCCCGGTCCAGCGGACGGTGCACCGCATGTCGGCTTGTTCGGACACTTTTTCTCCTGTAAAATCCGACGCTTTTCGTGTCGGCATGATGACAACTTATACAGCAAAACCGGGCGCGGTCCAGCAAGGCTGGTACGTCGTAGACGCGCAGGACAAGGTCCTCGGCCGCCTCGCGGCCCGGATCGCCATGCGCCTGCGCGGCAAGCACAAGCCGGAGTACACGCCTCATGTCGACACCGGCGACTACGTCGTCGTCGTGAATGCGTCGAAGATCCGCGTGACCGGCCGCAAGGCGGAGCGCAAGACCTACTACCGGCATACCGGCTATCCCGGCGGCATCCGGGAGACGAATTTTGCCAAGGCGCGCGCGAGCCGCCCCGAGCGCGTCCTGCAGCACGCCGTGAAGGGCATGCTCCCCAAGGGGCCGCTCGGCTACGCGATGCTGCGCAAGCTGAAGGTGTATGCGGGCGACAAGCACCCGCATTCGGCGCAGCAACCCAAAACACTGGAGATCTGAGGCACAGGATGGTCGGCGACTACTACTACGGTACCGGGCGGCGCAAGAGCGCGGTAGCCCGCGTGTTCCTCAAGCCCGGCAAGGGCGCGTTCGTGGTGAACGGCAAGCCGGTGGATCAATTCTTCGGCCGCGAGACCGGGCGCATGGTCGTGCGCCAGCCGCTCGAGCTGACGAAGACGCTCGCGAGCTTCGACATCCGTGTGAACGTCTACGGCGGCGGCGAGAGCGGCCAGGCCGGCGCGGTGCGCCACGGCATCGCCCGCGCGCTCATCGAGTATGATGCATCGCTGAAGCCCGGCTTGAGCGGGGCGGGCCTGGTGACGCGCGACGCGCGCGAGGTGGAGCGAAAGAAGGTCGGCTTGCACAAGGCGAGGCGGCGCAAGCAGTACTCGAAACGTTGATCGGAGTGCTTCGAATCGAAAGCCGC
Organism: Burkholderiales bacterium; assembly: GCA_035651575.1. Taxonomy (GTDB): domain Bacteria; phylum Pseudomonadota; class Gammaproteobacteria; order Burkholderiales; family SG8-39; genus SCGC-AG-212-J23. Next base: position 63,213 of record DASRFM010000048.1, on the reverse strand, counting down.
CTCAGGGCGGCTTTTTTGTTTCCGGAGGGACAGAGCAGTGATCAGGATCGGGGTCGTCGGCGGCACGGGCTACACGGGCGTGGAGCTCCTGCGCCTGCTCGCCCAGCATCCTCAGGCCGAGCTCAAGGTGATCACGTCGCGCAAGGAGGCCGGCACGCCGGTGAGCGCGATGTTCCCCAGCCTGCGCCGGCGCGTCGAGCTTGCCTTCAGCGAGCCGAGCGCCCGGGCGCTGCGCGGCTGCGACGTCGTGTTCTTCGCCACGCCCAATGGCGTCGCCATGAACGAGGCGCGCGCGGTCCTGGATGGCGGCGCGCGCATCGTCGACTTTTCCGCCGACTTCCGCCTGCGCGATGCCGCGGAATGGGAGCGCTGGTACAAGATGAAGCACGCGGCGCCGGAGCTCCTCGCCGAGGCGGTCTACGGCCTGTGCGAGGTGAATCGTGACCGCGTGCGCAAGGCGAGGCTGGTCGCAAATCCCGGCTGCTATCCCACCTCGGTGCAGCTCGGCCTGCTTCCATTGATGCAGGGCGGGCTGATCGACCTCGATCGCGTCATCGCGGACGCCAAATCCGGAGTGAGCGGCGCGGGCCGCAAGGCGGAGCTGCCGCTCACGTTCTCCGAAGCCTCGGACAACTTTGCCGCGTACAACGTCCCGGGTCATCGCCACTGGCCGGAGATCCGGCAGGGCCTCGCGGAGGCGGCGAAGCGAGAGATCGGCCTGATCTTCACCGCGCACCTGACGCCGCTCATCCGCGGCATCCACGCGACGCTCTATGCCCGCGTCACGAAGGAGTGCGATTTCCAGGCGCTGTACGAGGAGCGCTATGCGAAGGAGCCGTTCGTCGACGTGATGCCTGCCGGCAGCCACCCCGACACGCGCTCGGTGCGCGGCTCCAACATGTGCCGCATCGCGCTGCACCGCCCCCCGCAGACGAGCCGCGGCTCGGAGACGCTGGTCGTCCTCTCGGTCATCGACAACCTGGTGAAGGGCGCTGCCGGCCAGGCGGTGCAGAACATGAACCTCATGTTCGGCCTGCCTGAGGACACGGGCCTCACGCAGCTCGCCGTGGTGCCTTGAGCCGCTCCGCCGCGGAACGCTTCTGGAAGCTGCGCCAGCGCTTCGGCATCGCGGCGCCGCGCGTCGCGGTCCACACGCACATTCCCTGGTACTGGCGCTGGGTGGGCGTCGCGGTGCTGATCGGTGTGTCGGCCGCCTCGGCGGCGTGGATCTACGATGCCGGCAGGCGCTTCGCCGGGTTCGACCGCAGCGAGTCGGAGAGCGAGCTCTCGCGTCTGAAGAGCGAGCTCGAGGCCTCGCGCGCCGAGCTCGAGCGCGTGCGCGCGCTCGCCAATGCCGCCGACAGCCGGGTCTCGATCGAGCGCACTGCGCAGCAGAAGCTCGCGCAGCAGATCCGCGTTCTCGAGCAGGAAAACGCCCGCGTGCGCGAGGAGCTCGCGACGCTCGAGAGCATGCTTTCCTCGGATGCGCGCGCCAACAACCTGCTTTCGATCTACCGCTTCAAGGTCGAGCCCGATCTCCTGCCCGGGGAGTATCGCTACCGGCTGCTGCTGCTCGCGCCCGGCGTGAAGCGTGAGCACGATTTCACGGGGCGCCTCGAGCTCGTGGTCAGCCTGACGGAAGAAGGGCGCAGTGTTATGATGAAGTTCCCGGAAGAAGCCGATGCGGGAGCAGGGGCTTTCCGCTTGTCCTTCAAGTACTTTCGGCGCGTGGAAGGGACCTTCCGGGTGAGCCCCAAGGCCCGCGTGGAGAACGTGCAGGTGCGGGTCTACGAGGCGGGCGCGACGCAGCCGCGCGCCACGCAGACAGTAGCGCTGTAGCCGAGCGAAGGGAGCGGGCGATGTTCAACAAGGCGAGCAAGCCGCAAAGCCGCATCGACAGCCTGATCGGCGCCACCACGCGCATCGAGGGCAACGTCATCTTCACGGGCGGACTGCGCGTGGACGGCATGGTCCGCGGAAACGTCGCCGCGCTTCCCGAGCAGCCCGGCACGCTGGTGGTGTCGGCCGATGCGCGAATCGACGGCGAGGTGCAGGCGGCGCACGTCGTGGTGAACGGCACCATCAACGGACCGGTCCACGCCACCGAGACGCTCGAACTCCAGTCCGGCTCGAGGGTCAAAGGCGATGTGTACTACAAGAGCATCGAAATCCATCAGGGCGCCGTGGTCGAAGGCCGGTTGGTCTACCACACTGCCGAGGCCAAGGGCATCGAGCTGAAGCTCGCCTCGGGCGGATAGGCATTCCAAAGGAGCATTCGCGATGAACGCAGTCACCGATCCCGTCACCCCATCCTCGAGCGAGGTGCCGGTGCCGCTCAACTTCAGCGACAGCGCTGCCAACAAGGTGAAGCAGCTGATCGAGGAAGAGGGCAATCCGGACCTCAAGCTGCGCGTCTTCGTGACCGGCGGCGGCTGCTCGGGCTTCCAGTACGGATTCACGTTCGACGAGGTGCAGAACGAGGACGACGCCGTGATGCAGAAGAACGGCGTCACACTGCTGATCGACGCGATGAGCTACCAGTACCTGGTCGGCGCGGAGATCGACTACCAGGAAGGCCTGGAAGGCGCCCAGTTCGTCATCAAGAACCCCAACGCGCAGAGCACCTGCGGTTGCGGGTCTTCTTTCTCCGTCTAGAGCCGCTATTCGAGCAGCGCGACGTCGCTCTGCGCGAGCAGGTCAAGGCTCGCCGTGAGCGGCTGCGCTTCGGTGCGGAACGCCGCCAGCTCCTGCGGCGCCACCGGCAGCGCAGCCGGAAGCGAGAGCGCGAGCGGGTTGCGCGCCTCGCCGGCGACGCGGAACTCGTAGTGCAGGTGAGGCCCGGTCGCCCAGCCGGTCTGCCCGACCAGCCCGATCGTGTCGTTCTGCGCGACGTGCGCGCCGCGTCGCACGACGATGCGGCTCAGGTGGGCATAGACGGTGCTGTACTGCCCGCTGTGGCGCAGGATGACCACGTTGCCGTAGCCGCCCTTGGGGCCGGCGTATTCCACCACCGCATCCGCCACCGCGCGCACCCTCGTCCCGATCGGCGCCGCGTAGTCGATGCCCTTGTGCGCGCGCCAGTTCTGCAGGAACGGGTGCAGGCGCATGCCGAAGCCTGAGCTGATCCGCGAGAACTCGAGCGGCGAGCGCAGGAAAGCCTTGCGCAGGCTCTTGCCTTCGGGCGTGTAGTAGCCGTTGCCGAACCGGATCGCGCGGTAGCGCCTGCCCTGGCTGACAAACTCGGCGGCGAGGACGCGGCCCGATCCCACCGCGCGGCCCGCGAACTGGCGCGTTTCGTAGACGACGCTGAGCCGATCCCCCTTGCGCAGGTCGCGGTGAAAGTCGATCTCGCCGCCGAAGATGTCGGCGATCTGGGTGGCGATGCCGTCGGGAATGCCGGCGGCGTCGGTCGCGGCGAAGAGCGAGGAGCGCACCTGCGCCGACTTCATCGCGACCGCGGTCGCGACCTGCGCACTCTCGTAGGCTGCGTGGAAGCCGCTTCCGTCCGGCGTGACCTGCACCAGCTTGCCTGCGGGCGTGAGGAAGCTCAGCCTTTGCGGCTCGCCCACCGCACTGACCTCCGCCGTGATCGTGGCGCCGGGGCGCAGCGTGACGAAGACCCGGGCGCGCAGCAGGCGCTGCACCGCGCCCGCCCCGATGCCGAGGCGGCCGAGGACGCCGGCGAGCGTGTCGCCGCGCTGGAAGCGCTCCTCGCGCACGTAGGAGGCAGGCTCCGAAAGCCGCGCCTGCTCGAGGTTGATGGGCACCGGCTCGCTGATGAGCGCGCTCGGCGGCGGCAGGTCCGCATCGCGCGAGGGCGCGATGGTGGCGAATGCGGCGACGACGCCGAACAGGCCGAGCAGGCCGGCGAGCGCTGCGCGCCAGAGTCGGGTGCCGCGAGTCGTCACGGGGTGCCGCGAGGTTTCATGGATGGGCTAGAATTTCTTGAATTTCAGAAGCCTGCGCAGTCTAGCAAAGCCCGCCCGGGCCGCAAACCGAATATGTCACCCATCGCGCAGGCCATCCAGACTATCCGGCGCGGCGCCGAAGAGCTGATCGTCGAGGAGGAGTTGGCGAAAAAGCTCTCGAGCGGCCGCAAGCTGCGCGTGAAGCTCGGGCTCGACCCGACCGCGCCCGACCTGCACCTCGGGCACACCGTCGTCATCAACAAGCTGCGCCACTTCCAGGAGCTCGGCCACCAGGTGCAGTTCCTGATCGGCGACTTCACCGGGATGATCGGCGATCCGACCGGCAAGAACCAGACGCGGCCGCCGCTCTCCCGCGAGCAGATCCTCGAGAACGCGCGCTCCTACCAGGACCAGGTCTTCAAGATCCTCGATCCGCAGAAGACCCAGGTCCTCTTCAACAGCGAGTGGTCCGACAAGCTCGGCGCCGAGGGCATGATCCGGCTCGCCTCGCGCTACACCGTCGCGCGCCTGCTCGAGCGCGACGATTTCTCGAAGAGGATGAAGAATCGCGAGCCGATCGCGGTCCACGAGCTCCTGTACCCGCTCATGCAGGGCTACGACTCCGTGGCGATGAAGGCCGACGTCGAGCTCGGCGGCACCGATCAGAAGTTCAACCTGCTCGTCGGGCGCGAGCTGCAGAAGCACTACGGCCAGGAGCCGCAGTGCATCCTCACCATGCCGCTGCTCGTGGGGCTGGACGGCCACGAGAAGATGTCCAAGTCGCTGGGCAACTATGTCGGCATCACCGAGCCGGCGCGCGAGATGTTCGGCAAGCTCATGTCGATCTCCGACGAGCTCATGTGGCGCTACATCGAGCTGCTTTCGTTCGAGGCGGCGGGCACGGTGAGCAAATGGCGCGAAGAAGTGAAGGCGGGCGGTAACCCGCGCGACATCAAGGTGCGCTTCGCCAAGGAGATCGTGGCGCGCTTCCATCACGCTGCCGCCGCCGCGGATGCCGAGCGCGACTTCGAGCAGCGCTTCCGCCACGGGGCGCTGCCCTCCGACATGCCGGAAGTGACGCTCGCCGCCGGAGCCGTGAGCTTCGCGCAGCTCCTCAAGCTCGCCGGCCTGGTGGAGAGCACCTCCGAGGCGAACCGCCTGATCGAGCAGGGCGGCGTCAAGGTGGACGGCGAGCGCCTGTCGGACCGCTCGATGAAGGCCGAGCCCGGAAAGTCCTATGTGTTGCAGGCGGGCAAGCGCAAGTTCGCCCGCGTGAAGCTGTCGTGAGCGCCTACGAGGTCTACGCCGTCAAGTACGCGCACCATCCGCGGCGCGCGTCGGAGAATTTCATCGGCGGCGATCCTCACGACGGGCCGATGCCGCTCGACTACTTCGTGTGGCTGATCCGCGGCGAAGGCCGCGAAGTGGTGGTGGACACCGGCTTCTCGAAAGCCGTGGCGCTCAAGCGCGCGAGGAACCACCTGCGCTGCCCGACCGAGGGGCTGCGGCTGCTCGGCGTGGACGCGGCGCAGGTGAAGGACGTGGTGATCACGCACCTGCACTACGACCACGTCGGCAACTTCGATCTTTTCCCGGCGGCCCTGCTGCACGTGCAGGAGCTCGAGATGTCGTACGCGACGGGCCGCTACATGTGCCACGACTGCTTCCGCGGCGCTTTCGAGGTGGAAGACGTGGTGGGCATGGTGCGCCGCGTCTACGCCGGCCGCGTGCGCTTCCATGGCGGCGACGCCGAGCTCTTTCCCGGCATCTCGCTGCACCTGATCGGCGGGCATACCATGGGCCTGCAGGCCGTGCGCGTCGCGACGCGGCGCGGCGCGGTGGTGCTCGCTTCCGACGCAACGCACCTCTACGCGAACATGGAGCAGACGCGCCCGTTTCCGATCGTGTGGTCCGTGGCCGGCATGGTGGAGGGCTACGCGCGGCTGCGCGCGCTCGCCCAGTCGGCCGCCCACATCATTCCGGGCCACGATCCGCTCGTCCTGGAGCGCTATCCCGCGCCTTCTGCCGAGCTGAAGGGCATCGTCGCGCGCCTCGATTAACGGAGCTGCGCTTCGAGCGAGCTCTTTTTCTTTGCTATAAGGGCGCGTGGCCTCCGATTCCGACCTGCCTGATTTCGATGCGCCGGATTTCGACACGCCCGTGGAGCGTGCCGGCACCTGGAGCATGCGCTGGGACCGCTATGCCGGCCGCGACGTCATTCCGCTCTGGGTGGCCGATACCGACTTTCGAGCGCCGCCGGCGGTGCTGCAGGCGCTGGCTGCGCGCGTCGCGCACGGCGTGCTCGGCTATACGCTCGTTCCCGAAGCGCTGCGCGAGGCGATCGTCGAGCGGCTGCAGCGCCTCTATGGCTGGACCGTCCAGCCGGAGTGGATCGTGTTTCTCCCCGGCGTCGTCCCCGGCCTGCACCTCGCCGCGCGCCGCCTCGCGCCGCTCGAGGCGCATGCCATCGTGCCGGTGCCGGTCTACCATCACTTCAAGCGTGCGGTGGAGCTCGCGCCGCGATTCTTCAGCGAGGTGCGCCTCGTGCTCGAGCGCGGGCGCTGGGTGTGGGACCTCGACGCCCTGCGCAGGAGCGTGCGCCCGGATACGCGCCTTCTGTTTCTGTGCAACCCCCAGAACCCGGGAGGCACCATCTTCACGCGGCCGGAGCTCGAGCGGCTCGCCGAAGCGGCGCCGAACGCCGTCATCGTCTCCGACGAGATCCATTGCGATCTGCTTCTCGACGCGGGCAAGCGCCATGTTCCGATCGCGAGCCTCTCGCCCGAGCTCTCGCGCAGGACCGTGACGCTGCTCTCGCCCAACAAGGCCTTCAATTTTCCCGCCGCCGGCTGTGCCTGGGCCGTGGTCGAGGATCCGGCCTTGCGCCGCGCCCTGGCAGCCGACGTCACGGCGCACGCGCTGCCCTCGCCCACGGTCTTCGGCTACGAGGCCGCGCTCGCCGCCTATCGCGGCTCGCCGGCATGGCTCGAGGCGCAGCTCGCCTATCTGCGCGCCAATCGCGACCTGGTCGAGGCGCAGATCGCGCTGCCGATGGCGCACGTCGAGGCGACCTATCTCGCGTGGATCGATTGCACGCCGCTCGGCGCGGACGACCCGCACGCGCGCTTCCTCGCGCACGGCGTCGCGGTTTCGCCCGGCGCCCAATTCGGCAGCCCGGGCTTCGTGCGGCTAAATTTCGGTACGCAGCGGGCGCGTCTTCAGGCGGCGCTTTCCCGCATGCGCCGCGCGATCGAGTCGGCCTGATTCGCGCAGCCTGAGCGCGGCGTGCAGGACGCGCTCGAGGTGCGGGTCGCGCACGCCGACGCCGTGCATGTGCTCGAGGGTATTGCGGATGTAGTCCACGCACGCGCCGCGCTGGCCGATGCCCTGGGCGACCAGGCGCGCGCGGCCATGCAGGTCGAGCTCCTTGACGTAGGAGGGATGCCGCGGATCGGCAAGGAACGCGAGCGCACGCACCCGGCGCCGTCCGACCTGGACGCGCACGAGGCGCGGCTCGTAGACCCGGCGCGGCATCTCGCGCTCCCAGAGGCTTGCCAGCGTGCGGTGCACGCGGCGCGCGTCGACCCGGAACGCCATGCCCCAGCACGAGCCGCCGCGACACAGGCCCATGACGAGGCCCGGCCGGCGGCGCGTGCCGCGATAGCGGGTGGAGAGGATGCAGAGCGCGCGGTGGTAGCCGTGCGCCCGCGCGAGCGCTTTCTGCTCGTAGGCAAAGCCCGGCGACCACATGAGGGAGCCGTAGCCGAAGATCCACAGATCGCCCGGAGCGAGCGGGGCGGTGAATTCTTCGAGCTTCATTGCGACCGCATTATAGAATCGCCGCGATGCCGCAGAGCCGCGCTCCCATCGCCGGGCGCTTCACGCGCGAGGAGGTGGCGCTCGCCTCGCGGAACAGCGGCATGCCGCTCGAGGCGCTGCGCTACGACGTGACCCCGACCGGCCTGCATTACCTGCTCATCCATTTCGACATCCCCGAGGCAGACGCCGCGCGCTGGCGCGTCGAGATCTGCGGCCGCGTGGCGCGTCCCGTGAGCCTTTCCATGGACGAGCTGAAGAAGTTTCCCTCACGCACCGAGCGCGTCACGCTCGAGTGCGCCGGCAACGGGCGCGGGCAGCTCTCGCCGCGCTACCCCTCGGTGCCATGGATGGAAGAGGGCGTCTCGACCGCGGACTGGACCGGCGTGTCGCTCGCGAGCGTCCTGCGGCTCGCGCAGCCTCTCGACGGCGGCGTGGAGGTGGCGTTCCACGGCGCCGACCGGGGCGTCGACCGCGGCGTCGAGCATGCGTTTGCCCGCAGCCTTCCGCTGCGCGAGGCGCTCGCCGAAGACGTGCTGCTCGCCTACGCGATGAACGGCGCCGAGCTCCTGCCGCAGCACGGCGCGCCGCTGCGCCTCGTCGTTCCGGGCTGGTACGGCATGGCGAGCGTGAAATGGCTGCAGCGCATCGAGGTCCTCGAGCGCGCCTTCGACGGCCTGCAGCAGCAGTCGAGCTACCACTTCCGCTCGAGCAGCCTCGAGCGCGGCGTGCCGTGCCGGCGCATCCGGGTCAATTCCCTCATGGCGCCGCCCGGGATTCCCGATTTCTACTCGCGCGCACGCTCGGCGAAGGCGGGCACGCTCGCGGTTCATGGGCGCGCCTGGTCCGGAGAAGCTCCCATCGCGCGCGTCGAATTCGCCGTGGACGGGAAGTGGACGCAAGCCGAGCTTAAGGGAGGTTCGGGCAAGGCATGGCGCGCCTGGCAGGCGCTCTGGCACGCCGAGCGCGGGATGCATGAGCTCGCCTGCCGCGCCACGGACGCTGCGGGAAACACGCAGCCCCTCGCGCCGGTCTGGGATCTCGGCGGCTTCGGCAATAATTCGGTCCAGCGTGTCGCCTTAAGCGTGACCTAGGCTGTCAACCGTTGCCCGGGGTCCTGCGTTCATCGATCGGATCCTCATAGTGCGGATCGCAAAATACACAGGAGACTCCATGAAGAAGTTGCTCGTCACCCTCATCGTTTCGGCGTTCGCCACCGGCGCGCTTGCCCAGGCTCAGAACACCGCGCCCGCGGCCCCCGCCGCCCCGGCTGCCGCTCCCGCGGCCAAGTCGGAGGCGAAATCCGAGCACAAGGCCAAGGCCAAGCACAAGGCGAAGAAGGCCGCCAAGAAGTCCAAGGCGAAGAGCGCGGAATCCAAGTAACTCCGCGTCTCGGCTGAAGAAAAAGCCCGGCTTTGACCGGGCTTTTTTTTGCAGTACATTAGGCCGGATGTTCGTGCTTCCCCGGCTGACTTCCCGCAGCTCCCGTTCGCTGGCTCTGATGCTGGTGCGCGGGGCGGTAAGCACGGTCCCGGGGCGGTGGCCCGCCGGCTCGCCGGATTTCCGCCGTAGTTTCGCCGTACCGCAGGACCTCCGCCTCGCCCCCCGCCTTCGCAGTACCCCTTCCCAGTCGTAGCGCCTCACAAGGAGTTCCCTATGGATCGCCGGCTATTTCTCAAATCCACCAGCGCCGCCGTTGCCGCGAGCGCGCTGCCCCTGTCCCGCGCCGACGCGGCGCCGGGCTGGCGGATGTTCGAGGTCACGACGCGCGTCGACCTCACGCTGCCCGAAGGCCGCTCGCAGGTCTGGCTGCCGCTGCCGCTCGATACGGACACGGACTGGCAGAAGAACTTCGGGAACAGTTGGCGCGGCAATGCCGCGCGCGCGGAAATCGCGCGCGACGGGAAATACGGCGTCGCGATGCTGCACGCCGAGTGGCCGGCGCGCGAGACCAATCCGATGATCGAGGTCACCAGCCGCTTCGCCACGCGCGATCGCGCGGTCGACGTGACCCGTCCCGGCTCGGGCAAAACGCTCGCCGCTTCCGACCGCGCCTTCTACACCGCCGGGTCGGAGCTGATCCCCACCGACGGCATCGTGCGCAAGACGGCCGCTTCGATCACCAAGGGCGCGAAGACCGACGTCGACAAGGCGCGGGCGATCTACGAATGGATCGTCGACAACACCTTCCGCGACCCCAAGACGCGCGGCTGCGGCCTCGGCGACATCAAGACCATGCTCGAGACCGGCCACCTCGGCGGCAAGTGCGCCGACCTGAACGCGCTCTACGTCGGCCTTTGCCGCTCGGTCGGGGTCCCCGCCCGCGACGTCTATGGCATCCGGGTCGCGGCCTCGGCGTACGGCTACAAGAGCCTTGGCGTGGGCTCGCCGGCGATCAGCAAGGCGCAGCATTGCCGCGCGGAATTCTTCGCCGAAGGGCTCGGCTGGGTTCCCGTGGATCCGGCCGACGTGCGCAAGGTCGTGCTCGAGGAGCCCCCGGGGCAGCTCGCCGTCAGCGATGCAAAGGTCGCGGCCGCGCGCAAGCGCCTCTTCGGCAGCTGGGAGATGAACTGGCTCGGCTACAACATGGGCGCAGACCTCGCGCTGCCGAACTCGAGCAGCAAGAAGATCGCGTTCCTCATGTATCCGAACGGCGAAACCGGCAAGGACCGCCTCGACGAGCTCGACCCGGACGCGTTCCGCTACGCCATCACGGCGAAGGAGTTGTCGGTCTGATGTCCCGCTGGCTTGCGGCGGCTGCCCTCGCGTTCATGGCCGCCGCTGCGTCGGCGCAATCGCTTCGGCCCTGGAGCGGCGGTCCGGCGCCGGCGCTCGAGCTCGCCGACGCGGAGGGCACGACGCACCGCCTGTCCGACTATCGCGGCAAGGCGGTGCTTGTGAACTTCTGGGCGACCTGGTGCGGCCCGTGCCGCGAAGAGATGCCGAGCATCGAGTCGCTGCGGCTCTCCATGCAGGGCAAGCCCTTCGCGATCCTCGCGGTCAACGTGGGGGAAAGCGGGCGCACGGCGCGCAGCTTCGCGGAGAAGCTGATGCTGGACTTCCCTCTGCTTCTCGATCAGGACACGAGCACCGCGAAGGCCTGGAAGGCGCGTGTCCTGCCGGCGAGCTTCGTCATCGATCCGCAGGGAAACATCCGCTACAGCTACTACGGCGAGCTCGACTGGACCTCGCCCGAGGTGCGCGCGAAGATCGAGGCGCTCCTGCCGAAGGAGAAGCTGCGCTCGGCAGGCTCGTGATCCCGCTTCGCGGGATCCTTGCTGTGCGCGCCCTCGGCTGCGGCTTGCTCGCGCTGGCGCTGCTCGCGCGCGGGGAAGACGCGGAAGCGCCACCGCCGTTCATCACCACGCCGACCGACGTGGTGGAGCACATGCTGCGCCTCGCGGGGACCGCCGCGGACGACGTCGTGATGGACCTCGGCTCCGGCGACGGCCGCATCGTCATCGCGGCTGCGCGGCGCTTCGGCGCGCGCGGCATCGGCATCGAGCTCGACGGCAAGCTCGTCGAGCGCTCGCGCGAGAACGCGCGCCTCGCGGGCGTGGCCGAGCGCGTGTCCTTCGTCGAGGGCGACGTGCTGCAGGCGGATCTTTCCAAGGCGACCGTGGTGACGGTGTATCTGCTTCCCGGCCTCCTCGGAAAGCTTCAGCCGCGCTTCGTCTACGAGCTTGCGCCCGGCACGCGGATCGTGTCGCACGCGTTCTCCATGCCGGGCTGGCGCCCGGACCGGCTGGAGCACATGGCGGTCAAGGAGCCGCATCCGCGGCAGGGTGACGACAGCACGCTTTACCTGTGGATCGTGCCGGCCGAAGCGCGCGGCGCATGGGTCGGCGGCGGCTGGCGCCTGAAGGTCGACCAGAGCTACCAGGACATCGGCGTCGAGGGCACGCGGGAAGGCCGGCCGGTCGCTTTCGGCGAAGCGCGCATAACCGGGCGCGAGATCGCCTGGCGCTCGGGCGCGGCATTCTTCCGCGGCCGCGTGGCCGGCGAGCGCATGACCGGAACGCTGACCGAGGGCGGCGCGACGCAGGCGCTCGAGCTCTCCCGGGAGCGCTAGAGCACTTTGCCGGGGTTCATGATCCCGCGCGGATCGAGCGCTTGCTTGAGCGCGCGCATGAGCTCGATCTCGACCGGGCTCTTCTGGCCGATGAGCTCCTCGCGCTTGAGCTGGCCGATGCCGTGCTCGGCGGAAATCGAGCCGCCGAGCTGCGCCACCGTGTCGTACACGATCCGGTTCACGCCGGAACGCTCCTTCATCAGCCGCTCCGGGCCGACGTTGTAGTGGATGTTGCCGTCGCCGACGTGGCCGAAGGCGTACGGCCTCACGTCCGGGTACGCCTGGGCGAGCGCGCGGCCCGCGGTGCGGATGAATTCGGGCGTCCTCGATACCGCCACCGAGATGTCGTGCTTCACGTTGGTGAACTGCGCCTCCGGGATGGTCTCGCGGATGCGCCAGAACGCGCGCGCCTGCTCGACGCTCTGGGCAATCGCGGCATCGACGAGCGCGCCCGCCTCGCTCGCCTCGCCGAGCACGCGCTCGACGCGCTCGCGCAAGGCCTCGGCAGGCCCGCTGTCGGCGAATTCGGCGAGCACGTGCCAGTCGTGCGGCCCGGGAAGCGGCTGCCGCGTCGCCGGCGCGTAGGCGAGCACCGCCTCCAGGCAGGCATTCGAAATCAGCTCGAAGGCGCTCAGCCGGTCGCCGAGCCCCTCGCGCAGCCGCGACAGCAGGCCGACCGCCTGCTCCGGATCGCGCACCGCCAGCCACGCCGTCGCGCTGGCCGTCGGCGCCGGATAGAGCCGCAGCACCGCGGCGGTGATGATGCCGAGCGTGCCCTCGGCACCCAGGAAGAGCTGCTTCACGTCGTAGCCGGTATTGTCCTTGCGCAGGCCGCGCAGCGCGTCGAGCACGCGCCCGTTGGGCAGCACGACTTCGAGCCCCAGCACCTGCTCGCGCGCCGTCCCGTAGCGCAGCACGTTGACGCCGCCCGCGTTGGTGGAAAGATTGCCGCCGATCTGGCAGCTGCCTTCGGCGGCCAGCGATACGGGAAAGAACCGGCCTGCCCGCGCGGCCGCGTCCTGAACCGCGGCGAGCACGCAGCCGGCTTCGACCGTGATTGTGTTGTTCAGGGCATCGAGCGCGCGCACACGGTTCACGCGCGAGAGCGACAGGACGACCTCCGGCCGCTTGCCGGTAGGCACCGAGCCGCCGCAGAGGCCGGTGTTGCCCCCCTGCGGCACGATCGCGATGCCGTTCTCCGCGCAAAGCGTCACGCTGCGCGCGACTTCGTCCGTGCTGGCCGGCCGTGCAACGCAGAGCGCGGCGCCGGAATACTGCTTGCGCCAGTCGAGCAGGTAGGCCGCCGTGTCGGCGGGCGAGGTGAGCACGTTCGCGGGGCCGACGATGCGGCCGAGCGCCTGCGGGATGTCCTTCATGCCGCGATTTTCCCATCAGGCGAACTACAATGCGGGGTTCATGGTGAGCCGCGCGAAAGAGGTCGGGCCGCGCCGCTACCGCGAGTCGGCGGGGCGGTACTACGAGGACTTCGAGGTGGGCGATGTCTACGAGCACCGCCCGGGGCGCACGCTCTCGGAGGCCGACAACACCTGGTTCTCGCTCCTCACGATGAACCAGCACCCGCTGCACATCGATGCGGCGTACGGCGCCGCCACGGAATTCAAGCGTCCGCTCGTGAACTCCTGCCTCACCCTCGCCATCGTCACCGGCATGAGCGTGTCCGACGTGAGCCAGAAGACGGTGGCCAATCTGGGCTGGGACAAGATCCGCCTCACCGCGCCGGTGTTCGCCGGCGATACCCTCTATGCCGAGTCCGAGGTGATCGGCAAGCGGGCTTCGGCGTCGCGGCCGCACCACGGCATCGTGACCGTCCGCACGACCGGCAAGAATGCGCAGGGCACGGTGGTGATCACCTTCGAGCGTTCCGCGCTCATTCCGATGCGCGGCCACGCGGTCGATGACAAGCTGGACTACTAGCCTCGCGGTGCCGCTGCTCGCGCTGAGCGCCGCCGCGGCTGCGCAGGTGCCGCAGATCGTCGTCGGCGCCACCGTGGCGCAGTCCGGCATGCTCGCCGATCGCGCCGCGGGCTATCGCAAAGGGCTGCTTCTCTGGGAAGAGCAGGTGAACGCCGCGGGCGGCGTCGGCGGGCGTCCGGTGCGGCTCGTCCTGCTCGACGACGCCTCGGAAGCGATCCGTGTCGGCAAGCTCTACGCGCGCCTCATCGACGAGTCGAAGGCCGATGCGCTGCTCGGCCCCTACGGCACCGCGGCGTCGCTCATGGCCGCGGCGCAGGCAGAGTCCTCGCGCCGCGTGATGGTGGACGGCGCTGCGCCGTCGCGGACCGTGCACAAGCGCGCCCCGCGCTATGTCTTTCAAGCCGGCGTGCCCTACGCCGCGTACGGCCTCAATGCGCTCGACCTCGCGAAGGAGGCAGGGTATCGCCGGATCTTCGTCGTCACGCGCGACGATTTTGCCTCGCGCGAGATGGCGGAGGCGACGCTCCAGGCGGCGCGCGAGCGCGGGCTCGAGCCCGCGGAGCTCGAGATCCATCCCGCCTCGACGACCGACTTCACGCCCCAGATCGGCCGGGCGCGCGCTTTCGGCGCGCAGGCGTGGATTGCCTTCGGCGAAGCCGCCGATGCCGCCTACATGGTGAAGAGCTTTCGCCGCTACAACTACGCGCCGCAGCTCTTCTTCGCGCGTGGCGCAGCCGATCCGCTGTTCGTCTCGCTGGTCGGCCAGGATGCCGAGGCGACGCTCGCGGCGGTGGAGTACGCGCCCGCATTCCGCACGCCGGGCAACGACGAGTTCGTGAAGGCCTTCTCGGCGCGCTGGTCCGAGGCGCCCGGCGCGGCCGCCGCCGAAGGCTATGCGGCGGCAAGCGTTCTCGGCGACGCGTTGCGCCGCGCAGGCACCGACGCGCTCAAGCTGCGCGAGGTCCTGTCCGCGAGCGAGTTTCCGACCGTGCTCGGCCCCTACAAGGTGGATGCGAAGACCGGCGAGGAAATCGCCGCGCGTCCCGCTCTCGTGCAGATCGTGCGCGGGCGTCCCGAGCCCGTGTCGCCGAGCGCCGGGGTCTCCCGCCAGGCGCTGCCGTATCCGCAGTGGAGCGAGCGGCGCCCGATCCGGGCGGACAAGCGCTGATGCCGCTCAACCGCTCGCTTCTCTTCGCCCCGGGCAACGTCCCGCGCAGGATGGAGAAGGCGCTCGGCCTCGACGCCGACGGCGTCATCCTCGATCTGGAGGATTCCGTCGCCGCCTCGGACAAGGCGGCGACGCGCGCTCCCGTGTCCGAGGCGTTCTCGCGCCCGCGCCGCTGCCGCGCCTACGTGAGGGTGAATGCCGCTTCCACGGAGTTCTGCTACGCGGACCTGAACGCGACGCTGCACAAGGGCGTCGACGGCGTCTTCCTGCCCAAGGTCGAGAGCGCCGCGGAGCTGCACGCGATCGACTGGCTGATGGCCAGCCTCGAGCGCGAGCGCGGCCTTGCCGAGGGCTCGCTCGACCTCGTGCCGCAGATCGAGACCGCGGCCGGCATGCAGCGCATCGACCGCATCCTCCAGGCGCGGCACCTGCGCACCTACCGGGCGCCCTGGCGCGTGAAGCGTGTCGCGTTCGGCGCCGCGGACTACGGCAACGAGCTCGGCCTTTCGCCCACGCTCGAGGAGCCGGAGCTCGACGATGCGCGCGCCCGGATCGTGCTCGCGTCGCGCGCGGCCGGCCTCGAAGGGCCGCTCGACAGCCCTTGGTTCCATCTCAAGGAGCCGGAGGCGTTCCAGCGCGCGCTGGAGCGAAGCCGCCGGCGCGGCTTCCAGGGACGGCTGTGCATCCATCCGGACCAGATCGGCCCGGTGAATGCGGCGTACCTGCCGAGCGCGGCGGAGCTCGAGCGGGCGGAGCGGATCGTGGCGGCGTTCAAGGAAGCCGAAGCGAAGGGTGCTGCCGCGATCCAGGTCGACGGCCAGATGGTGGACTACCCCGTGGCGCACCGCGCGCAGGCGCTCCTCGACGCGATGCGCGAAGCGCGGCGCTGAGGAGCTCCGCACGGAAGAAGTCGTGCTCGTCCCGGGCCTGTGGATGCCCGCCGCCGCGATGCTGCTGATGGCGCGCTTCTTCCGCCGCGCCGGCTATGCGCCTCGCGTCTTCCGCTATCGCGGCCGGGATCCGCTCGAGGCCAACATCGAGCAGTTGCGCGCATTCTGCCGGCGCCCGGGACACGCGGTGGGGCACAGCCTCGGCGGGGTGCTCGTCCTCGAGACGTTCTCGCGCCACCGGGAGCTTCCCCTCGGCGCCGCGGTGCTGATCGGCGCTCCCGTCGGCGGCTGCGAAGCGGGGCGCCGCCTGGGCGGCGCGCGCATCGGCCGCTGGATGATGGGCGCTTCGCGGCCGCTCTGGGAGACGCGCGCCGCGGCGTGGGCGCGGCCCGAGCCCCTCGGCGTGATCGCCGGCACGCGGGCGCTCGGCCTCGGGCGCCTCCTCGGCCGGCTGCCGCGCCCGAACGATGGCGTCGTCGCGCTGTCCGAGACATCGGTGCGGGGAATGCGGGAGCAGGCGACCGTGCCACTGGGACACAGCGAGCTGATTTTCTCCCGCGCCGTCGCCGACCTGGCGGCGCGGTTTCTGGGGCACGGATGTTTCCGTTGAGACTTCTCCTGCTGGGCGCGGTTGCGCTGCTGCTTTCGGGCTGCGAGACGCTTTCCTACTACGGCCAGGCGATTGGCGGCCAGCTCGACATCATGTCCTCCGCGCGCCCGGTGAACGCCTGGCTCGCCGATCCGGGCACGCCGGCCGACCTGCGCGCGCGCCTGCAGCTCGCCGAGCGCATCCGCGACTTCGCCTCGCGCTCGCTCGGCCTGCCCGACAACGGCAGCTACCGCTCGTATGTGGCGCTCGATCGCCCCTACGTCGTCTGGAACGTCTTCGCGGCGCCGCGCTTTTCGGTCGAGCCGAAGAAGGAGTGCTTCCCGCTGGCCGGCTGCGTCGGCTACCGCGGCTTCTTCTCCGAGGCGAAGGCGCGCGCCGCGGCGCAAAAGCTGCAAGCGGAGGGTAACGACGTCTACAGGGGCGGGGTGCCCGCGTACTCGACGCTCGGCTGGTTCGACGATCCGCTGCTCTCGACTTTCATCCGCTATCCCGACGCGCAGCTCGCGCGGCTCATCTTCCATGAGCTCGCGCACCAGCTCATCTACCGGCCGGGCGACACCACGTTCAACGAATCCTTCGCCGTCACGGTGGAAGCGGAGGGCGTGCGCCGCTGGCTCGAGGCGGAAGGCCGCGGCGCCGAGCTCGAGGCCTTCCATGCCGCGCAGGGGCGAAGGAAGCGCTTCGCCGAGCGCGTCAAGGAGACGCGCGAGCGCCTGGCCGCGGTGTACAAGGAGGGCGGCAGCCCGGAGCTCCTCGAGAAGAAGAAGCAGGAAATCTGGGCGCCGCTGCACGCCGAATACGCGCGCGTCGTGCCCGAGCAGCCGAACAACGCGTTCCTCGCGTCAGTGGCGCTCTACACGGAGCTCGTGCCGTTCTTCGAGGCGCTGCTGCGCGAGAGCGGCGGCTCGCTCGAGGCCTTCTACGCGCGCGTGCGCGAGCTCGCGAAATCCGGGAAGCGCTTCACGTCTCCCAAGCCGCCGGGCCCGGTAACCTCAGGACAGGGGGATGTCGACGATCTTGCGGAACGCCGGGCGCTCGCCGAGCCGCGCGAACCAGGCCTCGACGTTCGGTAGCCGCGGCCGCTCGATCGGCACGCGCATCCAGCGCTGGACCTCGCAGCCGAGCGGGATGTCGCCCATCGTGAAGCGCTCGCCGCAGACGTAGGCTTTTCCCTCGAGGCATTTTTCCAGCACGTCGGCCGCGAGCTGGTTGCTCTGCACGCGGCCGGCCTCGATCGCCTTTGCATCGCGCTTTTCCGCCGGCGTGCGGATGAGGCCCCAGAAGACATCGCGCATCGCGCGCTGGAACGTGAACGCCCAGTCCATCCAGCGCTCGGCGTCGGCGCGCGCCCTGGGATCGGAAGGGCAGAGCGCGCCCATGCCGTGCTTCGCGCACAGGTAGCGCACGATGGTGTGCGACTCCCAGAGCACGAAGCCCTCGTCGTCGATCGTCGGCACGAGCCCGGTCGGATTCCTCTTCAGGTATTCCGGCGTCTTGTTGACGCCGAACTGCATCCCGGCGTCGATGCGCTCGTACCTGAGGCCGAGCTCCTCGCTCGCCCACAGCGCCTTTTTTACATTGACCGAGTTGACGCGACCCCAGATCTTCAGCATCAGAAGCCCACCGCCTGGCCGTCGCGGCGCGGATCGCTCGCGACGAAGTAGCCGCCGTCGAGCTTCCAGATCGCCTGGCAGCTGCCGAACTGGTTGTAGTCGTCGATGGTGACGATGCGGTGGCCGCGGCGCTGCAGCTCCTCGAGCGTCGCGGGCGGGAAGCCTTCCTGCTCCACGCTCACATCCATGCCTTGCACGAAGCGGAAGCGCGGCCCGTCGCTCGCCGCCTGCGGATTCTGCTCGTAGTCCGCGATCCGCACCATGACCTGGGTGTGGCCCTGCGGCTGCATCGTGCCGCCCATCACGCCGAAGCTCATCACCGGCTTGCCGTCTTTCGTCAGGAACCCGGGAATGATCGTCTGGTACGGGCGCTTGCCCGGCCCCACCTGGTTCGGGTGCCCCGGCGTGAGCACGAACGTGCCGCCGCGGTTCTGCAGCGAGACGCCGTCCACGACCACGCCCGAGCCGAACCCCATGTAGTTCGACTGGATGAACGAGACCATCATTCCGGAGGCATCCGCGGCGGTGAGGTACACCGTGCCGCCCTTGGGCGGCGAGCCGGGGCCGAAGTCCTGCGCCCGGCCGAGGTCGATCAGCCTGGCGCGGCTCTTGAGGTAATGCTTGTCGATCAGGTGCTCCGGGCGCACGTCCTTCATGTAGTCGCTGTCCGCGACATAGCGCCAGGCGTCGGCGAACGCGAGCTTCACCGCCTCGATCTGCAGGTGCACGCTGTCGGGACCGTCCACGGGGTGCGAGCGCAGGTCGAAGTGCTCGAGCATCCCGAGCGCCATGAGCGCGACGATGCCCTGGCCGTTGGGCGGGATCTCGTGCAGCGTGTAGCCGCGGTAGTCCATCGCGAGCGGCTTCACCCAGTCGGGCTTGTTCGCCGCCATGTCGCTCGCCCGCAGCACTCCGCCCTGCTTCCTGGCGGCGGCTTGGAGCTTGTCCGCGTACTCGCCTTTGTAGAACGCCTTTCCTTTGGTGGCGGCGATCGCCTCCAGCGCTTTTGCGTGCTTCTTGAACCGGAAAATCTCGCCGGCTTGCGGAGGACGACCATCCGGCAGGAACGCGTCGGCGAAACCCGGCTGGCCCTTGAGCTCCGGGACCTGCTTCGCCCACTGCGCCGCGATCGTCGGCGAGACGAGGAAGCCCTCGCGCCCGTACTGGATCGCGCGCTCGAAGAGCTTCTTGAAGGGCAGCTTGCCCCAGCGCGCGTGCATCTCGACCCACGCGGCAACGCAGCCCGGCACCGTGACCGTGTCCCAGCCGCGCACCGGCATGCTCTTGCGGTCCTTGAAGTACTCCGGAGTCCAGGCCTGCGGCGAGCGCCCCGAGGCGTTCAGGCCGTGCAGCTTGCGGCCGTCCCAGACGATCGCGTACGCGTCCGAGCCGATGCCGTTCGACACCGGCTCGACCAGCGTGAGCGTGATCGCGGTCGCGAGGATCGCGTCCACCGCGCTGCCGCCGGCGGCGAGCATCTGCAGGCCGGCCTGCGCGGCGAGCGGCTGCGAAGTCGCCACTGCATTGGCCGCGAGCAGGGGCTTGCGCGGCCACGCGTAGGGGTTGACGTGGGTGAACTGGACGGCGGGGCGGACAGGCATTTCCATCAGGCGGCTCCGAGCGCTTCGAAGTCGAGAACGATGCGGCCCGCCACTTTACCCGCATTGAGATCCATCAGGGCGTCGTTCGCCCGGTCTCCCGGGCGCGTTTCGACGGGCAGGGGCTTCAGCTTGCGCTTGCGCGCGAGCGCGACGACTTCCTTCAGCTCCTGGAGGTTGCCGACGTAGGAGCCGACGATGCCGATGGCGCGCTGGGCGATCGGCGGCAGCGGGTGCACGAGCTCGCCGCCGTGCAGGCCGACCAGCACGTAGCGCCCACCCTTGCGCAGCGCGGCGATGGCGAGCGTCGCGGTCGCGGGCGTGCCAACGAAGTCGATCGCTCCCGCGATGCCGGCAAGCTTCTGGCCGGCATCGGCGTCGCGCGTGTTCAGCGTCTCGCTCGCGCCCAGCTTCGACGCCGTGGCGAGCTTGGCCGGATCGATGTCGCAGGCCACGATGTTCTTCACGCCCTTGGCGCGCAGCACCGAGACGCCGGCGAGGCCGACGCCGCCGCAGCCGATCACCGCGACCCGGTCGCCGCGGGCGAGCGGCGGCAGCTTCGCCGTGGCGCTGTAGGCGGTGATGCCCGAGCACGCGAGCGTCGCGGCGAAGGCTTCGTCGATGCCCGAGGCATCGACCAGGTACTTCGGGTCGGGCACGAGCACGTGCGTGGAGTAGGCGCCGGCGCGGTTCACGCCGAGGATGCGGCTGCCGGACACGCAGTAGTTGTCCTGCCCCGCCTTGCACACCGCGCACTTGCCGCAGCCGATCCACGGAAACACGATCTTCTTCTGTCCGGGTTTCACGCCTTTCGCCTTCGGCCCCAGCGCTTCGACGATGCCGAAGGGCTCGTGGCCGAGCGTGAAGGGCGGCACGCAGCCGCGCTCCTTCACGTAGAAGCGCTTGCCGCCGCCGAGGTCGAAGTAGCCCTCCCAGATGTGCAGGTCCGAATGGCATACGCCCGAGCGCGTGATGCGCACGAGCACCTCGCTGCCCTGCGGCTTGGGCGTCTGCGCGAGCACCTTCTGCAGCGGTCTGCCGTGCTCGACGATCTGGTAGCTGATCATGCCTTCCCCGTCTCGTGCAGTGCTTGATCGATGTCCCACAGGATGTCCTCGAGCGTCTCCAGGCCCACCGACATCCGCACCATGTCGGGCGTGACACCGGCCTTGAGCTGGTCGGCCTCGCTCATCTGCCGGTGCGTCGTGGAGGCCGGATGGATGATGAGCGTCTTCGCGTCGCCGATGTTCGCGAGGTGGCTCATGAACTGCGCCGCCTCGATGAATTTCTCTCCGGCCTTCGCGCCGCCCTTCACGCCGAAGTTGAGAAGGCCCGACGCGCCTTTCGGCAGGTATTTCTTTGCCAGGGAAAAATACTTGTTGTCGGGAAGGCCGGGGTAGTTCACCCAGGCGACGCGCGGGTGGCTCTGCAGGAACCTGGCAACGGCAAGCGCGTTGGCGCAATGGCGCTCCATCCTCACGTGCAGGGACTCGAGACCCTGCAGCAGCAGCCAGGCGTTGAGCGGGGAGAGCGCGGCGCCGAAGGTGCGCATGATCTCCATGCGCGCCTTCATGGTGTAGCCGAAGTCGCCGAAGGTCTCGTGGAAGATCACGCCGTGGTAGCCGGGCGAAGGCGAGGTGAATTCCGGGAACTTGCCGTTGCCCCAGTTGAACTTGCCGGATTCGACGATCACGCCGCCCATGGTCGTGCCGTGGCCGCCGATGTACTTGGTCGCGGAGTGGATCACGATGTCGGCGCCCCACTCGATGGGCCGCAGCAGATACGGCGAGGGCACCGTGTTGTCGATGACGAGCGGCACTGCGGCCTCGTGCGCGACGGCGGCGAGCGCCTCGATGTCGACGATGTTGATGAGCGGGTTGCCGAGGGATTCGGCGTAAACGAGCTTCGTATTCGGCCGGATCGCCTTCCTGAAATTCGCCGGCTCGTCCGGGTGGACGAACGTGGTCTCGACGCCGAGCTTCTGCAGGTTGACGTGCAGCAGGGTGTGCGTCCCGCCGTACAGCGTCGATGCCGAGACGATGTGGTCGCCCGCCTTGCAGAGCGTGAGGAGCGCCGTCGCCTCGGCGGCCTGGCCGGTCGCCGCGGCAAGCGCCGAGCGCCCGCCTTCCACGGCGGCCATGCGCTCCTCGAAGACCGCCACCGTCGGATTGGAGATGCGCGAGTAGACGTTGCCGAAGGTCTGCAGGTTGAACAGGCTCGCGGCATGGTCGGCCGAATCGAAGACGAACGAGGTCGTCTGGTAGATCGGCGCGGCGCGCGCGCCGGTCGCCGCGTCCGGGATCTGGCCCGCGTGCAGGCAAAGCGTTTCGATGCCGAACTTGCGATCCGCCATGGGGAAACCCGATGGGCGGATTATCGCCCGGAGCGGGCTATTTCTGCGCCGCGGTCTCGCTCTGCGGCGCGGCCGGCTCGCCCGCCGCGGCGGCGCGCCGGTACTCCGAGGGCGGGACGCCGACCTGGTTCAGGAAGAACCGGGTGAAGTTGCTCTGCGCCGAGAAGCCGAGCTCGGCCGCGAGCTCCGCGATCTTGCCGCGGCCCGACGTGAGCCGCGCGATCGCGGTCTCGACGCACAGCATGTCGAGGTAGGCGCGCGGGGAGAACCCGGTGCAGATCTGGAAGAGATCGTAGAAGCGCGAGCGCGACAGACCCACCTGGCTCGCGAGGTCGTCGATGCTCTGGTCCTTGTTCGGATGCGCGCGCAGCAGCGCGATCGCGCGGCGGATGCGGCTGTCCTCGAAGCGCGAGCCGCGCCACAGCGGCGCCGCCACGCGGCGCCGGGCGATGTAGGTCTCGACGATCGACAGGACGAGCTCCTGCAGCATGAACTCCAGCCGGTCGGACGAAAGGAAGCGGTCGTTCATCGCCTCGACCGCGAGCGTGTCGGCGAGCTGGCGGATGCGCGGCGTGATGAGCTCGCGCGCTTGCGGGAAGGGCCGCGGCTCGGTCGCGCCGAAGAGCGCAGGGAAGCTGCGGTGCAGCCAGTCGGTCGCGGCGTGGAACACGAGCATGCGCGAGGCGCCGAGGCAGACATGGAACTCGCCGGGGTTGAGCAGCACGAGCTCGCTGCCCGGCTGCGGCATCAGGATGGCAGGGTCGTTCTCGGACGCTACCTGCTCGCCCGCCGCGAGCTCGCACAGCCGCAGCCGCCCAAACCGCCCCTCGAATACGCGCATGGTTCCCCCCAGACGGACAGCATAGCCGGGCCGGGGGCGGCGCGCTAGTAGGCAAGCCAGTGCGGCCGCTTCGCGGAGATCACCCGGGTGTTGACGCCTACCCAGTTCAGCCCGCCGAAGAGCCGCCCGTGCTCGATCTTCACGCAGCGGTCCATGACGGCGTCGAGCCCCGCGGCGCGCGCGCGGGCAGCGGCCGCCTCGTTCTTCACGCCGAGCTGCTGCCAGAGCACGCGCGCACCGATGGCGATCGCGTCCTCGGCGATCGGCGGCACGTCCTGCGTCTTGCGGAAGACGTCCACGATATCCACCTTTTGGGGGATGTCGCGCAGCGACTTGTAGCACTTCTGGCCGAGGATCTCGCCGTACTTCGGATTGACCGGGACCACCTGGTAGCCGTGCTCGAGCATGTACTTCGCCGCGAAATAGCTCGGCCGGAACCAGTCGGCCGAGAGCCCGACGACGGCGATCACCCGGTTCTCGCGCAGGATGCGGCGCAGCTCGTTGATGTCGTCCATCGGCCGAATACTATAATCCACGCGAGTGAGTCTGCATCCGCAGGTCGCTGCGCTGCTCGAGCGCGCCGCCCAATCGCCCCTTCCCGCGTACCACACGGTGACGCCCTTCGTCGCGCGGCGCATCTACCGGGAGACGCGCGCGGTGCTCGCGCCGCAGCCGCCGCAGGTGTCGCAGGCGCGGCTTCTCGTCGCCCCCGGGCCGGTCGCGCTGCGCGCCTATCGGCCGGCCGGAGCGGACAAGCAGGCCGTGCTGCCCGCGCTCGTCTACTTTCACGGCGGCGGCTGGACGATCGGCGACCTCGACACGCACGACGTGCTCTGCCGGCAGCTCGCGAACGGCGCCGGCTGCGCGGTGTTCTCGGTGGATTATCGCCTCGCGCCGGAGTCTCCGTTTCCGGCGGCGGTGGAGGACTGCGTCGGCGCCGTGCGCTTCGTGCACCAGGAAGCCGCAGCGCTCCGCGTCGACCGCTCGCGCATTGCGCTCGGCGGCGACAGCGCGGGCGGCAACCTCGCCGCGGTGGCTGCGCTGCACGCGCGCGACGCAGGGCCGCCGATCGCCTTTCAGCTCCTCATCTATCCGGCGGCGGACCAGCGCTGCGGCTTCGACTCGCACGAGCGCAATGGCGCGGGCTACCTGCTGACGCGCGAGGCCATCGAGTTCTTCCGCCGCTGCTACCTGCCCGATCGTGCGGCGTGGACCGACTGGCGCGCCTCGCCGCTCCTCGCACCGAGCCATGCCGGGCTGCCTCCCGCGCTCGTCCTCACGGCAGGCTACGATCCGCTGGTGGACGAAGGGCGCGCCTACGCGGAGAAGCTCCGGCAAGCCGGAGTCGCGGTCCGCTATCGCGAGTTCTCCGACATGGTGCACGGCTTCATTCTCTTCGGCGGCGTGCTCGACACCGCGAATGCCGCCGTCGCCGAGTGCTGCGGTGCGTTGCGCGCCGCGTTCGAAAAGGTGCCCGCATGAAATCCGACCTGAAGACGCGCCACGGCGGCAAGATCCTCGCCGACGCGCTCGTCGCACAAGGCGTGGAGATGGCCTTCGGCGTGCCCGGCGAGAGCTACCTGCCGCTGCTCGACGGCCTGCACGATGCGCGCGAGCGATTGAAGCTCGTCATCTGCCGCCAGGAAGGCGGCGCATCCTACATGGCGGAGGCGTACGGCAAGCTCACCGGCGAGCCGGGCGTGCTGCTCGTGACGCGCGGGCCGGGCGCCGCCAACGGCGCCGTCGGCATGCACACCGGCTTCCAGGATTCGACGCCGATGGTGATGTTCATCGGCCAGGTCGGCAACGAGTTCGCCGAGCGCGAGGCGTTCCAGGAGATCGACTACCGGCGCATGTACGGCCAGATGGCCAAGTGGGTTGCGCAGATCGACCGCGTCGAGCGCATCCCCGAGTACGTGAGCCACGCCTTCCACACCGCGACTGCGGGCCGGCCAGGGCCGGTGGTGCTCGCGCTTCCGGAAGACATGCTGTTCTCCGAAGCGGCGGTCGCGGACGTCGCGCGCCATCACGTGGTGCGCCCGTCGCCCTCGCCGGCGCAGATGGAGGAGCTGAAGCGCGTCGTCGAGAAGGCGCAGAAGCCCTTCGTCGTGCTCGGCGGCGGCGGCTGGGACCGCGAGAGCTGCCTGCGCCTGCAGCGCTGGGCGGAGCAAGCCGGCCTGCCGGTGGGGACGTCGTTCCGCTGCCAGGATCTTTTCGACAACCGCAGCCCCAGCTATGCCGGTGACGTCGGCATCGGCATCAATCCGAAGCTCGCGCAGCGCGTCAAGGACGCCGACGTGCTGCTCGTCATCGGCGCGCGCCTCGGCGAGATGACGACGAGCGCCTACACGCTGCTCGAGGCGCCGACGCCGCGCCAGGCGCTCATCCATGTGCACGCCGGCGCCGAGGAGCTCGGGCGCGTCTATCGGCCCGCGCTCGCCATCAATTCAGGCTATCCGCAATTCGTGGAAGCCCTGCAGAAAACCCCGCTGCAGAATTCCGCCTGGGCGCAGGACACGAAAGCCCTTCGAAGGGACTATCTCGAGTGGACCGAGCCGCGCCCGATGCCGGGCGCGCTGCAGTACGGGCAGGTCATCCGCTGGCTGAGCGACCGGTTGCCCGAGGACGCGATCATCGCGGGCGGCGCCGGCAATTTCGCCGGCTGGCTGCATCGCCACTTCCGCTACAAGGGCTTTCGCACCCAGCTCGGACCGACCAACGGCTCGATGGGCTACGGCTACCCTGCGGCGGTTGCCGCGAAAATCGCCGCGCCGCAGCGCACCGTGCTCGGCGTTTGCGGCGATGGCGACTTCCTCATGAACGGCCAGGAGATGGCGACCGCGGTGCAGTATGGCGCCGCGTTCGTCGCGCTCGTCGTGAACAACGGCCTCTACGGCACGATCCGCATGCACCAGGAGCGCGAATATCCGGGCCGCGTGTACGGCACGGACCTTCGCAACCCGGACTTCGCCGCCTACGCGCGCGCCTTCGGCGGGCACGGCGAGGTCGTGGAGCGCACCGGCGACTTCGCCGCCGCGTACGAGCGCGCCGCCGCATCCGGCAAGCCTGCGCTCATCGAGCTGCGCATCGACCCGGATGCGATCACGCCGGCGACGACGCTCTCCGCGATCCGCGAGAAGGCGCTGAAGTCGGCCTGAATCGCCTCGCCTAGGTGAGGGCGATGAACTCCGGGTCGTCCTGGTGCTCGCGCTCGAACTTGAGGAACTCGTAGTAGCCGCAGCGCGGGCTGTCCGGGTACTCGCGGCAGACGCCGGGCCGTGCCTCGTACACGCTGCAGCGGCGCTTGTCCTGGTCGAAGAAGGTGCACACCGTGGCGAACACGGTGTCCTTCTTGTGGCGCAGCAGCCGGATGCGCTCCTTCGCGTCGTACTTCGTGAAGCGCTCCTCGGCCGCGGCATAGTCGATCGCGAAGCGCTTGGCCAGGCGCTGGATGTCGCGCGGGGTCACCTCGATCTCGGGATAGCTGCAGCAGTAGCCGGGACACTTGCTGCAGGAGTAGCTGCTGCGCACGGGGATGGGGAACTGCTTGCCGTTTTTCATGAAGCGCGGATCTCGATTGCGACGAAAGGCGGCGGATTCTACGCGAGCGGCGTGACTTTTTTTCGTTTTCCTTGACCCTTTTTCGCTGGACGTCCGTTTCAGTCTGGGAGGCCGGCCATGTCGGCGGGCCGCAACGAGAAAGGGACGAAGATGAAACTGCGAGCCGCCCTGGCGGCAATGGCATTCCTGTGCGCCGGACCTTCCTTTGCACTCGGGAGGCTGGCCGATCTCAGCGTTTACGACCGCACGCAGGGGGTGCAGCTCCCGGTGCACTGGCACCACGGCAGGGCCTACATCGTGGGCAGGCCCGGCAACGAGTATCAGATCGCCCTGAAGAACCGCTCGGGCGAGGACCTCCTCGCCGTGGTGTCCGTGGACGGCATCAACGTGGTCAGCGGCGAGACCGCCGATCCGGGGCAGGGCGGCTACGTGCTGGACGGCTACCGCTCCTACGACATCCTCGGCTGGCGCAAAAGCCTCCAGGAGACGGCCGCGTTCTATTTCACCTCGCTCGCCGACTCCTACGCGGCGCGCACCGGGCGTGCCGACAACGCCGGGGTCATCGGCATCGCGCTCTTCCGCAGGAAGCCGCAGCCGCCGGCGCTGAACCTCGGGCTCGCCCAGGGCGCTCCGGCCTCGCCCGCAAAGCGTGAAGCGGCGACCGACTCGCCGGCGCAGGCGGCGGAGCAGTCGCGCCTGGGCACCGGCCACGGCCGGCGCGAGAGCTCGGTCGTGTCGCAGGTCGAGTTCGAGCGTGCCTCGGCGATGCCGGCCGAGACCGTGACGATCTACTACGACAGCTACCGCAACCTGGTCGCCCGCGGCGTGATCCGGGAGCCGATCGCTCCCATCGCCCCGCTGCCGCGGCCGTTTCCCGGCTTCGTTCCCGATCCGCCGCGGGGATAATCATGCGGCATGGAGGCCGCCGACGAAGCGCTCATGGCCGCGTACAGCGGCGGCGATGCCGCGGCGTTCGACGTCCTCTATGCCCGCCACCGCGGCGCGCTCTTTCGCTTCGTGCTGCGCGCGGTGAAGAGCCGGGCGCTCGCCGAGGAGCTCTACCAGGACGTCTGGATCCGCGTCATCGAGGCGCGTCATGGCTACGCGCCCACCGCGCGCTTCGCGACCTGGCTCTACACCATCGCGCACCATCGCCTGGTGGACCACTGGCGACGGCACGAGCTCGTGCTCGCCGGCGAGGAGCAGGCCGCCGAGCTGGCCGCCGGGCCGGCGAGCGACCCGGCGCGGCGCGCGGAGGCGCGCGAGGCCCTCGAGCGCTTCGCGCGCGCGCTCGAGGCCTTGCCGCACGCGCAGCGGGAAGCTTTCCTGCTTCACCAGGAAGCCGGGCTCACCGCGCTGGAGATCGCGGCGGTCACCGGCTCGGAAACCGAGGCGGTGAAGAGCCGCCTGCGCTACGCCGTCGCAAAATTGAAGGCTGCGACCGACCATGGCTGACCACGACGACGATCTCGAAGTGTCGCGCCGGTACCGCGAGCTCGGGCCCGAGGAGCCGCCGCCGGCGCTCGATGCGCGCATCCTCGCCGAGGCGCGCCGCGCCGCGCAAACGCGGCCCGCTCCGCTCGTTCCGCCGACCGGCCGCCGGCGCTGGTATTTCCCGGTCGCCGCGGCGGCGGTCATCGTGCTTGCCGTAGCGGTGACCGCGCAGATCGAGCGCGAGCAGCGTCCCGACGCCGAAGCCTTGCCGCCCTCGGCGCCGCCCGTCGAAACGAAGAAGGAGAGCGCAGCCCCGCCCGCCGCGCCGCCGAAGCTGGCGCCCCGCAGGCCCGCTGCGAAGCCGGCCGAGCCGCAGCCCGGGCCTGCCGCACCCGCGGCAGAAATGGCGGACAAGCGCGCCGCGGACGCCGCTGCGGCCGGCGCCCCGGCCGCAGCGGCAAGGGCGCCGATGCAGGCGAGCAACCTCGCGAAGGTTCAGTCGCCGGAAGCCGAGCTCGAACGCATCGCGCAGCTGCGCCGCGACGGCAAAGACGACGAGGCGGATGCTGCGCTGAAGGAATTCCGGCGCCGCTACCCCGACTTCAAGATCCCGGAAGAAATGCTGAGGCGCGTGGAGCGGCGGTAACGCGCCGCCAGTGCTCAAGAAGAAATAGAAAAGAAATAGGGTCCTGCCCCCTTTTCAGTGCTGCAGGATCTTGGAGAGGAACTGCTGCGCGCGCTCGGAGCGCGGCGTGCCGAAGAAATCCTCCTTCTTCGCGTCCTCCACGATCCGCCCGGCATCCATGAAGATGACCCGGTGCGCGACCTTGCGGGCGAAGCCCATCTCGTGGGTCACGACCATCATCGTCATGCCCTCGCGCGCGAGCTCCACCATGACGTCGAGCACTTCGTTGATCATCTCGGGGTCGAGCGCCGAGGTCGGCTCGTCGAAGAGCATGGCGATCGGGTCCATGCACAGCGCGCGCGCGATGGCGACGCGCTGCTGCTGGCCGCCCGAGAGCTGGCCGGGGTACTTGTCCTTGTGCGCCGAGAGGCCGACGCGCTCGAGCAGCTTCAGTCCTTTCGCCGTGGCTTCTTCTTCCGAGCGGCCGAGCACCTTGACCTGAGCGAGCGTCAGGTTGCGCGTCACGGACATGTGCGGGAAGAGCTCGAAGTGCTGGAACACCATGCCGACGCGCGAGCGCAGCTTAGGCAGGTTCGTTTTCGGGTCGCCGACCGAGATGCCGTCGACCCGGATCTCGCCCTTCTGGAAGGGCTCGAGGCCGTTCACGCACTTGATGAGCGTGGACTTGCCGCTGCCGGAGGGGCCGCACACCACCACGACCTCGCCCTTCGCGACCTCGGTGCTGCAGTCGGTGAGGACCTGGAACTGCCCGTACCACTTGCTCACGCTCTTGATGGAGATCATCGGATGATGGCGATCCTGTCCTGGAGTGTTTTTACCAGCGCGCTCAGGCCGTAGGAAACGATGAAGTAGACCACGGCGACGAAGGAATACATCTCCACGAGGCGATAGTCGCGGTTCGCGACCTTGGCGGCCGCGCCGAGGAAATCGGTCGCGGAGATGACGTAGACGAGCGAAGTGTCCTGGAAAAGGATGATCGTCTGCGTGAGGAGCACCGGCAGCATGTTGCGAAACGCCTGCGGCAGGATGACGTGGCCCATGCTCTGCCAGTAATCGAGGCCGAGGGCGTAGCCCGACCAGACCTGGCCGCGCGGGATGGACTGGATGCCGGCGCGCATGATCTCGCAGTAGTAGGCCGCCTCGAACATCGTGAACGTGACGAGCGCGGAGTAGAACGGCCCCACCTTGATCGGATTCGGCTCGCGCAGGATCCAGGCGCCGATGTAGGGCACGAGGAAGAAGAACCAGAAGATCACCAGCACCAGCGGAATCGAGCGCATCAGGTTGACGTAGGCGCCGGCGAGCACCGAGAGCGCGCGGAAGCTCGACAGCCGCATCATGGCGAGGAGCGTGCCGAAGACGATGCCGCCGGTCATCGCGAGAACGGTAAGCGTCAGCGTGAACGTCATGCCGTCGCGGAAAAGGTACGGCAGCGAGCGCCGGATAACGTCCCAGTCGAAGCCCGAATCCATCAGTGCCCCGCCTGCTGCACCGCGATCAGGCCCGGCACGCGCACCTTCGTCTCGAGCGCGCGCATGAGGAGCACGACGACCAGGTTGGTCAGCAGGTAGATCACCGTCGCGGCGGTGAAGGCCTCGAACACCCGGAAGCTGAACTCCTGCATCGCGCGCGCGCGCCCGGTCAGCTCGAGCAGCCCGATCGTCAGCGCGACCGAGGAGTTCTTGATGATGTTCATGAACTCCGACGTGAGCGGCGGCAGGATGATGCGGAAGCTCTGCGGCAGGATGACGTAGCGGTAGGCCTGCGCGCCGGTGAGGCCCATGGCGATCGCGGCCATGCCCTGCCCGCGCGGCAGCGACTGGATGCCGGCACGCACCTGCTCGGCGACGCGCACCGAGGTGAACACGCCGAGGCAGAGTACCGCGGGAATGTAGGAGCCCCACGGCGGCGGCACCTGCTTCATGTAGTCGCCGAGCGCCTTGGGCACGATCTCCGGCAGCACGAAGAACCACAGGAACATCTGCACGATGAGCGGGATGTTGCGGAAGATCTCGACGTACAGGTTTCCCAGGCGCACCACCGGGCGGATGGAGGTGGTGCGCAGGGTGCCGACGATCGCGCCGACCACGAGCGCGATCACCCAGGCGGCGAGCGCCGTGGCGAGGGTCCACACCAGGCCGCCCAGCAGGTAATGGAGATAGGTGCCGGTGCCGCCGGGCTCCATCTCGAAGAGCACCTGCCAGTGCCAGTGGTAGTTCAGCTTTTCCTCCCGCC
This sequence comes from Burkholderiales bacterium, assembly GCA_035651575.1. Lineage (GTDB taxonomy): Bacteria > Pseudomonadota > Gammaproteobacteria > Burkholderiales > SG8-39 > SCGC-AG-212-J23. The sequence continues at coordinate 32,533 of DASRFM010000048.1, read as the reverse complement.
TTGCCGCGCGCTGGCGCGGCGGACCCTTCAAGCAAAAACGGGGACCCGCGGGTCCCCGTCTTCAGCTGCGCCTACTTGTAGTCGTTCGGATCGCCCGAGTCGGTCGGGTTCGCGACCACCTTCTTGAACTGCGCGCTCATCGGCACGTTGAGGTTCAGGCCCTTGGGCGGGATCGGCTTCAGGAACCACTTGTCGTAGATGCCGTTGATCTGTCCCGACTTGTAGACCTGCACCATCGCGGCGTCCACCACCTTCTTGAACGCGGCGTCGTCCTTGCGCAGCATGATGCCGTAGGGCTCGACGGAGAGCGGCGTGTCGTCGATCTCGTAGTCCTTCGGGTTGCGCGACTGCGCGGCCAGGCTGTAGAGCAGGATGTCGTCCATCACGAACGCGACCGCGCGGCCCGTCTCGACCATCTGGAAGGCCTCGGGATGGCCGTTCGCCGAGATGATGTTCATGTTGAGGTTCTGCTGGCCGTTGATCTCGGTGATCTGCTTGATGTTGCTCGTGCCGGCGGTGGAGACGATCGTCTTGCCCTTCAGGTCGGCAAGGGACTTGATGTGCGACGACTTCTTCGCGATCCAGCGGTTCGCCGTGACGAAGTGCGTGATCGTGAAGCCGACCTGTTTCTGGCGCTCGAGGTTGTTGGTGGTCGAGCCGCACTCGAGGTCGATCGTGCCGTTCGCCATGAGCGGGATGCGGTTCGCCGAGGTGACGAGCTGGTACTTGACCTCGAGCTTCGGCATCTTCAGGTCGGCCTTCACCGCGTCAACGATGCGATGGCACAGGTCCATGGCGTAGCCGATGGGCTTCTGGTTGTCGTCGTAGTAGGAGAACGGCACCGAGGCGTCGCGGTGGCCGATGGTGATCGAGCCGGAATCCTTGATCTTCTTCAGCGTGCCTTCCTGCCCGGCAGCGGGCAGGGCGAGCACCACGCCGGCCGCGGCGGCGACGAACAAGCTGATTGCGCGCTTCATGCGGGACCTCCCCTTGTGATTGGAGTGCGCGAGGATTCTACTACTTCATCTTCGAGGCGATGAACCGCACCCGCGCCGCAACCGCGGCGAGGAGGGAGGCGCCGAATTCCGGGTTGGTCTTGACGAGATTGAGGAACACGTTGCGGTTGAGGCCGAGCAGCAGGCAATCGCTCTCCGCGACCGCGCTCGCGGCGCGGGCCGACTGGTCGATGAGCGCCATCTCGCCGAATACGCCCCCCGGGCCGACCCGCTCGACGAGCTGCCCCTGGATGGAAAGCGCGACGCGGCCTTCCTGCACCACGTACATCAGCAGCCCCGTCTGGCCCTCGCCGAAGACCGCCTGGCCGCGCGAGAAGCGGGCGGCGCCCGACTCGCCGAGGCCCTGCGCGAGCGCGGCGACGATGGTCTTGTCGAAGACGCGCGATTCCTTGGCATCGGGGTCGCCCGACAGCCCGCCGAGGCGCGTGAGCCGCGTGAGCATGATGCGCAGGCGCAGGATCATCATGCCGAGCAGCATGAGCGCGAACTCGGGCTTCGCCTGCAGCGCGGCCTGGAACTGCTTGTCGTCGAGGCCGATCACGCGGCAGGCATTCTTCGCCGTCGCGGTAGCGCTGCGCGGCGAGTCGCTGATCGCCGCCATCTCGCCGAACACCTCGCCCGTCTTCACCAGGCCGATCGGCTTGCCGCGCGCGGTGAGCAGGACCTCGCCCTCGAGCAGGAGGTACATCTTGTCGCGCTTGAGGAAACCCGCCTTCTGGTTCTCCTCGAAGAACTTCGTGCCCGCGGGCACGCTCTCGGGCTTGCCGCCGGTGCGGAAGAACTCCATCGCCATGGCGGCGTTGTAGAGAGGCGGCGCGGCGGGCCGCGGCGCCGCCGGACCCGGCTTCGGGGCCGGCTTGCTGAAATCGAGCTCGTCCATCTCCTTCCTCCGGTTGGAATGATAGTGCCAGAATCCGGCCATGAGCCACCCCGTGCGGATCGAGCACGACCTCCTCGGCGACCGCGCGGTCCCGGCCGAGGCCTACTACGGCGTGCACACGCTGCGCGCGATGGAAAATTTTTCCATCACGGGGCGTCCGATCTCCAGCTATCCCGACCTCGTGGTCGCGCTCGCCTGCGCGAAGCAGGCGGCGGCGATCGCGAACAGCGAGCTCGAGCTCCTGGACGAGCGGCGCGCCGTGGCGATCCGGCTCGCCTGCGAGGAGATCCGCGAGGGCAGGCTGCACGACGAGTTCGTGGTGGACGTGATCCAGGGCGGCGCCGGCACCTCCACCAACATGAATGCGAACGAGGTGGTGTGCAACCGCGCGCTCGAGCTCCTCGGCCACGCGAAGGGCGAGTACCAGCACCTGCACCCCCTCGACCACGTCAACATGTCGCAGAGCACGAATGACGTGTACCCGACGGCGGTCAAGCTCGCGCTGCAGTTCGGCATCCGGCGCCTGCTCGAGGAGATGCGCTTTCTGCGCGAGGCGTTCGCCGAGAAGGCGCGCGCGTTCGACGCCGTTCTGAAGGTCGGCCGCACCCAGCTGCAGGACGCGGTGCCGATGACGCTCGGCCAGGAGTTTTCCACCTACGCGGTGATGCTGGGGGAGGACGAGCACCGGCTCGGCGAGGCGGCGGAGCTCATCCGCGAGATCAACCTCGGCGCGACGGCGATCGGCACCGGCATCAACGTGCACCCGGACTACGCGCGCCTGGTCACGATGCGCCTCTCGGAGATCGCCGGCATCGCGCTCGTCGCCTCGCCGAACCTGATCGAGGCGACGCAGGACGCCGGCGCCTTCGTGCAGCTCTCGGGCGTGCTGAAGCGCATCGCCGTCAAGCTCTCGAAGACCTGCAACGACCTGCGCCTGCTCTCGTCGGGGCCGCGCGCCGGCATCGGCGAGATCACGCTGCCGCCCGTCCAGGCGGGCTCCTCGATCATGCCGGGCAAGGTGAACCCGGTGATCCCGGAGGTCGTGAACCAGATCGCCTTCGAGGTGATCGGCAACGACGTCACCGTGACGATGGCGGCGGAGGCGGGGCAGCTGCAGCTGAACGCCTTCGAGCCGATCATCGCTCACAGCCTGTTCAAGTCGCTGCAGCACCTCGCGGCCGGCTGCCGCACGCTCGGCGAGCGCTGCGTAAGAGGGATAGAAGCGAATGTCGAGCGGGCGCGGCGCCTCCTCGACGACTCGACCGCGCTCGTCACCGCGCTCACGCCGATCCTCGGCTACGCGCGCTCGAGCGAGATCGCGCACGAGGCGCTCGCTACCGGCGCGCGGGTCTACGACCTGGTGCTGGCGAAGAAGCTGATGACGCGCGAGCAGCTCGACGAGGTCCTGCGCCCCGAGATCCTCACGCAGCCCTCGCGCGCGACGCTGCATCCGGTCAAGCCGGGAGGGACGCCATGAAGCGCCTGCTCGCCGCTCTCGTGTTTGCGCTTGCGCTTCCGGCGCTCGCCCAACCCTATCCCTCGAAGCCGGTCCGCATGGTGGTCCCGTTCCCGGCGGGCGGCATCGCCGACGTCTATGCGCGTCTCATCGGCGCGCGCGTCTCCGAGCAATGGGGCCAGCCGGTGATCGTCGAGAACCGCACCGGCGCCGGCGGCAACATCGGGGCCGACGCCGTGGCGAAGTCGCCGCCCGACGGCTACTCGCTCGTGATGAGCGCGCTCGGGCCGCACGCGGTGAATGTAAGCCTCTTCTCGAAGATGCCCTACGACCCGGTGCGCGACTTCGCCGCCGTCATCCTCGTGCTCGAGGCCGAGGGGCTGCTCGTCGTGCATCCGTCGCTACCGGTGCACAGCGTCGGCGAGCTGGTGAGCTACGCGCGCGCGAATCCCGGGAAAGTGACTTTCGCCTCCGCCGGCATGGGCACCGCGAGCCATCTCGCGGGCGAGCTCTTCAAGAGCATGGCGAAGGTCGACATGGTGCACGTGCCCTACAAGGGCAACGTGCCGGCGATCTCGGATCTGCTCTCCGGGCAGACCTCGCTCATCTTCGCCACCATGCCCACCGTTCTTCCCTTCACGAAGCAGGGTCGGCTGCGCCCGCTGGCGACCATCGGCTCGACGCGCTCGGCCGCTGCGCCGGAATTGCCGACCGTCGCCGAGGCCGGGCTTGCGGGCTTCGAAGTGAACAACTGGATCGGCCTCTTCGCGCCCGCGGGCACGCCGCCCGAAATCGTTCGCCGCTGGAACGCCGAGGTGACGCGCATCATGCAGTCGCCCGAGATCCAGGCCCGCCTTCCCGTCGAGGGGGCGCGCTTCTCGCCCAACACGCCCGAGCAGTTCTCCGCTTTCGTAAAGAACGAGATCGCGAAGTGGGCGCCGATCGTCAAGGCCTCCGGCGCGCGGGCGGACTGAAGAGTTCGGTGACGCCGCCTACTGCGGCGGTGTTCGTGGTGAGCGTCCTCTCGGTGGCGAAGCGCAGCAGGTAGTGCGGGCCGCCGGCCTTGGGGCCGGTGCCGGAGAGGCCTTCGCCGCCGAATGGCTGAACGCCGACGACGGCGCCGATCATGCTGCGGTTTACGTAGATGTTGCCGACGCGGGCGGCGGCGACGACGCGCGAGACGAAGCTCTGGATGCGGCTGTGGATGCCGAGCGTGAGGCCGTAGCCGGTGTCGCGCAGCCAGGCGAGGACGGCGTCGAGCTCGGCCTGGCGGTAGCGGCACAGGTGCAGGATCGGGCCGAAGACTTCGGTGCGCGGCAGGTCTGCGAGCGGCATTTCGAAGGCGATGGGCGCGACGTAGTTGCCTTCCGCGGAGAGCGGCGCCTCGCCGATGAGCCGGGCGCTCGCGCGAAGCCTGGCGATGTGGCGCAGCAGCGCTTCGCGCGCGGGGGCGTCGATGATCGGGCCGATGTCGGTGTCCGGGTCGGCGGGATCGCCGACCTTGAGCTCGGCGAGCGCGCCGCGCACGAGCTCGATGACGCGCTCCGCGCAGCCCTCGTCGACGAAGAGGATGCGCTGCGCGGAGCAGCGCTGGCCGGCGCTCTGGAAGGCGGAGACGACGACGTCGTCCACCACCTGCTCGGGGAGCGCCGAGGCGTCGACGATCATGGCGTTCACGCCGCCGGTCTCCGCGATCAGCGGAACGATCGGGCCCTCGCGCGCGGCAAGCGCCCGGTTGATGCGCTGCGCCGTCTCCACCGCGCCGGTGAACGCGACGCCCGCGATGCGCGGGTCGGCGACGAGCGCCGCGCCGAGCGTCTCGCCGTCGCCGCAAACGCATGCCAGCGCATCCGGCGGGACGCCGGATTCATGAAGAATCTCTGTTGAAAGAAATGCAATGCGGGGCGTCTGCTCCGCCGGCTTGGCGATCACCGTATTTCCTGCGGCGAGCGCGCCCGCGACCTGGCCCGTGAAGATGGCGAGCGGGAAGTTCCACGGGCTGATGCAGGCGAACACGCCGCGCGGGTGGAGCGCGAGCTCATTGCGCTCGCCAGCGGGCCCGGCGAGCGTCATCGGCTTCGCGAAGAGAGCGCGCGCCTGCAGCGCGTAGTAGCGGCAGAAATCGGCCGCCTCGCGCACTTCCGAGACCGCGTCGGCATAGGTGCGGCCGCCCTCGCGCACGACGAGCGAGACGAGCTCCTCCATGCGCGCTTCCATTTCGTCCGCGGCCCGCTCGAGCGCCCGCGCGCGCTCGTCGGCCGGCGTGCGCGACCAGCGCTCGAACGCTTCCGCTGCCCGGGTTATTTTTCCGTCGAGCTCTGCGAGGGGAGTTTCCTCGAGCGAAGACAGGGGCTCGCCCTCGCGGTCGGCGATCACGCGACGCTCGAGCGCATCCAGCACGCCGCGGCGCGCGAGATCGAGGCCGAGCGAGTTCCTGCGGTCCGGATACAGCTCGCGCGGCAGCGGGATGCGCGGCTCGGGCGCGTAAGGGCGCGGCAGGGCGTCGACCGGATCGGCGACCAGGGCCTCGAGCGGGATGGCGGGGTCCGCGATCTGGTGGACGAAGGACGTGTTGGCGCCGTTCTCGAGCAATCGCCGCACGAGGTAGGGGAGCAGGTCGGTGAAGCTGCCGACCGGCGCATAGACGCGGCAGCGCACGGCGCGCTCGGCGAGCACCGCCTCGTAGAGCGAATCCCCCATGCCGAGGAGCTTCTGGAATTCGAACTCGCGCCCGTCCGCGATCTCCAGGATGGTGGCGACCGTGCGGCAGTTGTGCGTCGCGAACGCGGGGGCGACGGCCTCGGGGGCCGAGAGCAGCCGGCTCGCGCAGGCGACGTACGAGACGTCGGTCGCAGCCTTGCGCGTGAGCACCGGATAGTCCGGCATGCCGAGCTGCTGCGCGCGCTTCACTTCGCCGTCCCAGTACGCGCCCTTCACAAGGCGCATCGGCACGCGCCGACCGAGGCTGCGGCCGAGCGCGGCGAGCCAGTCGCAGAGATCGAGCGCGCGCTTCTGGTAGGCCTGGACCGCGAGGCCGACCCCGGGAAACGAAGCGGCGAGCGGCTCGAAGCAGTCGAGCGTGAGCTCGAGGCGCTCGGACTCCTCGGCGTCCAGCGTGAGCGCGACGCCGCGCTTCGCCGCTTCCTCGGCGAGGCGCCGCAGGCGCGGCAGCAGCTCGCCGAGCACCCGCGCGCGCTTCGCTTCCTCGAAGCGCGGATGCAGCGCGGAGAGCTTGATCGAGATTCCGTCGGGCGCCGAGACGCGCGCGATGGCGTTGGCGTACGCCGCGAAATAGCGCTCCGCATCGGCCGCGGTGCGCGCCGCCTCGCCCAGCATGTCGAAGGAGAAGACGTACGGGCGGCGCGCCGCGGCGCGCGCGGCCGCCGGCTCGATGGTCTCCGCGAGCACGAACTGCTCGGCGAGGATGCGCATCGCCTGGCGCACCGCGGCGCGCGCCACCGGCTCGCCGAGGCGCGCCGCAAGCCGCTTCAGGTGCGCGCGCAGGTCCGCCTCGCGCGTCTCGTGCCAGCGCGCGAGCGTGCCGGTGAGCAGCAGCGCCCAGTCCGCCGCGCTCGCGATCCAGGAGGCGTCCTCATCGCTCTGCCAGCTTCCCTGCGAGAGCTTCTCCCGGAGCAGGGCATCGGCGGTGCGCGCATCCGGGATGCGGAGCAGCGCCTCGGCGATGCACATCAGCGCAACGCCCTCCGGCGTGCTGAGCCCGTAGTGGCGCAGGAACGCCTCGGCGCTCAACGGATGCGGCGGCGCGGCGCGCACGCGCTCGGCGAGGCGAAGGGCGAGCGCGCCGATGCGCGCGCAGGCCTGCGCACCGGGCTGCATCGCGAGCAGCCGCTCGACGCATTGCGCCTCCGGCGCCCGGTGCCGCGCGCGGATCGCTTCGCGCCCGGCCGGCCGCAGTTCGGGGATCGCGCCCACGTGCCTATAATCCGCGCGGAATCCTTACGCCGTCATGTCGCCCCCTCCGGTCCTGTGGGAGCCCTCCGAGCGCGCCATCGAGAACGCGCTCGTGACGCAATTCGCGCGCCACGCGGTGCGCAAGCACCGGCTCGAGCTGAACACGTATCCGGAGTTCTACCAGTGGACCGTGGAGCACCCGGAAGAGTTCTGGTCCGAGGTGTGGGACTGGTGCGGCATGATCGCGGCGAAGAAGGGCACCACGGTGCTCGTCGACGGCGGCAAGATGCCCGGGGCGCGCTGGTTCCCCGAGGCGCGCCTCAACCTCGCGGAGAACCTGATGCGCCGCGGCGACCGCGGCGACGCCTTCGTGCTCTGGGACGAGACCGGCTTGCGGCGCCGGCTCTCGTACGCCGATCTCTACAGCGAGGTGTCGCGCGCGGCGCAGGCGCTGCAGGCGCTCGGGCTGCGCGCCGGCGACCGCGTCGCCGCCTTCATTCCCAACATTCCCGAGACTTGCGTGTTCGCGCTCGCGGCGCTCTCGCAGGGCATGGTGTGGTCGTCGTGCTCGCCGGACTTCGGCGTCGAGGGCGTGCTCGACCGCTTCGGCCAGATCGAGCCCAAGGTGCTCTTCTGCGCCGACGGCTACCGCTACAACGGCGAGAGCTTCGATACGCTCGAGCGAGCGGCGGAGATTGCCGCAAAGCTGCCGAGCCTGCGCAAGGTGGTCGTCGTGCCGCACCTGGACCCCACCGTGGACGTCTCCGACGTGCCGAAGGGCGTGCGCCTCGACGAATGGCTGCGCCGCTACACCGCGGGAGACATCGCCTTCGCGCAGATGCCCTTCGACCATCCGGCGTTCATCCTCTTCACCTCCGGCACCACCGGGAAGCCCAAGTGCATCGTGCACGGCGCCGGCGGCACGCTGCTGCAGGCGCTCAAGATGTACAAGCTGCACTTCGACCTGCGCCCGGGCGAGCGCTACTTCTACTACTGCACGACCAACTGGGTGGTGTGGAACATCCTGTTCTGCGCGATCGCCGCCGAAGCGAGCGTCATGCTCTACGACGGCTCGCCGTTCGCCAAGGGCGCGCGCATCCTCTTCGACTACGCCGAGAAGGAGCGCATCACGCACTTCGGCACGTCCGCCAAGTTCATCGACGCGCTCGGCAAGCGCGGCCTGCGGCCGCGCGACACGCACGACCTCGCAGCGCTCCGCATGGTGATCTCGACCGGCTCGCCGCTCGCCCCGGAGGGCTACGACTACGTCTACGACGCGGTGAAGCAGGATGTCTGCCTCGCGAACATCTCGGGCGGCACGGACATCATGGGCGCATTCGCCGAAGGCAGCGCCGTGCTGCCGGTCTACCGCGGCGAGATGCAGTGCCGCTCGCTCGGCATGGCGGTCGAGGTCTTCGACGAGCGCGGCGCGCCGCTCGTCAACAAGAAGGGCGAGCTCGTCTGCACCCGGCCCTTTCCCTCGATGCCGCTCGGCTTCTGGAACGACCGCGGCGACGAGCGCTACCACGCGGCGTACTTCGCGAAGTATCCGAACGTCTGGTGCCACGGCGACTGGGCCGAGCTCACCGACCGCGGCACCATCCTCGTCTACGGACGCTCCGACGCCACGCTCAATCCCGGCGGCGTGCGCATCGGCACGGCGGAGATCTACCGCGTGGTCGAGCGCATCGACCAGATCGAGGAGGCGCTCGCGATCGGCCAGATGTGGCCGCCCGACAAGCCGGCCGACGCGCGCGTCGTGCTCTTCGTCAGGCTGCGCAAGGGCTGGGAGCTCGACGCCGCGCTCGAGGAGCGCATCCGCGCCGAGATCCGCCGCCACGCCTCGCCGCGGCACGTGCCGGCGAAGATCGTCGCCGTGGCCGACCTGCCGCGCACGAAGAACGGCAAGGTGGTCGAGCTCGCGGTCAAGGCGATGGTGCACGGCATGCCGGTGACCAACACCGATGCGCTCGCCAATCCGGAAGCGCTCGAGCTCTTCCGCGACCTTGCGGAGCTGCAGAGCTAGCTTCCTTCTCGCCGCGCTCGCGGCCGCCGCACTCGCGGCCGCGGAGCCGCTGCCGAAGCTCGGCGCCAATGCGCGCGAGGTGACGGTCTCGGGCGTCTCCTCGGGCGCCTACATGGCGGTGCAGTTCCAGGTCGCGCATTCCGCCTCGGTGAGCGGCGTCGGCGCGCTCGCAGGCGGACCGTATTACTGCGCGCAGGGCAACGTCCTTGCCGCGTACTACAACTGCACGAAGCCGGGCGTTTTCACGCCGCTTCCTTCGCCCGGGCTCCTGAAGGCGGAGACGCAGTCCCTTGCGCAGGCGAAGTCCATCGATGCGACCTCCAACCTGGCGCACGCGCGCGTGTGGCTCTTTTCCGGGACGCAGGACCAGACGGTCGACCGGGCGGTGGTCGAGGCGCTGCGCGACTTTTACGCCGGGTTCGGCGCGCAGCCGGTGCTCGTGGCCGACCGGCCTGCCGGCCATGCGATGGTGACCGAGGACAAGGGAAACGCGTGCGGCAGCTCGCGCACGCCCTTCATCAACAATTGCGGCTACGACGCGGCGGGTGAGCTCCTGCGCCATCTCCTCGGCGCGAAGCCGCCCGCGGGCGCGGCGAGCGGGCGCGTGATCCGCTACGACCAGAACGAATTCGCCGCCGGCGACGCGGCCGCGATCGGCCTCGCGGCCGAAGGCTTCGCCTATGTGCCGAAGACCTGCGAGGGCGGCGGCTGCGCGGTGCATGTCGCGTTCCACGGCTGCCGGCAGGACGCAGGCGACATCGGCGAGCGCTTCGTTCTCGAGGCGGGCTACAACCGCTGGGCGGACGCGAACCGGCTCGTCGTCCTCTACCCGCAGACCGTGGCGCGCTATTTTCCGATCTTCAACCCGCGCGCCTGCTGGGACTGGTGGGGCTACACCGGGCCGCTGTACCACACGAAGGACGGAGCGCAGCAGCGCGCGGTCAACGCGATGATCGAGCGCCTGGCCTCGAAATAGATTCCGCTATGGCGGCGAGCACCGTCGCCTGCTCGCCGATCGGCGCGTCGACCTCGAACTGCATCCCGGGATGCGCGGTCCGCAGCGCATCGACGAGCCGTGGCAGGTCCGCGCGCACGTGGCCGCCCGCGGCGAGGAAGACCGGAACGATGCGCACGCGCCTCACGTTCTGAACGGAAAGTTTCTTCACGGCCTCGGCCAGCGAGGGTTTCATCAATTCGAGAAAAGCGAGCGCCACTTCGGCCTGCGGCGCGCGTTTCTTCACCTCGGAAGCGAGCGACTCGAACGGAACGGCCCAGCCCGCGTCGCGCGAGCCGTGCGCAAAGAGGACGATCGCCTCGCTCAATGCAGCGTGGCGCGCCGCCGCTCGTAGATGCCCTGCAGGAGCCGCAGCGAGCCGAGGCTCACCGCGCTGTGCGTCAGCGCGTGGCCGAGGTCCTGCACGATGTCGAGCGTCACCGGCACGTGAAGGCTCGAGAGCACGCGCGCCGCGCGCTCGGCATAGACGCGCGACACGACCGAATCGTATTCGCCATGCACCAGGTGGACGCGCGAGCGGATGCGGGAGCCCTGCGCGGGCAGGCGCGCGAAGCGCGCGGAGTACGCCACCACCGCGCCGGCGAGCCCCGGCGCCTTGATCGCCTCGAGCGCCACCGTGCCCCCCTGCGAGTAGCCGATGAGGACGGTGCGCTGCCACGGCACGTCGAAGTGCGTCTGCTCGCGGCGCACCAGGTCCTCGACGTCGGGCAGCACCGCGGCCACGCGCTCGCGATGGTTGTCGCAGTTCAGGCCGCGCGTCGGGTACCAGTCCTGCGCGACGCCGCCGCGCGCCTCGGGATCGAAGCCGCTCGGCACGACCAGTGCTGCGCTCGGGAAGCGCGCCTGGAAGCGGAACGCAATCGGGATCATCGACTGCGCGGTCGCGCCGCAGCCGTGCAGGAAGACGAACAGGTGGTTGGACGGGCGCTCTGAAGTGGGTGCGAAGCGAAACACTCGGCCCGACATGCGGACCATTCTTACCCCGTAAGGTGCGTTCTGTAAACTGGAATTCCGTCCCGAAGTTCCATCCCGCGTGAGACCCCTATGCGAACCCGTCGATTTCTAACGGCTTTCTGGGCCCTGGCGAAGCCTTACTGGGTTTCCGATCAGCGACGCAAGGGCCTGGTGCTGCTTGCGACGGTGGTCGGCTTCTCGCTCGCGCTGGTGTGGATCAACGTCCAGTTCAACTACTGGAACAACGACTTCTACAACGCCCTGCAGGAGAAGAAGCTCGACGACTTCTGGCGGCTGCTCGGCAAGTTCACGATCCTCGCTTTCGCCTACATCGGCATCGCCGTCTACCGGCTTTACCTGCAGCAGATGCTGCAGATCGAGTGGCGGACCTGGCTGAACGAGCGCTTTCTCGCCGACTGGCTGCGCGAGCGGGCCTATTACCGGCTGCAGTTCGTCGAGCGCGGCACGGACAACCCGGACCAGCGGATCGCGGAGGACCTCAACCTCTTCGTCACCAACACGCTGAGCCTCGGCCTCGGATTGCTCTCGTCCGTGGTGACTCTCGTGTCCTTCGTCTCGATCCTGTGGACGCTCTCCGGGGCGGTGACGCTTGCCGGCGTCACCATCCCGGGCTACATGGTGTGGGTGGCGATCGTCTACGCCGGCGCCGGCAGCTGGCTCACGCACGTGATCGGCCGGGCGCTCATCGGCCTGGAGTTCAACCAGCAGCGCTTCGAGGCGGACTACCGCTTCTCGCTCGTGCGCCTGCGCGAGAACAGCGAGGGCGTGGCGCTCTACCACGGCGAGCGCGAGGAGCTGGGCAACTTCCGCGGCCGCTTCGCCAACGTCATCGCCAACTGGTGGGGCATCATGAAGAAGCAGAAGCAGCTCAATTTCTTCACGATCTCCTACGCGCAGGTCGCGGTCATTTTCCCGTTCGTCGTCGCGGCGCCGCGCTATTTTTCCGGCGCGATCCAGCTCGGCGGGCTGATGCAGATCTCCTCGGCATTCGGGCAGGTGCAGGACGCGCTCTCCTGGTTCATCAACGCGTACCCGCAGTTCGCGAACTGGAAAGCGACCGTGGACCGGCTCACCGGCTTCGCCGGCGCGCTCGACGCGGTGCGCGAGGAAAGCGGCCGGCTCGAAGGCGAGCGCGCCGAAGGCGCCGCGCCGGCGCTCGGCGTCGAGAACCTCGAGCTCGACCTGCCGCAAGGGGCGCCGCTTCTTTCGCCGACCACGCTCGAGCTCAGGCCCGGCGAGCACGTCCTCATCACCGGGCCTTCGGGCGCGGGCAAGAGCACGCTCTTCCGCGCCCTTGCCGGCATCTGGCCGTACTGGAAGGGGCGCATTCGCCTGCCGAAGGGCGCGCGGCTCCTCTTCCTTCCGCAGAAGCCTTATCTGCCGATCGGCACGCTGAAGCACGCGGTCGCCTATCCCGATGATCCGGCGAAGTACTCCGACGGCGACATCGCCGAGGCGCTCGCCGCGGTCGGCCTTCCGGGCCTCGCGAAGGAGCCGGGACGCAGCGAGAACTGGGCGCAGGTGCTCTCCGGCGGCGAGCAGCAGCGCGTCGCCTTTGCCCGCGCGCTCCTCAACCGGCCCGACTGGCTCTTCCTCGACGAGGCGACCGCGTCACTTCCGGAGGACGCGCAGCAGGCGCTCTACCGCACGGTCAAGGAGAGGCTGCCGCACGCCACGCTGGTTTCCATCGGCCATCGCGAAAGCCTCGCGGGAGAGCATGGCCGCCACTTCCTCTGGCGCGCGGGGCAGGCTGGCCCGGCGCTGGTCAGCGCCTGACGCGAAACATCCCCCAAACGTACGATTTGACAAGCGGGGCGCGTCAGGCATAGTGGCGCGCGCAATCGGGGGGAGGCTGGGATGGGGGGAATCCGTGCGTGGGGGGCCGCGCTCGCGTTCGTTGCGCTGAGCGCGTGGGGCGCGACCGGCGACGACGTCAAAGCCCTCGTCGAAGGCGGGAAGGCGACCGAAGCCTACGAGCTCGGCAAGAAGAGCCCGGACGCCTACGGCGAGCCGCTGTTCGACTTCTATTTCGGCATCGCGGCCGTGGACACCGGCCACGCGGGCGACGGCGTGCTCGCGCTCGAGCGCTATCTGCTCAATTTTCCGGACAACGTGTCGGCTCGCCTGCAGCTTGCACGCGGCTACTTCGTGCTCGGCGAGGACGCCCGGGCGCGCGAGGAATTCGAGGCGGTGCAGAAGCTCAATCCGCCGGCCGACGTCGCGGCCACGATCACGCGCTTCCTCGATGCCATCCGCCTGCGGGAGACGCGCTACACGCTCTCGACCGGCGGGTATATCGAGCTCGGCTATGGCCACGACACCAACGTCAACAGCGGCGTCGCGAACTCGAGCATCTTTCTTCCGGCGCTCGGGCCGATCGTCGTGGCGCAGAACGGGACAAAGATCCGCGACGACTTCTGGAGCCTCGGCGGCGGCGGCTACGTAAGCTACCCCATCGCGCCCGGGGTCGCGCTTTTTGGCAACGGGGTGGGCGAATTCAAGTTCAACGACAAGGGCGAGGACCGCCAGTTCGACCTCGGCAACGTCGCCCTGGCCGCGGGCGTTTCCGTGCTTCGCGAGAAGAACCTGTACCGGTTCAGCCTCAACGACAACATCATCACGCTCGACCACCGCACGTACCGCACCGGCATCGGCGCGACCGCGGAATGGCAGTACCAGCTGGACGAGCTGCAATCCGTCGGATTGAGCGGCCAGTACGCGGCCCTGCGCTACACCGATCCGAACACGCCGCGCGACGCCGACTTCTACGGGCTCACCGCGAACTACCGGAAGGCGTTCAACCACCCTTTGCAGCCCGTCATGACGATCACGGCCAACTACGGCAGCGAGCACGACACCAAGGAGCGGCCGGACCTCGGTCGCCGCCTGTGGGGAGGGCGCGCCGCGGTGAGCTTCACGCCCGCGGCAAAGTGGGGCATCGCGCTCGGCGCGAGCTACCAGCGCAGCGACTATGCCGGCGCGGACCTGATCCTCGGCGAGACCCGGCACGACGACTACTACTCCGCAGACGCGTCCGTCACTTACCTCCTCACGCGCAACCTCTCGGTGCGCGGCGAGGCGACTTTCACGAAGAATCACTCGAACATCGAGCTGTTCACCTTCCCGCGCGAGATCTACGCCATCAAGCTGCGCTACGAGTTCAAATAGAACGGAGGACGCGATGAAATTCACCACGAAAGCGATCCTGGCGGCCGCAGCCTCGCTCGCATCGCTCGCCGCTCCGGCCCAGGAAATTGCCGGCCGCGTCGTCGTCTCCGCCGGCGACGTCTTCATCATGCGAGGGGTGGAGCGCATTCCCGCGTCGTTTGGCACGCAGATCCGCGCCGGCGACCAGATCGAGCTCGGCAAGCAGTCGAACGCGCAGGTGCTCTTTACCGACCAGTCCGTGGTCGCCTTGCGCTCGGAGACGTCCTTCAAGGTCCAGGAGTACGAGTTCCAGGGCAGGCCGGCGCCGGAGCAGAAGACGCTCTTCTCGCTCCTGAAGGGCGGCATGCGCACCGTGACCGGCCTGATCGGACGGGTGAACCAGAAGAATTACGCGGTCGTTACTCCCACCGCCACCGTCGGCATCCGAGGCACGAACTACACGCTCGTGCAATGCGACGGCAACTGCCGCAATCCGAACGGGACGGCCGCGCCGAGCGGCACCTACGGCGCGGTCACCGACGGCCGCATCGGCGTGACGAACCAGAGCGGCGAGCGCACCTTCGGCGCAGACCAGTACTTCCATGTCGCGAGCCAGACTTCGGCGCCCACGCAGCTCATCGCGCCGCCGCAGTTCCTGCGCGACACGCTGGAAGGCCGCGCACGCGCGAAGGAGCGCCAGCAGGAGCAGGCCCAGGCGCGCGCCCAGGGACAGCAAGGGCAGCAGCAACAACAACAGCAGCAGCAGACGTCATCGAGCGGTTCTTCCGCTTCCACCACCACCGTCGCGAGCGCCGACGATTCGCACGTGACGTCGTCGCTCACCTCGAGCACGGTGCCGGTTGCCCTGACGACCAACGTGTACCAGTCGACTACGGCAGCGTCCGTCACCGGCCCGTCCACGGTGATCACGCCCGGCACTACGGGAACGATTTTTTACCACTTGGACTCGCTGGGAGGGCCGTTCAATATCCCGGTTACGAACTGCGGGGGCGGTAGCTGCAGCAACATCACCGGGGGCAGCTTCACGTTGTCGGTCAACCTCGCCTTGCAGCGCGCTTACCTCAAGGCGGACTTCACGGGCGGCGGCGACTTCAACACGGGCACGCCATTCAGCTCCGGCGGCATCCCGATCACCGTGAACGGCGGCCAGATCGTCTTCAACGGCAGCTTCAACCGCTCCGATTTTCCGAACGAACAGGGCGCGTTCAAGTGCTTTAACTGCAACAACACGAGCGGGGTCGCCTTCCTCGATACGATCAGCGTGTCTGGCGTGATCAACGGCTCGCAGGCGACGCTGAGCTTCACCGGTACAGGCAGCCAGAGCTCCGGAAGCTTCACGACGACGCTGAGCCAGCAGACGCCGCCGAACAATCTGGCCGCCGCCGCCTTGATTCCGCTGCAGAACAGCTTCGGCTACGTTTCGACCTCGAACGCCTACTGGGGCGTCACCGTGAACTCGTCCGGCCAGCTCGTCCAGATCGGGCTCCCGGGGGTCGGTGGTACCGGGGTCGGGCAGATCGGAAGCGCGACCAACACCACGGTAATCACCGCGACCTTGTCCGACGGCAGCACCATGACCGGCGGTTTCTGGGGGAACAGCGGCGCAACGGTCACCGACAACAACTTCGCGACCTTCGTCACGGGGAGCGGCACGGTTCCCAACCAGCCCGTCCCCTGGATCGTCGGAACCGCGACGAACACGCTTCCGGTGAGCCTGGGCAGCAGCGTCAACTACACCCCGGTGGCTGCCGTCGTGAGCAACGGCACCGGCACGCTCAACAGCGCTCTCTTGACCGCCGACTTCGTCAACCAGAAGGTCGCGGCAAATATCAATGCCTCGAATGCCGGCGGTGCGACCTTCCAGATGAACGGCACGTCCGGAATTTCGGCCGTCAGCGGGCGGTTCAGCGCGAGCTTCAGCCAGGTCACTTGCACGGGCACCTGTCCCGGCGGTTCGCCCACCGGCGGGTTTGCCGGCTTCTTCGCTGGCAAGAATGCCGAGGGTGCCGGGCTGGCGTTCACCGCGGGCACCGGAAGCACGAGCGTTTCGGGCGTGATGGGCTTGAAGCGCTAGTTCAAGCCACTTTCCGTTTGGGCGCCTGCGCGAGCGCGGCGCGCAGGTATTCGCCGGTCGCGCTGTACGGATCCTGCGCGACTTTCTCCGGCGTGCCGGTGGCGACGATCTGCCCGCCGCCCGCGCCGCCCTCCGGCCCGAGGTCCACGATCCAGTCCGCGGTCTTCACCACGTCGAGGTTGTGCTCGATGACGACGACGGTATTGCCCGCGTCGCGCAGGCGGTGCAGCACCTGGAGCAGGAGCTGGATGTCGTGGAAGTGCAGCCCCGTGGTCGGCTCGTCGAGGATGTAGAGCGTGCGACCGGTGTCGCGCTTGGAGAGCTCGAGCGAGAGCTTGACGCGCTGCGCCTCGCCGCCCGAGAGCGTGGTGGCCGACTGGCCGAGCTTCACGTAGCCGAGGCCCACGTCCATCAGGGTCTGCAGCTTCCTCGCGAGCGCCGGCACGGCGGCGAAGAAGCCGAGCGCCTCGTTCACGGTCATGTCGAGCACCTCGCTGATGCTGCGCGCTCTGTATTTGATCTCAAGGGTCTCGCGGTTGTAGCGCTTGCCGTGGCAGACATCACAGGTAATGTAGAGGTCGGGCAGGAAGTGCATCTCGACGCGCGTCACGCCGTCGCCCTGGCAGGCCTCGCAGCGGCCGCCCTTCACGTTGAAGGAGAAGCGCCCGGCGTCGTAGCCGCGCTGGCGGGCCTCGGGCACGCCGGCGAAGAGCTCGCGCATCGGCGTGAAAAGGCCGGTGTATGTCGCGGGATTCGAGCGCGGCGTGCGGCCGATGGGGCTCTGGTCCACGCTCACGACCTTGTCGATGTGCTGCAGGCCGCTGATGGCGTCGTGCGGCGCCGGCTCCGCGCTCGCCCCGTACAGCGAGCGGGCCGCCGCGGCATAGAGGGTGTCGTTGATGAGCGTGGACTTGCCGGAGCCTGAAACGCCGGTGACGGCGACGAGCAGCCCGAGCGGCAGGTCGAGCGTCACGTCCTTCAGGTTGTTGCCGCGCGCGCCTTCGATGCGCACGCGCTTCTCGCCGGGGCGCACGCGCCGGCCCGGAACCGGGATCGAGAGCGCGCGCGACAGGTAGCGCCCGGTGAGCGAATCGGGATTGGCGAGGATGGCGCCGGGCGTGCCTTCCGCGACGATGCGGCCGCCGGCCTCGCCGGCGCCCGGGCCCATGTCGAGCACGTAGTCCGCGGCGCGGATCGCCTCCTCGTCGTGCTCCACCACGATGACGGAGTTGCCCAGGTCGCGCAGCTGCTTCAGCGTGGCGATGAGGCGAGCGTTGTCGCGCTGGTGCAGCCCGATCGAGGGCTCGTCGAGCACGTACATGACGCCGGTGAGCCCCGAGCCGATCTGGCTCGCGAGGCGGATGCGCTGCGCCTCGCCGCCGGAGAGCGTTTCCGCCGAGCGCTCGAGCGACAGGTAGTCGAGCCCGACGTTGACGAGGAATTGCAGGCGGTTCCCGATCTCCTGCACGATGCGCTCGCCGACCTGTCCCTTCGCCCCGGGAAGCTGCAGCGCGGCGAAGAAGGCGCGTGCGTCGCGCAGCGCGAGCGCGGAGATCTCGTAGATCGTGCGCCCGGCGATCTTCACGTGCCGCGCCTCGCGGCGCAGGCGGGCGCCGCCGCATTCCGGGCAGGGGCGGACGTTCCGCAGCTTCGCGAGCTCCTCGCGCACCACCGCGGAGTCGGTATCGCGGTAGCGGCGCTCCAGGTTGGGCAGTACGCCTTCGAACGGGTGCTCCTTCGGCGCGCTGCGGCCTTTTTCCGAGGGATAGCGGAAGGTGATCTTCTCGCTGCCCGAGCCCTCGAGCACGACCTTCTGGATGCGGTCGTCGAGCGCTTCCCAGGGCTGCTCGACGTCGAAGCGGTAGTGCGCCGCGAGCGAGTGCAGCATCGAGTGATAGAACGTGTTGCGCCGGTCCCAGCCGTGGATGGCGCCGCTCGCGAGGCTGATGTTCGGGTGCGCCACCACGCGTTTCGGGTCGAAGAACTCGACCGTCCCCAGGCCGTCGCAGCGCGGGCAGGCGCCCATCGGGTTGTTGAAGGAGAAGAGCCGCGGCTCGAGCTCCGGCAGCGCGTAGTCGCACGCCGGGCACGAGAATCGCGACGAAAAGAGGTGCTCCTTGCCCGAATCCGAATCGAGCACGAGCGCCTTGCCGTCGGCGTGGCGCAGCGCCGTCTCGAGCGACTCCGCGAGGCGCTGGCGCGCGTCGGGGCGCGCGCGCAGCCGGTCGATCACGACATCGATGCTGTGCTTCACGCTGCGCGCGAGGCGCGGCGCGGCGTCGAGCTCGTGCACCCGGCCGTCGATGCGCACGCGCGTGAACCCCTGCGCGCGCAGCTCCTCCAGCAGCTCGGCCTGCTCGCCCTTGCGCCCGGCCACGACCGGCGCGAGCACCATGAGCTTGGTGTCCTCGGGAAGCGCGAGCACATGGTCCACCATCTGGCTCACCGTCTGCGCCTGCAGCGCGAGGCCGTGCGCGGGGCAGTAGGGCGTGCCGGCGCGCGCGAAGAGGAGCCGCAGGTAATCGTGGATCTCGGTGACCGTGCCCACCGTCGAGCGCGGGTTGTGGCTCGCCGCCTTCTGCTCGATCGCGATCGCGGGCGAGAGCCCCTCGATGAGATCGACGTCGGGCTTCTCCATGAGCTCGAGGAACTGGCGTGCGTACGCGGAAAGGCTCTCGACGTAGCGCCGCTGCCCCTCGGCGTAGAGCGTGTCGAAGGCGAGCGAGCTCTTGCCGGAGCCCGAGAGGCCGGTAATGACGACGAGCCGGTTGCGCGGCAGCTCGACGCCGAGATTCTTCAGGTTATGCGTGCGCGCACCGCGGATGCGGATGCAATCCATTCGGCGGAAATCAGAGCGAAACTTGCTACTATAGCGTGCTTCCCTTTCCGGACTCCAGTCTCTCCATGGATGAAAAGATGAGCCGCGTCGAGCTGCGCGCCGGCGCGAGCCTCGCGGGCGTGTACGGGCTGCGCATGCTCGGGCTCTTCTTCATCCTTCCCGTGTTCGCGATCCACGCGGCGCAGCTCGAGGGCGGGGCCGACCTCACGCTGGTCGGCGTGGCGCTCGGCGCCTACGGCCTGTCGCAGGGCGTGCTGCAGATCCCCTTCGGCATGGCTTCCGACCGCTGGGGCCGCAAGCCGGCGATCTACGTGGGCCTCGTGGTGTTCGCCGCAGGCAGCTTCCTCGGCATCGCCGCGAACGACATCTGGACCGCGATCGCGGCGCGCACGCTGCAGGGCGCGGGCGCGATCAATTCGGTCGCCATGGCGCTCGCCGCCGACCTCACCCGCGAGCAGCACCGCACCAAGATCATGGCGATGATCGGCGCCACCATCGGCCTCATGTTCGCCGTGTCGCTGGTCGGCGCGCCCTGGCTCTATCGTGCCGTGGGCATGGGCGGCGTCTTCGCGCTCACGGGACTGCTCTCGCTCGCGGCGATCGGGGTGGTGAAGTTCCTCGTGCCGGACCCCATCGCCGCGGCGGAGCAGAAAGCGGACGCACCGCGCCGGCGCCTGCTCGATGCGGAGCTCCTGCGCCTCAACGCCGGCATCTTCATCCTGCACGTCGTGCTCTATGCGATGTTCGTGGTGACGCCGCCGCTCATCGTGCAGGCCGGTCTGCCGCTTGCCGAGCACTGGAAGCTCTACCTGCCGGTCATCCTCGGCTCCTTTGCGCTCATGGTGCCGGCGGTGTTCTACGCCGACCGGCGCAACCAGGCGAAGCCGGTCCTGCTCGCCTCGGTCGCGCTCCTCGCCGGCGTCGAGCTCGTCCTCGGGCTCGCCCAGGACACCGTGGCCGTGCTCGCCGGGCTGATGCTCGCGTTCTTCGTCGCCTTCAACATCCTGGAGGCGATGCTGCCCTCCCTCGTCTCCCGGATCGCGCCGGCGCACGGCCGCGGCGTGGCGATCGGGGTGTACAACACCACCCAGACGCTGGGCGTCTTCTTCGGCGGGCTGTTCGGCGGCTGGATGGCGAGGCATCATGGGGCCGCGGGGGTCTTCATTGCCTGCGCGGCGCTGTGCGCGCTGTGGCTCGCGCTCGCGGCGGGCATGCGCCCGCTGGCGCGCCCGGTCAACGGACTTTCGGGTGCATCGTTTTGAGGTGGCAGGGACCGTCTTCACAACTGGAGGGGTGACATGGCATCGGTGAACAAGGTCATCATCGTGGGTAATCTCGGAGCGGATCCCGAGACGCGTTATTTGCCGAGCGGGGAAGCGGTCACCAACATCCGGGTGGCGACCACCGATCGATGGAAGGACAAGGCGAGCGGCGAGATGAAGGAAGCCACCGAGTGGCACCGCATCTCGTTCTTCGGCAGGCTGGCGGAAGTCGCCGGGGAATATCTCAAGAAGGGCTCGCAGGTGTACGTCGAAGGCGCTCTGCGCACCCGCAAGTGGCAGGACAAGGAAGGCCAGGACCGCTACAGCACGGAAATCCGTGCCGACGTCATGCAGATGCTCGGCCGCCGGGAAGGGGCCGGCGAGACGCGCGAGCCCGCCGCGGCGCGCAGCGAGCCGAGCGACCCGGCCAAGCCCGCCGCGGCCAAGAAGCCGGCCGGGAAGTTCGACGACATGGAAGACGACATCCCGTTCTGACCATTGAACCGGGCCCGGCCGCCCCAATCTTCCCCGGTCGGATAGAATCGCTGCGACGCAAACAGCCATGCCGATCTACGAATACCGCTGCCTCGAGTGCCAGCACCAGGAAGAGCACCTGCAGAAGGTCTCGGAGCCGCCGCTCACGGTCTGCCCGAGCTGCGGCAAGGCTTCCTACAAGAAGCTGCTGAGCGCGGCCGGTTTCCAGCTGAAGGGCAGCGGCTGGTACGCGACCGACTTCCGCAACAAGAGCTCGAAGCCGGCGCAAGGCAAGGACTCCAAGGACTCCAAGGACTCCACGGACTCCAAAGAGACGAAGACCGACTCGACGAAGACGGATTCCAAGCCGCAATCCAAGTCCGAGTCGAAATCGACCGTGGCCACGGACTGAGTCCGGCGGCCAACCCCCGACCACGGCCCGGCGCGAGCCGGGCCTTTCTGTTTCCGATGCCGTGAAGAAATACCTGATCACCGGCCTGCTCATCTGGATCCCGCTCGTGATCACGATCTGGGTCCTGAAGGTGATCGTCGACATGCTGGACCAGTCGATGCTGCTCGTGCCGCAGCACTGGCGCCCGGACGCCTGGCTCGGCGTGCACGTTCCCGGCCTCGGCGCGATCCTCACGCTCGTCATCGTGTTTGCCACCGGGCTGTTCGCCACCAATTTCTTCGGCGCCCAGCTCGTCGTGCTCTGGCACGAGGTGCTGAACCGCATTCCGGTGGTCAACTCGATCTACTCCAGCGTCAAGCAGATCTCGGACACGCTCTTCTCGTCGAGCGGCCAGGCGTTCCGCAAGGCGCTGCTCGTGCAGTGGCCGCACGAGGGGGCCTGGACCATTGCCTTTCTCACCGGCGTTCCCGGCGGCGACGTGGTGCGCCACGTGCCGCCCGACTGCGTGAGCGTCTACGTGCCCACCACGCCGAACCCCACCGGCGGCTACTTCGTCATCGTCGCGCGCAAGAACGTGATCGAGCTCGACATGACGGTCGACCAGGCGCTGAAGTACATCATCTCGATGGGTGTCGTGCCGCCGCTCGACCCGCACCGCTAGCATGCGCACGCACTACTGCGGCGAGATCGACGCCGGGCTCGTCGGCCAGACGGTGACGCTGTGCGGCTGGGCCAACCGCCCGCGCGACCACGGCGGGGTGATCTTCATCGACCTGCAGGACCGCGAGGGGCTGGCGCAGGTGGTGTGCCATCCCGAGCGCGCGGCGGTGTTCCGCGTGGCGGAGCAGGTGCGCAACCAGTTCGTGCTGCGCGCCACCGGCAAGGTGCGCCGGCGCATGGAAGGCACCGTGAACCCGAAGCTGCGCACGGGGGAGGTGGAGCTCGCGGTCGAGGAGCTCGAGGTCCTGAATCCCTCGGCGCCGCCGCCGTTCCCGCTGGACGACGACAATCTTTCGGAGACGGTGCGGCTCGAGCACCGCGTGCTCGACCTGCGCAGAGAGCCGATGCAGAAGAACCTGCGGCTGCGCCACCGCGCCGCGATGGCGGTGCGCCGCTTCCTCGACCAGCACGGCTTCGTCGACATCGAGACGCCGTTCCTGTACAAGTCCACGCCCGAAGGCGCACGCGAGTTCCTCGTGCCCTCGCGCCTGCACGACGGCCACTTCTACGCGCTGCCGCAATCGCCGCAGCTCTTCAAGCAGATGCTGATGGTCGCGGGCTTCGACCGCTACTACCAGATCGTGAAGTGCTTCCGCGACGAGGACCTGCGCGCCGACCGCCAGCCCGAGTTCACCCAGATCGACATCGAGACGTCGTTCCTCGCGGAAGAGCAGATCCGCGCGCTCATGGAAGCGCTGGTGCGCGAGGTCTTCAAGGAGGCGATCGGCGTCGCGCTGCCCGAGCCCTTTCCCGTGATGCGCTACGACGACGCGATGCGCGACTACGGCCTCGACAAGCCGGACCTGCGCGTTGCGCTCAAGCTCACCGAGCTGACCGAAGTGATGAAGGACGTGGAGTTCAAGGTCTTCAACGGCCCGGCCAACACGCCCGGCGGCCGCGTCGCGGCGCTGCGCTTGCCCGGCGGCGGCGCGCTGCCGCGCAGCCAGGTGGACGCCTGGGCCGAGCAGGCGAAAACGCTGGGCGCGAAGGGCCTCGCCTGGATCAAGGTGAACGAGCGCGCCAAGGGCGCTGCGGGCCTGCAGTCCCCGATCGTGAAGAACCTGCACGAGAAAGCGCTCGCGGAGATCCTGCGCCGCACCGAGGCGCAGGACGGCGACTTGATCCTCTTCGGCGCGGACCGCGCCGAGGTGGTGAACGAGGTGCTCGGCACGCTGCGGCAGAAGCTCGGCCACGAGCTCGGCCTCGCCGAGAAAGGCTGGCGGCCGCTCTGGGTGGTCGATTTCCCGATGTTCGAGCGCGACCAGGAGTCGGGCCAGTGGAAAGCGCGCCACCACCCGTTCACGAGCCCGAAGGACGGCCACGAGCAGTTCATCCGCAGCGCGCCGGAAAAGGCCTATGCCAAGGCGTACGACGTCGTCCTGAACGGCTGGGAGATCGGCGGCGGCTCGGTGCGCATTCATCGCCAGGAGGTGCAGCAGGAGGTGTTCCGCGCCTTGAAGCTCTCGCCGGAGGAGGCACGCGCGAAGTTCGGATTCCTGCTCGATGCCCTGCAGTATGGAGCGCCGCCGCACGGCGGCATCGCGTTCGGGCTGGATCGCATGGTCGCCTTGCTGGCGGGCGTGGACGCGATCCGCGACGTCATCGCCTTCCCGAAGACGCAGCGCGGCCAGGACCTCCTCACAGGCGCGCCGAGCCCGGTCAGCGAGAAGCAGCTGCGCGAGTTGCACATCCGGCTGAGGAATCCGCCCGCCTCGTGAGGCTCGCCGCCGCGCTGCTCGCCTGCGCGGTGCTTGCGGCCCATGCCGCGGACGTCGCCGTCGGAGAGCTGCCGCAAGAGGCGCGGCGCACTCTTGCGCTCGTGAAGCAGGGCGGGCCGTTTCCTTATCCACAGGATGGGCGCGTCTTCGCCAACCGCGAGCACCGGCTGCCGCCGGCGCCGCGCGGCTACTATCACGAGTACACCGTGCCGGCGCCTGGGATGCGCGGCCGCGGGCCGAGGCGCCTCGTCGCGGGAGCGCGCGCAGAGTACTACTACACCGGGGATCACTACCGCAGCTTCCGGAGAATCCGCGAATGAGCAAGCTCATGGAGCGCCTCAGGGACGCCGGCCGTTCGGGGGTCTACCGGACGTCGGACGCCGCCACGCTGCTCGCCGTCGTGCACGAAGGCGGCTGGCCCGCCCGCCGGGTCTCCTTCGGCGGACACGGCGACAAGGTCGCGATGCTGGATGCGATTTCGCGCGCGCTCGCCTTTCCGCAGTGGTTCGGCGGCAACTGGGACGCGCTGGAGGACTGCCTCGTGGATCTTTCCTGGTGCCCGGCGGGCGGCCACGTGCTCGTCTTCGAGGATTTCGCGCTGGGCGACGAGCTCGGCATCCTGATCGACATCTTGGGCTCCGTGGCCGAGCACTGGGCGGCGCGCGGCACGCCCTTCTTCGCGGTATTCGTCGATCCGGCAAAGAGCCTGCCGCTCGCCGACTTGTACAGAGAAAGATGAAGCTCAAGCTGCCGGTTTCCGTCCTCGTGGTCGTCCACACGCGGGCGCTCGAGGTACTCCTCCTCGAGCGGGCGCAGCGCCCCGGTTACTGGCAGTCGGTCACCGGCTCGATCGACTGGCCCGAGGAGCCGCTCGAGGCGGCAGCGGCACGCGAAGTGCTGGAGGAAACCGGAATCGATGCCGCGCGCGGCACGCTGGCGCGATGGAACATGGCCAATACTTTCGAGATCTATGCGCACTGGCGCCACCGCTTCGGCCCAGGCGTGCGCTACAACACCGAGCACGTCTTCGGGCTGCGGCTCGACGCCCGGATGCCGGTTGCGCTCGCGCCCGAGGAGCACGTCGCTTTCATGTGGCTGTCTTGGCGCGAAGCGGCCGAGCGCTGCTTCTCATGGTCCAACCGGGATGCCATCCGCCTTCTCGGCGAGGGCGTGTGATACCGTTCCTCCGTGCGGCCGGCGTGCTTTGCCTGCGTGGTGCTTGCGGCGTTCGCCGCCACGGCGCACGCGGCGGACGACGTGACGGTCGAGGCCCGGCGGCGCGGCGACGCGGTCGAAATCAAGGCGCAGGCGGTGATCGCCGCGCCGACGCAGCTCGTGTGGCGGGTGCTCACGGACTATGAGGGGCTGCCGCGCTTCATTCCGGGAATCTCCAAGAGCGTGGTGCGCGAGCGCAAGGCGAATCACCTGGTGCTGGAGCAGTCGGGCAAGGCGCGCTTCCTGTTCTTCTCCTTCCCGATCGAAGTGAAGCTCGAGGTCGATGAAACGCCGCCGCATTGGATCGCCTCGCACGCGCTGTCCGGAAACGTGCGGCAAATGAGCGGGCGCTACGAGCTGAGCGACGCGCCCGGCGGTGTCGTCGTGCGCTACACGGGATTCATCGAGCCGGACTTCGTGCTGCCGCCGCTCGTGGGGGTGGCGGCGCTGCGCAGCACCGCGGAGGAGCAGTTCACCGCGATGGTCGGCGAGATCGAGCGCCGCGCGGCGGGCGGGCGATGAGCGTGCCGCAGCGGCTGCGCGTCGTCACCCTGAACATCCACAAGGGGCTTTCGCACTTCAACCGCCGCATGGTCATCCACGACCTGCGCGAAGGCCTGCGCGCGCTGTCGCCGGACCTCGTCTTCCTCCAGGAGGTGCAGGGGCTGAACCAGCGCTATGCGCTGCGCTTCGCCGGCGCGCCGAGCGCGCCGCAGCACGAGTTCCTGGCGGGCGAGGACTGGCAGCACGTCTACGGCCGCAACGCGGTCTACGACCATGGCCACCACGGCAACGCCATCCTGTCACGCTTCGCGTTCGTGTCGTTCCAGAACGAGGACGTCTCGGACCACCGCTTCGAGCGCCGCGGGCTGCTGCACTGCGTGGTCGCGGTGCCGGGATGGCGCCGCAATCTCCATTGCGTCTGTGTGCACCTTTCGCTGCACGAGGGCGGGCGCAGCCGCCAGCTCGAGGCGATCTCAGGCCGGCTGGAGGAGCTCGCATCGCGCGAGCTGCCGATCATCGTCGCGGGCGACTTCAACGACTGGCGCCATCGCGCCACGGCGATCCTCGAGCGCCGGCTCGGCATGAGCGAGGTGTCGGTCGCGCAGCACGGGCGCGCGGCGCGCACCTTCCCGAGCCTGCTTCCGCTCCTGCAGCTCGACCGGATCTACGTGCGCGGCTTTCGCGTCGTCGGCTCCACCGTGCACCGCGGCAAGCCATGGTCCATGCTTTCCGACCACCTCGCCGTCAGCGCGGAGCTGGAGCGGAGCTGAGCGGCGGGACGCGCTCGAACCCGCGGACGCGGCTGCGCACCTCCTCAGGCAAGGCCGTAGCCCTCATGGTCTTCGGATCGGCGTTCACGTAGACGAGCTCGGCGGCAATGAGGGGAGAGGGCTCGGCGCGCGGCTCCTCGCGATAGATCTCGAAGAGGAAGGTCATGCTGCTGCGTCCGAGGCGCCCGACCCGGCAGCACACGGCGAGCACGTCGTCATAGCGCGCGGAGCCGAGATACTCGACCGTCGCCTTGCGCAGGAAGATGTCGCTCGCATGGCGCTCGACGTAGCCCTCGGGATAGGGCAGGCCGATTGCGCGCCAGTATTCGGTGATCGCGCTGTCGATATAGGTGAGGTAGTGGCCGTTGAACACGACCTTCTGCATGTCGACTTCCGCCCAGCGCACGCGCAGGCGGGACGTGCAGACAAAGTCGGCTCTTGCCATGCGGGGCTGCGAATGGTTCCTAGACGCTGCGGATGATTGCTGGCACAGTCTAAATCATCAAGACCGCCGCCACATTCGTCGCTGCCGCTGCCCTGCTGCAGGCTTCCGCCGCCGCCGCTTTCGAGCAGTACTGGCCCATGGTCGCGCGCAGCGCGCCGGGCTCCATCGCCGAATTCAACGAGAACGCGGCGCGCGCGGACGATCCGTTCATCCAGGCGCTGAAGGCTTTCCGCGAGGGACGCTTCGACGAGGCGTACCGGCTGGCGCTAGCCGCGGAGAAGAAAGATCCGCGCGCGCAGGCGGCGCTCGGCTACCTGCACGTCACCGGACGCGCGCCCGGCGCCGACTACGCGAAGGCGGCGGGTTATCTGCTGCTTGCATCCTCGGGAGGCAGCGCCTTCGCGCATGCCTACCTCGGCGTGCTCTACGAGTACGGGCTCGGCTTTCCGCGCGACGTCGCTGCCGCGGCGCGTTTCTACGACGAGGCCGGCCGGCGCGGCTCGGCCAACGCCAAGGCGCGCCTCGCGAAGCTCAAGTTCGCCGGGTCCGATATCCCGCTCGACACCGCCGGCGCGCTGCAGCTCGCGTCGCAGGCGGCGGCCGCGGGCGACGCACTCGGCCGCTATATGGCCGGCTCGGCGTACTACCACGGCTGGGGCGTGAAGGCCGACTATGCCAAGGCGCGTGAGCAGCTCGAGGCCGCGGCGGCCGAAGGGCTCGCGCAGGCGGACACGCTGATGGGCCTCCTCTATCTCGAGGGAAAGGGCGTGGGGCAGAGCGACGACCAGGCCGCCGCGCACTACAAGAAGGGCGCTGCCGGCAACGACGCGTACGGCAAGGCGGGCCTCGGCTTCCTCCACCTGCGCGGCCGCGGCGTCGCGAAGGACGCAGCGGCGGCGAAGCGCCTGTTCGAGGAGGCCTACCGCGACGGGGCGCCCGTCGGGGCGCTCGGCCTGGGCTATCTCTATCGCGATGGCGAAGGCCTGGCGCGCGACCCGGTGCAGGCGCTTGCTTTCTTCGACGTGGCCGCCCAGGCGAGCGTGACCGGCGCGGCCGCGGCGCGCGACGAGCTCGCGAAGACGCTCAGCGAGCCGCAGCAGCTCGACGCGCGCAAGCGCGCCGAGGCGCTCGCCGTGAAAAAATAGCGCGATGGCGCAAAAGCCGATCGACCAGACCGACGCCGACCTCGCGGGCGCGCTGAATGCGGCGCCGCGCCTGCGCCAGGCGCTCGCCGACGACGAGTTCGCGCTCTATGCGCAGGCGGTGCTCGCGGTGCGCGCCGGGGAAAAGGACGCGGAACGCTATCCCATGGCCGAGGTGCTGGTGCGGCTGCGCGAGGAAGAGCAGGCGATGCTGCCGCCCGGAGAGTTCCTGCCCGTGTTCGAGCATTACAAGATGATGCCGGAGCTCGACCGCTGGGTCGTGCGCCAGGTGGTCCGCCACATTGCCAAGGGCGGCAGGCCGCGCCGCCTGACCATCAATATCCACTCGCAGACCATCGAGGACCCGAAGTTCCCTGCTTTTTTCGCCGCCGAGGCGAAGAACGCGGCCCCGGGCTCGGTGCTCTTCGAGGTCGCCGAAAGCGACCTTCTGCAGCGCGGGGACGCGGTGGCGCGCTTCGTCGCCGCGATCAATGCGGCCGGCGGCGGCATGATCATCGACGGCTTCGGACGCCGTTCGGTGAGCTTCACGCCGCTCAAGACGCTGCGTCCCGCCTTCGTGAAGATCGACGGCTCGATCACGCGCAAGCTGCTCACGAGCGAGGTCGCGCGCACGAAGCTCGCCGCGGTGCAGCGCGTGGGCACGGCGGTCGGTTTCGGCGTCATCGCCGAGTGCGTCGAGGAGCCCGAAATCCTCGAGCGGCTCAAGGCCCTCGGCGTCGCCTACGCCCAGGGCTTCGGCATCCACACACCGCAGGCAGTCGACGCGCTCAAGCTCTAGGGGCGCCACGATGGACGAGCCGGTCCTGCGCGGGATGGCGAAATGGCCCGACGTGCCGGCGGTGTACGGCTGGCTCGCGCTCGATCGGCGGGGCAATTTCCTCATCAAGGGACAGAAAATCGCCAACGCGGCACTGCGCGAGTTCATCGCGCGCAACTACGAATGCGACGCGCGCGGCCGCTGGTATTTCCAGAACGGCCCGCAGCGCGTCTACGTGAACCTCGCCTATACGCCGCTCGTCGTCCATCACGAGGGAGAAGCGCTGCGCGATCATTGCGGCCGCGCTTTCCGCGCCGAGGAGAAGTTCGTCGACGAGGAAGGCTCCCTTCTGGTGAGCGGCGAAGGAACCGTGGCGCTCATGGACGATCGGGACCTCGCGCGCTACGCGGAAAATGCCGATTTGCTGCAGCGCATCAAACGCTTGCAGGTGGAAGCGCGCTTCGGCTTCGTTTCGGAGCCCGTTCCGTGATTGCCCGCGGCGTTGCGCTGACCTGATTTCCTCTTTATAATCCGGCCTCTTTTTTGGCCCCTGGGCGGCTACGGAGAAGTCGGACGTGGTCGCCCGGTTCGTTTCTGGAAACGTAAAAACATGCCTACCGTCAATCAGTTAGTGCGCCAGGGGCGCGAAGCGAAGCGCGCCAAGTCGAAGGTGCCGGCGCTCGCGGGCTCGCCGCAGAAGCGCGGAGTGTGCACTCGCGTGTACACCACCACGCCGAAGAAGCCGAACTCGGCTCTGCGCAAGGTCGCGAAGGTGCGCCTCACCAACGGCTTCGAGGTGATCGGCTACATCGGCGGCGAAGGGCACAACCTCCAGGAGCACTCGGTGGTCCTGATCCGCGGCGGGCGCGTGAAGGACCTGCCCGGCGTGCGCTACCACATCGTGCGCGGCTCGCTCGACACGCAGGGCGTGAAGGACCGCAAGCAGGCGCGTTCCAAATACGGCGCGAAGGCGCCCAAGGCAGGGTAACGACCGATGCCGCGTCGCAGAGAAGTCCCGAAGCGGGAGATCCTCCCCGACCCGAAGTTCAACAACGTGGACGTCGCGAAGTTCGTGAACGTCCTGATGACGCGCGGCAAGAAGTCGGTCGCCGAGCGCATCATCTACGGCGCGCTCGACACGATCAAGCAGAAGTCCGGCAAGGACCCGCTCGAGGTGTTCTCGCAGGCGGTGCAGAACGTGAAGCCGATCGTCGAGGTGAAGAGCCGCCGCGTCGGCGGCGCGAACTACCAGGTTCCCGTGGAAGTGCGCCCGGTGCGGCGCGTCGCGCTCGCGATGCGCTGGATCCGCGAGGCGGCGCAGAAGCGCGGCGAGAAGTCCATGACGGTGCGCCTCGCCGGCGAGCTGCAGGAAGCGGCCGAGGGCCGCGGCGGTGCGATGAAGAAGCGCGAGGAAGTTCATCGTATGGCGGAAGCGAACAAGGCTTTCTCGCACTACCGCTTCTAACGAGGACCAATGGCCGTGCCCCGCAAGACCCCCATCGAACGCTACCGCAACATCGGCATCTCGGCGCACATCGACGCCGGGAAGACGACCACGACCGAGCGCATCCTGTTCTACACCGGCGTCAACCACAAGATCGGCGAGGTGCACGACGGCGCCGCGACGATGGACTGGATGGAGCAGGAGCAGGAGCGCGGCATCACCATCACCTCGGCGGCGACGACCTGCTTCTGGAAGGGCATGGACCTTTCCTATCCGGAGCACCGCATCAACATCATCGACACGCCGGGCCACGTGGACTTCACCATCGAGGTGGAGCGCTCCATGCGCGTGCTCGACGGCGCCTGCATGGTCTACGACGCGGTCGCCGGCGTGCAGCCGCAATCGGAGACCGTCTGGCGCCAGGCCAACAAGTATCGCGTGCCGCGGCTCGCGTTCATCAACAAGATGGACCGCGTCGGCGCCACCTTCTTCAAGTCCTACGAGCACATCCGCACCCGCCTCAAGGGCAACCCGGTGCCGATCCAGATCCCGATCGGCCTGGAGGACAAGTTCCAGGGCGTGGTGGACCTGGTGACGATGCAGGCGATCTACTGGGACGAGGCGTCCCAGGGGATGAAGTTCGAGAAGAAGCCGGTTCCCGCCGAGTTCATGGCCGAGGCGAAGGAGTGGCACGGCAAGATGGTGGAAGCCGCCGCCGAGGCGAACGAAGAGCTGATGAACAAGTATCTCGAGTCGGGCGAGCTCTCGATCGAGGAGATCAAGCGCGGCCTGCGCATCCGCACGATCGCCAATGAGATCGTGCCGATGCTCTGCGGCACCGCGTTCAAGAACAAGGGCGTGCAGGCGATGCTCGACGCCGTGATCGACTACCTGCCCTCGCCGGTGGACATCCCGCCGGTGAAGGGCGAGAACGAGAAAGGCGAGCCCGACACGCGCAAGCCCGGCGACGAGGAGCCGTTCGCCGCGCTCGCGTTCAAGATCATGACCGACCCGTTCGTCGGCCAGCTCACCTTCATCCGCGTCTACTCGGGCGTGCTGAACTCGGGCGATACGGTCCTCACGTCCATGAAGGCGCGCAAGGAGCGCATCGGGCGCCTGCTGCAGATGCATGCCAACGAGCGCGAGGAGATCAAGGAAGTCCGCGCGGGAGACATCGCGGCGGTCGTCGGTCTCAAGGACGTCATCACCGGAGAGACCATCAGCGACGTGAAGAAGTCGATCACGCTCGAGCGGATGGTGTTCCCGGATCCCGTGATCTCGCAGGCGGTGGAGCCGAAGACCAAGGCCGACCAGGAGAAGATGGGCGTCGCGCTCGGGCGCCTCGCCCAGGAAGACCCGTCTTTCCGCGTGCGCACCGACGAGGAGTCCGGCCAGACCATCATCTCGGGCATGGGCGAGCTGCACCTCGAGATCATCGTCGACCGCATGAAGCGCGAGTTCGGCGTGGAAGCCTCGGTCGGCAAGCCGCAGGTCGCCTACCGGGAGACCTTCCGCAAGGCGGTCGAGCAGCAAGGCAAATTCATCAAGCAATCCGGCGGCCGCGGCCAGTACGGCGACGTGTGGCTCAAGCTCGACCCGCAGCCCGGCAAGGGCTTCGAGTTCGTCGACGCGATCAAGGGCGGCCGCATCCCGCGGGAGTACGTTCCCGCGGTGGAGAAGGGCGTGCGCGAGGCGCTGCAGGAAGGCGTGCTCGCCGGCTACCCGGTGGTCGACGTCCGGGCGACCGTGTTCGACGGCTCGTACCACGAGGTGGACTCGAACGAGAACGCGTTCAAGATGGCCGCGATCTTCGCCTTCAAGGACGGCATGCGCGCGGCGAGCCCGGTGCTGCTCGAGCCGATCATGGCCGTCGAGGTCGAGACGCCCGAGGAAAAGATGGGCGACGTGATGGGCGATCTGTCCAGCCGCCGCGGCGTCATCCAGGGCATGGAAGACCTGCCCGGCAGCAAGGCGATCAAGGCCGAGGTGCCGCTGAACGAGATGTTCGGCTACTCGACGCAGCTGCGCTCCCTCACGCAGGGGCGCGCGACCTACACGATGGAATTCAAGCACTACGCCGAAGCACCGAAGAGCGTCGCTGAAGCGGTCATCAGCGCGAAGACCAAGTAAAGGAACCGGAAAACATCATGGCCAAAGGCAAATTCGAGCGCACCAAGCCGCACGTGAACGTGGGGACGATTGGTCACGTGGATCACGGCAAGACGACGCTGACGGCGGCGATGACGCACATCCTTGCGAAGAAGTACGGGGGTGAGGCGAAGAACTAC
>DASRFM010000047.1:0-11232 GCA_035651575.1 Burkholderiales bacterium | reverse complement strand
GCTCCGGCACCCGCTCGAACACCGAGACGCGGTAGCCGCGCTCGAGAAGCGAAAGGGCGGCAGTCAGCCCGCCGATGCCACCGCCCGCGATGAGGATGTGCCCCGCTGCGCCCATCCCCGGATCGTAGCCCAGCTCTACTTCTTCGCGGGGCGCTCGGCCTTCAGTTTCTCCTTGTCCGCCTTCACCGTCGCGGCGTCCTGCTTCAGCTTGTCGCGGTCGGCCTTGACCGCGTCGGCGTTGCCGGCGGCCTTGTCCTTCTTCAGCTGCGCGCGGTCCGCCTTGCGCGCCTTCCTGTCGTCGCGCAATTTCTGGCGGTCCTGCTGCACCTGCGACTTGTCCGCCGGAGCCGGCGCGGGCGCTTGAGCGGCCGCGGTGCCGAATGCGGCGGCCAGGGCGATTGCAACGAGGGTGCGTCTCATGTGCTCCTCCTTTGGAAGGTGATGCCCGCTAGAACGCGCCACCCTGGAAGGTCGTTGACCTGCTTTGCTTCCCTACTTTTCCTCGCGGAAGACCTTGCAGCCGCTGTAGGAGT
The DNA here is from genome assembly GCA_035651575.1 of Burkholderiales bacterium. Taxonomy (GTDB): domain Bacteria; phylum Pseudomonadota; class Gammaproteobacteria; order Burkholderiales; family SG8-39; genus SCGC-AG-212-J23. The sequence goes on along the minus strand of DASRFM010000047.1, from coordinate 10,699 downwards.
CCGGCCCGTCGGTGAGGCTCGCCTGCTCGCCGTCGAGCTCGAGGTGCGCGACGCGGTTCTCGTAGCGGTTGCCGCCGCCCGCCTTGTCGAGGCGGAATTCCCGCTCGGGAAAGATCACCCACGCGGCGCTGCCTTCCGTGCGCACGAAGAAGCTCTTGCCCCCATCGCAGCGGTACTCGGTGGAATTGGGCGGCACGCGCGAGCGCGGCAGCTCGCGGGTCTGCAGCACCATGTCCATCACGGAGCAGCCGGCGAGGAGCGCCGGCAGGGCAAAGACGAGGACGCGGCAAAACGGGCGGGCCATGGAGACCCGCGCGATTCTACATGCGCAGGGCGCGCCCGCTCCCCGTGATCCGCACGCGGTCGCCCACCTGGAAGTCGCGGCTGTCCTGGTCGATCACCTGGACGCTGCCGTCGTCCATGCGCACCGAGAGGCGATAGGCGGCGTGCGGCGGCAAGGAGCCGCCGGTCGAAGCCGACGCGCGCTCGCCGATGAGCGGCGCGGGCAGGAGCGAGACCGCCTCGACCACGCCGGTCCCGAGGCGATAAGTGCCGGCCGGCGTCGCGGCGACCGGTGCCGGCCTCGCGGTGGAAGCCCGGTAAGGATTGCTCGTGCAGGCGGCGAGAAGCGAGAGAACACTCAGCAAGACAAAGCGAAGGCGCATGGCAGGCTCCTTTGAAACGCCTGCAGCAAGCGCCGTTCCGGCTAGGGCTTGCGGGGCATCTGCGCAGGCAGCGGCGTGCGAGCGCCGTCGGGGGGCCAGCCGCCCTTCGCAATGACCGCCGCGAGATGGTCGATGCGATCCTGCGTCAGCGGATGCGTGCTGAGGAATTTCGGCGGCTCGGAGGCGCCCTTCTCCTCGGCCGCGGCGCGCAGGATGTGGAACGTTCCGGCGGCGCCGCCGGCGTGGCCGTAGGTCTTCGCGAGCGCCGCGACGCCCGCCTCGTCCGCCGCCTCCTCCTGCGAGCGGCTGAAGCTGAGCAGCGTGAGCAGGCCCGCGTCGCCGAGGACGCCGTTCGCCGCGCTGCTCGCCGCGCCCGCCGACACCAGGCTGATCGCCGCGCTCAGCGCGACGCCGCGGCCGAGGCTGGTGATCGGATCGCGGTGCGCCGCGTGCCCCATCTCGTGCGCGAGCACCATGGCGAGCGTGTTCTCGTCGGGCATGCGCTCGAGCAGCCCGCGGTAGACCGCGACGTGCCCGCCGAGGGTGGCGAACGCGTTCACCACGGGCTCATCCACGTAGTGGACGCGAATCTTCATCCCTTCCGGCAACGCCATGGCGGGCGCCAGGCGGTCGGCAATGCCCTGCAGGTAGCCCTCGATCGCGGGCGCGCCGGGCGGATAGCGCGCCGCGTACGGCGCGATGAGGTTCAGCTCGGTCTCGTAGGGCAGGTAGCGCGCCAATGCGCCGCCGAAGAAGGCGACCACCGCAGTTGCGAGCAACGCAACCAGGACCGCCGCGGCGGCGAGGCCGAAGAAGCTCCGCAACGGATGCGTGTCGCTGTCGTTGATGCCTTCGGGGATCCGCGGGTTGCTGTATTGCGTCAAGCGCGGGAAGTCAGCGCAGTGCCTGCTTTTGGCGCGGCACTTAGCGCCGTTCCTGCTTTTGGCGCGTCACTGAGCGCCGTTCCTGCTCTTGGCGCGGCACTTAGCGCCGTTCCATAGGCGAGCATTTCCACGCCGCGCACGGCATTCGGGTTGCGCCCGCCGATCGCGAAGGTCTGGAACTTGACGTTGATGATCATGGAGGCGCCGAGGTCCTTCGCTTCCTGCTTCATGCGCAGCACCGCCTCGCGCCGCGCGCGGTCGAGGAGCGACTCGTAGGAGCGGATGCGGCCGCCGAAGAGGTTCTGCAGCGAGGCGACCACGCCCTTGAAGTAATCCTCGGAGATCACCGCGCTGCCGGTCACGAGCTTCGTGCCGACGCGCCCGGCGCCGGCGGGCGGGAAGCGGTTGGAGAAGACGAGGACGCCGGAGAGCGCGTCCTCGCGCTGGTGGATCGAGGCGTAGTGGCGCCGCTCGTTCCAGCGGCCGGCGAAGTAGCCGACGACGAAGAGGATGCCGAATACGACCAGGTCTTTCACGGCTACTCCAGCACCACCGCCGTGCCGTAGGCGAAGATCTCCGCCGCGCCCGCGGTGATCGACGAAGTGGCGAAGCGCACGTTCAGCACCGCATTCGCGCCCACCGCCTCCGCCTGCTTCGTCATGCGCGCCATCGCCTCCTCGCGCGACTCCTGCAGGAGCTCGGTGTAGGCCTTGAGCTCGCCGCCGACGATGTTCTTCAGGCTCGCGAGCAGGTCCTTGCCGGCGTGCTTCGCGCGCACCGTGCTCCCCTGCACGAGCCCGAGGTGCTTCAGCACGCGCCGCCCCGGCACGAGCTCGAGGTTGCTGATCAGGATGGCCATTCCCCTCTCCCCTGCGCCTCCCCGGGCGCTTCAGGGGCTTAGTGTACTCAGGTCGGGTGCAGCCGAGGGGATGCCGATTCCCAGAGGCGTACGCGCGGGATGCTGCTCGCGACGAGCGCTGCCGCGGCGGCGATGGCGGAGGCGAAGAGAAACGCGTGGTGGAAGGCGTGCAGCAGGCCGCTGCGGTCGGCGCTGCTCGCCGTGTCGAGGAGCGCGGCGGCCGACTCGGCGTCCGGCATGAGGCCGAACGCCAGCGCGCCGAACAGCGCGGCGCCGAGCGACGCCCCGACCGAGCGCGCGAGCGAGACCATCGCCGTCACCGCGCCGAGGCGCGCGCGCCCGGCGAGCGTCTGCACCACCATCTGGTTCGTCGGCATGACGGTGCCGAAGCCCAGGCCCGTGGCGAAGCCGAGCGCGATCACGAGCGGCGCATTGCCCGGCAGCAGGCCGAGCAGAAGCAGCGCGACGCTCGAGGCGCTCATGCCGATCACCGGAACGCGCTTCGGCTCGCCGGTGCGCGCGACGATGCGGCTCGAGGCGATGGACGCGATCACCATGCCTGCGGTGAGGGGCAGGAGCAGCAGGCCGGAAACGCCCGCGCTCACGCGGTGGCCGAGCTGCAGGTAGATCGGCAGGAAGAACACCATCGCGAACATGCACGCGGCAAAGAGCGTGACGAGCACCACCGAGCGCCGGATGACGCGCTCGCGAAGGAGATCGACCGGCAGGAAGGGCGACGCGTGGCGCGCCTCGTGCCACGCCAGCGCGCCGAGCGCGGCGAGCGACACGGCGAGCAGCGCCGCGCTCTCGGCCGAGCGCCAGCCGAAATGGTGCCCGACCGCGGTCAGCCAGAAAAGCCCGCTCAGCGCGCCGAGCGCGAAGAGCGCGAGCCCGGCGGGATCGCGGCCGAGCGCGGGGCGGTGATGCGCGTCCACGTTGTGCAGCCGGCACAGGCGCCACGCGGCGAACGCGGCGAGCGGAAGATTGGCGAAGAACAGCCAGCGCCAGCTGAATTGCGACACCACGACGCCGCCGATCACCGGGCCGGCGATGCTCGCGGTAGTGAACACGATGGCGAAGTAGCCCTGGAAGCGCGCCCGCTCGCGCGGCGCCACCAGCTCGCCGATGAGGGCCTGCGAGAGCATCATCAGCCCGCCGCCGCCCAAGCCCTGCAGCACGCGCGCGGCGGCGAGCTGCGGCAGCGACTGCGCTGCGCCACAGGCGAGCGAGCCGAGGCTGAAGACGCCGAGCGCGACGAGCAGGAAGCGCCGCCGCCCGTGCTCGTCGCCCATGCGCCCGTACACAGGGACGATGATCGCGGAGGCGAGCAGGTAAGCCACCGCGATCCACGATGTGTCGCGCAGGCCGCCGAGCGAGGCCGCGATCGCCGGCGTCGCCGTGGCGAGCAGCGTCTGGTCCACCGCGGCCATGAACATGGGCAGGAACACCGCCGCGAAGAGGTTCAGGAACTGCCGGCGGCTGACCGGCGCGCCCGGTGCGCTATCCGAGGAAATCAAGGATGTCCCGGGCGAGCGCCTGCGGCTGCTCGAGCGCGGCGAAATGCCCGCCCTTCTCCATCGCCGTCCAGCGCTCGAGGCGGGTGTAGGTGCGCGCGGCGAGCGAGCGCGGCGGACGCAGGATCTCCTTCGGGAAGGCGGCGTAGGCGGTGCGCACCCCGACCGTCGTGCCGGGCGGGATCGGCCAGGGCTCGTGCATGCGCGCATAGTAGGGCCAGAACGACGAGCCGATCGCGCCGCTGAACCAGTAGAGCGAGATGTTGGCGAGCATCTCGTCGCGCGCGATGGCGCTCTCGAGGTCGCCGCCGCAGTCGCTCCAGGCGCGGAACTTCTCGACGATCCACGCCGCGAGGCCGGCCGGCGAGTCGGTGAGCGCGAAGGCGAGCGTCTGCGGCCTCGTGCCCTGGATCCACTGGTAGCCCGTCTCCTCCTTCAGGAAAAGCGCGAGCTCCTCCAGGTAGCGCCGCTCCTCTTCCGAGCGCGCCGGCTCCCTGGGGTCGCGGCGCACCGCGAGCAGGTTGAGGTGGATGCCGAGGAGGCGTTCGGGATGCCGCCATCCCAGGACGGAAGCAACGAACGCGCCCCAGTCGCCCCCTTGGACCGCGAACTTGTCGTAGCCGAGGCGGCTCATGAGCCCGGCGAAGAGCTCCGCGATCTCCACGACGCCGAAGCGCTTCTGCCCGGGCGTGAAGGAAAGCGTGTAGCCCGGCAGCGAGGGCGCCACCACGGTAAAGCGCTCGGCGAGGAGCGGGATCAGCTTGTGGAACTCGACGATCGAGCCCGGCCAGCCGTGGCACAGAAGGAGCGGCACCGGGTTCGGGCCCCTGCCCGGCTCGTGGATGAAATGCAGGTCGCTCCCGTCGAGCGTGATGCGGTACTGCCGGAACCGGTTGATGACGCGCGCTTCCTGCGCGCGCCAGTCGAATTCCTCGCTCCAGTAGCGCACGAGGGCCCGGAGGTACGCGACGCTCGTGCCCGTGGCCCACGGCGCGCCCGGCGGCTCGTCGGGCCAGCGGGTGCGGCGCAGGCGCTCGCGAAGGTCCGCCAGCGCCGCTTCGGGAACCTCGAGCCGGAAGGGCGTCAACCGTGCCGCCGGTGCAGCAGCATCCGGAGCGTGGCGGCCGCGCCGAGCAGCACGAGCACGTGCGTCACCTGCGCCTTCGGCGCGCCGAGCAGGTCGTGCGCGACGGCATTCCACGCCCAAAGGATCGCGACCGAGGCGGCGAGCGCGAGGCCGATGGCGAAGGCGGCGGCGTGGATCAGGGGAGTCCAGTTGCGGGCGAGCGTTCTCATTTTTGTTGTTCCTCCGTGAGGTGAGCCCTGGGGACGAGCGGCGCCAAGCCGGATTTCATCTTGCCGAGCGCACGCAGGGCGACGTGCGCCTCCGACGCCGTGAGGCTGCGGGCGATGCGCTCGAGCACGCTCTTCTCGCGCTCGCCCATCGCCCGGAACTGCGCTTCGCCGCGCGGCGTGAGGGCGATGCGCGGCGAGCGCTTGTGGGCGGGATTGGATTCGAGGTGGACGAGCCTGCGCTCGAGCAGCTGGTCCACCGTGCGCTGCACGTGCTGGCGCGACACCGCGCGCTCGCGGGCGAGCTGCGGCACCGTGGCCGCGCCTTCCCGGGAGAGCGACTCCATCACCGAGCGCATCGAGGCGCTCACCCCGAGCTCGCCGTGGAGCGCGGCGGCCGCCTCGCGCAGCAGGTGGAAGAGCTGCCGGATCGTCCCGATCAGGACCGAAACCTCGCTGCGCGGCGCGGCCATTGACACCTATGGTGTCATATTGACACCTAGAGTGTCAAGAACGCGGCTAGCGCAGGGAGATGAGGCCTCGCACTTCCTCCCGGCTGAGGACCCCGTCCGCGTTCTTGTCGAGCAGGGTGAAGTTGTTGCTGAGCTTCGGGTTGCCGAACACCTCGCTGAAGGTCAGCACGCCGTCGCGGTTGGCGTCGAGCGCGCTGAAGGAGTCGGTATAGGGGGCGGGCTCGCTCGCCGTGGTGAACGGGTCGTACGCGAAGGCGCTCGCGGCTGCGCCCAGCGCGGCGCAAAAGACGAGGAAGCGGATCATGGCGTCTCCTTTTTTGTGCAGGCGCCGTGAATCCAGCATGATTCGTGCCCAATGGCTTCCTGGCTGTGGATCCCCGTCACCGTCTGGGCCGCGTTCGCGCAGACGGTGCGCAACGCCGCGCAGCGCCATCTCAGCGCCGAGCTCGGCACGCTCGGCGCGACGCTGGTGCGCTTCCTCTACGGGGTTCCCTTCGCCGCGGCGTGGTTCTTCCTCGTGAAGGCCTGGTCCGGCGCGGCGGTTCCCTCCCCGGCCGGCGCGTTCTTCGGCTGGGTGCTGCTCGGCTGCGTGACGCAGATCGCGGCCACGGCGCTCCTCCTGAGGACGATGCGGGAGCGCAACTTCGCGCTCGGCGTGGCGTACTCGAAGACCGAGGTGCTGCAGGTCGCCGTTTTCGGCCTCGCCTTCCTCGGCGATCCCATCACGCCGCCGGCTGCGCTCGCGGTCGCGACCGGCAGCGCGGGAGTGTTCCTGCTCTCGCCGGGCTGGAGAAGCGCGTTCAGCTCGAAGACCGCGTTCCTCGGCCTCGCCTGCGGCGGGCTCTTCGCGCTCTCCGCGGTGGGCTATCGCGGCGCGACCCTCACGCTTCACGGCGCGCCCTTCGCCCTCGTCGCGGCCTACACCCTTCTCGTGGCGCAGGTTCTGCAGACCCTCCTGCTTGGCGGCGGGCTGCTCGTGAAGAACCGGGCGGTCGTCGTGCGCGTGCTCCGCGCCTGGCGGGTGTCGCTCTTCGCCGGCTTCATGGGGGCGGCGGCGTCGGCGGGCTGGTTCACCGCCTTCGCGATCGAGCCGGTGGCGCACGTGCGCACGCTCGGCCTGATCGAGCTCGTGTTCAGCTACCTGGTGTCCAGGAGACTCTTTTCCGAGAAGCTGAGCGCGCCCGAGCTCGCCGGGATGGCGCTGCTCGCGCTCGGCGTCGCCGTCATCACCGTCGCGCGCTAGTCGCCCTCGTCGGGCGCGCCGCCGCTCGCGACGATGTCCTCCTGCTTCACTTTCTCGACGTTGAAGCGCTCCACCTTGCCGCGGATGGTCTTCAGCAGATCCTCGAGCGCCGGCGGCTCCTTCATGAAGCGCAGCGGGTTGCTGCGCGCGACCACGAACGTCTTCAGGTAAGGGCTGGAGAAGCCCTTCGCCTTCAGCTTCTTCACTACCTCGGCGACGCGCTCGTCGAGCTCGAGCAGCGCCTCGGCGGTCTTTTCATGCCCCTTGAGGGCTTTCGACAGGGACTCTTCCGAGAACCCGGTGAGCCGGCGAACGAACGGGTTGTAGACGCCGCCGCTGAAGCGCGGATTCTTCTCGTAGCACAGGCCCATCGTGACGAAGGACGGCTCCTCCAGGTAATAGGAGAAGGCCTTCTCGGGCTTGCCCGGGTCCTCCTCCATCAGGTTACGGTAGATGCGGATCACCTCGAGCGACTTGTCGCGCAGGTTATGCGCCTTCTCCGTGTTGAGCGCGAGGATCTGCCAGGCGACCTCGCGCTTCGGCACGAGGAGCGCGGTGATCGCCTTCGCGCCGAGGCGGCGCATCGCCTCCAGGCGATGGCGGCCGTTCGGCGTCCAGAAGCCCTTCTGCGGCGCGGTCACGGCGATGATGGGATCGAGGAACATGCCGGTGCGGTCGAGCACGTCGGCGAGCCTGCGGTGGTGCACCTGGGAGAGGTCGCGCTGGAACGGCGTGGGCTCCACCGCGTCGATCGGCAGCACCGCGAGCAGCAGCGGGTGCCCGCCGAGCGGGTCGCTGTACTGCCCGACGACCGCGCCGCCCTGCTCCTCCACCTGCCTTGCGAGCGCCTCGATCTCGCGGGACGACTCGAGGCGCGCCTGCGCCGCCGAAATGCCGCGGCTGCCGGCCTTGGCCTTGCGGGGGCGGCGCCGGGCGGGGGCGCGCTTCAACGAGGACTTCGCCGCGGGCGGTGCTTTGGCCAAGGGACTGTTTTCATTGAAAACTAGGGTCGCTGAATGTATAATGCCCGTCTTGAATCCTCAAGCCGCACTGCCTTTCTTCTAGACCGGGTTCCCGGTCGCTTCCAATAAAACACATCAGGGACGAAACAATGAGCACTGGCACGGTGAAATGGTTCAATGACGCAAAGGGGTTTGGCTTCATCACGCCGGACGACGGCGGAAAGGACGTATTCGCGCATTTCTCGGCGATCCAGATGAACGGCTTCAAGTCGCTGAAGGAAAACCAGCGCGTGTCGTTCGAGATCACGCAGGGTCCCAAGGGCGCCCAGGCCTCCAACATCCGCGCGATCGAGTAGCCCGGCCGCGCGCAGCGCAAGAGGCCCGGCGGCGCCGGGCCTTTTTGTTCAATCGAGCCCACGGAAGGAACGGAATGAGCATCCCAGTCGTAGAGCGGCAGCGTTTCATGGTCGGCAAGTACGAGGTCGTCGCGCAGCCCATCCCCGGTGCCGCGCACATGCTTCGCTACACGGTCTTCGTCGGCAAGCAGCGCATCGGCGCGCTGGTGAGCCGCCCCACGGAGTCGGACTGCCGCTTCCTCGAGAAGCCGCCGGTCGTGCCGCCGCTCAAGATCTTCCAGGTCACCCACCGCCCGGGCCGCCCGAAGAAGAACGCCACGCCGCCGCAGCCGGTGGAGCGCAACAACGCGATTCCGTCGGTGCCGCGCGAGGACCTGCCGGCCGGCATGTCCCTCGAGCCCAAGGGCGACGACCGCTAAGGAGCGCGCCATGATCGATCTCTACGCCGCCGCCACCTCGAACAGCGTGCGGGCCCGCATCGCGCTCGAGGAATGCGGCCTCGCGCACAAGTTCCACAACGTCGACCTCGCCAAGGGCGAGAACAGGACGCCGCAGTTCCTGGCGATGAACCCGAACGCGCAGGTGCCGGTCATCGTCGACAGCGAGGGCCCCGGCGGCAAGCCGGTGACGCTCTCCCAGTCCGGCGCGATCCTGCTCTACTGCGGGGAGAAGTCGGGCAAGTTCATCCCGAAGGACCCGGCGGCGCGCCCGCTCTTCTGGCAGGCCTTCATGAGCACCTGCAGCGACGTGACCCCGATCCTCGGCTCGATCTTCGCGATCGTGCGCTCGAAGGACCCCCATGGTCCGAGCGCGGAGATCTTCAAGGGCCGCTGGAAGCAGTACATGAAGGTCTGGGACGCGACGCTCGCGAAGCAGAAGTACTGCGTCGGCAACGACGTCTCGCTCGTCGACTTCTCGCTCTATGCCGGCTGGTGGCGCGGCAAGGGCGCGCTGCCGGCGGAGTGCTGCGAGGGCTTCCCCAGCCTCGAGCGCTGGAGCGCGGACATGGCGGCGCGGCCGGCGACGCAGCGCGCGACCCAGTTCTAGGACCGGGGTTGATTCGGCGGCCCCCGGCCCCCATCTGGGGGCCGAAAGGGAGGTCTCGATGAGACGAACGCTCGCGGCCGCGCTTCTGCTCGCCGCCACCCTCCTCCTCGGAGGGTGCGGCTACAACTCGCTGCAGCAGCAGGACGAGCAGGTGAAGGCGTCCTGGTCGGAGGTCCTCAACCAGTACCAGCGGCGCGCGGACCTCGTGCCCAACCTCGTCAACACCGTCAAGGGCTTCGCCGCGCAGGAGCAGAAGGTGCTGCTCGGCGTCACCGAGGCGCGCGCGAAGGTGGGCTCCATCCAGGCGACGCCCGAGCTCGTCAACAACCCGCAGGCGCTGCAGAACTTCCTCCAGGCGCAGGGCCAGCTCACGAGCGCGCTCTCGCGCCTGATGGTGGTGGCCGAGGCCTACCCGCAGCTCAAGTCGGACGCCAACTTCCGCGAGCTGCAGGCGCAGCTCGAGGGCACGGAAAACCGCATCACGGTGGCGCGCAACCGCTTCATCCGCGCGACGCAGGACTACAACGTCACGGTGCGCTCCTTCCCGACCAACCTCACGGCGAAGATGTTCGGCTTCAAGGAGAAGCCGCAGTTCACCGTCGAGGACGAGAAGGCGATCGCGAAGCCGCCGGCGGTTGATTTTTCCAAGTAAGCTTTTCCTCATCGCCTTGGCGGCGGCAGAGATTGCCGTGCCGCCGCTGAAGGCGCGCGTCACCGACCTCACCGGGACGCTGAGCGAGCAGCAGCGCGCGGGGCTCGAGCGCACGCTCGCCGACTTCGAGGGGCGCAAGGGCGCGCAGGTGGCGGTGCTGATGGTGCCGAGCACGCAGCCCGAGACCGTCGAGCAGTACGCGGTGCGCGTGGAAGAATCGTGGAAGCTCGGCCGCAAGGGCGTGGACGACGGCGTGCTGCTCGTCGTCGCGAAGAACGACCGGCGCCTGCACATCGAGGTGGGCTACGGCCTCGAAGGCGCGCTTCCCGACGCCGTCGCGAAGCGCATCATCGACGAGGACATCGCGCCGCGCTTCAAGCAGGGCGACTTCTACGGCGGCATCCGCGCCGGCACCGGCCGCATCATGCAGGTCATCGAGGGCGAGAAGCTGCCCCCGCCGCGCGCCCGCGCGCCGCCGCAGCAGGCCTTCCAGCACATGGACTGGATCGTCCCGGCGATCATCTTCGCGCTCGTGGTGGGCGGGATCCTGCGCGCCATGCTGGGCCGCTTCCTCGGCTCCTCCATCACGGCGGGCGTGGCGGGATTCCTGGTGTGGCTCGCCGTGGGCTCGCTCGCCATCGCGCTCGTCGTCGCGATCTTCATGCTCGTCACCGGCCTTTTCGGCTCAGCGATGCGCCCGGGCTACGGCGGCGGCTGGGGCGGCGGCTACGGGGGCGGCTTCGGCGGCGGC
>DASRFM010000046.1:0-9225 GCA_035651575.1 Burkholderiales bacterium | reverse complement strand
GAAGCCGGAATACGGCACGGCGGTGGACATGCTCACCAAGGCGGCGATCCGCGAGATGATGATCCCGTCGCTGCTGCCGGTCCTCGTGCCGATCCTCGTCGGCCTGATCCTCGGGCCGCAGGCGCTCGGCGGCGTGCTCATGGGCACCATCGTCACCGGCCTCTTCGTCGCCATTTCCATGACGACGGGCGGAGGGGCGTGGGACAACGCGAAGAAGTACATCGAGGACGGTCATTACGGCGGCAAGGGCTCCGACGCGCACAAGGCGGCGGTGACCGGCGACACGGTCGGCGATCCCTACAAGGACACCGCGGGCCCGGCGGTGAACCCGCTCATCAAGATCATCAACATCGTCGCGCTGCTGGTCGTGCCGCTCATGGTGTGAGACGCGTGCGGATCGTCCTCGAAAGGGCAGCGCTCGCTGCCCTTTTTGCTTTCTGCGTCCCGCTTTGCGCGCGCGAGCCGGTCGAGGCGCGCCATTTCATGGTCGCCGCGGCGCATCCGCTCGCGGTCGAGGCCGGCACGGCGGTCCTCCGGCGCGGCGGCGATGCCGTGGATGCGGCGGTCGCAGTGCAGGCCGTGCTCGGGCTCGTGGAGCCCGAATCTTCCGGCATCGGCGGCGGGGCTTTCCTGCTCTTCTGGTCGGAAAGGGAGAAGAAGCTCTTCGCCTACGACGGCCGCGAGGCGGCGCCCGCCGCGGCGCGTCCCGGCCGCTTCCTCGGCCCTGAAGGCAAGCCGATGGCGTTCTTCGACGCCGTGGTGGGCGGGCGCTCGGTCGGCGTTCCGGGGGCGCTGCGCATGCTCGAGCTCGCGCACGCAAAGCACGGGCGGCTTCCATGGAGCGAGCTTTTCCATGCGGCGATCTTTGCCGCCGAGGAAGGCTTCGCGCTTTCGCCGCGCCTGCGCCTGCAGCTCGAGGGCGAGCGCTTTCTGCGCAACGACCGCGAGGCGCGGGCGCTCTACTACGAGGCGGATGGAAGCGCAAAGCCCGTCGGGACTCGCATCGTGAACAAGGCCTACGGCCGCGCGCTGCGCGCGGTGGCGACCGGCGGCGCCGACGCGTTCTATCGCGGGGACATCGCGGCCGACATTGCGCGCGCCGTGCGCGAAGGCGCGAAGCCGGGCGACCTCGCCCTCTCCGATCTCGCCGATTACCGGGCGCTCGAGCGCGAGCCGCTCTGCGGCCCGTACCGCGAGTGGCGCGTCTGCTCCATGCCGCCGCCGAGCTCGGGCGGCCTCGCGCTGCTGCAGATCCTCGGCATCCTGGAACGCACCGGCTTTGCGCGGGCTCCCGCGCATTCGGCCGCCGCCGTGCATCTCGTCACCGAGGCCGAGCGCCTCGCATACGCGGACCGCGCACGCTACGTCGGCGACCCGGACTTCGTTCGCGTGCCGCTCGCGCGCCTCCTGGATTCGTCCTATCTCCAGAAAAGAAGCGCGCTGATCGGCCCGCGCTCCATGGGGCTCGCGGCGCCGGGAGACAGCGAGTCGCCCGGCACGAGCCATGTCTCCATCGTGGACGCCGAAGGCAATGCGGTCGCGCTCACCACGACGATCGAGAATCCGTTCGGCAGCCGCATCATGGTGGACGGATTCCTGCTCAACAACGAGCTGACCGACTTCGATTTCGCCCCCGGCGGCGCCAACCAGGTGCAGGCGGGCAAGCGCCCGCGCAGCAGCATGGCGCCGACGCTGGTGTTCGATCGAGCCGGCCGGCTGCAGTTCGTCATCGGCTCGCCCGGCGGCCCGTTCATCATCGACTACGTCGCCCGCGCGCTCATCGCGCGCCTGGACTGGAAGCTCGACCTGCAGAGCGCCGTGGATGCGCCGAACTTCGGCAGCCGCAACGGGCCGACCGAGATCGAGCGCGGCACGCCTTACGAGGCGCTCGCGCCGCAGCTGCGTGCGCTCGGGCACGAGGTGGTGCTGCGCGCCATGACGAGCGGCCTGCACGCCGTGGAGCGCGCGCCCGGCGGCTGGCGCGGCGCCGCGGACCGGCGGCGCGAAGGCGTCGCCGCAGGCGACTAGGCCGGCTTGGCGAGCGGCAGGCGCACGGTGACGCAAAGCCCGTGCGGCGCGGCGTCGCCGAGCTCGATCGCGCCGTCATGCGCGGCGGCGACGCGCCGCGCGATGGCGAGTCCGAGCCCGCTTCCGGTCTGCGCGCTGCCGGCTACGCGGTAGAACCGGTCGAAAACGCGCTCGCGCTCGTCGGGCGCAATGCCCGGCCCGGTGTCGCGCACCTCGATGAGCGCGTCGCCGCCTTCGGCGCGCACCGAGACGTCCACTCGGCCACCGCGCGGCGTGTACTTCACGGCGTTGTCCAGAAGATTCAGGAGCATGGTGCGCAGCGACGCGCGCTCTCCGGTCACGGCGACGGCCTCGACGCGCTCGAGGCCGAGGTCGACGCCCTTGGCGCCGGAGAGGTTGGCGAGCTCCGCCGCCGCCTCGCGCGCCAGCTCGTCCAGTGCCACGCGGCCGGGAAGCGCGCGCGCCGCGGATTGGCCCTCGGTGCGGGCAAGGATGAGCAGCTGCTCCACGAGGTGCGTCGCGCGCTCGATGCCCAGGCGAAGCTGTCCGAGCGCGGTGCCGCGCTCCTCGGTCGTGCCCGCACGCTGCGCAAGCTGCGCCTGCAGGCTGAGCGCGGTGAGCGGCGTGCGCAGCTCGTGCGCGGCGTCGGCGACGAAGACGCGCTGCGACTCGAGCGACTGCCCGAGGCGCTGCAGCAGATCGTTCAGCGAGGCCACGAGGGGGCGCAGCTCCTCGGGCAGGCGCTCCGCGGGAACCGGCTCGAGCGCCGCCGGCGAGCGGCGCGACAGGTCGCCCGCGAGGCGCGCAAGCGGCGCGAGGCCGCGTCCCACGGTGAGCCAGATGAGCAGGCCGAGGAGCGGCAGCACGGCCGCGAGCGGCCAGATCGTGCGCCAGGCGAGGTCCGCGGCCAGGTTGTCGCGTACCGAATGCGGCTGCGCGACCTGCACGAGGTGATCGGCGGCGATCGCCGTGAACACCCGCCAGCGGCCCTGGTCCGTCTCGACGTCGGTGAAGCCGGGCTGCGCGTGCAGCGGCATGCGCGCCTGCGGCCGCGACAGATACAGCCGCGTGCCGCTGCGGTCCCAGATCTGGACCACCATCTGGAGCGCCTCGTCGTCCTCGTCGATCGGCGGCGAGAGCAGCGCATCGGCGAGCACGCCCTCGCGCAGCGAGAGCGCCGCCTGCTGGAGCTGGTAGTCGAAGAGCGCGTTGGCCTCGTCGCGTGCGACGCGGTAGGTCGAGATGGCGCTCAGCAGAACCGCCGCCGTGACGCCGGCCAGCAGGCCGACGAGCAGGCGGCGCCGGATCGAGTTCAAGCCTTCGGCACCATGTAGCCCGCGCCGCGCACCGTGACGATGAAGTCCGCGCCAAGCTTCTTGCGGATCGAATGCACGAAGACCTCGACGGCGTTCGACTCCACTTCCTCGCCCCAGCCGTACACGTGCTGCTCGAGCTGCTGGCGCGAGAGGATTGCGCCCGGCCGCGCGAGCAGCGCCTCGAGGACCGCGAACTCGCGCCGCGAGAGCTGCAGCGGCGCGCCGTGGAACTCGGCCTGGCGCGTCGCCGGCTTCAGCACGAGCTCGCGGTGCTCGAGCTCGGGCTCGCCGCGCCCCTGGCGGCGCCTCACCACGGCGCGCACGCGCGCCGCGACTTCCTCCAGGTCGAAGGGCTTCACGACGTAGTCGTCGGCGCCCGCGTCCAAGCCGGCGATGCGGTCGGGAACCGCGTCGCGCGCCGTGATGACGACCACGGGGATCTCGTTGCGCCGGGCGCGCAGCCCGCGCAGCACGTCGAGGCCGCTCTTCCGCGGCAGCCCGAGGTCGAGGAGCATGCAGTCGTAGGGCTCGGTGCGCAGCGCCGTCTCGGCCGCCGCGCCGTCCTGCACCCAGTCGATGCTGAAGCCGTCCTGGCGCAGCCCCTCGCGCACCGCCTGCCCCACCATGCCGTCGTCTTCCACGAGGAGGAGCCGCATCAGCTGATTTCCACCGGTACGAAGATCTTCGCGTCCTCGCGCTGGATGAGGAGCGCCACCACCTTGCCGGCCTTTTCCGTGGCGGCGCGCAGCTCGGCCGCGCTCCGCACGGGCTTGCCGTTCACCGCGAGGATCACGTCGCCTTCGCGGATCCCGGCCTGCGCCGCGGGCCCGCTCGACTGCTCGACGACCAGGCCGGCGGAGAGCTCGGCCTGCCTTTTCTCGTCGTCGGTGAGCGGTCGCACGGCGAGCCCGAGCTTGCCGCCCTCCGCGGAACGGCTCGAGCCGGCCGAGGCGACCTTCTCGGGCTTGAGCTCGCCCACGGTGACCTGGACCTCCTTCTTCGCGCCGTTGTGCCAGATCTCGAAGCTCGCCTTGCTGCCGGGCTTGAGGTCCGCGACGCGCGGCGGCAGCTCGCTCGAGCGCTCGATCGGCTTGCCGTCCATGGAGAGCAGCACGTCGCCCGGCTGGATGCCGGCTTTGGCCGCCGGGCCGTTCTTGTCCACCGAGCCGACGAGCGCCCCGGTCGGATTCTGCAGGCCGAAGGACTCGGCGAGCGGCTGGGTGAGCTCCTGGATGCCGACGCCGATGCGCCCGCGCTGCACCGAGCCGTGCTCGACGAGCTGCGTCTCGACCTTCTTCGCGACGTCGATCGGGATGGCGAAGGCGAGCCCCTGGTAGCCGCCGGTCTGCGAGTAGATCTGCGAGTTGATGCCGATCACCTCGCCGCGCAGGTTGAACAGCGGCCCGCCCGAGTTGCCCGGGTTCACCGCCGCGTCTGTCTGGATGAACGGCACGTAGGTGCCCTCGGGCAGCGCGCGCGAGGTCGCGCTCACGATGCCGGCGGTGACGGAGTTCTCGAAGCCGTACGGCGAGCCGATGGCGAGCACCCAGTCGCCCACCTGGACCTTTGAGGGATCGCCGAGCGTGACCGGCTTCAGCCCATGGGCGTCGACCTTGATCACCGCGATGTCGGAGGGCTTGTCGACGCCGAGCACTTTCGCCTTGTACTCGCGCCGGTCGGGGAACTTCACCGTGACGTCGGTCGCGCCGTCCACGACGTGGGCGTTGGTGAGGATCAGGCCGTCGGCGCCGACGACGAAGCCCGAGCCGAGCCCGCGCTTGCGCAGCTCGGGCTGGCCGCCCTGGAAGCGGCGGAAGAACTGCGAGAAGGGATCGTCGCCGAGCTCGGGCATCTGCGGCAGCGCCGCCGCTTTTTCCGTGCTGGTGACGGTGATGTTCACGACCGAGCCCTTGTTCGCCTGCACGATCGAGGCGAAGTTGGGGACCGATTGGACCGCGGAGGGCGCTGCCGCGGGCGGCTGCGTGCCCACGGAGCTGCTTTGCGCGTAGGCCGCCTGCGGCCAGTGGCCGTTCGCTTCGATGCCGCCCCAGGCGCCCAGCGCAACGAGAGCGGAGGCGGCGAGCGAGGTGATGAATACTCTGGGTTTCACTTGGGACCTCCAAGATTTGTCTTGGAAGGACTATGCGATCCGGCTCTTAAGACAATCTTAAGAGGGGTTTTGTTTCAGGCTTTCAACGATTTGCGCCACCGCCTGCGCGGCCGTCCCCGACACCTCGACGGCGATGGCATCCGCGGGCGGCTCGAGCGCGGCGAACTGGCTCGCGAGCAGGGAGGCCGGCATGTACCGGTGCCGGCGCTCGCGCATCCGGCGCTCGATCAGCTCGAAATCGCCGTACAGGTACGCGATGCGGAAATTGCGCAGGCCGGCGGTGAGGCGCCGGCGGTAGCGCTCCTTCAGCGCGGAGCAGGCGAGGACCGCCGATTCGCCGCGCCCGTCGGCCTCGCGCAATGCCTCGTTCAGGGCGTCGAGCCACGGCCAGCGATCGTCATCCTCGAGCGGGATGCCGGCTTCCATCTTCGCCACGTTTCCCGGCGGGTGGTACTCGTCGGCGTCCAGGAAGCGCCAGCCGAGCGCCGCGGCGAGCGCCGTCCCGATCGTCGTCTTGCCGACGCCCGAGACGCCCATGACGACGACGATCACGCTGGCGCAATGGCGCTCATGGCTGCTTCCCCACGGCGTGGCCGCCAAAGCCCGCGCGCATCATTGCGAGGAGGCGCCGCGCATAGTCCGAGCCGCCCTGGCTCGAGAACCGGTCCATGAGCGCGAGCGTGGTCACCGGCGCCGGAACGCCGAGCTCGATCGCCTCGAGCGCGGTCCAGCGCCCCTCGCCCGAGTCGGCCACGAGGGGCGCGATGCCGGCGAGCTTCTCGTTCTGCTGCAGGATCTCGGCGCAGAGCTCGAGGAGCCACGAGCGCACCACGCTGCCGTGGCGCCACGTTTCCGCGAGCCGCCCAGGGTCGATGTCGAGCTCCGGGCGCGCGGCGAGCAGCGCGAAGCCCTCGGCGAGCGCCTGCATCATCCCGTACTCGATGCCGTTGTGGATCATCTTCGCGTAGTGGCCGGCGCCGCTCGGCCCGCAGTGCAGCCAGCCGTGCTCCGGCTGCGGCGCGAGCAGCCGGGCGAAGGGCTCGAAGATCTCGATGGACTTGGGCGTGCCGCCGAGCATCAGGCAGTAGCCGAGCGTCTCGCCGCGCACCCCGCCGGAGACGCCGGCGTCGACGTAGCGCACGCCCTGCTGCGAGAGCGCGAGCGCGCGGCGCTTCGCGTCCCGGTAGTAGCTGTTGCCGCCGTCCACCACCGTGTCGCCCGACGAGAGCAGCGGGAGCAGCTCGCGCAGGGTCTGCTCGACGGCATCGCCTGCGGGCAGCATGATCACGACGACGCGCTCGCCCGTGAGGCGGGCGCAGAGCGCGGCGAGGTTTTCCGCGCAATCCACGTTCCCGACGCCGCGCAGCGCCTGCCGGGCCGGCTCGGCATGGTCGTAGCAGACCACGCGCACGCCCGCGCGGGCGAGCCGCCGCGCCATGCCGGCGCCCATCCTGCCCAGACCGACGATGCCGAGTTCCATGTCCGCTCCTGAACGCGAACGGCGATTCTATGGTCAATGCTTGGCGCATGGATATCGTGGACCTGCTGCAGTGGCCGGCGATGGCGGGCACCGTGCTCGCCGCCTGGCTGGTCGCCTCGCGCTCGGCGCGCAGGCGCGCCGTCGGCTTCTGGTGCTTCCTGGCGAGCAACGGTCTCTGGATCGCGTGGGGCCTGCACGACCATGCCCATGCGCTCGTCGTGCTGCAGTTTTGCCTGGCGGCGCTTAATATTCGCGGGGTTTACAAGAACGAATAGGGGAGGGGTCATGAGGAAGCTGCTCGCGCTCGTCGCGCTCGGCCTGCCGCTTGCCGCGGCGGCCCAGTATCCCGCGAAGCCGCTGCGCCTGGTCGTGCCGTTCCCGGGCGGCTCGGCGACCGACACGATCACGCGCATCCTCGCGAACTCGGTGTCGCAGTCGATCGGCCAGCCGATCGTGGTCGAGGACAAGGCGGGCGCCGACGGCGCCATCGCCGCGGCGGAGGTGGCGAAGGCACCACCGGACGGCTACACGCTCCTCATGGCGACGAACAGCCCCATGGCGGCGGTTCCGGCGATGAAGAAGCAGCCGCCGTACGATCCGGTCGCGGATTTCAGCCCGATCACGGATATCGGGCGCTACACGTTCTTCCTGTTCGTGCATCCCTCCGTGCCGGCGAAGGCCTTCGGCGAGCTCGTGGCCTATGCGAAGGCGAATCCGGGCAGGCTCAACTATGCGACCGGCAATACCACCGGCATCGTCTCCTTCGCGCAGATCAACTCTCTCGCCGGCATCGACATGGTGCACGTGCCCTACAAGGGCGAGCCGGCCGGCATCGCGGACCTCGTCGCCGGGCGCGTGCAGCTCATGCTCGCGACGCCGACCACCGGGCTTGCGCAAGTGAAGGAAGGCAAGCTGCGCGCGATGCTCACCACGCTGTCCCGGCGCAGCGCGCTGCTGCCCGACGTGCCCACGATCGCGGAAGCCGGCCTGCCGCAGTTCTCCATCACCTCGTGGGCCGCGCTCTTCGGTCCGGCGCGCCTGCCGCGGGAGGTCGTCGATCGCCTGAACCGCGAATTCGTCGCTGCCATGGGGCGCGCCGAGGTCCAGGCGGCCATGGAAAAGCAGGCCTTTGCGCTGAGCCCGTCCTCCCCCGCGGAGCTAGCGCAGCTCGTGAAGGAGCAGATGGAGAGCTACCGCCGCATCCTGCGGGCCGCCGGCGTCCAGCCGGAATAGCCCGGGGAAGCTGCGCAGCCAGGTGAGCTGCCGCTTGGCGAGCTGGCGCGTCGCCGCGATGGCGCGCTCGCGCATCTCGCTTTTCTGCGTTTTGCCTTCCAGGAAATCCCACGCCTGCCGGTATCCGACCGTGCGCATGCTCGGCATGCCGGGCGCGAGGCGATAGCGCGCGCGCAGCGCGGCGAGCTCCTCCACGAGGCCCGCCTGCAGCATGGCGTCGAAGCGTGCCGCGATGCGCTCGTGCAGCGCTTCGCGGCTGCGCGGCAGGCAGGCGAACGCCTTCAGGGGGAAGGGCAGCGCGGGCCGCGCGCTGCCCTGCAGCGTCGAGAGCGGCTTGCCGGTGAGCCGCCAGACCTCCAGCGCGCGCTGGATGCGCTGCGAGTCGTTTGGCGCGATGCGCTGCGCGGCGCGCGGATCGACCTCCGCGAGCCGCGCGTGCAGTGCCGGCCATCCGAGGCGCGCGGCGTCGGCGTCGATCTCGGCCCGCAGCTGCGCATCGGCCTGGGGCAGCGTATCGATGCCCGAGACGAGCGCGCGGTAGTAGAGCATCGTTCCGCCGACGAGGAGCGGGGTCCTGCCGCGCTCCAGGATCGCGCGCATCGCGCCGATGGCGTCGGCGCGCCAGCGCCCGGTCGAGTAGCTCGCGTCCGGATCCACGATGTCGATCAGGTGGTGCGGCACGCGCGTGCGTTCCGGCGCGCCCGGCTTCGCCGTGCCGATGTCCATTCCGCGGTACACCTGCGCGGAGTCCATGGACACGATCTCGAGGGGCACCCGGTCCGCGAGCTCCAGCGCGAGCGCCGACTTGCCGCTCGCCGTGGGACCGAGCAGGGCGTAGGCGCCGCGCGCCACCGCCTAGCGGCCGCCCGTGACGTCCAGCATCGTGCCGGTGATGTAGGACGCCTCGTCGGAGAGCAGCCAGAGGATCGCGCGCGCCACCTCTTCCGCCTCGCCGGCGCGGCCGAGCGGCGCCATGGCACCGATGCGCTCCACGCGCGCGGGGTCGCCGCTCGAGGCGTGAATCTCGGTGCGGATGACGCCGGGCCGCACGCCGTTCA
>DASRFM010000045.1:0-14603 GCA_035651575.1 Burkholderiales bacterium | reverse complement strand
CTTATTTCTCGAGCAGTTTCACGAGCGCGTGGAGCGTGCGGTTGACGGGCGTCGGCACGCCGAGCGCTTCCCCCTTGCGTACGACGAAGCCGTTCAGGTAGTCGATCTCGGTCTTCTTGCCGCGCGAGAGGTCCTGCGCGGTGGAGGAGTACTGGCCCGGCATGGTCTGCGCGATGCGCCGCGTCGCGTCCTGCATGTCGCCGGGCACGGTGACGCCCGCGGCGCGCGCCACGGCGAGGCACTCGTCGACGACGTCCTGCATGATCTTCGGAATCCCTGCGCCCTGCACGAGCCTGCCGTACGGAAGCTGCGTGATCGCCGAGAGCGCGTTGTAGGCGCTGTTGACGATGAGCTTCGCCCACAGCGCGCCGATCGCGTTGCCGGAGATCTCGACCGGGACGCCGGCGGATTTGAAGGCGGCGGCGATCGCGTCGCTCGCAGCCGCGCGCCCGATCACCAGCTCGCCGCGGCCGTGATGGCGCACGTGGCCGGGGCCGGCCATCTCGGTCGCGACGTAGACCACGGCCGGGATCACTTCGCGGCCGAGCGTCGCCGAGAGCCGCTCCGCGTTGTCGACGCCGTTCTGCAGCGTGAGGATCGCCGCCTCTGGATCGAGGTGCGGCGCGAGCGCCTTGCCGGCCGCCTCGGTGTCGGGCGACTTCACCGAGAAGAGGACGAGCTGCGCGCCGCGCACCCCGTCCGGCTGCGCCGTGGCCCGCATCTTTACCTGCTCGTCGAAGGCCTTGGTCTCCAGGCGCAGCCCCGAGCGCTGCACGGCCTCGACGTGCTGCGGCCGGCCGATCAGCGTGACCGAGCATCCCGCGCGCGCGAGCATCGCCCCGTAGTAGCAGCCGACCGCCCCGGCGCCCATGACGGCGACCGTTCTCATGGCTCCATGTCGTATCCGGCGGCGGCCCACGCGTCAAGCCCGCCGAGCAGCGGCCGCACCCGCTTGAAGCCGTGGTCCATGAGGGTTTTCGCCGCGCTCGCGGCGGAGGCCTCGTTCGGGCAGCTGCAGAAGAAGATGATGTCGCGGTCCGGCGGAAACCGCTCGATCAGCCGCTCCACTTCGGCGAGGTCGATGGCGAGCGCGCCCGGAATGGAGCGGCCGTCGCGCCGGCGCTCCGCGGCGGCGCGCAGGTCCACTACGAACGGCTTCTCGTCGCGCTGCATCAGCGAGCGCAACTCGTCCACGGTGATGCGCGCCATGCGCAGCGTCTTGTAGAAGCGCTGCCGCTCCCAGTACTTGAACGCGATATACGCGGCGAGCAGCGCGGCGGCGAGCGCCACCGCCGTCATGCCGAACTGCTGCAGGGCCTCGAGCAGCGCGCTCACCTGCGCCCGCATGAGGGCGCCCGCGCCGACCGCGAGGCCCGCCCACGCCACGGAGCCGAGCGTCGTCAGCAGCAGGAAGCGCGGCCAGGGCAGGCGCATGACGCCGGCGACGGGCGGGACGATGGTGCCGATGCCCGGAAGGAACTTGGCGAGGACGAGGGTCCACGGCCCCCAGCGCTCGAAATGCTCCCCGGTCTGCCGCACGCAGGAGTCGGGCGTGAGCGAGATGCCGCAGAGCAGGCGCAGCACGCGCGCGCCGTAGCGCCTGCCGATCACGTACCAGGCGGCATCGCCGGCGACGCAGCCCGCGAGCGCCACCGCCAGAACGGCCCAGGCGGAATAGGCGCCGTCCGCCGCCACGGCGCCGGCGAGCACGAGCGTCGGCACCGCGGGAATCGGCAGCCCGAGCTGCTCGCAAAGCACGTTCACAAAAACGATCGCGAGGCCGTGCTCCTGCAGCAGCTCCCGCAGCGGCGACGTCGGCATGGTGCGCCGAATATACGCTGAAGTAACATTCGCCCATGGCGCGGATCATCGGCGGCATCGGCACCTCGCACGTTCCCACGATCGCGATGGCGTTCGACAGGAAGAAGCAGGACGATCCGGACTGGAAGCCACTCTTCAAGGGCTACGAGGCGGTCGCGAAATGGCTCGCGGAGAAGAAGCCCGACGTCCTCTTCTTCTGCTTCAACGACCACGCCACCACGTTCTTCTTCGACCACTACCCCACCTTCGCGCTCGGCGTGAGCGAGGAATACCGCATCGCGGACGAAGGCCTCGGCCCGCGGAAGATTCCGCCGCTGAAGGGCCACGCCGCGCTCGCGCGCCACATCGCGCGCTCGCTGGTCGCCGACGAGTTCGACCTTTCCATCTTCCAGGACCTGCCGCTCGACCACGGGCTGCACTCGCCGCTCACCATGATGTGGCCGATGCGGCCCGACTGGCCGGGACGCGTGGTGCCGCTCGTCATCAACGTGTTCCAGGCGCCCCTGCCGACGCCGCGCCGCTGCTACAAGCTCGGCGTGCATATAGGAAAGGCGATCCGGTCCTACCCCGAGGACCTCAAGGTCGTCATGGTCGGCACCGGCGGGCTGTCGCACGCCATGATCGGCGAGCGCGCCGGCTTCAACAACGAGAAATGGGACCTCGAGTTCCTCGACCTGATCGACCGCGACCCGGAGCGGCTCGCCGCGATGGCGGTCGAGGACTACATGCGCCTCGGCGGCAACGAGGGCGCCGAGGTGATCATGTGGCTCATCATGCGCGGGGCGCTGGAGCCCGGCATGCGCAAGGTGCACCAGAACTACTACCTGCCGATGACGACGGCGATGACGGTGGCGCTCTTTGAGTAAGTACGTCTTCGACCTGGAGCGCAGTGCGAAGGGCCTGCGCCTCAACCGGTTCCTGCACGATCTGGTCGTGCCCGAGAAGAGGAAGCTGTTCCTGGAGGATCCCGAGGCGGCGATGCAGGCGCTCAGCGAGGAAGAGAAGAGCCTGGTGCGCCGGCTCGACTGGAAGGGCCTGCAGGACTACGGCGCCAATTTCTTCTGCCTGGAGAAGCTCGCGCGCGTGAAGGGCGTGTCGAATCCCGAGATGGTGGCGCACTTCCGCGGCGAATCGCTGGAGGCGTTCCTCAAGACGCGGCGCGTCCCCGGCGCCCGCTAGGATGAAGACGCAGGTCGCGATCATCGGCGCGGGGCCGGCCGGCATGCTGCTGTCGGCGCTGCTCGACCGCGCGGGCGTGTCGAGCGTGGTGCTCGAGAAGAAGAGCCGCGAATACGTCGCATCGCGCATCCGCGCCGGCGTGCTCGAGCCGAGCACGATGGACGTGCTGCGCGCGGCGGGCGTCGGCGAGCGCATGGACCGGGAGGGCCACCTGCACGACGGCTCGCGCATCGTCTGGGCGGGGCGCGACGGCTTCCTCATCGATTGCGCGAAGCACGTCGGCAGGCAGCTCATGGCCTACGGGCAGACGAACATCCAGGAGGACCTCTTCGCCGACGCCGACCGGCGCGGTGCGCAGATGGTCTTCGAGGCCGACGACGTTGCGCTCCACGATCTGGGTTCCGAACATCCCTTCATTGCATGGAAAGGCGGAAGGATCGACTGCGACTTTGTTGCCGGCTGCGACGGCTTCCACGGCGCATCGCGCAAGGCGATTCCCGCTGCGCGGCTTTCCGAGTTCGAGAAGGTCTACCCGTTCGGCTGGCTCGGCATCCTTTCCGAGACGCCGCCGCTCCCCGACATCATCTATGCCAACCATCCGCGCGGCTTCGCGCTCGCCTCGCAGCGGAGCAGCCGCCTGTCGCGCTACTACATCCAGGTGCCGCTCGACACGCCGCTCGAAAGCTGGCCCGACGCGCGCTTCTGGGACGAGCTCAAGGCGCGCTTCCCGCGCGAGCTTGCGGAGGCGATCGTCACCGGACCGTCGATCGAGAAGTCCATTGCGCCGCTTCGCAGCTACGTCGCCGAGCCGATGCGTTACGGCCGGCTCTTCCTTGCCGGCGATGCGGCGCACATCGTGCCGCCCACGGGCGCGAAGGGCCTGAACCTCGCGGTTTCGGACGTCTACTACCTGTCCCGCGCCCTGGTCGACTTTTACGGGAGCAAATCCTCCGAGAAGCTGGACGGGTACAGCGCCACCGCCCTGCGCCGCGTGTGGGCCTCGGTGCGCGTCTCGTGGTATCTCACCAACCTGCTGCACCGCTTCCCGGATGCGAGCGAGTTCGACCAGCGCGCGCAGGAGTACGAGCTCGAGTACCTGAAGGAGTCGTTTCACGCCCAGGCCGCGCTCGCCGAGCAGTACGCCGGCCTGCCACTTTAGAATCGGAGAAGCCATGCAAAACACCGTCGTTCGCAACATCCACCGCGCGGACGCCGCAGTCATCGACGCGCTCGCGCGCCTCGGCGTTGCGACCGTGCACGAGGCCCAGGGTCGCACCGGCCTGATGCAGCCCTACCTGCGGCCGGTCTGGCGCGGCGCGCGCATCGCGGGAAGCGCGGTCACCGCGCTCTGCCATCCGGGCGACAACTGGATGATCCACGTCGCCGCCGAGGTGCTGAAGCCGGGCGACGTCCTCGTCGTCGCCTGCTCCAGCGAGAACTCCGACGGCGCCTTTGGCGAGCTGCTCGCGACCTCGGTCAAGGCGCGCGGCGCGCGCGGCGTGATCCTGGACGTCGGCTGCCGCGATGCCGCCGAGATCAGCGAGATGAAGTTCCCGGTGTGGTCGCGCGCCATCTGCGCGAAGGGCACGGTGAAGGCGAGCGTCGGCTCGGTGAACGTGCCCGTCGTGTGTGCCGGCATCGCCGTCAAGCCGGGCGACGTCATCGTCGCAGACGACGACGGCGTCGTCGTCGTGCCGCGGACGGACGCCGCGCAAGTCGCCAAGGCGGGCGAGGAGCGCGAGAAGAAGGAAGCCGGCAGCCGCGCGCGCCTGCAGAAAGGCGAGCTCGGCCTGGACCTGTACGACATGCGGAAGAGCCTCGCCGAGAAGGGCCTCAAGTACATCGACGGCCCGGTCGATTACTGATGAAGGCGCTGCTCGGGGACTATCCCGTCACGAAGCATTTCAAGGAGCACGCGCCGCTCGAGTTCGCCGACGTCAAGCTGCCGCAGCAGGCGTTCAAGCGCGTGGTGCGCAACCTGGAATTCGACGTCGCCGAGCTCGCGCTCGTGACGTACCTGCTCGCGAAGGCGCACGGCAAGCCGTATCGGCTGCTTCCCGCGGTGGTGACGGCGCGCTTTCAGCATCCGTATCTCGTGTGCCTGAAGGCCAAACGAGTCTCGCCGGCGCAGCTGAACGGCAAACGGATCGGGCAGCGCTCCTACTCGGTGACGACCGCCGCCTGGATCCGCGGCATGCTGAAGGAGGAGGGCGTGGACCTCGGCAGCATCCGCTGGGTGACGTTCGAGGAGCCGCACGTCGCCGAATTCAGGGATCCGCCCAACGTCGAGCGTGCCGCGCCGGGGAAGGAAATCCTCCGGATGCTGCTCGACGGCGAGATCGACGCCGCGATCGCCGGCGAGATCCCGAAGGACGAGCGCATCGTGCCGGTCTACGAGGATCCGGCGGCGGCCGCGCAGGCCTGGCGCAGGAAGCACGGCGCCATCCAGATCAACCACATGGTGACGGTCAAGGATACGGTTTCCGGCTCGAAAGCCCAGGAGCTTTACGCGCTGCTGAAGAAAAGCCGCGAGGCGGCGGGGAACCCGGAGATGAATCCGTTCGGCCTCGAGGAGAACCGCCGCAACCTCGAGGTGGCGATCGACTGCGTGCACGGGCAGGGCATGATTCCGCGGCGCTTCACGGTGGAGGAGCTTTTCGCATGATCGTCGACTGTCACGGCCATTACACCACCGCACCGCAGGCGCTCTGGGACTGGCGCAAGGACCAGGTCGGGAACAAGAAGCCGGATCCCAAGGGACCGAAGATCTCCGACGACGAGCTCCGCGAGACCATCGAGAAGAACCAGCTGAAGCTGCAGCGCGAGCGCGGCTACGACGTCACGTTCTTCTCGCCGCGCGCCGGCTCGATGGAGCACCACGTCGGCGACGCCGCCATCAGCGCGCAGTGGTCGCGCGTGACGAACGACGTCATCCACCGCGTGTGCGCGCTCTATCCGGAGAACTTCGCGGCGGTCTGCCAGCTGCCGCAGTCGCCCGGGGTCTCGCCGAAGAACTGCATCGACGAGCTCGAGCGCTGCGTGAAGATGGGCTTCATCGGCTGCAACCTGAATCCGGATCCGTCCGGCGGCCACTGGAAGGAGCCGCCGCTCACCGACCGCTGGTGGTACCCGGTGTACGAGAAGCTGGTCGAGCTCGACGTCCCCGCCATGGTGCACGTGAGCTCCTCCTGCAACCCGGCGTTCCACTTCACCGGCGCGCACTACATCAACGCCGACACCACGGCGTTCATGCAGCTCATCCAGGGCGATCTCTTCAAGGATTTCCCGGCGCTGCGCTTCGTCATCCCGCACGGCGGCGGCGCGGTGCCCTACCACTGGGGGCGCTACCGCGGCCTCGCGCAGGACATGAAGAAGCCGCTCCTCAAGGACCATCTGCTGAAGAACGTGTTCTTCGACACCTGCGTCTACCACCAGCCGGGTATCGACCTGCTCCTCAAGGTGATCCCGGCCGAGAACATCCTCTTTGCCTCCGAGATGGTCGGCGCGGTGCGCGGCATCGACCCGGAGACCGGGCACTACTACGACGACACGAAGCGGTACATCGAAAATAACAGGGAGCTGGATTCCCTGAAAAGACGAAAAATCTTCGAGGACAACGCGCGGCGCGTCTACCCGCGCTGGAAGCCTAAGGCTTAGGCAGCCACTCGATCGCGCGGAACGCCGCTTCTTCTTCCCAACGGATCGCTTCGTGCGCGAGGAAGGCGCGTTCCCACGCGTGATTCAGATGAGGAGAATAGTGCGGCCGCTCGGCGCGCACGCCGGCGGCCCATTCCGCCATGTGGCGCGCCTCGGTCGCATCGAGCCGGAAGCTGAAGCCGAAGCCCGCGCGCCCATCTTCCGCCAGCACCCGGGCGACGAGCACCTCCTCGCCGCTCGCGATGCGCATCGAATGCACGTGGATGTAGGCGGCGCGCACGCCTAGCGCGCGAGCAGGGGGCTGAGGCCGCTGCGCGTCACGCGGCCGTGCAGCTCCCGGCCAAGCGCCTGCTCGCAGAATTCCGCGGTCGCGAGGAGGCCGTCGAGGTCGATGCCGGTCGCGATGCCCATGGACTCGAACAGGTTCACCAGGTCCTCGGTGCAGACGTTGCCGGTGAAGCCGTCGCCGTACTTCACCTTGGCGGGGTGGCCGCCGACGCCGCCGAACGCGCAGTCGAACCAGCGCACGCCGGCGTCGTAGGCGGCGACGTAGTTCACGAGCCCGGTGCCCCGGGTGTCGTGGAAGTGGGCGATCGGGGTGCAGGCAAGCTTGTTCACCTCGGTGAATGTTTCTTTGACTGCGCGAGGCGTGGCGGCGCCGATCGTGTCGCCGAGGGCGACGTGCAGCACGCCGAGGTCCGCGAAGCGCGCGACGTCCTCCGCCACCACGCCGGGATCCACGCGGCCTTCGAAAGGGCAGCCGAAGGCGACCGAGACGGTGCCGATCAGGCGGAAGCGGTCCTGCGCCGTCTCGACCATTTCGGCGATGTTGCGCCACTGCTCCTCGCGCGTGCGGTTGAGGTTCCTGCGGCTGTGCGACTCGGTCGCCGAGACGAGCAGGCTGACCTCGTTCGCGCCGTAGCCGGCATCCAGGTCCGCCACGGCGCGCTGCACCGCGCGAACGTTGGCGCAGGTCGCCTTGTAATAGGTTCCTTCCCTTCTCCCGAGGCCGCGCAGCAATTCGGACGCGTCCGCGAACTGCGGCACGACCGACGGGTTGGAATAGGACGTCGCCTCGACGCGGGGAAAGCCGAGCGCGGCGAAGCGCTCGACCAGCGCCTGCTTCGCGGACGTGGGCACGAACTGCGGCTCGTGCTGCAGCCCGTCGCGCGCGAAGCACTCGCACAGGGTGACGGCCGACATGGTTGACACTATCAACTAACCGCCTTAGGCTGTCAACGATGGCCACCGTGATCGAGCGGCGCGACCCGCTCACGCAGTCGAAGGGCGTGGAGGCGGGCTACGCGATGACGGCGCTGCGCTGGCCGGCGCAGGCGCTGCTGCTGCGGCCGCTCACCGCCGCGGAGCTCGCCGGGCCGCCGCTGTCCGGCGGCGGCGTGCTGCGCCGGCTCGCGCCGGTGCGCGGCGACCTCGCGGGCCACGGCGAGAAGCGCGCCATCGGGCAGCTCATCCACCTGCGCGCGCGCGTCGTGGACGAGGACGGCGCGCCGGTGCGCGGCGCCGCGGTGGAGATCTGGCATTGCAACGCCGCCGGCAAGTACATCCACCCCAACGACTCGCACGACGCGCCGGCCGATCCGAACTTCTACGGCGCGGCCCGCATGGTCGCGGACGACGACGGCATGGTCGAGCTGCGCACCATCAAGCCCGGCGCCTACCCCGTGCCCGACAGCGGCGGCTGGTGGCGGCCGCCGCACGTGCACTTCTCGGTCTGGGGCAGGGCGTGGCTTTCGCGCCTCGTGACGCAGATGTTCTTTCCCGGCGAGCCGCTCAACGAGCGCGACGCCATCCTGAACGCGGTGCGCGAGCCGCAGGCGCGCGCGCAGTGCATCGCGCGCCTCGCGCCGGCCGGCCAGGGGCCGGAGAACGCGCTCGTCTACGAGTACCAGCTCGTCGTGCGCGGCCGGAACGCTTCGCCGGAGCTGCGATGAAGCGCCTCGTGCCGACCGCGGAGATGACGCTCGGGCCGTTCTTCCCGCGCGAGTTCGCGCAGGACGCGGCCGACCTCACGCGGCTCGAAGGCCGCGCCGTCCCCGGCGAGCCGATCGAGATCAGCGGCCGCGTGGTGCAGGGAGACGGCGCGCCCGTGGACAACCTGGTGCTCGAGATCTGGCAGGCGGGTCCGGACGGCCGCCACGACAACCCGGCATTCCTCGGCTGGGGCCGCGCGGCGACCGACGCCGGCGGCGTGTACCGGTTCCGCACCGTGCTGCCGGGCGCGCCGAAGGGGCGGCTGGCGCACGTCAGCTTCTGCCTTCTCTATTCCGGCCTGATGCGCCAGCTGCAGACGGTGATGTTCTTCGAGCGCGGCGCCGACCCGGTGCTCGACGCGGTCCCGGAGAAGCTCCGCGACCGGCTCATCGCCCGGAAAACCGGAGCGGGTTCCTACCGGTTCGACATCCGCCTGCGCGGCGGCGACGAGACCCCGTTCTTCGACGATTGAAATGACGGTCATCCGCGACCTGCTCTCGTACCGGCTGCACGTGGTGGCGAACCTGCTCTCCCGGAGCGCGGAGCTGCGCTACCGCCGCCAGTTCGGCGTCAGCCTCTGGGAGTGGCGCACGGTGGCGCTGCTCGGCGGCGCGGGCGGGCCGCTCTCGCTAAACGAGCTCGCGCGTGCCGCCAGCATCGACAAGAGCCAGATGAGCCGCGTCGTGTCGGGGCTGACGCGGCGCAGGCTGGTGCTGCGCGCGCCGGACGCCGCCGATGCGCGCGGCATCCGCCTCGGGCTGAGCGCCGCGGGCGCGAAGCTCTACAAGGGCCTGATCCGCGCCGCGTCCGAGCGCGACAGCGCGTTCATGAACTGCCTGTCGGAGAAGGAGCGCGCTGCATTCGACCGCGCGCTGGCGAAGCTCGCGCACCAGGCGCGCAGCTTCATCCAGGACGAGAAGGCGGCCGCGTGAAGACCCGCATCACCGAGCTCCTCGGCATCGAGTACCCGATCTTCCAG
The DNA here is from genome assembly GCA_035651575.1 of Burkholderiales bacterium. GTDB lineage: Bacteria > Pseudomonadota > Gammaproteobacteria > Burkholderiales > SG8-39 > SCGC-AG-212-J23. Next base: position 4,975 of record DASRFM010000045.1, on the reverse strand, counting down.
GCGGCGATGAGCTGGGCCTCGTCGAACTCCGCGCTCGTCTCCGCCGTGTCGAACGCGGGCGGCATGGGGATCCTCGCGGGCGGGCCGATGCGCGCCGCGGATTTCGCAAGAGCGCTTTCTGAAATCCGGGAAAAGACGGCGAAACCCTACGGCGTGAACATCCCGCTCAACAATCCGCGTGCGCGGGAGCTGCTCGACATTGCCCACGAGGCGCGCATCCCGGTCATGGTCGCCTCGCAGGGCGGGCCGCGCGAGCACCTGGCGCGCTTTCGCGCCATCGGCACGAAATGGCTGCACGTCGTCGCCTCGGTGGAGCACGCGAGGAAGGCGCAGGCTGCGGGCGTGGACGCGCTCGTCGTGGACGGCATGGAGGCGGGCGGCCACCCGCCGCCGTCGGAGGTGACGACGCTCGTCCTCGTGCGCCGCGTAATCAAGGCGGTCGAGCTGCCGGTGGTGGCGAGCGGCGGCATCGCGGACGGCGCGGGCGTCGCCGCGATGCTCGCCCTCGGCGCCGATGCGGTCCAGCTCGGCACGCGCTTCATCGCCACGCCGGAGGCGAGCGTCCACGAGAACTACAAGCGCGCGGTGCTCGCCGCGGAAGTGGACGGCACCGCGTTCGTCGGCCGCGGCGCGCATCCGATCCGCCAGCTCGCCAACGGCTTTTCCAGGAAATATCAATCGGCGGAGCGCGCCGGCGAGCCCGCGGAGGCGCTGGAGAAACTCTTTGCTTCCTCGTCGGTAAAGCAGGCAGCGCTGGAAGGCGACGTCGAATGGGGCAAGGTCGAGGCGGGGCAGAGCGCCGGGCTCGTAGATGACATGGTTCCGGCCGGGGAGCTGCTGCGCCGGCTCGTGGCCGAGACCGAGGCGGCGCGGAAGAGACTCGCTTCGCTATGACGCTCCTGGTCGAAAACCGCGGCGCGGTCCGCATCCTCACGTTGAATCGCCCGGAAAAGAGGAATGCGCTCAACACGGAGCTCACGCGCACGCTCCTCGATGCGCTGCGCGCTGCGGACGCGGATGAGGCGGTCGGCGCCGTGGTGCTGACGGGTGCCGGGCCGGGATTCTGTGCCGGCGCCGACCTGGCCGAGTTCAAGAACCTCGCCGATCCGGCGGCGGCCGAAACGCGCGCGCAATTGACCATGGAACTGCATTTGTCGTTCTCGAGGATGAGGAATCCGGTAATCACCGCGATCAACGGCGCCGCCATGGGCGGCGGCGCGGGGCTCGCGATCGCGGGCGACCTGGCGGCGATGGCCGAGAGCGCGAAGCTGGGCTACCCCGAGACGAGGCACGGCATCGTCGCTGCGATCGTGCTCGCCAACCTCGTGCGCCAGGTCGGGCGCAAGGCGGCCTTCGAGCTGGTCTCGCTCGGCGAGCCGATCGACGCCCAGCGGGCGCTCGCCTTGGGGCTCGTGAACCGGGTTTTCCCGGACTCCGATCTTCTCCAGCAAACTGTCCTGATCGCGGAGAAGCTGGCCGCGGTCCATCGCCCCGCCATGGCGGAGACGAAGCGGCTCTTCCACCAGGTCGCCGACCTGCCGCTCGCGCCGGCGCTCGAGCTCGGCCGCGAGGCGAACAAGCGCATGCGCCAGTTCTCCAGAAAATGAACCCGTCGCCGTGAAGCCCCTGGACGGCACGACGATCCTCGACCTGTCGCGCGTGCTCGCGTGCCCGTTCGCCTCGATGATCCTTGCCGAGCTCGGCGCGCGCGTCATCAAGGTCGAGCAGCCGGGCGCGGGCGACGAGACGCGCGCCTTCGAGCCGCAGCTCGCGAAGGACAGCGCCTACTACTTCGCCTGCAACCGATCCAAGGAGTCCATCGCGGTCAACCTGCGCTCCGACGACGGCCGCAAGATCGTGCGCCGGCTGGCGGAGCAGGCCGACGTGGTGCTCGAGAATTTCCCCGCCGGCACGCTGCAGCGCTACGGCCTCGACTACGCGGTGCTGTCCGCGGTGAACGAGAAGCTCGTCTTCGTCTCGTGCACCGGATTCGGCCAGAGCGGCCCGTACGCGCACAAGAAGGGCTACGACACGGTCTTCCAGGCGATGGGCGGCTTGATGAGCCTCACCGGCGAGCGCGGCGGCGGCCCGGTGAAGCCCGGCCTGCCCGTCGCCGATCTCACTTCCGGCCTGTGGATCGCGATCGCCATCTTGTCCGCGCTCGCCGGCCGCGCGCGCACCGGCAAGGGCTGCTACGTCGACTTCTCCATGCTCGACGGGCAGGTGGCGCTCCTCACGCTCGCCGCGGCGCGCTATTTCGCGCTCGGCGAGGTGCCGCCGCGCCTGGGCACCGAGCATCCCGGCCGCGTGCCCTCGGCCACCTTCCGCTGCCGCGACGGCAAGTACGCGCACATCACCGCGAGCGACCAGCATTGGGCTCCTTTGTGCGAAGCGCTGGCCCTCGAAATAGGGACGGACCCCATTTATTCGACCAACGAGTCCCGCGTGCGGCATCGCGACGAGGTCATGCATGCGTTGACCGGCGCGATTTCGAGACTCGACCGTTCCGAGCTGCTTGCGAAGCTCGACGCCGCCGACGTGCCGGTCGGGCCGGTGAACGACGTCGCCGAGATCCTCGCCGATCCGCACACCCGTGCGCGCGGGCTCGTGGGCAGCTTCGACTATCCCGGCGTCGGCGAATTCCGCGCCCTCGGCCTGCCGTACAAGTTCCTCGGCTGGGACAACCCGGAGATCGGCCGGCCGCCGCTCCTCGGCGAGCACACCGAGAGCGTGCTCGGGCGGCTCGGCTTCTCCAGCGCGGAAATCTCCCGGCTCAAGGCCGCGAAGGCGATCGGATGACGCTTTCCGTCGCCGTCGAATCCGGTGTCGCGACCTTCACGCTGAACCGGCCCGAGGCGCGCAACGCGCTGAACGGCGCGATGTGCGATGCATTGTCCGCCGCCTGCGCCGAAATATCCGCAAATGGAGAAACCCGGCTCGTCCTGGTCCGAGGTGCAGGCCCGGTTTTCTGTGCCGGCGCGGACGTCAAGGAGCGCACCGGCATGACGGCGGACGACGTGCGAGCGCGGCGCATGAAGGCGTTCGCCGCCTACGGCGCGCTCGAGTCGCTGCCGATGCCGGCGATCGCGATCGTGCACGGAGCGGCGCTCGGCTCGGGCGTTGAGATCGCGGCGTGCTGCGACTTCATCCTGGCGACGCCGGAGGCGGTGTTCGGCACGCCGGAAGTCCTGCGCGGCACGGTCGGCGCAACCCAGCGCCTGCCGCGCGTCCTCGGCAAGCGCCTCGCGAAGGACCTGATGTTCACCGGCCGGCGCCTGACCGCGCAGGAAGCGCTCGCGGCGGGTTTCGTTTCCCGGATCGTCGCGAAGGAGGCGATGGAGGGCACCGTCGCAGAGATATGCAAGACGATTACATCGGCATCGCCGCTTGCCCTGCGCCTCGCGAAGCGCTGCATCGACGAAGGCGTCGAGCGCGATCCGCAGGGCGCGCTCGAGGTGGAGATGGCGGCGATCGAGGAGCAGCTCGCCTCGGGCGCGTGGCTCGGCAAGCAATGAGCTGGCAGCCGCGCACGTTGGGGGATTTCCTGGCGCATGCCGCCGAGACCCGCGGCGACGCGGAGGCGCTCGTCACGCCGACGGGCCGCCTCTCTTTTTCTGAAATCCACGAAAAGGCATCGAAAGTGGCGGGCGGGCTGCAGTCGCTCGGGCTCAAGCGCGGCGACCACGTCGCGATCCTCATGGGGAACGACGAGAGCTGGCTCTCGCTCTTCTACGGCGCGGCACTGCTCGGGGCGGTCACCGTCCCGGTGAACACGCGTTTCAAGAAAGCCGAGCTCGAATACTGCCTGAAGCAGTCCGACAGCAAGGCGCTCTTCTACGTCGAGCGCTTCATGAAGCAGGACTTCGGCACGATGGTCCGCGACATTCGCCCGCCGCTTGCGTTCGACGTTTCGAACTCTCCTTTGCCGTCGGCGGCGCTGAAGCGATCCGAAGCGTCCCCCGGCGATCCGCTCCTGATGCAGTTCACCTCCGGCACCACCGCCTATCCGAAGGGCGTGATGCTGACGCACGACAACATGCTGCGCGACGCCTGGGAGGCGGGGACGCGCGTCGGCGTGCGCCCGGAGGACCGCTACTTCAACTGCCGGCCGTTCTTCCACGTCGCGGGATCGACGCTCTCGGCGCTGATGGCGCTCGTGCACCGCTGCTGCCTCGTGACGCTGCCGGCGTTCGAGGCCGGGCCGGCGCTCGAGATGATGGAGCGCGAGCGCTGCACGCTGCTCTCCGGGAACGACACCATCTTCCAGATGCTCATGGGGCACGCCGACTTCCCGCGCCGCAAGCTCGCGCTGCGTGGCGGCTGGGCGGCGGCGGGCCCGCAGACCATGCAGCGCATCATCGACGTGCTGGGCGCGAAAGAGATCTGCGCCGCTTACGGGCTCTCGGAAGCGTCGCCCAACGTCGTCATGAGCGACTGGCGCGATCCCGAGGAGCTGCGCGTGAACGGCTTGCCGTTGCCCTTGCCCGGTGTATCCGTCCGGATCAGCGCCGAGGGCGAGATCCAGGTGCGCGGCTGGAACGTCATGCGCGGCTACTACCGGAACGACGAGGCGAACGCAAAGGCCTTCACGCCGGACGGCTGGCTGCGCACCGGAGACCTCGGCGAGCTCACCGCCGACGGACGCCTGCGCATGGTCGGGCGCCTGAAGGACGTCTTCCGCGTCGGCGGCGAGAACGTCGCGCCGGCCGAAGTGGAGGAGGTGCTCCTGTCGCACCCCGCCGTCGAGACCGCCCAAGTCGTCGGCGTGCCCGACGCCCGCCTGGGGGAAGTGCCGTGCGCCTATGTGACTCTGAAAGCCGGCCTCTCCTCGTCCGAGGAGGAACTGCTCGGCTACATGAAAGAGCGCTGCGCGAACTTCCGCGTGCCGCGCTACCTGCGCATCGTGCGCGACTTCGAGGCGATCGGCATGACCGCGAGCGGCAAGGTGCAGAAGCACAAGCTGCGCGAGCACGCG
>DASRFM010000044.1:0-4391 GCA_035651575.1 Burkholderiales bacterium | reverse complement strand
ACCAGCTGGTCGCGCTTGCCGGCGACCTGGTCGAGCTGATCGTCGGTCAGCTTGCCCCACTGCTCCTTCATCTTGCCCTTGGCCTGCTTCCAGTTACCTGCGATGCGATCCCAGTTCATGTGCTCTCCTCATGTCGTGGATGGGTACTGCTGCGGGGTGCGTGCAATTCGCAAGCCCGCGCCGTTGGATCGCGACAGGGCCGTTCGGGTATCGAGGCGAAATCGGTGCCTGACACCGATTTCAGCTATTCCTCGAGCGCGTCCTGCATGAGGCGCAAGAGCAGCGGTTCGGCGTTGACGCGCTGGAGGAGCGCGGTGAGGTCCATGCGGTAAGGATTGCCCTTCAGGAACTCGAGCTTGACGATGGCGTAGCGCGCGGCGAGCGCATCCCAGAGGAAGTGCGTCGGATTCAATTCGAGCGCCGCGTCGAGGTTCAGCGTGCAAAGGCGCGGCGGCTGCTCGACGCGCACGCAGCGCCGCTCGATGGCGCGGCAAAGCGCGATGAGGAGCTCTTCGTTGGTGGGCTCGTAGGCCGCCTTGACCGGCACGCCGTGCGCGGCGAAGCGCGCCGACATGCCGAGCTCGTAGCTGACGATGACGTCTTCGCGCTCCGAGCGCGGCGTCATCTCGCCCCACCAGCGCGCGAACTCGGCGCCGTTGATGAGCGAGCCGTGCTCGAACGCGACCCAGTAGCTCTGCACGTGCGGGGCGCGCTGGCGGCTCGCGCTGATGCCGCGCAATGCGGGGCCCGCCACCGGCTGCAGGAACGCGGTGCAAAGCTGGTGCGGATCGAACGTCAGGAAGGAGTCGTTGCACAGCACGAGCCGCGCGAGCCCGCGGCGCTCGCCGAGCGCGTCGATGCCGATCTTGTACGACCAGAAGTCGTAGCCGACGTTGTCGCGCGCGATGACCTTGGCATGCGGCGCAAGGCGCGCGGCTTCCGCGGGCGCGATGCCGGTCGAGACGAACACCACGCGCTCGGTGAGCGTCGCCATGTAGCGCACCAGATTGAAGAGATGCACGGGGAGCTTGCCGCGCGGGTGGTAGTGCGCGACGACGAAGGCGAGCGCGGGGTCCCGGCTCATGCGCTCACGTGCCGGCGGCGACGTACAAGGCGGCCCACTCGGTCACCGGCGGTCTCGGCTGCTGCGTCACCTCGTAGCCGTAGCGGCGAAAAAGCCGCTGCCACTCCTCGGCCGGTTTCATGTTGATGTGTCCCCACTGCAGGTCCCAGCCGGGGTTGGGATCGGCATGCGGCGTCGAGGAAAACACGATGTATTTCGGCCGCACCTGCGCCTGCACCTTGGCGAGGATGTTGTGGAGGCCCTCCTCCGGAATGTGCTCGAACACTTCGATCGTCACCACGGCGTCGGCGGGGCCGTAGTTCTTCTCGAACAGGCGATCGAGCAGATAGCGCTCGGCAAACTCCGGATGGTGCTCGCGGTAGAAGGCCTGGAAGAGCTCGTTGCCGTCGACCCCGTAGGCGTCGATGCCGAGCTTATTCATGCAGTAGAGGAGGTAGCCGGGACCCGCGCCGATCTCGAGCGCCGTGGAAATCGGCAGCGAGTCGCGGATCCACATCGCGAGGCGCTCGTGCACCGCGCGATAGGCCGCGTGGCGCTGGGTATGGCCGAGCTCCTCCGCGATCTCGTAGAACTCCCGGTCGGTGTACGGGCGCGGCTCGCCGCGCGGGTCGAAGCCTCGTCCGCTCCGGCGATTGTGCGCCACCACCTCTGCGATCGACTTCGGCATGCGCGCTTCTCGCGCCGCATGTTACGACAGCGTCCCGCGCCCGGTCGAAACAGCGCGCTCGGCGCAATCTCCAGTCCGTAGAATTGTGAACCTGACCCCGAATTACCTGGCCCCGAATTACTCCATCGGCGAGCGCGTCGAGCGCACCGAAGATCCGCAGCTTCTGCGCGGCGCCGGCACCTATACCGACGACGTCAACGAGCCCGGGCAGGCGTACGCCTATATCGTGCGCAGCCCGCACGCGCACGGCGTGCTGCGCGGCGTCTCGGTGGATGCGGCGAAGGCGATGCCCGGCGTCCTCGCCATCTACACCGCCGCCGATCTCGCCGCCTACGGCGCGCACAAGTGCGCGCTCGACTTCAAGATGCGCGACGGCTCGCCGATGAAGCGGCCCATCAGGAAGTCGCTGGCGTCGGACAAGGTGCGCTTCGTCGGCGATCCGGTGGTGTGCGTGGTGGCGCAGACTGCGGTGCAGGCGAAGGACGCGGCCGAGGCGGTGGAGCTCGACATCGAGCCGCTGCCGGCGGTGAGCATTCCCAGCGAAGCGGCGAAGCCCGGCGCGCCACAGCTCTACGACGACGTGCCGGGCAATGTGCAGCTCGATTTTCTTTTCGGCGATCCGGCGAAGGTCGCCGAGGCGTTTGCGCGCGCGGCGCATGTCACCCGGTTGTCGCTAAGGAACACCCGGATCGTGGTGGCGGCGATGGAGCCGCGCTCGGCTGTGTGCAAGTACCAGGACGGGCGCTTCACGCTGGTCGCGCAGGGCCAGGGCGTGTTCGCGATGAAGAACCAGCTTGCCGACATCCTCGGCGTCGAGCAGAAAAGCGTGCGCGTGGTGACGCCGAATGTCGGCGGCTCGTTCGGGATGAAGGGCTCCATCTACCCCGAGTACGTCTGCCTCGCGCACGCGGCGCGCGAGTTGAAGCGGCCGGTTAAATGGACCGACGAGCGCTCCGGCAGCTTTCTTTCGGATCAGCATGGCCGCGATCACGAGATGACCGCGGAGCTCGCGCTCGACCGCGAGGGGCACATCCTGGCAGTGAGAGTCACGGGCCACGGCAATGTCGGCGCTTATGTCGGCACGGTCGCGCCGCAGCCGCCGACGATGAACGTGGTGCGCAATGTGTGCAGCGTCTATCGCGTGCCGCTGCTCGAAGTCTCCACGAAGGCGATGCTGACGAACACCACGCCGGTCAGCGCCTATCGCGGCGCCGGGCGCCCGGAGGCGAACTATTACATGGAGCGCCTGCTCGACGAGGCGGCGCGCGAGATGGGCATCGATCGGCTGGAGATCAGAAGGCGCAACCACATCCGGCCGAGCGAGATCCCGTGGAAAGCGGCCTCCGGGATGACGTACGACTCGGGCGATTTTCCGGCGGTGTTCGAACGCGCGGTGAAGGCCATCGCCGGGTATGAACAGCGGCAAGCGCAGTCGAAAGCCAACGGGAAATTGCGCGGCCTCGGCATCGGCAGCTACCTCGAGGTCACCGCGCCGCCGAACAAGGAGAGCGCGGGGCTGCGCTTCGAGGGCGACAAGCAGATCACGCTCGTCACCGGCACGCTCGACTATGGGCAGGGCCACGCCGCCGGGTTTGCGCAGGCGCTGGTCTCCAAGCTGGGCATTCCGTTCGGTGCGGTGCGCGTGGTGCAAAGCGATTCGGACCAGATCGTGTTCGGCGCCGGCACCGGCGGATCGCGCTCGATGATGATGAGCGGCGCGGCGATTGCAGAGGTCTCGAAGCTGGTGATCGAGAAAGGCCGCGAGCTCGCAGCCGAGGCGCTGGAAGCGGCGGCGGCCGACCTCGAGTGGCGCGACGGTCAATTCCGCATAGCGGGCACCGATCGCGCGATCGGCATCTCCGAGCTGGCGCGGCGCTATCCGGGGAAGCTCGACACGACGCACGTGACGGAGGTGATCCCGTCGGCGTTCCCGAACGGATGCCACGTGTGCGAGGTGGAGATCGATCCGGAGACGGGCAAGGTCGAGATCGTGCGCTACAGCTCGGTGAACGACTTCGGCACGGTGGTGAATCCGCTCACCGTCGAGGGCCAGGTGCACGGCGGCGTGGTGCAGGGGATCGGCCAGTGCCTGATGGAGAACGCGCGCTATGACGAGGAGGGTCAGCTCCTCACCGGCTCGTTCATGGATTACGCGCTGCCGCGCGCGGAAGACATCAAGACCGCGATCGAGTGGGCGAGCCATCCGGTGCCGGCGACCACCAATCCGCTCGGCGCCAAAGGCTGCGGCGAAGCGGGCTGCGCCGGTGCGATGACGTCGGTGATGAACGCGGTGGTAGACGCGCTGCGGCCGCTCGGCATCAATCATCTCGACATGCCGGCGAGTCCGCCGCGCGTCTGGGCGGCAATCCGGAAATCGGGGTCAGGCACCAATTAAATTGAAAATCGGTGCCTGACACCGATTAGTCGCGTTCGCCGTGGTTCTTGTTCTTGTTTTTGTTCTTGTACCAGCCCTTGTGCTTGCCGTTGTCGTGGCGCTCATCGCGGTCGCGATCGTCGTCGCGCGCGCTCGCGCCGGCGCCGGCGCTGCGGTTGTGCTGATTCTCGCCGTACTGGCGGTTGTGCTGGTTGGTCGTGCTCGAGCCGAGCTGGGTGTTGGAGTTGCCCGAGCCGTACTGCTGG
>DASRFM010000043.1:0-8496 GCA_035651575.1 Burkholderiales bacterium | reverse complement strand
GGGCGCGGCGCTGGTCACCACCAACGCCAAGGACAGCTGCAGCGGAACCGCCGGCATCCAGCCCTACTGCCTGACGAACGGCGCGCGCGGCACGCTGTCCGCGGGCAAGGGAACCATCCTCCTCTCCATCGGCAAGACGTTCTGAAGCCTCCGCTCGTCCATCGCTGTCCCGTATGCGGCAAGGCACACGCCGTGAATGCGGTGCGCGCCGAGTTCGCCTACGGGCGGCAGTTCACCTGCAGCCCGGAGTGCGAAAGCGAACGCCGGCGACGCGCCCGCGCGCCGTACCGCAAGCTCGCCGGGCCGCTCGTCGCTTAGCGGTTTTTATGCCGTCTTAATGCGGCGGCGGCCTTCCTTACGCCGTTTATACGCATGCGCTCCTATTCTGCTATGCAAAGGAGCGCACCATGCTTGGCTTCACGAAAATCCAGTACGACGTCGGGACGGAAAAACCGTCTCGGACGCAAGAGCGCCAGCCCGGCGAGACGCTCGCCGCCATCCTGACCTTCGCGATCATTGTGGGCCTCTTCGCCCTCGGGATCGGGATCAAGCTGTGGATCTTCCTGCCGCGCTTTTTCCTGAACTGAGGACGCCATGAAGACTGCCATCCTTTCGGGCGAGCGCTACTTCGGCGTCGAGGTCACCGCGGATGGGAAGCTGGTCGTCGCCGAGCGCGGCGACGGCCGGCCGCTCCTCACCAAGGAATTCCCGGCGGACGCGACCGGCATGGCAGCGTTCCGCGCGCATCTCGAGCGCGAGTGCGCCCATCCGCACGTGTGCATCAAGGCGTGCGGCGCGATCGCACTCGGCCTCGCTACCTCCCTTATCCCGGTGCCGGGCGTCGAAGTGACGCTCGTGTCCGCCAAGGCGCCCGAGCAGAACGCCGTGCAGCTCGCGCGCCTCGCCGAGCGGCTTTTCTAGCGTCATGTGGACCTTCGACGAAACCCCGCCGCGCATCGACTTCGACAAGACCACGCCTTGGATCGAGGTCGGGCATCCGTGGGAGACGCTGCTGAGCCTGCTGCGCTTCATCGTCTCGTTGCGGGGCCTGGCGCCCCTTCCCGGACTGCTCTGAGTGGTCGAAGCGGTCCTCGCCCTCACCGCGCTGTCGGCGATCGCCAACCTGCTTCTCATCAGGCCGTTCGTTTTCGCGCTCAGGGAGGAAGCACCTGAGGTATTCGCCGATTTCCTGGCCGCGGACAGCCGCGGCGTGCGCTGGCGCGCCGATGCGCGACTACGCTACTGGAAACTGATCCTGTTCCGCGACTACAGGACGCGCCTCGCGCATTGCCCCCGCGCGCGCGCCTGGGCGAGCTGGCTCTTCCTCGTGAACTGGATCCAGCTCACGACGGTGCTCTTCTACGTCGTCATCGTCCTCGCGCGCCACGCGGCCTGAGCGGCGCGCAAGCTTTACCCCGTTTTTACGCGCCAGCGCCTATCTTGGCGTCATGAAGAAGCTGCGCAACATGAAAGAGTCGATGGTGGGAGCGCTGATCTGCGGCGTGCAGCTGCTCGTTCCCGCGGTGCTGACGGCGGTCAACTTCTTCGTCCTGCGCTGATGCGAGTCGCCATGAACGATTTCCGCACCGGGATGGAGCCGCAAGGCGAGTCCGAAGGCGTCTACCGCATCGGAATGGCGATCTTCGGTGCGCTCTTCGCCGTGCCCTTCCTCATCCACGTGCTCGCGAGCCTCTGGGCCTGATTGCGCTAGAGTAGGCGCATGAGCGCCGTCCGCCCCGACCCTGACGCGCTTCTTGCGCGCGTGCAGCGCGAGGAGGCGAAAGAGAAGCGCGGCAAGCTGACCGTTTTCTTCGGCGCGACCGCCGGCGTCGGCAAGACCTACGCGATGCTCGAGGACGCCCGCGTGCGCAAGAGCAAGGGCGTGGACGTGGTCGTCGGCTATGTCGAGCCGCACGGCAGGAAGGAAACCGAGGCGCTGCTCGAGGGCCTCGAGCGCCTGCCCTACCTCGAGGTGAAATACCGCGACCGCACCCTGCGCGACTTCGACCTCGATGCAGCGCTCGCGCGGAAGCCGCAGGTGCTGCTCGTGGACGAGCTCGCGCACAGCAACCCGGTCGAGGGCGAGCCGCGGCCGCGGCACGCGAAGCGCTGGCAGGACATCGAAGAGCTCCTCGACGCGGGCATCGACGTCTGCACCACGGTCAACGTCCAGCACGTCGAGAGCCTGAACGACATCGTCGCCGGCATCACGAACGTGCGCATGCAGGAGACGGTGCCCGATGCGGTGTTCGAGAAGGCCGACGAAGTCGTCCTCATCGACACCCCGCCCGACGAGCTGATCGAGCGCTTGAACGCCGGCAAGGTGTACATCCCGGAGCAGGCGCGCAACGCGATCGAGAATTTCTTCCGCAAGGGAAATCTCATCGCGCTGCGCGAGCTGGCGCTGCGCACCACCGCGGATCGCGTGGACCAGGCGATGCGCGAGTACCGCGAGGGCAAGGGCATCCGCGCCACCTGGGCCGCGGGCGAGCGCGTGCTCGTCGCGATCGGCCCGGACGAGCAGGGCGAGCGCCTCGTGCGCACCGGCAAGCGCATGGCCGCCGCGCTGCACGCGGACTGGATCGTGGTGTATGTCGAGACGCCCGACCTGCTGCGCCTGTCCGAAGAGAAGCGCAACGAGCGCATCGCGCTCCTGCGCCTCGCCGAGTCGCTCGGCGCCGAGGCGGTGACGCTCGGCGGCCGCTCGGCGGGCGAGGAGATCGCGAACTACGCCCGGGAGCGCAACGTCACGCGCATCGTGATCGGGCGGCCGCGGCGCCCGCTGTGGCGACGGCTCTTCCGGCCCTCGACCTACGGCGAGCTGCTCGCCGGCACCGAGGGCATGGACATCCTGGTGGTCGGCGGCGCCGACGAGGCGAGCGTGCTGCGCAACCGCTTCTTCTCCCGTACGCGCGCCTACCTGGGGGTCGAGCGCGACGGCAAGAAGCGCTGGGTCGGCTACGCCTGGAGCCTCGCCGCCGCCGCGCTCGCGACGGGCGTGGGCGCGCTGATGAGCCCGACGTTCGAGCTCGTGAACGTCGCCATGGTGTACCTGCTCGCGGTGGTCGCCATCGCGACCCGCTTCGGCCGCGGCCCCTCGGTCGCGACCTCGGTGCTGGCGGTCGCCGCGTTCGACTTCTTCTTCGTCCCGCCGCAGCTCACGCTCGCGGTGACCGACGTCCAATACCTCTTCACTTTCGCGATCATGCTGGTGGTCGCGCTCATCATCTCCAACCTCACCTCCAGCGTGCGCCTGCAGGCCACGGTCGCGGGACACCGGGAACGGCGCACGGCGATGCTGTATGCCATGAGCCGCGAGCTCGCCGCGACGCGCGGACAGGAAGCGATGTCGCAGGTCGCTGTGCGCCATACGGGCGAGGTGTTCGACAGCCAGGTGGTCGTCCTGCTGCCGGACGGCAAGGGCCGGCTGCGCTATCCCGCGGGCGACAGGGTGCCGGACTCCTTCCGCGGCGCGGACCTCGACATCGCGCAATGGGTCCAGGACCATGGCGAGGCGGCCGGGCTCGGCACGGACACGCTGCCAGGTGCCCCCGCGCTCTACCTGCCGCTCAAGGGAACGCAGAACGTGCTCGGCGTGCTGGGCATGCTTCCGGCGAATCCACGCACGGTGCTTCTCCCCGAGCGCTATCACTTGCTGGAAACCTTCGCCGCCCAGGTTGCGCTGGCGCTGGAACGTGCGCAGCTCGCCGACCAGGCGCAGCGCGCGCGGGTGGACGCGGAGACCGAGGGGCTGCGAAATGCGCTGCTCGCCTCCATTTCGCACGACCTGCGGACCCCGCTCGCGGTCATCTCCGGCGCGGCCTCCAGCCTTGCCGAGCGCGGCGAGCGCCTCGCGCCCGGCGAGCGCAAGGAGCTCGCGCGCAGCATCTTCGAGCATTCGCAGCAGATGGCGGAGCTCGTCGCCAACGTCCTGCAGATGACACGCCTCGAGGGCGGGACGATCGCGCTGCAGCGCGACTGGCATTCCCTTTCCGAGATCGCGGCGAGCGTCGCGCGCCGCCAGCGCGAGCGCTACGGCCAGCACCCGCTCAAGGTGGACATCGATCCCGCCCTGCCGCTCGTCCGCGTGGACGCGGCGCTCATCGAGCAGGCGCTCGCGAACCTGCTGGAGAACGCGGCCAAGTACACCCCGCGCGGCACGCGGATCGGCGTGCGCGCCGAGACGCAGGCGAACGAGATCCTCGTCTCGGTCGAGGACGCCGGGCCCGGCCTGCCCGAGGGCGATCCGGAGCAGCTCTTTGCCAAGTTCCACCGCGGCGCCACGGAAGGCTCGATCGGCGGCGTCGGCCTCGGCCTCGCGATCTGCCGCGCGATCGTCACGCTGCACGGCGGCCGGATCTGGGCGGAGCGCCGCCCGATGGGCGGCTCCGCGTTCCGCTTCACGCTGCCGCTCGAGCAGGTGCCCGCCGTGCCGGCGGAGGCCGCGTGACCGACGGCAGGCCCACGATCCTCGTCGTGGAGGACGAGCCCGACATCCGGCGCTTCCTGCGCTCGTCGCTCGGCACCGAGGGCTACGCCATCGTCGAGGCCGAGACCGGCGAGCGCGGCGTGATCGACGCCGGCACGCACAAGCCCGACCTGGCGATCGTGGACCTCGGCCTGCCGGACATCGACGGCGTGAAGGTGATCCGCCGCATCCGCGAGTGGTCGCCGATCCCGATCATCGTGCTCTCCGCGCGCGCGCAGGAGCAGGCGAAGATCGAGGCGCTCGACGCGGGCGCCGACGACTACGTCACCAAGCCCTTCGGCGTCGGCGAGCTGCTCGCGCGCGTGCGGGTCGCGCTGCGCCATTCCGCCCGCTCGCCGAGCGGCACCGCGCTCGTCAGGCTCGGCGGCACGACGGTGGACCTCGAGAAGCACGTGGTGACGCGCGACGGCGGCGAAGTCCACCTCACGGCGCTCGAATTCCGGCTCCTCGCCTGCCTCGCGCAGCACCTCGGCATGGTGGTGACGCACCGCCAGCTTCTGCGCGAGGTGTGGGGCCCGTCGCACGTGGAGCACACGCACTACCTGCGCGTGTACATGAAGCAGCTGCGCGAGAAGCTCGAGCCCGATCCCCTGCGGCCGCGCTACCTCATCACCGAGACCGGGGTCGGCTACCGCCTGGTGGCGGACGAGACCTAGATTTCCACCCGCGTGCCGAGCTCGATCACGCGGTTGGTGGGGATGTTGAAGAAGTCGGTGATGTTGCCGGCGTTGCGCGCCATCGCGGCGAAGATGCGCTCGCGCCAGAACGCCATGCCCGGGCGGTCGTTCACCGGCACGATCTTCTCGCGCGAGATGAAGAACGAGGTCTGCATGGAGTCGAACGACAGGCCGAAGGGCGCGCACAGCTCCAGCGCGCGCGTGACGTCCGGGCGGTTCATGAAGCCGTAGCGCACCCGCACCCGCCAGCAGCCGTGGCCGAGGCGCTCGCACTTCACGCGGTCGGTGAACGGCACCCACGGCACGTCGCGGATCTCGACGGTGAGGAACACCACGCGCTCGTGCAGCACCTTGTTGTGGCTCAGGTTGTGGAGCAGCGCGTGCGGCGTCGCCTCCGGCGTGGCGGTGAGGAAGACCGCCGTGCCGGGCACGCGCTGCGGCGGGTCGGCGAAGAGCGAGTCGAGGAAGGGCTCGAGCGGCACGGAGCTCGCGCGCAGGCGGTCGAACATGATCTCGCGCCCGCGCCGCCAGGTCGCCATGATCATGTAGACGAAGCCGCCGACGGCGAGCGGAAACCAGCCGCCGTCGTGGATCTTGAGGAGCGTCGCGGAGAAGAACGTGACGTCCACCGCGGCGAAGAAGCCGGTGGCGAAGACGCACAGGATGAGCGGGTAGCCCCAGCCGAAGCGGATCACGAAGAAGGTGAGCAGCGTGTCCACGAGCATGGTGGCGGTGACCGCCACGCCGTAGGCGCCGGCGAGGCGCGAGGAGGAGCCGAAGCCGATCACGGCGCCGAGCACCACGATGCACAGCAGCCAGTTGATTCCCGGGATGTAGATCTGGCCGATCTCGCGCGCCGAGGTATGCACGATGTTGACGCGCGGCAGGAAGCCGAGCTGGATCGCCTGCCGCGTGAGCGAGTAGGCGCCGGAGATGACCGCCTGCGATGCGATGACCGTCGCCACCGTCGCGAGCGCCACCATCGGGTAGAGCGCCCAGCCCGGCGCGAGCAGGTAGAAGGGATTGGACACCGCGGCGGGGTTCGCGACGAGAAGCGCGCCCTGGCCGAAGTAGTTGAGCACCAGCGCCGGCGCCACGATGCCGAACCACGCGGTGCGGATCGCCCGCTTGCCGAAGTGCCCCATGTCCGCGTAGAGCGCCTCTGCGCCGGTGACCGCGAGGACGATCGCGCCGAGCACGACGAACGACTCGCGGCCGTGGCTCGAGACGAAGCCGAGCGCGTGCAGCGGATTGAGCGCCTCGAGGATCTGCGGATGCTGCGCGATGCCGTACACGCCGGCCGCGCCGATCGTGAAGAACCAGAGCAGCATCACCGGGCCGAACAGCCTGCCGACGAGCTCGGTGCCGTGCACCTGCAGCGTGAAGAGCGCGACCAGCACCACGACCGCGATCGGCACGACGTAGGGCTTCAGGGCGAGCGTCCCGACCTCGAGGCCCTCCACCGCCGAGAGCACCGAGATCGCGGGCGTGAGGACCGCGTCGCCGTAGAAGAGCGAGGCGCCGAAGATGCCGATCAGCATGAGCGGCAGGCGCCATTGCGGATGCGCCTTTACCGCGGTGGCGGCGAGCGCGATGAGCGCCATGATGCCGCCCTCGCCCTTGTTGTCGGCGCGCATGATGAGCACGACGTACTTGAGCGACACGACCACCATCAGCGCCCAGAAGATGGTCGACAGGCCGCCGAGCACGTTCTGCGGCGCGAGCGCGATGCCGTGCTCGGGAGAGAAGGTCTCGCGCACCGCGTAAAGCGGGCTCGTCCCGATGTCGCCGAAGACCACGCCGAGCGCGAGAAGCGTGAGCGCGGCCGGGGAGCTGCGATGCCGGGGGGATTCCTGGTCAGCCATCGAGGAAGGGAGCGCGCAACGCCGCGCGCTTCTACGGCTTCTGAGGCGCCGCCGCCGGCTTCTCGGCGGAGGGCTTCCGGTCCTGGCTGCGGGTGGGGGAAAAATCCAGGTTGATCATGTCGCCGAGCGCGTCGGCGTAGTGCTCGCGCACCTTCTTCATGAGCGGCAGGGCCTTCTTGAAGCCTTCCACGATCGCCGGGTCGTAGAGCTTGCCCGTGCCCTTGACGATCTCCACGGCGGCCTGCTCGATGCTGAGCGCCTCGCGGTAGAACTGCGTCGTGGTCATGGCCTCGAAGGCGTCCACCAGCCCGACCACGCGCCCGGGCCACGGGATCGCGTCGCCCTTCAGGCCCTGCGGGTAGCCGCTGCCGTCCCAGTGCTCGTGGTGGGTGAGCGCGATCTGGCGCGCGAGCTTGAGCAGCGGATCGTCGTGCTCGCCGATGATGTCGGCGCCGAGCTGCGGATGGCGCTTCACGCGCTCCCAGTCGGGCACCGAGAGCTTCTCGGTCTTGCGCAGGATCTCGGCCGGCACGCCCAGCTTGCCGACGTCGTGCAGCGGCGAGGCGACCGCCATCATCTCGCAGATGGCCGGGTTCGCGCCGCAGGCCTGCGCCACGAGCTTCGCGTACTGCGCAAGGCGCATGACGCGGTTGCCGACCGCGGCGCTTTCATGCAGCTCCATCGCGCGCGCAAGGCGGCGGATCAGCTGCACGCGCGTCTTCTCGAGCTGGGCGGTGCGCTCGCGCACCAGGCGCTCGAGCTCGTGGCGCTGGTTCGCGAGCGCCACCTGCGCGCGCACGCGCGCCTTCAGCACCGCGCTGTTGATGGGCTTGGTGACGTAGTCCGCCGCGCCGAGCTGCAGGCCCTCGACCTCCGCCTGCTTCTCGGTCTTCCCGGTGAGGAAGATGACCGGGATGTCGGCGGTGAGGTGGTTCGCCTTCAGCATCTTGCAGACCTCGAAGCCGTTCATGCCGGGCATCTCGACGTCGAGCAGGATCAGGTCCGGGCGCGGCTTGCCGAGCGCCAGCTTGATGCCGTTCGCGCCGTCCTCGGCGGTGAGCACCTGGTAGTCCGCGGCGAGCGCGCGCGCCATCAGCGCCAGCAGGTCGGAGGAGTCGTCGACCGCGAGGATGACGGGTTTCGCGGCGGGTGCGGGAGCGGCCTGGGCCATCGGCCGAGAGTTTACCGGGTTACTTCCGGCCTTTTTTCCGCGCCTTGTCGAGGAGCCTGGCGTGCGCTTCCGGGACGACGGCCTCGCCGTAGAAGAAGCCCTGCACCTCGTCGCAATGATGGCGCTTGAGGAAGCGCATCTGCGCGTCGGTTTCCACCCCCTCGGCCACCACCTTGAGGTCGAGGCTCTGGCCGAGCGACAGGATGGCCGCGGCGAGCACCCCCTCGTCCTTCTCCGCGCCCGAGCCGATGTCGCGCACGAACGAGCGGTCGATCTTGAGGGCGTGGATCGGCA
>DASRFM010000042.1:0-51931 GCA_035651575.1 Burkholderiales bacterium | reverse complement strand
GGGCGCGGCGCTGGTCACCACCAACGCCAAGGACAGCTGCAGCGGAACCGCCGGCATCCAGCCCTACTGCCTGACGAACGGCGCGCGCGGCACGCTGTCCGCGGGCAAGGGAACCATCCTCCTCTCCATCGGCAAGACGTTTTAACTCAAAGGGCGACGCGCATGAAACTGGTCACCGCAATCATCAAGCCCTTCAAGCTCGACGAGGTGCGCGAAGCGCTCTCGGGCATCGGGGTGCAGGGGATCACCGTCACGGAAGTGAAAGGCTTCGGGCGCCAGAAAGGGCACACGGAGCTCTACCGCGGCGCCGAATACGTGGTCGACTTCCTGCCGAAGGTCAAGGTCGAGGCCGCCGTGAAGACCGAGCTTCTCGAGCAGGCGATCGAGGCCATCGAGAAGTCGGCCAATACCGGCAAGATCGGCGACGGCAAGATCTTTGTCTTCGATCTCGAAAAAGTCATTCGCATCCGCACCGGCGAGACCGATGCGGCGGCGCTCTAAGGAGAACCTGATGAAGAAGATTCTTGCCCTGCTTGCCTTCGCCGCGTCCGTCGCCTTCGCAGGCGGCGCCCTCGCCCAGGACAAGCCCGCCGCGTCGCCCGAGAAGCCGGCTGCCGAGGCGAAGAAGGACGAGGCGAAGCCGGCCGCCGCCGCACCCGCGGCGGCTCCGGCTGCTGCGCCCGCGGCCGCAACCCCTGCGCCGCAGCCCAACAAGGGCGACGTGGCGTGGATGCTCACCTCCACCGCCCTCGTCCTCATGATGAGCGTGCCGGCGCTGGCGCTCTTCTACGGCGGCATGGTGCGCTCGAAGAACGTGCTCTCGATGCTGATGCAGGTGTTCGTCGTGTTCTCCCTGGTCACCGTGCTGTGGTGCATCTACGGCTACAGCCTGGCCTTCACCGAGGGCAACGCTTTCTTCGGCGGCTTCGATCGGCTTTTCCTCAAGGGCACGTTCGACTCCGCGAAAGGCGAGTTCGCCATGGCGGCGACGTTCAGCAAGAACACGCCGATCCAGGAGCTGGTGTTCGTCGCCTTCCAGGCCACCTTCGCCGCGATCACCTGCTGCCTCGTGCTCGGCGCCATCGCCGAGCGTGCCAAGTTCTCGGCGGTGCTCGCGTTCATCGTTATCTGGTTCACGTTCAGCTATGCGCCGATCGCGCATATGGTGTGGTTCTGGATGGGGCCGGATGCCTATACCGACCCGAAGGTCGTGGATGCCATGAACGCCAAGGCCGGCTTGATCTGGCAATGGGGCGCGCTCGACTTCGCGGGCGGAACGGTCGTGCACATCAACTCCGGCGTTGCGGGCCTGGTGGGCGCGTACCTGATCGGAAAGCGCATCGGCTTCGGCAAGGAGGCGATGCCGCCGCATAACCTGACGCTGACGATGATCGGTGCCGCGCTGCTGTGGACGGGCTGGTTCGGCTTCAACGCCGGCTCCGCCCTGGAGGCGAACGGCACGGCGGCGCTCGCTTTCATGAACACGTACCTCGCCACGGCCTGCGCAGTCCTCTCCTGGATCGCCGGCGAAGCGATCTTCAAGGGCAAGCCCTCGATGCTGGGCGCCGCTTCCGGAGCGGTAGCCGGACTGGTGGCGATCACGCCCGCGGCCGGCAACGTCGGCATCCCGGGCGCGTTCGTGATCGGCCTCGCGGCCGGCCTGGTGTGCCTCTGGGGCGTGAGCGGCCTGAAGAAGCTCCTCGGTGCGGACGACTCGCTTGACGTCTTCGGCGTCCACGCCCTCGGCGGGATCCTGGGCGCGCTGCTGACAGGCATCTTCAACGACCCCTCGCTCGGCGGGCCGGGGCTCGTCACCGACTGGGTCACCGCCAAGGTCGGCTACCCGGGCATGGGCGAGCAGCTCTGGATCCAGTTCAAGGGCGTCGCCACTACCTTCGTGTGGTCCGCAGTCGTCGCGGCGATCGCCTACAAGCTGGTCGACCTGACGATCGGGTTGCGCGTGCCGGAGGAGGAGGAACGCGAGGGCCTCGACACCACGTCCCACGGCGAGGCGGCCTACCGGATGTAGCATCCGTTGCATGCCGCACGAAAAGGGCGCTTCGGCGCCCTTTTTTATTCGACTCGAGGGATCTGCCGAACCGATCGCGGCAGAGGCGGGGGAAACTATTCTCACTTCGCTGCTGCGCTCGGGGGTGCCGTTTCCGTTCTCCTGCCAGACGGGCACCTGTGGCGCCTGCAAGTGCCTCCTCGTGGAAGGCGACATCGTGCAGCTTGCGTTCTCCGAGCGGGTGCTGAGCCGGGAAGAACAGGCGAAGGGCATCATCCTCGCCTGCCGCAGCGTGCCGCGTAGCGGCGGTGTCCTGCGTCGCATCGACTAAAATGCGGCCTTTTGCGAGGCAGCCATGTCGTACGTGTTTCCGCTCTGGAGTGCCCCCGCGCTCCCGATCTCCGGTTCCTCCGATCTTTTTCCCGTGCGGCGCATCTTCTGCGTCGGGCGCAACTATGCCGAGCACCAGAAGGAGATGGGCGGCGACGGCCGCGAAACGCCGTTCTTCTTCCTGAAGAGCGAATTCGCGCTGATGCCGCGGGGGGGCGAGGTGCACTACCCGGCCAAAAGCTCGAACTATCACTACGAGACAGAGCTCGTCGTCGCCCTGCACAAGGGCGGGCGGCGCATCGACGCAAGGCGTGCCAACGACCATATCTACGGCTATGCGGTCGGCTTCGACATGACGCGCCGCGACCTGCAGCAGTGGGGCAAGGACCATGGCAGGCCCTGGGACTTCGGCAAGAACTTCGACGAGTCGGCGCCCTGCGGCGAGCTGGTGCAGGCGAGCAAGATCGGCCATCCCGCGAAAGGCTCGATCTGGCTGAACGTCAACGGCAAGCAGCGCCAAAGGGCGGACCTCTCGGACATGATCTGGTCGGTGCCCGAGCAGGTCGCCTTCCTCTCCGAGCACTACACGCTCGAGCCGGGCGACCTCATCTATTCCGGCACGCCGGCGGGCGTCGGACCGGTGAAGCCGGGCGACGAGCTGCACGCGGGCATCGATGCCGTCGGCGAGCTCAAGGTGAAGATCGTCCCGGCGCTGTGAAGCTCTACACGTACTTCCGCAGCTCGGCCGCGTTCCGCGTGCGCATCGCGCTGAACCTCAAGGGCCTGAAGTACCAGCCGGTGTTCGTGCACTTGGCGAAAGGCGAGCATCGCGCCGCATCGTTCGCCGAGATCAACGCGCAAGCGCTGCTGCCCACGCTCGAGCTCGACGACGGCACGCGCCTCAACCAGTCGCTCGCGATCATCGAGTATCTGGACGAGAAGCACCCGCAGCCCGCGCTCGTGCCGAAGGAATCGCTCGCGCGGGCGCGCGTGCGCTCGCTGTCGTACCTGATCGCGTCCGAAATCCACCCGCTCAATAACCTGCGGGTGCTTCAGCACCTGAAACGCCTCGGCCAGACGCAGGAGCAGATCGACACGTGGTACCGGCACTGGATCGCCGACGGCCTGGAAAAGCTGGAAGCCGAGCTCCGAGGCAAAGCCGGCAAGTTCTGCCACGGCGACGCCCCCACCATGGCGGACTGCTGCCTGGTACCGCAGATTTTCAACGCCAAGCGCTTCAACAGCGATCTCGCGCCTTATCCAACCACCCTGCGCGTCTTCGAGGGCTGCATGCAGCTGGAGGCCTTCGACCGCGCCCAACCTTCCAAGCAGCCGGACGCCGAATGAAAAAACTGGTCGGTTATCGCAAATACCATCCCGGCACGCAGCCGGCCTACAACTATCCGCCCTACCGGTCGACGCAGAAGCGCTGCCCGACGCAGCCGCTCGTCATCGCGCCGCAGACGCTGTCCGAGATCACCGGTCCCGTCTTCGGCTGGGACGACGTGAAGGAGGGCGACAACGACCTGACCCGCCAGCACAAGGGCGATCCGATCGGGGAACGCATCATCGTCAGCGGCCGCGTGCTCGACGAGAACGGGCGCGCGGTGCCCGACACGCTGGTCGAGATCTGGCAGGCGAACGCGGCCGGGCGCTATCCCCACAAGACCGACCAGCACAACGCGCCGCTCGACCGCAATTTCTCCGGCGCCGGCCGAACGGTCACGGACAAGGAAGGGCGCTACCGCTTCGTCACCATCCGCCCGGGGGAATACCCGTGGCGCAACCACCACAACGCCTGGCGGCCGGCGCACATCCATTTCTCGCTCTTCGGCCAGGCCTTCCTGACGCGCATGGTGACGCAGATGTATTTCCCGGGCGATCCGCTGCTGCCCTACGATCCCATGTTCACCTGCATCGAGAACGAGGCCGCGCGCAACCGCTTGGTATCGGTGTTCGACTGGGAGAGCACCATCCCGGAGCAGGCGCTCGGCTATCGCTTCGACATCGTGCTGCGCGGCCGGGAAGAAACGCCGATGGAGAAAATGCCATGAGTCTTTTCGCGAGCGGCAATCAGACGGTCGGCCCTTATCTCCACATCGGGCTCAACTGGCTCATCACGCGTGACGTCGCCGGCAAAGGGATCAAGGGCGAGCGCACGGCCATCGCCGGGCGTCTCGTCGATGGCGACGGCGTCGGGGTCAGCGACGGCATGATCGAGATCTGGCAGGCAAATGCCGAGGGCAGGTACGCGCATCCCGAGGACACGCAGAAAAAGCCGCTGGAGAGCGGCTGGCGCGGCTTCGCGCGCGTGTTCACCGACAGCAAGGGCGAGTTCCGCTTCACGACGATCAAGCCGGGACGCGTGCCCGCGCCCGACGGCAGCCTGCAGGCGCCGCACCTCGTCGCCTCGGTGTTCATGCGCGGCATGCTCAAGCATCTCTGCACGCGGATCTACTTTCCCGGGGACGCGGCGAACCACGACGATCCGGTCCTGCGGCTCGTTCCGCCCGCGCGTCGCGGCACGCTGATCGCGAAACGCGCCGGCAAGTCGGCGCTGGAGTGGAACGTCATCCTCCAGGGCAGGAACGAGACCGTCTTCTTCGACCTCTGAGCCTCGAGCTCACTTTCGAGGACCGCGCGTGCGCGGCGCTCGTCACCGACGAGCGCCTGCTCGCTGCCATGGCGCGGTTCGAGGGCGCGCTCGCGCAAGCCTGCGCCGAGGCGGACCTGGTTCCGGCGCATGCGGCGCAGGCGATCGTCGCCGCGTGCCAGCAGGCGCGCTTCGATCCCCGGGAGCTCGCCTTGGCGGCGCGCAACGCGGGAACGCTCGCCATCCCGTTCGTCAAGGCGCTGACCGCGCAGGTGTCGGCGCGCTCCGAGGAGGCCGCCCGCTATGTCCACCTCGGCGCCACCAGCCAGGACGTCACCGATACCGCCGCTGTGCTTTGCATGCAGGACGCTGCAGGACGCGTGCTCGAGCTTTGCGACGACCTCGGCGATACGCTGGCCGAGCTCGCCTCGCGCCACCGCGACACGCCGATGGCGGCGCGCACGCTACTGCAGCCGGCGGCGCCGATTCCGTTCGGCTGGAAAGCGGCCGGCTGGCTGTCCATGCTCGCGCGCTCGCGCGAGGAATTCCGCGCAAGCGTTCGCGACGCGCGCGCGCTGCAGTTCGGCGGCCCCGCCGGAACGCTGTCCGGCTACGGCGAGCGCGCGCCGCGCGTCGCGGCGGCACTGGCGCGGAAGCTGGGCTTGCGCGAGCCCGCCATTCCCTGGCACAGCTCGCGCGATCGCTTCGCGCGCCTTGGCGCCGCGGCCGCGCTGCTGACCGGCTCGGCGGCGCGCATCGCGAGGGATGTCTCGCTTCTCATGCAACCCGAGGTCGGCGAGGCGCTCGAGCCGGCCGCGCCGGGGCGGGGCGGATCGAGCAGCCTGCCGCACAAGCGCAATCCCGCAGCGTCGCTCCTCGCGCTCGAGGCGGCGCTGCGCGCCCCCGGGCTCGTGGCGACGCTTTTCGGCCAGCTCGTCCCGGAGCACGAGCGCGGCCTGGGCCAATGGCAGAGCCAGTGGTTCACCCTGCGCACGCTCGTCTGCGGCGCGGCGAGCGGCCTCGCCGCCATGGCGGAAGTCTGCGCGGGGCTCGAGGTCCGTGCCGAAGCGATGCAGAGGAACCTGGATCGCTCGCTCGGCCTGGTCTACTCCGAAGCGGTCGCCATGCGCCTGTCGCAGGCGCTCGGCAAGGCCGCAGCGCACGCCAAGGTCGAGGCGCTGTGCCTGGAGGCCTTGCAGAGCGGAACGAGCCTGCGCGAACTGCTCGCCGCCGACGCCGACGTCGCGCGGGCCGTCCCCCGAGACGAGCTCGCGCGCCTCTTCGCGCCGGGGTCGAGCTTCGGCGCCGCTTCCGTGATGATCGAGGCGGTGCTGGAGGAATGGCGGCGCGCCCGCGCCGCGCCGGCTATCTAGGGCGGAACAAGCGCTTCACGTCCTCGCCGATCGGCTCGCCCTTCATCGGCGAGCCGGGGCCGCTCTGGTAGCGCCCCCAGACGCGCGTCTCGCTTCCCTTCGCGAGCGCGACACCGTCGCTCCTGCCGATTTCGTGCAGCACGACGAACGACTTGCCGCCGAAGCGTCCGATGCGCGAGCGCACGACGCAGCGGTCGCCCTGCCTCGCCGGCGCGAGGAAGTGGCAGTCGGCCGATACGAGCGGCATAGTGCGATGCTCGTCGCGCAGCCGCTGCGCGTCGAAGCCGACGAGCTCCCAGAACGCCCAGGTGGCCGCGTCCATCCAGCGGAAGTACGTCGGATAGAAAATGATCCCGGCCGGGTCGCAGTCGCCCCAGTGCACGCGGCACTCGAAGCGCGCCTCGAGGGAAGGAGCCTGCGCATCGCTCGTCATGGCCGGCGCGATTATACGAGGCGCGTTGACACGTCATGCGCCGATGGGCAGAATCCCACACGCCCCTCCTCGCATTGAACCCCGCCTCGTCCCTGCAGCGACTGGAGTCTCTTTTCGCCGAGCGCATTCTGCTGCTCGACGGCGCCATGGGCACGATGATCCAGCGCGCGCGCCTCGCCGAGGAGGATTATCGCGGCGCGCGCTTCCGCGACTGGCCGCGCGACCTGCGCGGCAACAACGACCTCCTCTGCCTCACGCAGCAGCGCCTGATCGGCGAAATCCACGCAGGCTATCTCGATGCCGGCGCCGACATCATCGAAACCAATACCTTCAACTCGACTTCCATCGCGCTCGCGGACTACGGCATGGAGGCGCTGGCGCGTGAGCTGAACCGCGCCGCCGCCGAGCTCGCCGTGAGCGCGGCGCGCGAGTGCGAGCGCCGGCGGCCGGGACGGCCGCGCTTCGTCGCGGGCGTGCTCGGGCCGACCAACAAGACGGCCTCGATCTCCCCCGACGTCAATGACCCGGGATTCCGCGCGGTGGGCTTCGACGATCTCGTCAGGGCCTACGGCGAGGCGGTGGACGGGCTGCTTGACGGCGGCGTGGACGTCCTCCTCGTCGAGACCGTGTTCGACACGTTGAACGCCAAGGCCGCACTTTTCGCGGTCCAGGAGGCATTCGAGCGGCGCGGGATGCGCCTGCCGCTGCTGGTTTCAGGGACCATTACCGACGCTTCCGGACGCACTCTTTCGGGCCAGACGGCGCAGGCGTTCTACAACTCCATCCGGCATGCGCGGCCGCTCGTCGTCGGGCTGAATTGCGCGCTCGGCGCGCGCGAGCTGCGTCCGTACGTGGAGGAGCTGGCCGGCTTTGCCGAGAGCTTCGTTTCGTGCCATCCGAACGCCGGGTTGCCGAACGCCTTCGGCGAATACGACGACACCCCCGAGATCATGGCCGAGCACATCGGCGAGTGGGCGAAGAACGGCTGGCTGAATCTCGCCGGCGGCTGCTGCGGCACGACGCCCGAGCACATCCGCGCCATGGCCGAGGCAGTGCGCGCCGCGCCGCCGCGCAAGCCGCCCGCGCGCTCCACGGCCCTGCGCCTCGCCGGCCTCGAGCCCCTCAACGTCGACGAACACTCGCTGTTCGTCAACATCGGCGAGCGGACCAACGTCACCGGATCGAAAGCCTTCGCCCGCCTGATCCTCGCCGGGGACTACGCCGGCGCGCTGAGCGTCGCGCGCCAGCAGGTGGAGAACGGCGCGCAGGTGATCGACGTGAACATGGACGAGGCAATGCTCGATTCGGAGAAGGCGATGACGACCTTCCTCAACCTCGTCTCGGCCGAGCCCGACATCGCGCGCGTGCCGATCATGATCGACAGCTCCAAGTGGAGCGTGATCGAGGCCGGGCTGAAATGCGTGCAGGGCAAGGCCGTGGTGAACTCCATCTCGCTCAAGGAGGGAGAGGCGGAATTCCTGCGCCAGGCGCGCCTCTGCCGGCAGTACGGCGCCGCGGCGGTCGTCATGGCGTTCGACGAAAAGGGCCAGGCCGACACCCTGGAGCGGCGCATCGCGGTCTGCAAGCGGGCCTACGAGCTGCTCACCGGACGCCTGCAGTTCCCGTCGGAGGATATCGTCTTCGACCCGAACATCTTCGCGCTCGCCACCGGCCTGGAGGAGCACGCGCGCTACGGGATCGACTATATCGAGGCGGTGCGCTGGATCCGCGCCAACCTTCCGGACGCCAAGGTCTCGGGTGGCGTGTCGAACCTGTCCTTCTCCTTCCGCGGCAACGAGCCGGTACGCGAGGCCATGCATACCGCGTTCCTGTATCACGCCATCCGCGCCGGCCTTTCCATGGGCATCGTGAACGCCGGCCAGCTCGGTGTGTACGAGGAGCTCGAGCCGCAGCTGCGCGAGCGGGTGGAAGACGTGATCTTCAACCGCAGTCCCGAGGCCACCGAGCGTCTGGTCGAGTTCGCCAACACAGTGAAGGCGGGCGCCGGCCGAGAGAACGCGAAGAGCGAGGCTTGGCGCGCGGCGAGCGTGGAGGAGCGGCTCGCGCACGCGCTCGTGAACGGCATCGCGACTCACGTCGTCGCGGACACCGAGGAGGCGCGCCTCAAGTATCCGCGGCCCATCCAGGTCATCGAGGGTCCGCTCATGAACGGCATGAGCATCGTGGGCGACCTCTTCGGCGCCGGCAAGATGTTCCTGCCGCAGGTCGTGAAATCCGCGCGCGTCATGAAGCAGGCGGTCGCGCACCTCGTTCCGTTCATCGAGGCGGAGAAGGCGCGCTCAGGCGAGGGCGGCAGGCCGAAGGGGCGCATCGTGATCGCCACGGTGAAGGGCGACGTCCACGACATCGGCAAGAACATCGTGACCGTAGTCCTGCAATGCAACAACTACGAGGTTCTCAATCTGGGCGTCATGGTCCCGGCGCAGACCATTCTCGACACGGCGCAAAAGGAAGGCGCGGACGTCGTCGGGCTTTCCGGCCTCATCACGCCCTCGCTCGAGGAAATGGCGCACGTCGCCAAGGAGATGGAACGTCGCGCCTTCCGGGTGCCGCTCCTCATCGGAGGCGCGACGACCTCGCGCGCGCATACGGCGGTGAAGATCGCGCCGAACTACAGCGGCCCGGTGGTCTACGTGCCCGATGCTTCGCGCAGCGTACCGGCCGTGCAGAGCCTGCTCTCCGAGGAGGCGCGCGGCCGGTACATCGACGAGGTCCGCGCCGATTACGAACGCATCCGCGTGCAGCACAAGGAAAAGAAGGGCCCCGGGCCGCTCCATCCGATCGCCGAGGCGCGGCGCCTCGGCCTGAAGACGGACTGGAAGGCCTATCGCCCGCCGCGTCCGGCCAAGCCGGGACTCACACCGCTCCGGAACTACCCGCTCGCCGAGCTCGTTCCCTACATCGACTGGACGCCGTTCTTCCAGACCTGGGAGCTCTCCGGGGCGTATCCGAGGATCCTGGAGGATCCCGCGGTCGGCGAGGCCGCGCGCAAGCTCCTGGCGGAAGCGCAGGACATGCTGCGCAGGATCGTGGCCGAGCGCTGGATCGCGGCGAACGGCGTCTTCGCGCTTCTCCCGGCCGCCCAGGTGAACGACGACGACATCGAGATCTATACCGCCGGGTCGCGGCGCGAGCCGGTCATGGTCTGGCACAACCTGCGCCAGCAGAACCACAAGCCGACCGGGCGGGCCAATCTGTGCCTCGCCGACTACGTCGCGCCGAAGGCAAGCGGCGTCGAGGACTGGATCGGCGCCTTCGCGGTGAGCGCGGGTGGCATCGAGGCGCGCGTTTCCGCCTTCGAGGCCGCGCACGACGATTACTCGGCGATCATGCTCAAGGCGCTCGCCGACCGCCTCGCCGAGGCCTTCGCGGAGCGGCTGCACGAGCGCGTGCGGCGCGAATACTGGGGCTATGCGCCGGCGGAGTCGCTCTCCAAGCTCGATCTCATCGCGGAGCGCTACCGCGGCATCCGGCCGGCGCCGGGTTATCCCGCCTGCCCGGACCACCGCCCGAAACAGGGGCTTTTCGCGCTGCTCGAGGCCGAGCGCCATGCCGGCATGCGCCTTACCGAGTCCTTCGCCATGCTGCCCGCCGCGTCGGTCGCCGGCTTTTACCTCTCGCACCCGGAATCGAGCTATTTCGCGGTCGGCAAGCTGGGCCGCGACCAGGTCGAGGATCTGGCTCGACGCTCGGGCACGAGCGTCGCGGAAGACGAAAGATGGCTCTCTGCCTCCCTCGCCTACGAGCCGCAGGCCGCCGCCTCGCTATAATTCGCGCCCATGGGCAAAGGCGACAAGCGGACGCGGCGCGGCAAGATCTACAAGGGCAGCTACGGCAAGAAGCGCCCGCACCGCGCCAAGAAACCGACGAAGAAATAGCGTCGCGGCGCAATGCCGTCAGTCGCGAAGCTCATGGTGGCGGCGGGCGCGCTGCTCATGGCGCTCGCCGTGCTGCTCGGCGCTTTCGGCGCGCACGCTCTGAAAGCCAAAGTGGGCGCCGAGGCGCTGGCGCTGTGGCAAACCGCAGTTCAATACCATGCCTGGCACGCGCTCGGCATGCTCGCGGCGGGCTTGCTCGCCTTGCACGCCGACGACACGGCTTGGCTTCGCACGGCAGCGGCACTTTTCGCGGCCGGCATCCTTTTCTTCAGCGGCAGCCTTTACGCGCTCGCGCTCGGAGCGCCGCGCGGCCTCGGGGCGCTCGCTCCGGTCGGCGGGCTCGCCTTCGCCGGCGCGTGGATCTGCTTCGCCGCCGCGGCGCTTCGCTAGCCTTCCTCGCGCCGGCCCACCGGCAGGCCGAGCGCCTTCAGCTTGCGATAAAGGTGCGTGCGCTCAAGACCCGAGCGCTCGGCGACGCGCGACATGCTGCCGTTCTCGCGCGCGAGAAGGTATTCGAAGTACAGGCGCTCGAACGCCTCGCGCGCCTCGCGGTAGGGCCGATCGAACGCGACCTCGGGCAGCGCGCCCGGCGCCGCTCGGGCGCTGAGCACTCGCTCGATATCCTCGAGGCCGATTTCCTCCTCCAGCGAGGTAAGCGCGAGGTCCTTCACCACGCTCTCGAGCTCGGCGAGATTTCCCGGCCAGGAATGGTGGCGCAGCGCGTTCAGCGCAGCGACGGAGAAGCGCCGGGGCGGGCAGGCGCGCGCCTCGACGAGCTGGGCCAGCATGAGCGACGCGAGGTCGGGCACGTCCTCGGCGAACTCGCGGAGGGACGGCAGCTTGAACGTCAGCTGTGCGAGCGCCGCCGCGAGCTCCGGGTCGAACTCGTGCTTCTCGACGAGGCTGCGCACGTCCGCGGGCGAGAAGCACACGATGCGGACCTTTTGGCGCTCGGCGCGCGGCAGCAGGAACTCGAGCTGGCGCTGCTCGTTGCGCCCGAGCTTGGTGAGGTCGGCGAGAAAGGCGATGCCGCCCGCGGTGCGGGCGAGCAGGTCTGAAGGCGGCTCCGAAAGGACCTCCGGACCGGTGCGGAACGGCGCTCCAGGCGCGAGCAGCAGGCGCGCGAAGAGCTCGGCCTGCATGCCGCGCTCCCCGCGCATGAGGAGGGGCGCCGAGGACAGCGCGACCTGCGCAAGCCGCTTCTTCGCCTCGGCGAGCACCGGGGAGCGCCCGAGCGCGGCGAGGCCGAGGGGCGGAGTCGCGGCCGCCTCGCTGTTGCGCAGAGCGCGCTTCACGGTGGCGAGCAGGCGCTGCAGCGCGATCGGCTTCTCGAGGAAGTCGAGCGCGCCGATGCGGGTCGCCTCGACGGCGGTCTCGATGGTGCCGTGACCCGACATCATCACCACCGGCATGGTCAGCTGGCCGCTCGCCGCCCATTCCTTGAGAAGCGTGATGCCGTCGGTGTCCGGCATCCAGATGTCGAGCAGCACGAGGTCCGGACGAGCCCGCTCGCGCAGCCTGCGCGCCTCGCCGGCGCTCTCGGCGAGCGCCACCTGGTGACCCTCGTCGGCGAGGATCTCCGAGAGCAGCTCGCGGATGCCGACTTCGTCGTCGACGACGAGGATGCTCGCCATGGCTAAGCCGCCGGCGCGAGCGGCAGCAGCACGCTCACTGCGGCGCCCTTCCCGGGCCGGCTGTCGATCGCGATGCTGCCGCGATGCTCATCGACGATCTTCTTGACGATCGCGAGGCCCAGCCCGGTGCCGCGCGGTTTCGTGGTGACGTAGGGCTCGAAGATGCGTGCCATCAGCTCTTCCGGGAATCCGGCGCCGTTGTCCGCCACAGTGAGCCGCGCCTGCGCGCCGCTCGGCTCCGTGCACACGCGGATGGCTGGCGCGCTCGCGCGCGGCGCGTTCTCGAGCGCATCCTGCGCATTCTGGACCAGGTTGTGGATTACCTGGCGAATCTGGGCGCCGTCCGCCCAGACGCGCGGCAGGCGCTCGGCGAGCTGCTTGGTGATCGGCACGCTCGAATTTTCGTACAGCGCGAGCACTTCCGCCACGAGCGCGTTCAGGTCGAGCGGCGCGGGTACCGGCGCCGGCAGCCGGGCGTAGTCGCGGAAGTCGTCCACCATCGCCTTGAGCGCCGTCACCTGGCTCACGATCGTCCCGGTCGCGCGGCGCAGCGCCTCGGCGTCCTCGCGCGGCAGCCGGTCGCCGAGCTTCATCTCCAGGCGCTCCGCGGAAAGCTGGATCGGCGTGAGCGGATTCTTGATCTCGTGGGCGAGGCGTCGGGCGACCTCCGCCCACGCGGTGGCGCGCTGCGCCTGGATGAGCTGCGTAATGTCGTCGAACACCAGCACGTAGCCGCCGCCGGTGCCGGTCGGCAGGGCCGCGCCGCGCGCGTGCAGGGTCTTTCCGGCCGCTTTCAGCGGCAGCTCGAGCTGCCAGTCCTTCTGCCCGTGCGCGACGAACTGCGCCCGCATCTGGTTCGCGAACGACTCGGCCTCGTCGCCGAGGATCGCGGCGGCGCCGTGGTTCGAGATCGTGAGGACGAGCTCGCGGTCGAAGACCAGCACGCCGGTCGACAGGTTGGCGAGGATGTTCTCCAGGTCGGCCTTCGCCGCCTCCAGTGCCACGCGATTCGCCTCCACGCCGCGGCGCGCCTCGCCCAGCTGGCGCGTCATGGAATTGAACGATTCGGTCAGCACGCCGAGCTCGTCGCGGCTCGTCACCGGGGCCGTGCGCGAGAAATCGCCGCGCGCCACCGCCTGCGTCGCCTGCGCGAGGTTGGCGAGCGGCTCGGCGAGCAGGTTCGATTGCGTCGCGGCGACCGCGACCGCGGCGAACAGCGCCATCAGCAGCGCGAAGGTGAGCGTCACGACGTAGATCCGCTTCAGGCCGTCGCGCGAGATGGCGAGCTGCCGATAGTCGCGATAGGCGGCCTCCACCGCCTCGGCGCTGCGCGCGAACGCCGGCGGCACCGTCTGCCGCACCTGCAGGAAGCGCAGCTCGTCCGCAAGGGCGGCGCTGCCGACCGGCACGATGACTCGCAGGGCGAGGGGCCGTCCCGCCTCGGCGTCGACGGTGGAATAGCCGCGGTTCAGGCGCGCCTGGCGCAGCGCATACGAGCTCGGCAGGTCGGGCAGAAAGCGCGTGATGTCTTCGCTCGCGCTCGCCACCACGCGGCTGGTCGAGGTGAGGATCACCGCGTCCTCGACGCCGCTCTGCTCGCGCAAGCGCTCCAGCCGAGCACCGAGCTGGGGCGTCGAGCGGTCGCCGAGATCGAGCGCCATGCCCCGCGCCTTGGACTGCAGGTCGAGAAGCATCTGATCGACGACCTGCTGGCCGAGCGTGATACCGCCCTCGAGAGCCGCGTCGACCTTGACGTCGAACCACGATTCGATCGAGCGCGTGAGGAACTGGACCGAGATCGCGTAGACGAGCAGGCCCGGCACCACCGCGAGGAGCGCGAAGCGCGCCAGCAGGCGCACGGTGAGCCGCGCGCCGAATACGCGCGCGCGATAGCGCCGCACGATGCCGACGAGCTGATAGGCGACCACAGCCGCGAGCAGCAACGCAAGGGCGGCGTTGATCGCCACGAGCGCGGGGTAGTGACGTCCGAAGAACGCCGTGTCGGCGCTCGCCGTGGCGAGCAGGAAAAGCCCGATGGCGGCGACGGTGCTTCCGGCGATGAGAAGCAGCTTCACCGGTCCATTCCGCCTTTCTGCTCGCGGGTCTCGACGGGCGCGGGCAAGTGAGCCGGAGCGCGCACCGTAAACCGCTTCCAGGCCGATTCGAGATGCATCTCCCGACTGGTCAGCGCGCTCAGCTGAAAGGGCTTCGGCAGCAGCGTCGTATCGAGCCGCATGCGCACGGCAGCTTCGTAGTCCGCGTCGGACAGGCCGATGCTGCGCTCGACCACCACCCAGTTTCGCACCCGCTTGAGGACGTTCAGCGCTTCCCCGAGCGTGGGAAAGCTCTGGTGCAGCGGACCGGTCGAGAGCCGATATTGCCGCGAGAGCGCATGATAGGAAAGGCGCAGCTGCAGGCGCCGATCGGCAGTGCGCTCCTCGAACCAGTACCAGCGCGGCCGGGTCAGCTGGAATTCGACGAGAAAATAGAGCGGCACGCCGTTCGCGACGACGTCGGCCAGCCGCGGCGTAAGCTCGAAATCGAAGTCGGCATCGAGCGCGAGCCCGTCCTCCACCGCGTGCAGCGCGGCGTCGCGCACCTCGATGTCCTGAGCGCGCGCCGCGCCGTGCAGCAGCATGCCGAGCGCGAGGAGCGCGGATACTGCGGCGCGAAAAAGAACGCGACGCATCAAGCGGCTTTTTGGATCAGCGCGTAGAAAAAGCCGTCGTGCTCGGCATCCGGAAGCCACTGCGCCGGCCCGGCGTCCGGCAAGGGCAGGCGCTGCGCCCGCGGCGCACGCGTCAGGAATGCCGCCACCACCTCTTCGTTTTCCTGCGGAAACACCGAGCAGGTGACATACAGCAATTTACCACCCGGGGCGAGCACCTGCCAAAGCGCGTCCAGGATCTCGCCCTGGCGAGCGGCGAAGCGCGCGAGGTCGCCCGGACGGCGCAGCCACTTGATGTCGGGATGGCGGCGCACGACGCCGGAGGCGGAGCACGGGACGTCGGCGAGCACGCGCTCGAACGCCGTCCCGTTCCACCAGTGCTCGACGCGCGCGCAATCGGCGCAAGCAATCCTGGCGCTCACGTGCAGGCGCTCGAGGTCACGCGCCATGCGCGCGCAACGCGACGCCTCGACATCGAGCGCGGTCAGCGCGACGTCGGCGAGCTCGAGGATGTGGCCCGCTTTACCGCCCGGCGCGGCGCAGGCATCGAGCACCCGCTGCCCCGGCTGCAGGTCGAGCAGGCGAGCTGCGCGCTGCGCGCCCAGGTCTTGCACCGAGACGTCGCCGGCCGCGAAGCCCGGAAGGCGTGCCACGGGTACCGGTTGCGGAAGAAAGAGGGACTCCTGTGCGACGACTTGCGCCGGGATGCCCGCTTCGGCCAGTCGCGCCGCATAGCCTTGCGCCCCGGCGCGTCGCCGGTTGACGCGCAGCGCCATCGGCGGATGGCCGTTCCCGGCGCGCAGGATCGCCTCCCATTGGGACGCGTAAGCCTCGCGCAGCAGATCAATCCACCAGCCCGGATGCTGCCAGAGCGCCTCGCGGTCGCGCCGGATGCGCTGCTCGATGGCCTCGCGCTCGCGGGCGAACCTGCGTAGCAGGGCATTGACATACCCCTTCGCATTGTCGAGGTGCAGCAGCGCGCACGCCTGCACCGCCTGATCCACCACGGTATACGGCGCATAGCGCCCCGAATCGAACGCATAAAGTGCGCACCAGAGAAGCGCCTGGAGCGGCTGCAGCGCGGCCCCGCGCGAGGAGAGCAGCGCAACGATTGCCTGGACCCGGCCGTAGCGGCGCAGCGTCCCCTGCGTGAGGTCCAGGACTGCGGCGCGCAAGCCGGCTTCGTCGGGAGCCTCCGCCCGCTCGTCCGAGGCGCTGCGTCCCGCGGCGACCGCGGCGACGATCTTTGCCGACTTGCCGAGCGCGGCCGCGAGCTGACCGCTCGCCTTCATCCTGCGGTGCCGAAGCGCATCCCGGCGCGCAAGGCGTGCCCCGCAAGGTACTCGCGCGCCGCAAGCCGCTTGCCGCCCGCGCGCTGCAGCTCGGCGATGCCCAGCGCGCCTTCACCGCACGCCACAACGATTTCCTTTCCGATCCTCAGGATTTCACCGGGCGCGCCCCGGCCGTCTGCGAGCGATGCACTCCATACTTTGAGCGTTTGCTCGCCGAGCCGGCACTGCGCGCCGGGGGAGGGACGAAACGCGCGCACCGCGCGCTCAAGCTCGACCGCCGGCCGCACCCAGCGCAACTCCGTTTCGCTCTTGCGAATCTTCGGCGCATAGGTTGCTTGCGCGTTCTCCTGCGGCTGGGCGTTCGCCAGGGCGTGAGGCAAGCGCGCGAGCACGTCGCCGACAAGGCGTGCACCGGCCTGAGCGAGCTTGTCGTGCAGGCTGCCGGCGTCGTCGCCCGGCGCAATCGGGAGCGCCTCACTCGCGAGCACGGGCCCGGTATCGAGCCCTTCCTCCATGCGCATGATGCAGACGCCGGATTCCCGGTCCCCGGCGAGGATGGCGCGCTGGATGGGTGCCGCGCCGCGCCACCGGGGAAGGAGCGACGCATGGATATTCAGGGCGCAAGGCACGGCGTCGAGCACCTGCCGCGGCAGGATGAGCCCGTAGGCGGCCACGATGAGCGCGTCGACTCTTGCCGCCGCAAGGCGCGCCGCGGCGTCGGCGTCCTTGAGCGTTACCGGCTGCCACACGGGCAGGCCGTGTTGCAGTGCAAGGCGCTTGACCGCGCTCGGCTCGAGCTGCAAGCCGCGTCCCGCCGGGCGATCCGGCTGGGTCAGGACGAGGCGGATTTCGTGGCCGCCCTCGGCGAGCGCTTGCAGCGCTTGCGCGGCGAAGGGCGGAGTGCCGGCGAAGGCTAGACGCAGGGACGCGTCGTTAGGCGGACTTGCGCAGCTGCTTCGCCAGCCGCGCGCGGATGCGCTGCTGCTTGAGCTGGGAGAGATGCTCGACGAACACCTTGCCTTTCAGGTGGTCGAGCTCATGCTGGATGCAGACCGAAAGCAGCCCCTGCGCCTCCAGCGTGAACGCCGTTCCGTTCTGGTCGTACGCGCGCACTTTGACGCGCTCCGCCCGCTCCACGAGCTCGTAGATGCCGGGAAGCGAAAGACAGCCTTCCTCGATGTCGGAGACTCCAGTCGCATCCACGATTTCCGGATTGACGAGCACGACCAGGCTGTCGCGCCGCTCGGAAACATCGATGACGATGACCTGCTTGTGGATATCGACCTGCGTGGCCGCAAGGCCGATTCCCGGGGCCGCGTACATGGTCTCGGCCATGTCGGTGACCAGCTTTTTCAGTGAATCGTCGAAGACGGTGACGGGTGCCGCGACCTTGTGCAGGCGGGCGTCGGGGTATCGGAGGATGTTCAGGAGCGGCATCTGGGCGGGGGCTTGAGGACTATTTCACTTGCTAATTGAAGAGATTATATGGAGAATTTCACGCGACCTATAAGCTATTGCCTCTGGGTACTTAAGTGGGGTCGAGAAAAATAATTTCCAGCCGACACAAAGCGGTCAAAGGGGACGCTCGCCATGGTCCAGCAGATGCGTAAGTCTATCACAGCGCTCGCTTTCTTCCTTCTTCCGGCGCTCGGGATGGCGCAGGCTCCCGCGCCTGCGCTCAAGCTCAAGCCGGATGCTCCCGATCGCTATGTCGTGGTGCCCGGCGACACGCTCTGGGGCATTGCCCGCCGCTACACCGACTCGCCTTGGCGCTGGCCGGAACTGTGGGGCCAGAACCGCGACGAGATCCGCAATCCGCACCTGATTTACCCGGGGAACGTCCTGGTGCTCGACCGCTCGCGCGGCACGCTGGCGGTTTCTTCCGGGCCGGGCGGCACCGTAAAGCTCAGCCCACGGACGCGCGCCGAGCCGGTGAGTCAAGCAGCGATCCCGAGCATTCCACCGTCGGTGATCGAGCCGTTTCTCACGCGGCCGCTCGTCGTGGAGCCCGATGGCATGGAGAAGGCACCCACCATCATCGCCACGCAGGCGGACAACGTAGTGGTCGCGACCGGCAACCTGGCTTATGTGCGCGGCATTTCGGATTCGACGGATCAGACCTGGTATCTCTACCGTCGCGGCAATCCGCTCGTCGATCCGGACAGCAATCAGACGCTCGGCTACGAGGCCGTGTATCTCGGCACGGCGCGCACGAGCCGTCCGGGTAATCCCGCAACCGTGACGATTACGAGCGCGGTCCAGGAAGTGAGCGCGGGCGATAAGCTGGTGGCCGCGGGCCCGGCGCTGCCGGTGAACTACGCGCCCCACGCGCCACAGTCTGCGATCAAGGGGCGCGTGATGTCGATCTACGGCGGGCTTGCCGGAATCGGCGAGGCGGGGCCGCAATCGATCATCACGATCAATCGCGGCAAGGCGGACGGCATCGAAGTCGGCCACGTGCTCGCGGTGTACGCGCGCGGCGCCACGGTACACGACCGCGGCCAGCCGAGTACCGCGAAGTCCGCAGTGATCCAGCTTCCGGAGGAGCGCGCCGGCCTCGTCTTCGTCTTCCGGGTGTTCGACCGGGTGTCCTACGCTCTCGTCATGGACATCACGCGGCCGATCGCGCCCCTCGATGTGGTGCAGACGCCTTAAGAGCGAGAAGCGGGAGCGCAGAGCCCGCGCCGCGCCGCCGGGATGAGCGAAGATCCCGGGCTGGCGAGCTGGCTTCAACTCACGCTCACGCCCGGGCTCAGCGCCGCCGCGCTGCGCGGCCTGCTGCGCCGCTTCGGCCTTCCCGAGGCAGTCCTGCAGCGCAGCCGCTCGGAGCTCGCGCCGTTCGCGAGCGCGCAAGCCCTGACGGCGCTCGATTCCGAAGAAGTGCGCGCCGGCGTCTCTCGCGCGCTGGATTGGCTGCGCGCGCCCGCTCACTTCGCCATTACCCTCGCCGACGCGCGCTATCCAAGGGCTCTGCTCGAGATCAGCGATCCGCCGGCGTTGCTGTATGTGGCCGGCCGGCCGGAGCTGCTGCAAGCGCCCGCTCTTGCCGTCGTCGGGAGCCGGAACGCCAGCGCGCAGGGCGAGGCGAACGCCGCGAGCTTCGCCCGGGTATTCAGCGAAGCGGGACTTACCATCGTTTCCGGCCTTGCGCTCGGCATCGACACCGCGGCTCATCGCGGCGGGCTGCGCGGGCCCGGCTCGACCATCGCCGTGCTCGGCACAGGCATCGACATCGTGTACCCCAAGCGCAATGCCGAGCTCGCTGCTGAAATCGCGGCGAACGGCGCCCTCGTCTCGGAGTTTCCGCTGGGCACGCCGCCGGCCGCCTACAACTTTCCACGGCGTAACCGCCTGATCAGCGGACTGAGCCGCGGCTGCCTCGTGGTCGAGGCCGCGCTCGCCTCCGGCTCCCTCATCACGGCGCGCGCCGCGGCCGACCAAGGCCGCGACGTTTTCGCGATTCCGGGCTCGATTCATTCACCCCTGCACAAGGGGTGCCACGCGCTCATCAAGAACGGCGCGAAGCTCGTGGAGTCCGCGGAGGACGTGCTCGCAGAGCTTTCCGGCATCCAGGTCGCTGCGCCCGAAGGCCGGGCGCGCGCCGAAGCGGCTTCGGAGGGCGAGCTGCTCGCCCGCATGGGGCACGACCCGATCGACGTCGACTCGCTCTGCGCGCTCGCGCGCATGTCTCCCGAGGAGGTCACACGCGAGCTGCTGCGCCTTGAGCTCGACGGCCAAGTGAGCGCGCTCCCCGGAGGCCTTTACCAGCGGATGGTGAAAGGAAGTACGTAAACGATGGCGCGCCTCGCGCGTTAATAACAACAAGGAGAAGCCATGTACGACATCCTCGCCTACCTCTTCGAGCACTGCCAGCAGGCCGAGGTCGCGCACGACCGCGAGCGCGTGGCGAAGAAGCTCTCGGCCGCCGGGTTCGATGATTCGGACATCAGCGAGGCGCTCCACTGGCTCGCCGGGGTGGTGCGCCCCTCCCGGGCGCCGGCCCGGCCGATCCCGGAGGCGGGCACCGCATTCCGCGCCTTCGCCGCGCGCGAGCTCGCCAAGCTCGACGCGCCCTGCCGCGGCTTTCTGCTCACCCTCGAGCAATCGGGCATCCTGAGCGCGCAGAACCGGGAAGTGGTGCTCGAGCGCGCTCTCGCCGCGTCGGGCGACGCGCTCACGCTCGAGCAGCTGAAGCTTATCGTCCTGATGGTGCTGTGGAACCAGCAGACGCCTACAAGCCAGCTGCTCGCCGAGGACCTGTTCAGCGCGCCGCATTCGCGCCAGCCGAGCTAGCGCGCGCGCACGCGCGCGCGTGCGCGCAGGCAAAGGCGGTTGAACCGCTGGCGCCTTTGCACTTATCATCTGCGGCCTTTCGCCGCATGAGCAAAAAACTCGTCATCGCAGAAAAACCGTCGGTCGCCGCCGACATCGCGCGCGCGCTGGGTGGGTTCACGCGCAAAGGGGACTACTTCGAGAACGACGAGTACGTCGTTTCTTCCGCCGTCGGCCACCTGCTCGAGCTGGTGCTGCCCGAGCAGTACGACGTGAAGAAAGGCAAGTGGTCCTTCGCCAAGCTGCCGGTGATTCCGCCGCACTTCGAGCTCTCGCCGATCGAGAGGAGCGAAGCCCGCCTGAACGTGCTGCTGCGCCTGATGAAGCGCAAGGACGTCACGGGCCTCGTCAATGCCTGCGACGCCGGGCGCGAGGGCGAGCTCATCTTCCGCTACCTCGTGCAGCACGCGAAGAACCGGAAGCCGATCGAGCGGCTCTGGCTGCAGTCAATGACGCAGCAATCCATCCGCGAGGGCTTCAGGCAGCTGCGGCCCGACCGCGAGCTGTTGCCCCTCGCCGACGCGGCGAAGAGCCGCTCGGAAGCCGACTGGCTGGTGGGCATCAACGGCACGCGCGCCATGACCGCCTTCAATTCGAAGGAGGGCGGCTTCTATCTCACCACGGTTGGCCGCGTGCAGACGCCGACGCTCGCCATCCTGGTCGAGCGCGAGGAGAAGATCAAGGCGTTCGCGCCCAAGGACTACTGGGAGGTCCATGCGAGCTTCGGCGCCAAGGCGGGCGAGTATCCGGGGCGCTGGTTCGATGCGGAATTCAAGAAGGACGATGACGCCGAGCGCAAGGCGGAGCGAGTGTGGGACGAGCGCCGCGCCGCCGCCATCGTGGCCGCGTGCGCGGGCAAGACCGGCATCGCGACGGAGGAAAGCAGGCCGGCGACGCAGCTCTCGCCGCTTCTCTTCGACCTCACGAGCCTGCAGCGCGAGGCGAACGGCCGCTTTGGCTTCCCCGCGCGCATGACGCTTTCGCTCGCGCAGGCGCTCTATGAGAAGCACAAGGTGCTCACCTATCCGCGCACGGACTCGCGCGCGCTGCCGGAGGATTATCTCGCCACGGTCAAGGACACGATGAAGGTGCTCGGCGAGAGCAACGCGTACGGAACGTTTGCGCGTCAGGTGCTCAAGCAGGGCTGGGTCAAGCCCAATAAGCGCATCTTCGACAACGCGAAGATCTCGGATCACTTCGCGATCATCCCGACGCTGCAGACGCCGAAGCACCTGAACGAGGCGGAGCAGAAGCTCTATGACATGGTGGTGCGCCGCTTCCTCGCCGTGTTCTTCCCCGCAGCGGAGTACCTCCAGACCACGCGCATCACCCAGGTCGGCGAGCATCGCTTCCGTACCGAAGGTCGCGTGCTGCAGGCGCCCGGCTGGCTCGCGATCTACGGCCGCGCCGCCGGCGAGGACGAGAAGACCTTGCCGGCCATCGACGCCGGCGAGCGCGTCAAGGTGCTCGAAGTCGGCGCCCAGGCGAATCAGACCAAGCCGCCGCCGCGCTTCACCGAAGCGACGCTCCTCTCGGCGATGGAGGGCGCGGGCAAGCTGGTGGAGGACGACGAGCTGCGCGAGGCAATGGCGGCCAA
This sequence comes from Burkholderiales bacterium, assembly GCA_035651575.1. Lineage (GTDB taxonomy): Bacteria > Pseudomonadota > Gammaproteobacteria > Burkholderiales > SG8-39 > SCGC-AG-212-J23. Next base: position 29,772 of record DASRFM010000042.1, on the reverse strand, counting down.
GGGGCTCGGCACGCCGGCGACGCGCGCGGCGATCATCGAAGGCCTGATCCGCGAGGAATACGTGAACCGCGACGGGCGCGAGCTGGTTCCGACGCCCAAGGCGTTCTCGCTCCTCTTCGCGCTGCACATGCTCCACATCGTCGAGCTCGCGTCGCCCGAGCTGACCGGCGAGTGGGAGCACAAGCTGAAGCTGATCGAGCAGGGCAAGCTCACGCGCGATGAGTTCATGAAGCAGATCAACGAGCTCGTGCGCAAGGTGGTGGCGATCATCAAGACGGGCGAGATCCCGGACGTGGTCTACGCGACGGTGCCGGCCCCCTGCCCGAAGTGCGGCAAGGGACCGGTTCAGGAGAACTACCGCAAGTTCCAGTGCCAGAAGTGCGACTTCTCGCTTTGGAAGGTCACCTCCGGGCGCGAGTGGTCGCCCGACGAGGTCGCGGAGCTGATCACCAAGCGCACGATCGGGCCGCTCACCGGCTTTCGCAGCAAGATGGGCAAGCCCTTCAGCGCGGTGATGAAGCTCACCGACGAGCTGCGCCTCGAGTTCGATTTCGGCCAGTCCGGCGAAGACGAAGCGGCGCCCGATTTCAGCGGCCAGGAGCCGCTCGGCGCGTGCCCGAAATGCGGCGCGCGCGTGTTCGAGCACGGCATGGTCTATACCTGCGAGAAGGCGCTCGGCCCGGGCCGGAGCTGTGATTTCCGCTCCGGCCGCATGATCCTGCAGCAGCCGATCGAGCGCGAGCAGATGAAGAAGCTCCTGCATACCGGGAAGACCGACCTGCTGCCGCGCTTCATCTCCAAGAAGGGCCGCCCGTTCAAGGCATTCCTCGTCAAGCAGCCCGACGGCAAGATCGGCTTCGAATTCCAGCCGCGCGCGCCCAAGACGAAAGCGGCGGAAGACAAGCCCGGGAAGAAGCCGGCGCGGCGCTCGCGCGCCGCCTGATCAGACGTCGAGGTTGCGCACGCCGAGCGCGTTGGACTCGATGAAGGCGCGGCGCGGCTCGACCTCGTCGCCCATCAGCTTGGTGAAGATCTCGTCGGCCGCGATGCCGTCCTCGATCTGCACCTTGAGCAGCCTGCGGCTCGCCGGGTCCATGGTGGTCTCCCAGAGCTGCTCGGGATTCATCTCTCCCAGCCCCTTGTAGCGCTGCAGCGTCATGGAGCGCTCGACCTCGGCCAGGAGCCAGCGCATCGCCTCGGCGAAATCGCGCACCGGCTGCTTCTTGTCGCCGCGCTGCACATAGGCGCCAGCGTCGATCAGGCCGCGCAGCATCTCGGCCGTCTGGCGGATCTGCGCGTAGTCCCCCGAGTGGACGAACTCGGTGTCGACCGTGCTCATGCGCACGTTGCCGTGGCGGGTGCGCTCGATGCGCACCTGGTAGCGCTCGGTCTTCGCGTCGAAGTGCGGCGCGACCGCGACCCCGCCGGCGCCGATCGCGCGCTCGAGCGCCTCGGCAGACGCTTCGGCGGTGTCGCGGCGCGTGAGGTCGATGTGCACGCCCCGCAGGATCGCCTGCAGCACCTCGCGATCGATGAGGCGCGACACGCGCGCGATCACCGCCTCGGAAAGGAGGTAGGACTTCGCGAGCTCGGCGAGCGCTTCGCCGGCGATCGGCTCCCGCCCCGCGCCCGGATGCAGCGCCGCGTCGACGAGCGCATGCTTCAGCATCGACTCGTTCAGCTCGTGCTCGTCCTTGATGTAGCGCTCCTCCTTGCCGAGCTTGGCGCGATACAGGGGCGGCTGCGCGATGTAGATGTAGCCGCGCTCCACGAGTTCGGGCATCTGCCGGTAGAAGAAGGTGAGGAGAAGCGTGCGGATGTGCGAGCCGTCCACGTCCGCGTCCGTCATCACGATGATGCGGTGATAGCGCAGCTTCTCGATGTTGTATTCCTCCTTGCCGATGCCGCAGCCGAGCGCGGTGATGAGCGTCGCGATCTCGGCCGAGGAAAGCAGCTTGTCGAAGCGCGCCCGCTCGACGTTGAGGATCTTGCCCTTGAGCGGCAGGATCGCCTGGAACTTGCGGTCGCGGCCCTGCTTGGCCGAGCCGCCCGCCGAGTCCCCCTCGACGAGGTAGAGCTCGCACAGCGCCGGATCGCGCTCCTGGCAGTCGGCGAGCTTGCCGGGAAGGCCCATGCCGTCGAGCACGCCTTTCCGGCGCGTCATCTCGCGCGCCTTGCGTGCGGCCTCGCGTGCCCGCGCCGCCTCGACGATCTTGGAGGTGATGACGCGCGCGTCGGCCGGTCGCTCGTCGAGGTATTCGCGCAGCCGCTCGGCTACGATCTCCTCGACGACCGGGCGCACCTCGGACGAGACGAGCTTCTCCTTGGTCTGCGAGGAGAATTTCGGCTCCGGTACCTTGACCGAGAGGACGCAGGCGAGGCCTTCGCGCATATCGTCGCCGGTGGTCTCGACCTTCGCCTTCTTGGCGAGCTCGATCTCCTCGATGTACTTGTTCAGCACGCGCGTCATCGCCGCGCGCAGGCCCGTGAGGTGGCTGCCGCCGTCCTTCTGCGGGATGTTGTTGGTGAAGCACAGCACCGACTCCTGGTAGGAGTCGTTCCATTGCATGGCGACTTCGACGCTGATGCCGTCCTTCTCGCCCTGTCCGAAGAAGATGTTCGGGTGCAGCACGCTCTTCGAGCGGTTCATGTACTGCACGAATCCCTGCACGCCGCCGGAGAAGGCGAAGTTCTCCTCCTTGCCGGTGCGCTGGTCGATGAGAAGGATCTTGACGCCGTTGTTGAGGAAGGAGAGCTCGCGCAGGCGCCGCGCAAGAATGTCGTAGTGGTAGTCGATCGTGCCGAAAGTCGCCTTGGAAGCGAGGAAGTGCACTTCCGTGCCGCGCCGCTCGCTCGCCCCGGTCGCCTTGAGCGGCGCCACCGCCACGCCGTCGCGGAACTCCATCTGGTGGACCATGCCGTCGCGCCAGATGGTCAGGCGCAGCGACTCCGAGAGCGCATTGACCACCGAGACGCCGACGCCATGCAGCCCGCCGGACACCTTGTAGGTGTTTGAATCGAACTTGCCGCCGGCGTGCAGCTCGGTCATCACGATCTCGGCGGCCGAGCGCTTGAGCTCGTCGTCCTCCTTGATGCCGGTAGGGATGCCGCGCCCGTTGTCGAGCACGGAGATCGAATTGTCCGTGTGGATCGTGACCACGATCTCGTCGCAGTAGCCGGCAAGCGCCTCGTCGACCGCGTTGTCCACGACCTCGAACACCATGTGGTGCAGACCGGTCCCGTCCGAGGTGTCGCCGATGTACATGCCCGGCCGCTTGCGCACCGCCTCCAGGCCCTTCAGGACCTTGATGGAGTCGGAGCCATATTCGTTCGGGTCGGCGACGTGCCGCTCAGCTTCACCCACTCGCTAGATCCTCATCGGCATGACGACGTACTTGAAATCCTTCTCGGAGGCGAACGTGACGAGCGCGCTCGAGGAGGAGTCGCCGAAAGCGCACTCCAGCGCGGCACCGGCGACATTGTTCAGGACATCGAGCAGGTAGTTCACGTTGAAGCCGATGTCGAGCGCATCGCCCTTGTAGTCCACTTCCAGCTCCTCGTTCGCCTCCTCCTGCTCCGCGTTCGAGGAAACAATCTTCAGGCTGCCGTCGGCGAGCACCCAGCGCACGCCGCGGAACTTCTCGTTGGAGAGGATCGCGGCACGCTGCAGGGCCTGGCGCAGCGCCTCGCGATCCACGCGCAGCACGTTCTTGTGCTGCGCGGGAACGACCCTCGTGTAGTCCGGAAATTTGCCGTCCACCAGCTTCGACACGAGCTCCACGGAGCCGAAGCTGAATGCGGCCTGGGTGGCGGAGAGCTCGATGTTCACCGCATCGTCGCTGTCGGCGAGCAGCTTGGCGAGCTCGAGTACCGTCTTGCGGGGCACGATCACTTCCTGGCGCGGCAGGTCCGCTTCGAGCTTCAGCGCCGCGTACGCGAGCCGGTGGCCGTCCGTGGCCACGAGTTTCAGCTGGCGCTCTTCGACCAGCATGAGAAGGCCGTTCAGGTAGTAGCGGATGTCCTGCTGCGCCATGGCGTATTGCACCAGGCCGAGCAGCCGGCGCAGCGCCTTCTGGCTCAGGGCGAAGCGGGCCACTTCGCCGGAGGGCTTGGCGAGGCGCGGAAAATCCTCCGCCGGGAGCGTCTGCAGCGAGAAACGGCTCTTGCCTGCCTTGACCAGCAGCCGCTTGTCCTGCTGCTGCAGCGTGACCTCGGCGCCTTCCGGAAGCGCGCGCAGGATGTCGAGGAGCTTGCGCGCGCCCACGGTGACCGGACGTGCGTCCGCTGCGGCGAGCGCGCTCTTCGCCGTGATCTGGATCTCGATGTCCGTCGCGAGGAAGCTCAGCGTGTCGGGGCCGCGCTCGAGCAGCACGTTCGACAGGATCGGCAGGGTATGCCGCCGTTCGATGATTCCGCTCACCGCGGAAAGCGGTGCGAGGATCTCGTCGCGCTTTGCTTTGACCTGTGCCATGTTCTCTTCTTTTATATATTAGTAATAACTAATAGAGGCGCCGCGATCACTGGATAAAGCGCAAATCCCTTCCGCGGCACGGGCTTGGCGGACGCATGCCGGCCTGACAAGCTGTGGAGCCGCTGTGGAGCGTTGGGGACAGATTTGCGAGCTTGTGCCGCCGGGCGATTTATCCACACCTTGCTCCGTGGTGATCCACAGCTTCATCCCTTGAGCACCTGCTCGAGCACGAGGTAATCCCGGTTGAGCGTGCTGTCCTGCTTGCGCAGGCTGGCGATGGTGCGGCAGGCATGCAGGACGGTGGTGTGGTCGCGGTTGCCGAACGCTTCGCCGATCTCCGGCAGGCTCATCTGCGTGAGGTCCTTGGCGAGCGCCATCGCGACCTGGCGCGGCCGCGCCACGTTGCGGCTGCGCTTCTTCGAATGCATGTCCGAGACCTTGATCTTGAAGTACTCCGCGACCGTCTTCTGGATGCCTTCGACGCTCACCTGCCGGCTGGCGACGTTCAGGATGTCGCGCAGCGCCTCCTTGGCGAGGTCGAGGGAAAGCTCGCGCGCGGTAAACCGCGCGAACGCCAGCACCTTCTTCAGCGCGCCCTCGAGCTCGCGCACGTTGGAGCGGATATGCTTGGCAATGAAGAACGCGATGTCCTCGGGCACCGCCACGGCGTCGGCCTCGGCCTTCTTCAGGACGATCGCCACGCGCATCTCGAGCTCCGGGGGCTCGATCGCCACGGTGAGCCCCCAGCCGAAGCGCGAGATCAGGCGCTCCTCCATTCCCGCGATTTCCTTGGGGTAGCTGTCGCAGGTGATGACGATCTGCTTATGCGCCTCCACCAGGGCGTTGAACGCGTAGAAGAACTCCTCCTGGGTGCGGCCCTTGTTGGAGAAGAACTGGATGTCGTCGATCAGCAGCAGGTCGAGCGAATGGTAATAGCGCTTGAATTCGTCAAACGACTTTTGCTGGTAGGCGCGCACGACGTCGGTCACGTACTGCTCGGCATGGCTGTAGCGGATGCGCGCCTGAGGGCGCTGATCTGCGACGTGGTTGCCGATGGCTTGCAGCAGGTGGGTCTTGCCGAGCCCGACGCCGCCATAGATGAAGAGCGGGTTGTACGAGATGCCCGGGTTCTCGGCGACCTGCACGGCGGCGGCGCGCGCGAGCTGGTTCGCCTTGCCCGTCACGAAGCTGTCAAAGGTGAAGGCGCGGTTCAGCCTCGCGCGGTCCAGCGGCGAGGCAGCGGCGGCGGGCGACTCGCCGCCGGCGCTGCGCACCGGCGCGGCAGCGACCCGTGCACTGCCTTCGGCGGCCCGCGCGAGAACGAGGCGCACGCCGCAATCGCGGCCGCTCGCCTCGGCTGCGAGGCTCTGGATGCGTGCGGCGAAGCGCTCGCGCACCAGCTCCAGGACGAAGCGGTTCGGCGCGGTGAGGACCAGCGTGTCCGAAGCAGCGCTCGCTTCGGGCGCGAGGGGGCGGATCCAGGTGTTGAACTGCTGTGCGGGGAGTTCCTGCTCGAGCCGACGCAGGCACGCGTCCCAGAGGTTTTGCATCTTTGTGGTTCGGCCTCGGCGAGTCGGAATTTTACCCGCTTCGCCATGGGTTATCCACACGCCAGAGCGCTTTGCGCTGCGCGCTGCGCGGATTGACAACGCAACGACGCGCACGCTCTAATACCGCCCTTTTTCGGATCGAGGCAGCAATGAAGCGAAGCTATCAGCCGTCGAAGACGCGTCGGGCGCGCCGACACGGTTTCCTGGTGCGCAGCCGCACGCGCGGCGGCCGCGCGGTGCTTCGCGCACGCCGGGCGCGCGGCCGACGTCGCCTCGGGCTTTAGCCGCGACCGCGAAGCGCCTCGGCTTGGATGCCGAGCGCCGGCTGCGGCGCAAGGCCGACTTCGAGCGCCTGCTGCGCCAGGGCGCGCGCAGGACGGTAGAGGGCTATACGTTCTATCTGACTGCCCGGGAAAGCGGCGCACCGCGCCTGGGGTTGCTCGTGTCGCGCAAGCACTCCCCGAGGGCGGTGGAGCGCAACCGGATCAAGCGCTGCATCCGCGAGGCGTTCCGGCACTCGCAGGGAGCGCTCGGTGCGCTCGATGTGCTGGTGCGGCCGCCTTACGGCGTGAAAGGCTCTCGGGACATGATTCTTAGGCTGCGGCAAGTGTTCTCCAAACTGAAGCCATGATCGCTCGCGCTCTCGTGCGCCTCATCGGCGCCTATCGCTTCTTTGTGAGCCCGCTGCTGCCGAGCGCCTGTCGCTTCCATCCGAGCTGCTCCTGCTATGCAGGGGAGGCGCTTTCGCGCCACGGCGCTTGGCGCGGCGGCGCACTCGCCCTGCGCCGCCTCCTGCGCTGCGGCCCCTGGCATCCTGGCGGCTTCGACCCGGTGCCCTAGCACGTGGACACGCAACGTCTCATCCTGCTCGCGATCTTCGGCTTCTCGCTGCTCATGCTGTGGGAAGCCTGGGAGAAGGAGCATCGTCCGAAGCCCGCCCCGGTGGCGCAAACGCAGAGCGTGCCGGCGAGCGCCAAGCCGGCAGCGGGTAACGCTCCCGCGCCCGCGGGTGCGCCGCCGAGCGGCCCGGCCGTGGAGAAGGGCGAGACCCTGCGCGTGCAGACGGATCTCGTTGTCGCGGAGATCGATACCGCCGGCGGCACGCTGAAGCGCGTCGAGCTCCTCAAGCACAAGGACGCGAAGGACGCGACGAAGGATTTCGTGCTCCTCGACCCCGAGCACCACTATGAGGCGCAAAGCGGGCTCACGGGGGAAGCGGGTCCGAACCACCGTACTTTGTGGCGCGCGACGCCCGGGGACTACACGCTGAAGCCGGGGCAGGACTCCATCGAAGTCCATCTGTCGGCCGCGGCACCAAACGGTCTTACGGCGGAAAAGACCTACACGTTCCGCCGCGACAGCTATGTCATCGGAGTCACCCTCGACCTGCACAACGGCGGTGCCGCGCCCGTGAGCACCTATGCATACTTCCAGCTCATCCACGACGGCAAGGAAGAGTCGAGCGGCCATTCCATGGCGCAATCGTTCGGCGCGCGCAGCTTCACGGGATTTGCGGCGTACAGCAACGAGCACAAGTACCAGAAGGAACCGCTCGAGGACATCGACAAGGGCAAGTCCGACCTGGTGAAGCAGGCGGACAACGGTTGGCTCGCGTTCGTGCAGCACTACTTCGTCTCGGCCTGGCTGCCCGCCGAGGGCATCGGGCGCGAGTACGTGCTCGAGAAGCGCGTCGACGGTGTCTACGCCGGCCGCGTGCTGATCCCGGTCGCGGCGCTCGCGCCGGGCGCGAGCGCCCGCGTTTCCGTGCCGCTCTACGCCGGGCCGCAGGAGCAGCGCCGCCTGAAGGCGGCCGCGCCGGGGCTCGACCTCGTCGTGGACTATGGCTGGCTCGCGATCATCGCCTGGCCGCTTTTCTGGCTGCTCGAGAAGTTCCACGAGTTCAGCGGCAACTGGGGCGTCGCGATCATCCTGCTCACGGTGTTCATCAAGATCCTGTTCTTTCCGCTCTCCGCGGCGAGCTACAAGTCGATGGCGAAGATGAAGCTCATCACGCCGCGCCTCACCAAGATCCGCGAGATGTATGGCGACGACCGGCAGAAGATGAACCAGGCGATGATGGAGCTCTACCGCACGGAGAAAATCAATCCGCTCGGCGGCTGCTTCCCGATCGTGGTGCAGATTCCCGTGTTCATCGCGCTCTATTGGACGCTGCTTGCCGCGATCGAGCTGCGCCATGCGCCGTTCGTGCTGTGGATCCACGATCTGTCGGCGCTCGACCCCTACTACGTGCTGCCGATCCTGATGACGGTGACGATGGTGCTGCAGACGCGCATGAATCCGACGCCGCCGGACCCCGTCCAGGCGAAAGTCATGCAGTTCATGCCGTTCGTCTTCAGCATTTTCTTCTTCTTTTTCCCGGCCGGGCTGGTGCTCTACTGGCTCGTCAACAACATCCTTTCGATCCTTCAGCAATGGCAGATCCAGCGCATGTTCGCGCGCGACAAACCTGCCCATGCGAAGCGGTGAGCTGAAGACGGACACCATCGTGGCGCTCGCTACGCCGGGCGGGCGGGGCGCCATCGGCATCGTGCGACTGTCCGGCCCCGGTGTGCCCGCGGTGGCGAAGCGCCTGCTCGGCCGGCTGCCGGTGCCCCGCGTCGCGACGCTGTGCCGCTTCCGCGACGCGCGCGGCGAGTTCATCGACGAGGGCATTGCCCTTTACTACGACGCGCCGCGAACCTATACGGGCGAGCCGATGCTGGAGCTCCAGGGCCATGGCGGACCGGTCGTGATGCGGGGTCTCCTCGCTGCCTGCGCGGACGCCGGCGCGCGGCTCGCCGAGCCGGGCGAGTTCACGCGGCGTGCGTTCCTGAACGAGAAGCTGGACCTCGCCCAGGCCGAAGCGGTCGCGGATCTGATAGATGCCGCGAGCCGGGAAGCGGCGCGCTCGGCGCTGCGCTCGCTCACCGGAGAATTTTCCGAGGCGGTCGAGGGCCTGGTCGCGGGGTTGGTCGAGCTGCGCGCGCTCGTCGAGGCGACGCTCGATTTCCCGGAGGAGGAGCTCGACCCGCTGCACCGGGAAGAGGCCGCGGAGCGGCTGCACGGCATCCTTCGGTCGCTCGAGGAGGCGCTCTCCAGGAGCCGCCGTGGCAGCCTGCTGCGGGCGGGGGTGCGCGTCGTGATTGCCGGCCGGCCGAACGTCGGCAAGTCGAGCCTCCTCAACCGCCTCGCCGGGGAGGAGCGCGCCATCGTCACGCCGGTGGCCGGCACGACGCGCGACGCGCTTCGCGAGCTGATCCTGATCGACGGCGTGCCGCTCGTGGTCGTCGATACCGCAGGCCTGCGCGCAACCACCGATGCGGTGGAGCAGATTGGCGTCGAGCGCGCGCGCCGCGAGCTCGCCGAAGCCGACGTGGTGCTGGAGGTGCTCGACGCGACGCACCCGGACGACGCGCTCGCAGATGAGTTGCCCGCGGGCGCCGTGCGCATCGTGCTGCACAACAAGATCGATCTGCTCCCGGCGGCGCAGCGCGGCGCGCTTGCCTCCGGAGTGCTCGGAGTGTCCGCCAAGACTGGCGAGGGACTGGACGCGCTGCGTCGGCGCATCCTCGAAGCCGCAGGATGGTCCGGGGGCGCCGGCGAGCCGGTGTTTCTCGCCCGCGAGCGCCACCTGCGCGCGCTGGAAGCGGCGCGCACGCGCCTGCGCGATGCCGCCTGCGCGATGCCGCGCTGGGAGCTCTTCGCCGAGGAGCTTCGCCTCGCGCAGAGCGCCCTTGGCGAGATCGGCGGCGGGATCACGAGCGATGCTCTGCTCGGCGAGATCTTCGCGCGCTTCTGCATCGGCAAGTGAAGCCGGCGCGGGAAACGTGGGTCAATCCCGTGCTCGCGCTGGCCCTGTGCGCCCTTTCGGGCTCGCTGTTCCGGGCGCTGCGCGTGCCGCTGCCCTGGATGATCGGGCCGCTGCTCGCGATGGCGGCGTGCAACTTCGCCGGCGCCGGATTGCGCGCACTCCCGGGCGGCCGCGCTGCGGGCCAGGTGGTCATCGGCACCGCGCTCGGACTGTATTTCACTTCCGCGGTTTCGCGGCAGGTAGTGTCGTTCTGGCCGGTGCTTCTGGTTGCCGGCGTGTTCGCCATGCTGCTCGGCGTCGTCTCCGGGTGGGTGCTCGCCCGCCTCGGGGAGACCGACACGAAGACCGCTTTCTTCGCGAGCGTACCGGGCGGCGCGGCCGAGATGACGCTCCTCGGGGAGCGCTACGGCGCGCGCCCCGATCGCGTCGCGCTCGGCCAATCGCTTCGCATCCTGGCCGTGGTCGTCGTGGTGCCGTTCGCGCTCACGTACTCGGGCGTGCATGGCAGCGACGCGTACCAGCCGGCGCCGACGCCCGTCGCCTACGGCGGGCTCGCCGCGCTTCTCGCGCTCGCAGTCAGCGCGGGCTTGCTCGTCAACCGGCTCGGCATGCCGAACGCCTTCATGTTCGGTCCGCTCGCCCTCGTGATCGCCCTGACGGCGAACGGAGTCGAGCTTTCCGCTATGCCAAGCGTGCTCTCCAACGCCGCGCAGGTATTGATCGGCTGCGCGCTCGGCTCACGCTTCGAGCGCCGCTCGCTGCAATCGGCGCCGCGCTATGTCGCGGCCGTGCTGGCCAGTGTCTTCGTCGCCATGGCGTGCACGGTGCTCTTTGCCGCGCTGCTCGGCTGGGCGGCCGGGCTCCCCGTGCCGAGCCTCGTGCTTGCCATGGCTCCGGGGGGCATTGCCGAAATGTGCATCACCGCAAAAGTGTTGCAGCTCGGCGTACCCCTCGTGACGGCCGCGCACGTAACACGGGTGATCGTGCTCATTACGGGCACGGGACCGAGCTACCGTCTCGCCGGCCGTCTCTTCCGGCACGTTCGCACGCGTAACACATTGTAGTTTCTTGGCTTTATCCGAACGGAGGAGCCCGCGGCGATCCGCTTTACGGCACGCCGGTGCTAAAATCCGGCGACGTCCATCGTCATCGAACCGGCCCGGCTTCTCTGGGCCGTTTGCCTTTCTGGAGCAAGGTCCATGAACGCACCAGCAGCCGCCCCCGCCGACCAATCCAACGCCCCGAGCTGGGTGCGCCATCCGGCGCTCCGGCAATGGGTGGCGGAGGTCGCGCGACTGGCGAAGCCGGAGCGCATCGTCTGGTGCGATGGCTCCCAGGCGGAGTACGACCGGCTCTGCCTCGAGCTCGTCAAGGCCGGGACCTTCACCCGCCTCAACGAGAAGCTAAGGCCGAATTCTTTCCTCGCGCGCTCGCATCCCAGCGACGTAGCGCGCATGGAAGAGCGCACTTTCATCTGCAGCAAGGACAAGGAGGACGCTGGTCCGACGAACAACTGGATCGAGCCGCGTGAAATGCGCGCCACGCTGGAGCGGCTGTTTGACGGCTGCATGCGCGGCCGCACCATGTACGTGCTGCCGTTCTCCATGGGCCCGATCGGCTCGCCGATCGCGCAGGTCGGCGTCGAAATTTCGGACTCCGCGTACGTCGCAGTGAGCATGAAAGTCATGACGCGCATGGGCCGCGCCGTGGCGGAATGGCTGGGCGAGGACGGGGCGTTTGTTCCCTGTGTGCATTCGGTCGGCGCGCCCCTCGCGCCCGGCGAGAAGGATGTCCCCTGGCCTTCCAACGAAAAGGAGAAGTGGATCGTCCATTTCCCGGAGACGCGCGAGATCTGGTCGTACGGTTCCGGCTATGGCGGCAATGCGCTGCTCGGCAAGAAATGCCTCGCGCTGCGGATCGCCTCGGTGATGGCGCGCGACGAGGGCTGGCTCGCCGAGCACATGCTCATCCTCGGCCTGCAGTCGCCGTCGGGAAAGAAGACCTACGTCGCCGCGGCTTTCCCTTCGGCCTGCGGGAAGACCAATCTCGCGATGCTGATCCCGCCTGCCGCATACAAGGGCTGGAAGGTCACCACGATCGGCGAGGACATCGCCTGGATCAAGCCGGGCAAGGACGGCCGGTTCCACGCCATCAATCCGGAAGCCGGGCTTTTCGGCGTTGCGCCGGGCACGTCCGAGCACACCAACGCGAACGCGATGAAGATGCTTCATTCGAACGTCATCTTCACCAACGTGGCTCTCACTCCCGACGGCGATGTGTGGTGGGAAGGGATGACGGAGACGCCGCCCGCCCGCCTGGTCGACTGGCAGGGCAAGGACTGGACGCCGGAGGACGGCAAGAAGGGTCGCCTCGCCGCGCACCCGAACGCGCGGTTCACCGTGCCCGCAGCGCAGTGCCCCTCGATCGATCCTGCCTGGGAAGATCCATCCGGCGTGCCGATCTCCGCTTTCGTTTTCGGCGGCCGCCGCTCGAGCACCGTGCCGCTCGTGGTGGAGGCGCCCAGCTGGGAAGAGGGCGTCTACATGGCTGCGACCCTCGGCTCGGAAACGACTGCGGCAATCACCGGCAAAGTCGGCGTCGTGCGACGCGATCCCATGGCGATGCTCGCTTTTTGCGGCTACAACATGGGGGACTACTTCGCGCACTGGCTCAAGATGGGACGCGCGGTGACCCACGTGCCAAAGATTTTCCGGGTGAACTGGTTCCGCCGCGATGCCAACGGCAAGTTCATGTGGCCGGGCTTCGGCGAGAACATGCGCGTGCTGCAATGGATCGTCGAGCGCTGCGAGGGCCGGGCCCAGGGCGTGCCTACCGCGCTCGGGACCATGCCGCGCTTCGAGGACCTTAACTGGTCCGGGCTCGAGAAAATTTCACGCGAGCGCTTCGACGAGCTGGCCGCCGTGGATCGCACAGCGTGGCGCGAGGAACTCGCGTCGCACGATGAGCTCTTCGGCCGGCTGGGCCAGCATCTACCCGCGACACTCGAGTCCCGCCGCGGCGATATGCACCAGCGCTTGGCTAGCTAAGTACGATTTGTGCGGCGCAGCATTCGCTGCGCCATGTTCGTTCCACGTGGAACGTCTGCGGCGCACGCTCGCGGTGTGCCGGGCGGGCAGCCCTTCGCGTATCATTCGCTCCCCCAATGGTTTTCCCGTCTGAATTCGACGTCATCGTCGTGGGCGGCGGGCATGCTGGTACGGAAGCTGCGCTCGCTGCGGCCCGGCTGGGCTGCCGCACGCTGCTTCTCACGCACAGCATCGAGACTTTGGGCCAGATGTCCTGCAATCCTTCCATCGGGGGGATCGGCAAAGGCCACTTGGTCCGCGAGATCGACGCGCTCGACGGTGCGATGGCCTGCGCCACCGACGAAGCGGGCATTCAGTTCCGCACGCTCAACTCATCCAAGGGTCCGGCTGTGCGTGCGACGCGGGCCCAAGCCGACCGCGTCCTTTACCGTCAGGCCATCCGCTGGCGCATAGAGCGCCAGGCCGGCCTGAGCGTCATCCAGCAGGCGGTCGACGACATTCTCGTCGAGGGGGGCATGGCCAGCGGCGTCGTCACCCAGCTTGGCGTGCGATTCCGCGCCCGCGCCGCGGTGCTCACGGCGGGGACTTTCCTGGGCGGCTTGGTACACGTCGGCCTTGAGAACTATCGTGCTGGCAGGGCGGGCGACCCGGCCTCGTTGACCCTCGCCGAGCGGCTGCGCGAAATGAAGCTCCCGGTCGGCCGGCTGAAGACCGGGACACCGCCACGCCTCGATGGCCGCACGATCGATTTTTCGGCGCTGGAGGTGCAGCCCGGGGATTCTCCGGAGCCGGTGTTCTCTTTTCTGGGCGAGCGCAGCCAGCATCCTCGCCAGGTGCCTTGCTGGATCGCCCACACGAATGAGCGCACGCACGACGCCATCCGGCGCGGGCTGGACCGCTCGCCGATGTTCACTGGCGTGATCCAAGGCGTCGGCCCACGCTATTGCCCGTCGATCGAAGACAAGATCCACCGCTTCGCCGGCAAGTCGAGCCATCAGATCTTTCTGGAGCCCGAGGGCCTGACGACGAGCGAGATCTACCCGAACGGCATCTCCACGAGCCTGCCGTTCGACGTCCAGCTCGAGCTCGTGCATTCGATCCGGGGTCTGGAGAGGGCGCATGTACTGCGCCCGGGCTACGCCATCGAATACGATTACTTCGACCCACGGCAGCTGCATGCATCGCTCGAGACGAAGGCGGTGCCCAGCCTCTTCTTCGCCGGGCAGATCAACGGCACTACCGGTTACGAGGAAGCGGCGGCCCAGGGACTTCTCGCGGGCGTGAACGCAGCGCAAAAGGCACTGGGGCGCGCTGCGTGGTGGCCGCGACGCGACCAGGCATACCTTGGCGTGCTGGTCGACGATCTCGTGACGCGCGGCGTGTCCGAGCCATACCGCATGTTCACCAGCCGGGCCGAATATCGCCTGATGCTGCGCGAGGACAATGCCGACCTCCGGCTGACGGAGGAAGGCCGGCGGTTAGGACTCGTAGGGGACGAGCGGTGGGATTACTTCAGCCGCAAACGGGAAGCCATCGCGCGGGAGCAAGAACGCTTGCGCTCTACGTATGTGAGCACTAGCTTACTTGAAAGACACTCTATCTTGGACCTTCTGCGCCGCCCCGAGAATACGTATGCAGGGCTCATGACGCTTCCGGGGGCGGGGCCGGCCGTGGAGGATGCGCGAGTGGGCGAGCAGGTGGAGATCCAAGCGAAGTACGACGGCTACATCGCGAGGCAGAACCAGGAGATCGAGCGCCGGCGCGAGGCCGAGGAGCTTGCGCTTCCGCGCGAGCTCGACTTCCGCGAGGTGCCGGGGTTGTCGCACGAGGTGCAGCAGCTTCTGAACCGCCATCGGCCGCAGACGCTCGGACAGGCTTCGCGCGTCTCGGGGATCACGCCCGCCGCCGTGTCGCTGCTGCTCGTGCACCTCAAGCGCGGCTTCAAAGCCGCGAAAAAGAAAATCGCATGACGCCGCGAGCGCGGCTCGAACGCGGCCTGGAGCAGCTCGCGCTCGCGCTGCCGGCCCGCGCGTGCGAGAAGCTGCAGCAATACCTGGAGCTGATCGCGAAGTGGAATCGCACCTACAACCTCACCGCGATTCGCGATCCGGAGCGCATGGTGACCCATCATGTGCTCGATTCCCTCGCCGTGCTGCCGCATTTGCCGATGCGCGATTCCGACCGCCTTGCCGACGCGGGCTCGGGAGCCGGGCTCCCAGGCGTGCCGCTCGCCATCGCGCGTCCGGGTTGGCAGGTGACGCTGAACGAAGCGAGCGAAAAGAAAGCGGCGTTCCTGCGCCAGGCGGCCATCGAGCTCGACCTCGACAATGTCGCGGTCGAGTGCGGCCGCGTGGAGCGCTGGAGGCCGCAATCGGGCTTCGCGGTGGTGATCTCGCGCGCCTTCGCGGAGCTCGCGCGCTTCATCGATTCGTGCCGGCACCTTCTCGCGCCGGCGGGTTCTCTCGCGGCGATGAAAGGCGCGTACCCGCGCGCCGAACTGGCCGCGGTCCCGGCCGGCTGCGACTGCGGCCGGGTCATCGCGCTCGACGTGCCGTTCCTCGGCGCCGAACGGCACCTCGTGCTCTGCCGGTTCGCGTCGTGAGCGGCGCGCGCGTGCTCGCGGTCGTCAACCAGAAAGGCGGCGTTGGAAAGACGACGACGAGCGTCAACCTTGCGGCCGCGCTCGCCCAGGCCGGGCGGCGCGTGCTCCTCGTCGACCTTGATCCCCAGGGCAACGCAACCATGGGCAGCGGCGTCGACAAGCGGGCGCTCGCGCGCACGGTGTACCACGTGCTCCTCGGACTCGGAGAGCTCGGCTCGGTGCGCATACGCGCCGAGGGTGCTGGCTACGACCTGTTACCGGCGAACCGCGAGCTCGCAGGCGCGGAGGTCGAGCTGGTCGAGCTTGCCTCGCGCGAGACGCGCCTGCGCAGCGCGCTCGAGCGCGTGGCGCAGGACTATCACTTCATCCTGATCGACTGCCCGCCGTCGCTCAGCCTGCTCACGGTGAACGCGCTCACTGCCGCGCAATTCGTGCTGATTCCGATGCAGTGCGAGTACTATGCACTCGAAGGCCTTTCGGATCTCGTTGCCACGATCAAGCGCGTGCGCGCGAACCTGAATCCGCGCCTGGAGATCGCCGGCCTGTTGCGCACGATGTACGACCCGCGCAACATGCTCGCGCAGCAGGTCTCCGCGCAGCTCGAGGAGCACTTCGGGGACAAGGTGTTCCGCACGCTCGTGCCGCGCAACGTCCGCCTTGCCGAGGCGCCGAGCCACGGCATTCCGGGCGTGCTGTGGGACAGCGGCTCGAAGGGCGCGCAGGCCTACGTCGGCCTCGCGCAGGAGCTCCTCGCCCAGGGACAGCCGGCATGAGCCGCGCGAAGGGACTGGGACGCGGCCTGGACGCCCTGCTCGGCGCAGGGAGCGACGAGCCGCCGCGCGAGTCGCTCACCACGCTTCCGGTGAACCGCATCCGCCCGGGACGCTATCAGCCGCGCACGAAGATGGACCAGCAGGCGCTCGCAGAGCTCGCGGCGTCGATCCGCTCGCAGGGCCTCATGCAGCCCGTGCTCGTGCGGCCCGTGGATCGGGAGCGCTACGAGCTCATCGCGGGCGAGCGGCGCTGGCGCGCGGCGCAGATGGCGGGGCTGGAAGAAGTGCCGGCGCTCGTGCGCGAGGTGGCCGACGATTCCGCGCTCGCCATGTCGCTCATCGAGAACATCCAGCGCGAGGACCTCAATCCCATGGAGGAGGCGGCCGGCGTGCAGCGCCTCGTGGACGAATTCAAGATGACCCACGAGCAGGCGGCCGACGCGGTGGGCCGCTCGCGCAGCGCGACGACCAACCTGCTGCGGCTGCTGAAGCTGGCGAAGCCGGTGCAGGAAATGGTGATGGAGGGAGCCCTCGAGATGGGGCACGCCCGGGCGCTTCTCGCGCTCGACGGCGCGCGCCAGATCGAGACGGCGAATCGCGTGGCGGCGCGCAAGCTCTCCGTGCGCGAGACCGAGGCGCTCGTCCAGCAGATGCTGCGAGGCGCGGCGCCGCGCGCGCGCCGCAAGACCGACCGCGATCTTGCGCGGCTGGAGGAGGAAGTGTCCGAGCGGCTCGGCACGAGCGTCGCGATCCGTCCCGCGCGCAAAGGCACGGGGAAGATCGTGGTCCACTACGCGAGCCTGGAGCACCTCGAGCAGCTGCTCAAGAAGCTGCGCTGAGGGCGGTTTGCGCTATACTTTCCGGGCTTTGCCGGGCGCGGGGAAATTGAACCCATGCTCCGCCGCCTGACGAAGCCCATCCGCACGGTCCTGCGCTGGCAGCTTGCGGCGACGCTTGCGATGACGCTCGCCGCCGCGCTCGGGCTGGGCGTGCAGGCGGCGATCTCCGCCGCGGCGGGAGGCGCAGTCAGCCTCGCCGCTGGCGCGCTTGCCGGATGGGTGGCTTCGAGGAGCCACTGGGGATCCGCTGGGGGGGTTCTGGCTGGCGCGTTGAAAGCCGAGGCAGTCAAGATCGGCGTCTCCGTGCTTTTGCTGTGGCTGGTGCTGAAGAGCTACGACCAGGCGATCGTCGGCGTGTTCGTCGGATCGTTCCTGGTGACGATGCTGATTTTCACTTTGGCTTTTTTTGTTCGCGAATATTGATGCCCTGCATCCATGGCCGCCGAGACTGAGCTCACTCCCTCCGGATACATCGAGCATCATCTGACCTTCTTCACCAAGCCCCTTGGCGGCGAGCACGGGGGCTTCTGGGTGCTGAACGTCGATTCCCTCGCGGTCTCCATCCTGCTCGGGTTCCTCGGGGTCGGGTTCATCTGGTGGGTGGTGCGCGGCGCCACCTCCG
This sequence comes from Burkholderiales bacterium, assembly GCA_035651575.1. Lineage (GTDB taxonomy): Bacteria > Pseudomonadota > Gammaproteobacteria > Burkholderiales > SG8-39 > SCGC-AG-212-J23. The sequence continues at coordinate 12,057 of DASRFM010000042.1, read as the reverse complement.
GGGTCCCGGGACGCCGGCAGGCGTTCGTCGAGTGGCTGATCGACTTCGTCGACGAACAGGCGAAAGGCATCTTCCACCACGGCGACCGGCATCGTTTCGTCGCGCCTCTCGCGCTCACCGTGTTCGTCTGGGTGGTGCTCATGAATGCCATGGACTGGCTGCCCGTGGACCTCGTCGGCCTCCTCACCGATCGCGTCTCCGAGCACGGCTTCCGCATCGTGCCCACCGCCGACGTCAACACCACCTTCGCGCTGTCGATCTCGGTCCTCATCCTGAGCGTCTATTTCGGCATGGCGGTGAAAGGCGTGGGCGGCTGGCTGCACGAGCTTTTCTGCGCGCCCTTCGGCGCCCATCCGCTGCTCTGGCCCGCGAACTTCGCTTTCCAGATGGTCGAATACGTCTCGAAGACGCTGTCGCACTCGCTGCGCCTCTTCGGCAACATGTACGCGGGCGAGATCCTGTTCCTGCTGCTCTGGATGCTCGCCGCCACCAGCCTCGGCGGGATCGTCGCCGGCTCGGTGCTCGCGCTGGGCTGGTCGATCTTCCACATCCTGATCGTGCTGCTGCAGGCCTACATTTTCATGATGCTGACCATCGTCTACATCGCGATGGCGCATGAACATCACTGAATCGCAACGTTCGCAAAGAAAGGGAAAATCCCATGGATAAGCTTCAACTGCTCGCGATGGTCCAGGCCTACACCGGCATCGGCGTGGGACTGATGATCGGGCTCGGCGCCGCGGGCGCCTGCATCGGCGTCGGCATCATGTGCAGCCGCTTCCTCGAGGCGGCGGCGCGCCAGCCGGAGCTCACGAACGCGCTGCAGGGCAAGGTGTTCCTGCTCCTCGGCCTGATCGATGCCTCGTTCATCATCGGCCTGGGCATCGCGATGTTCTTCGCCTTCGCCAACCCGCTCGCGACGGCATTCCGCTAGCCGGCGAACCGCAGGGGGGGCGCAGATGAACCTCAATTTCACCATGATTGCGCAGGCGATCACCTTCGCCGCGTTCATCTGGTTCACCGTCCGCTTCGTCTGGCCGCCCATGCTGCGCGCCATCGAGGCGCGCCAGAAGACCATCGCCGACGGCCTGGCCGCGGCCGAGCAGGGGCGCAAGTCGCTCGAGACCTCGAGCCGGCAGGCGGAGGAAGAAGTGCGCAAGGCGCGCGAGCGTGCGAACGAGCTGCTCGCGCAGGCCGACAAGCGCGTCACGCAGATGATCGAGGAGGCGAAGAACGCGGCCCGCGACGAAGGCAATCGCGAGAAGGCGGCCGCCAAGGCGGAGATCGAGCAGGAGCTCTCGCGCGCCCGCGAGCAGCTGCGCGACCAGGTCGCGGCGCTCGCCGTGGCCGGGGCGGAGAAGATCCTGCGGCGCGAGGTCGACGCCAGGGCGCACGCCGATCTCCTCGACTCGATCAAGCGGCAGCTCTAGGCGCGGATGGCCGAGCCGAGCACCGTAGCGAGGCCCTACGCCGAGGCGGTTTTCCGCCTCGCGGACGCGGGCAGCAGCCTCGCCCCGTGGTCCGACATGCTCGCCGCGCTCGCCGCGGTCGCGGCCGACGCGCGCGTGCGCGCCGCGATCGCCGACCCGAAGCTCTCGGATGCACAGGTGGCCGGCGTGTTCCTGTCCATCCTTTCGGGCAAGCTGAGCGCCGAGGCGGAAAACTTCGTGCGCGTGCTCGCCGAGAACAGGCGGCTCGAGCTCCTGCCCGACATCCGGACGCAGTACGAAATTCTGAAGAACGCCCGCGAGGGCATGATCGAGGCGGTTGTCTTCACCGCCTTCGAGCTCACCGACGCACAGAAAGCCGACCTGGTGCAGCGCCTCGAGAAGAAGACCGGCCGCAGCATCAAGCCGCACTACCAGCTGGATTCCTCCCTGATTGCGGGCGTGAAGGTATTGCTCGGGGACAAGGTCATCGATGCTTCGGCGCGGGCGCAGCTCGGCGCCCTGGAAGCGGCACTGAAAGCTTAAGGAGCACCCATGCAACTGAATCCCTCGGAAATCTCCGAACTCATCAAGAGCCGCATCCAGAACCTGGATGCCGGCGCGCAGATGCGCACCCAGGGCACGGTCGTTTCCGTGACCGACGGCATCTGCCGGATCCACGGCCTGTCGGACGTGATGCAGGGCGAGATGCTCGAGTTCCCGAAGAACACCTTCGGGCTCGCGCTCAACCTGGAGCGCGACTCGGTCGGCGCGGTGATTCTCGGCGAGTACACCCACATCAGCGAGGGCGACACCGTCAAGACCACCGGCAAGATCCTCTCGGTGCCGATCGGTGCCGAGCTCCTCGGCCGCGTGGTCAACTCGCTTGGCCAGCCGATCGACGGCAAGGGGCCGATCAACGCGAAGCTCACCGACGTGATCGAGAAGGTCGCTCCCGGCGTGATCGCGCGCCAGTCGGTGTCGCAGCCGGTGCAGACCGGGCTCAAGGCGATCGACGCCATGGTTCCCATCGGCCGCGGGCAGCGCGAGCTCATCATCGGCGACCGCCAGACCGGCAAGACCGCGGTGGCGGTCGACACCATCATCAACCAGAAGGGCAAGGACCTGTTTTGCGTGTACGTCGCGATCGGCCAGAAGGCCTCGACCATCGCGAACGTCGTGCGCAAGCTCGAGGAGCACGGCGCGATGGCGTACACCATCGTGGTGGCCGCGTCGGCCTCGGAGTCCGCGGCGATGCAGTACATCGCGCCGTACGCCGGCTGCACGATGGGCGAGTACTTCCGCGATCGCGGGCAGGACGCGCTCATCATCTATGACGACCTGACCAAGCAGGCCTGGGCGTACCGCCAGGTGTCGCTGCTGCTGCGCCGGCCGCCGGGACGCGAGGCGTATCCGGGCGACGTGTTCTACCTGCATTCGCGCCTTCTGGAGCGCGCCGCCCGCGTGAATCCCGAGTACGTCGAGAAATTCACCAACGGCGCCGTGAAGGGCAAGACCGGCTCGCTGACGGCGCTGCCGGTGATCGAGACGCAGGCGGGCGACGTGACCGCGTTCGTGCCGACGAACGTGATCTCGATTACGGACGGGCAGATCTTCCTCGAGACGGACTTGTTCAACGCCGGCATCCGACCCGCCATCAACGCCGGCATTTCCGTGTCGCGGGTCGGCGGCGCGGCGCAGACCAAGGTCATGAAGCGGCGCGACACCGGCGGCGGCGTGCGCCTCGCGCTCGCGCAGTACCGAGAGCTCGCCGCCTTCGCGCAGTTCGCGAGCGACCTGGACGAGGCCACCCGCAAGCAGCTCGAGCGCGGACGCATGGTCACCGAGCTGATGAAGCAGCCGCAATACCAGCCGCTGCAGGTCTGGGAAATGGCGCTCACGCTCTTCGCAGTGAACAACGGCTACTTCGACGACATCGACGTGAAGAAGGCGCTCGCCGCCGAGAAATCGATGCGCGACTACATCAAGACCAAATACGCCTCGCTCGTGAAGAACATGGAGGACAAGAAGGACCTCTCCGCGGACGAGGAGAAGTCCCTCAAGTCCGCCATCGAGGACTGGAAGAAGAGCGGCAGCTACTAAAGATGCCCGGCACCAAGGAAATCCGGATGAAGATCCGGAGCGTGCAGAACACGCGGAAGATCACCAAGGCGATGGAGATGGTGGCCGCGTCGAAGATGCGCAAGGCGCAGGAGCGCATGCGCCATGCGCGTCCCTACAGCGACAAGATCCGCAACGTCGCGGCGCACATCTCGCACGCCAATCCCGAGTACCGGCATCCCTTCATCGTGGCGCGCGACTCGGTGAAGCGGGTCGGGATCATCGTCGTGACGACCGACAAGGGCCTGTGCGGGGCGCTCAACACGAACCTGCTGCGCCTGGTGCTCAACCAGTACAAGGAATGGCAGGCCGAGGGCGAGGAGATCGAGGTTTGCGCGATCGGCAACAAGGGGCTCGGATTCATGCAGCGCCTCGGCGCGAACATCGTCTCGCAGGCGGTGCAGCTCGGCGACCGTCCGCAGATGGACAAGCTGATCGGCGCGGTGAAGGTGATGCTCGACGGCTACACCACCGACCGCTTCGACCGCCTGATGCTCGCCTACAACCGCTTCGTCAACACCATGAAGCAGGAGCCCGTGATCGAGCAGCTGCTGCCGCTCTCGGGCGACCGGCTCGGCGCCCCGGAAACCGTGTGGGACTACCTCTACGAGCCGGAGGCGCGCGCGGTGCTCGACCAGGTGATGACGCGCTACATCGAGGCGATCATCTTTCAGGCGGTGGCGGAGAACATGGCCTCCGAGCAGTCGGCGCGCATGGTGGCGATGAAGGCCGCCTCGGACAACGCGGCGACGCTGATCGACGAGCTCACGCTCATCTACAACAAGAACCGCCAGGCCGGCATCACCAAGGAGCTGTCCGAAATTGTCGGCGGCGCTGCCGCCGTATAAAGGAATCCCATGGCACAAGCACAAGGCACGATCGTCCAATCCATCGGCGCCGTCATCGACATCGAGTTCCCGCGCGAGCAGATGCCGAACATCTACGAGGCGCTGATCCTCGAGGATAGCGGCGACAACAAGCTCATCGAGCGGGGCCTCACCTTCGAGGTCGAGCAGCAGCTCGGCGACGGCATCGTGCGCTGCATCGCGCTCGGCTCCTCGGACGGCCTGCGCCGCGGCATGAAGGTGAAGTCCACCGGCGCGCCGATCTCCGTGCCGGTCGGCAAGGGGACGCTCGGCCGGATCATGGACGTGCTCGGCCGGCCGATCGACGAGGTCGGCCCGATCAAGTCGCAGGAGCGCCGCTCGATCCACCAGATCGCGCCGAAATTCGACGAGCTCTCGCCCTCGGTGGAGCTGCTCGAGACCGGGATCAAGGTCATCGACCTCATCTGCCCGTTCGCCAAGGGCGGCAAGATTGGTCTCTTCGGCGGCGCCGGCGTGGGCAAGACCGTCAACATGCTGGAGCTCATCAACAACATCGCCACGCAGCACTCCGGCCTCTCGGTCTTCGCCGGCGTCGGCGAGCGCACCCGCGAGGGCAACGACTTCTACCACGAGATGATCGAGGCGGGCGTCGTCAAGCTCGACAACCTCGAGGAATCGAAGGTCGCGATGGTGTTCGGCCAGATGAACGAGCCTCCGGGCAACCGGCTGCGGGTCGCGCTCACCGGCCTTTCCATGGCGGAGAGCTTCCGCGACGAGGGCCGCGACATCCTCTTCTTCGTCGACAACATCTACCGTTTCACGCTCGCCGGCACCGAGGTGTCCGCGCTTCTCGGCCGGATGCCTTCGGCGGTGGGCTACCAGCCCACGCTCGCCGAGGAGATGGGTCGCCTGCAGGAGCGGATCACGTCGACGAAGACCGGGTCCATCACGTCGATCCAGGCCGTGTACGTCCCGGCCGACGACCTGACCGACCCCTCGCCCGCGACCACCTTCGGCCACCTGGATGCGACCGTGGTGCTGTCGCGCGACATCGCGGCGCTCGGCATCTATCCCGCGGTGGATCCGCTTGACTCCACTTCTCGCCAGGTAGACCCGAACACGATCGGCGAGGAGCACTACAACACGACGCGCTCGGTGCAGGCGACGCTCCAGCGCTACAAGGAGCTGCGCGACATCATCGCGATCCTCGGCATGGACGAGCTCTCCCCCGAGGACAAGCTCGCCGTGGCGCGCGCCCGCAAGATCCAGCGCTTTCTCTCGCAGCCGTTCACGGTCGCGCAGAACTTCACCGGCACCCCGGGCAAGTACGTCTCCCTGAAGGACACGATCAAGGGCTTCAAGATGATCGTCAACGGCGAGTGCGACGCGCTGCCGGAGCAGGCGTTCTACATGGTCGGCACGATCGAGGAAGCGTTCGAGAAAGCGAAGACCCTGCGCTGATGGCCAATCCCACCCTTCACGTGGACGTGGTGAGCGCCGAGGAGTCCATCTTCTCGGGCGAGGCGGAATTCGTCGTGCTGCCCGGCGAGGCGGGCGAGCTCGGCATCTACCCGCGCCATACGCCGCTCATCACGCGCATCCGGCCCGGCGCCGTGCGCATCACGCCGCCCGGCGGCGGCGAAGAGCAGCTCATCTTCGTTGCCGGCGGCATCCTGGAAGTGCAGCCGAAGGTCGTCACCGTGCTCGCCGACACGGCGATCCGCGGCCAGGATCTCGACGAAGCGAAAGCGCAGGAAGCCCTTAAGCGCGCTGAAGAAGCCCGGCGCACCGCCACGAGCAAGCAGGAAATCGCCACCGTCGAGGGCGAGCTCGCGATGCTCGCGGCGCAGCTCGCGGCGATTCGCAAGCTTCGCAAAAAATAAAACCGATAGAAATCAGCGCGACGTAGCGCGGCGCGCGACGCGTGTAGCAAGTCCGCGACTTGAAATAATCCGCAATTTCTCCAAGATAGTCCGCGCAGACCAGGTTGACCCACCAACGCCGGCGGCGGGGTGCTGGAACAATCCAGCGTCAGCCGCATCTAGCGTTTGGAGAGCCGCATGAAACACATCCTCGATTCCTCCTTCCGATACAAGCCGAGCTTCGACACCGACGTGCGCAAGACTTTCGAGCGCGTGCGCCGGCAGCAGCAGACGAAGACGCGCGAGCAGACCCGGGCCGAGGAGGAGGCGAAAGGCGCCGGCGCCGTGCGCGTCAAGGTGCTGCAGCTCGACCAGCTGAAGAAGGCGAGCGGCGGCTAGTCTGCGGGGCGCAAGCCCCTTCGCCGGGCGGGCGATGGTCTATAGTCGCCCGCCATGGTCGATTTGCTGGTCCTCGGCGGCGGCATCAACGGCGCGGGCGTGGCCCGGGACGCGGCCGGCCGCGGCCTTTCGGTGGTCCTCGTGGAGCGCGGCGATCTTGCCGGTGCCACCTCCTCCGCCTCCTCCAAGCTGATCCACGGCGGGCTTCGCTACCTGGAGCAATACGAGTTTCGCCTCGTGGCCGAGGCGCTCGCAGAGCGCGAGATCCTGCTGAGGATCGCGGCGCACCTGGTGTGGCCGGCGCAATTCGTCATGCCGCATGTGCCCGGCCTGCGGCCGCGCTGGATGATCCGCACCGGGCTTTTCCTGTACGACCACCTCGCACGCCGCGCAAGCCTGCCCGGATCGCACGCCCTGCGGCTTGATTCGCCGCCCTACGGCGCCGGGCTGAAGCCCGAATACAAGCATGGCTTCATCTACTCGGACTGCCGCGTCGACGATGCACGGCTGGTCATCGCCAATGCCATCGACGCGGCCGAGCGGGGCGCAAGGGTGCTGACCCGAACCGAGTGCGTTTCGGCGGCGCGCGTCGGGGGCTCTTGGCAGGCGAAGCTCTCGAGCGGCGAAACGGTGAGCGCGCGGGCCGTCGTCAACGCCGCGGGCCCGTGGGTGAAGCAGGTGCTGAACGGGCGGCTCGGACAGCCCTCGCGTGACTCGGTGCGCCTCGTGAAAGGCACGCATATCGTCCTGCCGCGCCTGTACCTCGGCGATCACGCCTTCATCCTGCAGAACGAGGATCGCCGCGTGGTCTTCATGATTCCCTATGGCGAGGAGCACACGCTCGTCGGCACCACCGAGGTCGTCGAGCGCGGCGACCCGGCGGCCGCCGCGCCAAGCGCGGCGGAAGTCGATTACCTGTGCCGCGCGGTCAACCGCTATCTCGCCGCGCCCGCCTCGCCGGCCCAGGTCGTGTGGCGCTATTGCGGCGTGCGCCCGCTTTACGACGACGGCTCGAGCGATCCGTCCGCCATCACGCGCGATTACACGCTGCGCCTGGATGATGATGCGGGGTGCGCACCCGTCGTGTCCGTCTTCGGAGGCAAGATTACGACCTACCGGCGCCTCGCCGAGCACGTGATGGAAAAGCTCGCGCCCTTCTTCCCCGGCCTCGCCCCCGCCTGGACGGCGGGCGCGGCGCTTGCCGGCAGCGATTTCCCTCCCGGCGGACGTGCGCGCAGCCGCGACGCTTTTTTCGCGCGGCATCGCGGCATCCCGCAGTCCGTGCTGCGCGGCATTTTCCGGCGCCACGGCACGCGCGCGGATGCGGTCCTGGAGGGCGGCGCTCTGGGAGAGGATTTCGGCGGCGGCCTCACGGAGCGCGAGCTGCGCTACCTCGCCGATCGTGAATGGGCGCGCAGCGCCGACGATGTGCTTTGGCGGCGCACCAAGGCCGGCCTGCTCATGAGCCCGGCGCAAAGAGCACGCGTCGCGGCTGTGTTCGGCGCATGAAGCCGCTCGCCGAGCTCGAGCGCGCCGGCATTGCCGGCGTCCTCGTCGATATCGACGAGACGCTGACCACCCACGGCAAGCTCACGGCCGAGGCGTACGCGGCGCTCGAGCGCCTGCAGCGCGCCGGCAAGCGGGTGGTGCCGGTCACCGGGCGCCCGGCAGGCTGGTGCGATCACATCGCGCGCATGTGGCCGGTGGATGCGGTCGTCGGCGAGAACGGCGCGTTCTATTTTTCGTTTCACGACGGGCGCCTGCACAAGCGCTTCCACGCCGATGCCGCGCTCCTCGCCGAGCAGCGTGCGCGCCTCGACGCCGTCGCCGCGCAGGTGCTGAAAAGCGTGCCGGGCTGCGCCCTGGCGAGCGACCAGGGCTACCGCGCGACGGACCTGGCGATCGACTATTGCGAGGACGTGCCGCCGCTCTCCATGGGCGCGGCCGAGCGCATCGCCGCGATCATGCGCGAGGCGGGCCTTACCGCGAAGATCAGCTCGATCCACGTGAACGGCTGGCTCGGCTCCTACGACAAGCTCGCCATGACGCGCGTGCTGTTTGCGGAGCGCTTCGGCACGGACCTCGACGCCGCCAACCCGTCGCTGGTCTTCGCCGGCGATTCCCCGAACGACGCGCCGATGTTCGCGTTTTTCGGCAACTCGGTCGGCGTCGCCAACGTGCGCCGCTTCGAGGCCCTGCTTGCGGCGAAGCCGAAGTACGTCACCCAGGGCGAGTCCGGAGCCGGGTTCGCCGAGCTCGCGGCGCACCTCCTGCGCTGATGCACTGGTGGCTTGCCTATGTGGCGATCGGCGCCCTGGCCGGTTTCATTGCCGGGCTGCTCGGCATCGGCGGCGGAGCGGTCATCGTGCCGCTGCTCGTCTTCGCCTTCACGGCGCAAGGCGTGCCGGAGTCGAACCTGCTGCATCTCGCCCTCGCGACCACTATGGCGACCATCATCTTCACCTCGCTCTCGAGCGCGCGGGCGCATCACTCGCACGGCTCGGTGGACTGGACGATGGCGCGCATCATGATGCCGGGGATGCTCGCCGGCGCATTCGTCGCCGCGCTGATCGCCGGCATGGTGCCGACGCGGCCGCTCGCGATCACATTCACCGCGCTCATTTTCGTCGCGGCGACGCAAGTCGTCCTCGACCTGCGTCCGAAGACGACGCGCGCCCTGCCGGGACCGGCCGGCGTGTTCGCCGCCGCGTCGCTCATCGGCGCAATCTCGAGCCTCCTCGCGGTCGGCGGCGCCTTCCTTACCATCCCGTTCCTCGCCTGGTGCAACGTGCCACTGCGCCGGGCGATCGGGACCGCGGCCGCGAACGGCTTCCCGATCGCGCTCGCCGGCACCGCGGCTTACGTGCTGCAGGGCTGGCGCGTGCCGGGGCTGCCGGAAGGCTCGCTCGGCTATGTCTACCTGCCCGCGCTCGCGCTGATCGCGGCAAGCAGCATGCTGACCGCCCCGGCCGGCGCGAAGCTCGCGCACCGCATGCCGGTGAAGAAGCTGCGCATCCTCCTCGCCCTCATCCTCTACGCCCTCGCGATCCGCCTCCTCGTGCGGCTCTGGTGACACGCTGTCGCTCGCAGGCGACAGGCTAATCATGGCGGCGCAGGGAGCACGTCACACGGGAAGCGGCGCTCGCGCCCTATAGTGAGCGCATGCGCTCGCCTGTTCTTTTTCTCCTGGCCCTGCTCGCGGGTGCGCCGGCCTATGCGCAGCCCGCCGGAGAGCCGAGCGCGCCGGCCGCGCCGCGCGCAGATTTCGCCGCGCTCGACCGCAACAAGGACGGCTACCTCAGCCGGTACGAGGCTGCGGCCGACCGCGAGATCGGCAAGCGCTTCGCCGCGTTCGATGCCGACGGCGACGGTCGCCTTTCCGAATCGGAGTATGTCGCCGCGAAGGAAGACAACGAGCGGCGCGTGCTGCGCGATGCGGCGCTCACCGCCAAGGTGAAGGCGGCGCTGTTCGCGGAAAGGGGCATCCCGTCGATGTCGATCTCGGTCGATGCCTATGAAGGCCAGGTTCAGCTCTCCGGGTTCGTGCCGGCCGCCGACATCGCCTCGCGCGCCGGGCGCGTGACGGCCGGCGTGAGCGGCGTGCGCACGGTGCACAACAACCTCGCGGTGCGGTAGCGCCCGTTTCGTCGACGCGGCTCGCCTTCTGGCGGCTGCGTGATAGATTGCGCCGCATGGCGGGGCCCCTGTCCGGAATGCGCGTGCTCGACCTTTCGCGTGTCCTCGCGGCGCCCTGGGCCGGCCAGAACCTGGCTGACCTCGGCGCCGAGGTGATCAAGGTCGAGCGCCCGAAGATCGGCGACGATTCGCGCGCCTTCGGCCCGCCCTGGGTGAAGGACGCGACGGGACGCGAGACGCGGGACTCCGCCTACTTCACGTCCGCGAACCGCGGCAAAAAGTCCATCACGGTGGACCTCTCGAAGCCGGAAGGCCAGGAGCTCGTGCGTGCGCTCGCCGCGAAATCCGACGTCCTCATCGAGAACTACAAGTTCGGCGACCTGGAGCGCTACGGGCTCGGCTACGAGCAGCTTCAGGCCGCGCATCCCCGGCTCGTGTACTGCTCGGTCACCGGCTTCGGCCACACCGGGCCGTATCGCGAACGCCCGGGCTACGACTTCATGATCCAGGGCATGGGCGGCATGATGAGCGTCACCGGCGAGCCCGACGGCGCGCCGGGCGGCGGCCCGCAGCGCGCCGGCGTGCCGATCGCCGACATCATCACCGGCATGTACGCGTCGATCGCCATCTGCGCGGCGCTCGTGCACCGCGAGCGCACCGGCAAGGGACAGCACCTGGACCTTGCGCTGCTCGATTCGCAGATCGCGCTGCTCGCCTACCAGAACACCAACTTCTTTGCGACCGGCAAGCCGCCCGCGCGCATCGGCAACCTGCATCCCAACATCGTCCCCTACCAGCCGTTTCGCTGCGCCGACGGCGAGGTGATCCTCGCGTGCGGCAACGACAACCTGTTCCGAAAGTTCTGCGAGGCGGCCGGCCGCCCGGAGCTCGCGACCGATGCGCGCTTCGCCACCAACGGCAAGCGCGTCGAGAACCGGGGCGAGATGACACGCCTGCTGCAGGAGCTCTTCGCAAAGCGGACCAAGCGCGAATGGACCGAGCTCCTCGACGCCGCGGGCGTGCCGAACGGCCCGATCAACGACGTGGCGCAGGTCTTCGAAGAGCCCCAAGTCCAGGCGCGGGGCGTGCGCATCGAGCTCGAGCATCCCGCGGCCGGGAGGCTGCCCATGGTCGCGAGCCCCATGCGCTTTTCGGAAACGAAGATCGATTACCGGCTGGCGCCGCCGCTGCTCGGCCAGCACACCGACGAAGTCCTGCGCGGCCTGCTCGGCCGCAGCGAAGCCGAAATCGCGCGGCTTCGGGCCGAGGGCGTGATTTAAAGCAAATTGGTTTAGCATAGGCGCCGATTTCCTGAGGAGGAGAGCCGTATGACCATCAGAAGCGTGGCGGCCATCGTGGCCGCATCTCTTTGCGCAGCCGCCGTCCCGGCGCAGGCCGGCCCGATCACCCTGCGGGCGTCGCACCAATTCCCCGGAGGCAAGGGCGACGTGCGCGACGACATGGTGCAGATGATCGCGAAGGAGGCGAAGGACGCGAACGTCGAGCTGACGATCCAGGTCTATCCGGGCGCGTCGCTCTTCAAGCCGAACCAGCAGTGGAACGCGATGGTGGACGGCCAGCTCGACATCACGCTCTTCCCGCTCGACTATGCGAGCGGCAAGGTCCCGGTGTTCAGCGCGACGCTGATGCCGGGGCTGATCCGCAGCCAGGACCGCGCCAAGCGCGTGAACGACTCGCAGTTCATGAAAGACATACGCGCCGAGATCGAGAAGAACGGCGTGATCGTGCTTTCAGACGCCTGGTTCGCGGGCGGCATGGCGGCGA
>DASRFM010000041.1:0-2765 GCA_035651575.1 Burkholderiales bacterium | reverse complement strand
GACGCGCGCCGCTTCGCCGAGCTCGGGCGGCAGTGCCTGCAGTGCCGCGAGGTAGAAGATCATGAAGAAGCCCGCTTCCTTCCAGATCGTCATGGCGATCAGGCAGCCCATCACGGTGTCGGGATTGCCGAGCCAGTTGTGGCTGCCCGCGCCAAAGAGCGCGACGAGCTGGTCGAGCAAGCCGATCTGCGGCGTGTAGAAGTACAGCCACAGGTTCGCCACCGCGATCATCGGCAGCACCGTCGGCGTGAAGTAGGCAAGACGCACGAGCGCGCGGCCGGGAAGCGCGCCGTTCACCCACACCGCCATCAGCATCGCGAGCGCGATCGACGTCGGGATCGTGCCGAGCGCGAACCAGAAGTTGTTGAGCAAGACCTGCGTGAAGATCGGATCGGCGAGCAGGCCGGCGTAATTCGCGAGGCCGATGAAGCGCGATGGGCGCACCGCGGTGCCGGTGGAGAAAAAGCTCTCCGCGAGCGTCGCCACCGCCGGGTAATGCGTGAAGGCGACGAGCAGGATGGCGGCCGGCGTCAGCAGCAGCCAGCCGTAGATGTGCTTCACCCTGGGAAAATAGGGACTGTCCCTATTTAACGAAAATAGGGACTGTCCTTATTTATAGGGTTTGAGCAGCCGCTCGGCTTCCTGCTGCGCGCCCTTGAGCGCATCGGCCGGTAGCTTGCCGCCGGTGAGGGCGGCCTGGATGGCATCGTCGAGCGCCTTGCGCACGCGGCCGGTCTGGAAGGTGGAAAGCTCGGGCGTCGCGAACTTCAGCTGGTCGCGCGCGACGGCGGCTTGCGGGAAGCCGGCAACATATTCCTTGAGCTTCGGTGTCTCGTACGCGTCGGCGCGCGTGCCGACATAGCCGGTGGCGATGCTCCACTCGGCGGTGCGCTCGGGCGAGGTGATCCACTGGATGAATTGCAGCGCCGCCTTGCGCTCGGTGGGCGTCGACTTCTTGAAGATGTACCAGTTGCCGCCGCCGGTCGGCGAGCCGCGCTGTTTGGAGGCCGGCAGCATGGCGACGCCGAAAGGAAACTTCGCGCTGTCCTTCACCGCGGTGAGGTTGCCGGTGGTGTGCCACATGATCGCGGTTTTGCCCTCGGTGAAGTTCTGGCGCAGCGTGCCCCACTCGACAGTGCCTTCCGGCATCACCTTGTGCTTCGCACCGAGGTCGCGCCAGTACTGCAGCGCCGCGATGACGTCTGCATTGGCGAAGTTGGTCTGGTTGCCGTCCTTGTTCATCAGGTCCTGGCCGTTCTCGCGCGCGAACGCCTGGAACATCCAATAGGCATAGCCGGTGGAGGGCACCATCACGCCCCAGCGCGAGACGTTGCCGCCGGCGTCCTTCTTCACGAGCTTCGCCGCCATCGCGCGCATCTCGTCCCAGGTCGCGGGCGCCTTCTCGGGGTCGAGTCCCGCCTCCTTGAACGCGTCCTTGTTCCAGTACATGACGATGGTCGAGCGCTGGAACGGAATGCCGTAGACCTTGCCCTTGTAGGTGCCGTTCGCCATCAGCGCGGGATAGAACGAGCCGAGCCATTTCTTGTCCGCCCCGATGTCGTCGAAGGCGACGATGACGTCCTGCTCCAGCAGTTCGTACAGGTCGATGGAAAACAAAACCGACATCTGCGCCGGCTGCCCCGCCTTCAGCGCCGCGAGCGCCTTGATGCGCGCATCGTCGTAGTTGCCGGCGTAGATCGCGTGCACTCTTACGTCCGGATGCTCCTTCTCGAAGCCGGCCACCAAGCCGTCGACCACCTTGGTGAGCGGCCCGCCCACGGCGATCGGGTAGTAGAACGTGAGCTCCACCGCGCCGGCTTGCCCTGCGACGAGCAGCGCGGCGGCCAGCAATCCCTTCAGCGTTTTCATTTCCTTCTCCCGTTGTCGGCATCGAAAATATGCACGGCGCCCGGCTCCCAGCCAAGGCGCACCTGCGAACCGGGCGCGAGCTTTACTTCACCGGGCGCGCGCACGAGGAGCTGCTCCTCGCCGACGCGGGCCGTCACGATGGTGTCCGCGCCGTGGTACGCGGCGCTCGTCACCTGCGCGACGACGCCGCCGCCGTCAGGCAGCAATCGAATGTCTTCGGGGCGGATGCCGAGCAGCCGGTCGCTTGCACCGCCCGGCTGCACGGTAGCGAGGCGCACCAGGTTCATCGCCGGCGTGCCGATGAAGCGGGCGGCGAAGGTGCTCGCGGGCCTGGCATAGAGCTCGGCCGGCGTGCCTTCCTGCTCGATGCGCCCGGCGCGCAGCAGGATCACGCGGTCCGCCATGCTCATCGCCTCGACCTGGTCGTGCGTCACGTAGATCACCGTCATGCCGAGGCGCTGCTGCAGCGCGCGGATCTCGACGCGCATCTCGTGGCGAAGCTGCGCATCGAGATTGGAGAGCGGCTCGTCCATCAGGCAGATCGGGTTTTGCGAAACAATGGAGCGCGCGAGCGCCACGCGCTGGCGCTGCCCGCCCGAGAGCTGCTGCGGCTTGTGGTCCAGCCGCTCGGTCAGCCCCACCAGCTCGGCCACGCGCGCCAGGCGCTCGCGGCGCTCGGCCGCCGGCAGCCCGCGCACCCTGAGGCCGAAGACGATGTTCTCCGCGACGCTCAGGTGCGGAAAAAGCGCGTAGGACTGGAACACCATCGACAGGCGCCGCTCGGTGGGACTGAGCCCGGTAACGTCGCGGCCCTCGATGGTGATCCTGCCGGCGCTCACTTCCTCGAGGCCGGCGATGAGGCGCAGGAGCGTCGACTTGCCGCAGCCCGAAGGACC
>DASRFM010000040.1:0-6116 GCA_035651575.1 Burkholderiales bacterium | reverse complement strand
CGGGTCCTCACCCACTCGAAGACGCCGGTGCTGGTTTTCCGCTGAATAGCTGTAGTCAATTCGTCGAATTGCGAATTCGATTTGATCTATGCGTTCACGCGCCTTAGGCTTTCGCCTCCCTCCGAGGAGAACCGATGAAAGCTCTCAAAGGCACGAAGACGCACGACAATCTGAAGGCCGCGTTCGCGGGCGAGTCGCAGGCGAACCGGCGCTATCTCTATTTCGCCGCGAAGGCCGACGTGGAAGGCCAGAACGACGTCTCGGCGCTGTTCCGCTCGACCGCCGAGGGCGAGACCGGGCACGCGCACGGCCACCTCGAGTACCTCGAGGCGGTGGGCGACCCGGCCACCAACCTGCCGATCGGCCGCACGCGCGAGAACCTGAAGGCGGCGGTGGCGGGGGAGACGCACGAGTACACCGACATGTACCCCGGCATGGCGAAGCAGGCGCGCGACGAGGGCTTCGGCGAGATCGCCGACTGGTTCGAGACGCTCGCCAAGGCGGAGCGCAGCCATGCGAACCGCTTCCAGAAGGCGCTCGACGCCCTGTCCGACTGAGGCGGCATGAGAGAAGGTTCGCTCGAGGCGCCGACCCGGCATCCGCTCGCCTGGAAGGACCCGGAGTTCTGGGACCTGGCGAGGGCCGAGAAGGAGCTCGAGCGCATCTTCGACATCTGCCACGGCTGCCGCCGCTGCGTCAGCCTGTGCACCACGTTCCCGACGCTCTTCGAGCTCGTCGACGCCTCGAGCACCCTGGAGGTCGACGGGGTCGCGAAGAGCGACTACGGAAAGGTCGTGGACCAGTGCTACCTCTGCGACCTGTGCTACATGACGAAGTGCCCCTACGTTCCGCCGCACCCGTGGAACGTGGACTTCCCGCACGTCATGCTGCGCGCGAAGGCGATCAAGTTCAGAGCGGGCCGCATCTCATCGCACCCGTTGCGCGACCGCCTGCTCTCCTCCACCGACGCGATGGGCAGGCTCGCCGCGATCCCGGTGGTGGCGCAGACGGTGAATTTCTTCAACCGGAATTCCGTTTCGCGAAAAGTGCTGCAGCAGACCCTCGGGGTCCATAAGGACCGCGAGCTGCCGCCCTTCACGCCGGCGAAATTCCGCAGCCACTGCGAGCCTTCGCCCGAATTCACGGTGCGCGACGGCGAGCGCACCCCCGGCAAGGTGGCCGTCTTCGCCACCTGCTACGCGAACTACAACGAGCCGCAGATGGCGCACGACCTCCTCGCGCTGCTGCGCCACAACGAGATCCCGTACGCGGTGGTGGACGAGGAAGTCTGCTGCGGCATGCCGAAGCTCGAGCTCGGCGATCTCGAAGGCGTCGATTCCCTGAAGAAGAAGAACATCCCCGTGCTGGCACGGTATGCCCGCGAGGGCTACGCGATCCTCGCGCCCGTGCCCTCCTGCGCGCTGATGTTCAAGCAGGAAATCCCGCTGATGTACCCGGGCGACACGGAGGTGCAGGCGGTGCGCGCGGCGATGTTCGACCCGTTCGACTATCTGGTTCAACGAAAGAAAGACGGTTTGCTGAAAAGCGACTTCAAGCACGGCCTGGGCAAGGTCTCGTACCACATCCCCTGCCACTCGCGCGTGCAGAACATGGGGCAGAAGACGCGCGAGATGCTGGAGTCGATCCCGGACACCAAGGTGACGACGGTCGAGCGCTGCTCGGGCCACGACGGCACCTGGGGCGTGAAGACCGAGTACTTCGACAACGCCATGAAGATCGGGCGCCCGGTGTTCCGGCAGATGGCCGAGCCCGAGCCCGACTACATCAGCTCCGACTGCCCGATTGCCGCCCGGCACATCAAGCAGGGCATGGGCGAGAACGCCCCGCAGTCCGCCAAGGCGCACCCGCTATCGCTCCTGCGCAAAGCCTACGGCATCTGAAAAAGGGGTCAGGACCCTTTTGCGCAAAAAGGGTCCTGACCCCTTTTTTGCTGGCGCTTCTTTTCGGCTGCGCGGCAGCGCCGCCGCTGCCGCCCGGGACGGCGGCCTTCGGGCTGATGGGCGACACGCCGTACTCGCGCAGCGAGGTCGAGCGCCTCGACCGCCTGATCGACGACATGAACGCGGCCGACCTCGCCTTCGTCGCGCACGTCGGCGACATCACCTCGGGTGCCGGCCCGTGCACCGACGAGTGGTTCGCGGCGCGGAAGAAGCAGTTCGGCCGCCTGCGCCATCCGTTCATCCTGCTGCCGGGCGACAACGACTGGACCGACTGCCACCGCACCGGCTTCGATCCCGTCGAACGCCTCGCCCATTGGCGCTCTGTTTTCTGTTTCACGGAAAAAATACCCGTGGAAAGGCAGGCCGGGCCGTACTGCGAGCACGTGCGGTGGGAAGCGTCCGGCTACCTCTTCGTCGCGCTCAACGTCCAGGGCAGCAACAACAACCGCGGCCGCAACGCCGCGATGGACCAGGAGTACGAGGAGCGCATGAAAGCGGTGGACGCGTGGATCGACGATTCCGAGCGCGCCTTCGAGGCGAGGAAGCTCAAGGGCCTCGTTCTCCTCATGCAGGCCGATCCGTTCCTGACCCCGCGCTCAGGCGCGAGCGGATTCACCGGCATCCTCGGCAAGCTGAAAACGCTCGGCATGCGCCATCCGCTCCAGGTGGCTCTGGTGCATGGCGATACGCATACGTACCGCGACGACGTGCCGTTCCCCGGCGTGCGGCGCATCGAGGTCCCCGGCTCGCCCTTCGTGGACTGGCTGCGCGCGGCGGTGGTGAACGGCGAGCTGCGCGTCGTCCCCGCCGGCGGGCGCTAGCGCACCTTGTCGATGGTGACGGCGACGCCAGCGGCGTCGTTCGCGACCGGCTTGCTGAGCCCCTCCAGATCGCCCGGCTGCGGCGTCGCGCTGCCGGACTTCGAGATGCGCGCCCCCACGATCACCCGCGGCTGCGACGAAAGCCTGAGCTGCGGCGCCATCGCCATGCTGTCGTCGAGCGCGAAGGACGCGGGCAGGTCCTTCACCTGCTTGCGGAGCACGGCGAGCGGCATCGGCGGCCCGCGCTCCGCGCGCGCGAAGATGAACACCGTGTCGTCCGGCGACGCCCTGGACGCGAGCGCGGGCGAGAGCTTCACCGTTCCCTTGAGCGCCTTCCCCGCCGCCGCGGCCACCTTCGGCGCAGGCTTGAGGCCGGCGAGGCTGCGCGCTTCCTCGACGTTCGACTGGATCGCCTTCGCATCCTCCGAATCGGCGGGCACGAGCGGCAGCATGCGCTCCCAGTACGCTGCGGCCGCCTTGTAGTCCTTGCGGCCGAAAGCCGCGGTCCCCGCAAGGGCGAGCGCCTTGAGGTTCGACGGATCGATCTCGAGCGCGCGCTGCACCACCTGCTCGGGCTCCCCCTGGAGAGACTGCCCTTGCGCCATCGCGAGCGCGTCGGCGAAGTCGGCGAGGAGCTGCGCGTCCTTCGGCGAGCGCTTGAGCGCCTGCCCGTAGGCCTCGACCGATTCCTTGAAGCGGCCGAGCACGCCGTAGGAACGGCCGAGGAGCTTCCATCCCTCGACGTCGTCGGGTCGCGCGCGCATCTTCGCCGCAAGGCGCTCGACCATGGCGTTCACCTGGTCCTCGGGCGGCACGACGGCGGACGGGGTGCCGACGAACCAGTAGACCGCGAAGGCGAGCAGCGGCACGGCGAGCGCGGCGAAGAGCATGGCGCGCCGCCCGCCGGAGGCCGATGGCGGCGTTTCCCCGGAGACGTCCTCGAGCAGGCGCCGCTCGATCTCCTGCTTCGAGCGCTCGTAGTCCTCCGCGGCCACCGTGCCGGCGGCGCGGTCGGCCGCGAGCTCGCGCAGCTGGTCGCGATAGACCGAGACGTTGAGCGCGGCGCGCGCCGCGCCGGCGCGGCCGCGCACCGGCCGCAGCAGCACGGCGAGCGCGACGCCGGCCACGAGCGCCGCAGAGATCCAGAACGCAATCATTGGCCGCCGAGCAGCTTCTCGGCCCGCACGCGCTCGGCTTCGGAAAGCGCCGGCGCGGGGGCCGCCGCCTGGCGGCGGATGCGGCGCGCGAGCAGCCAGGCGCCGAGCGCGAGCAGCAGGAACGGCCCGAACCACAGCAGCAGCGTGCTCGCCTTGAGCGGCGGGTTGTAGAGCACGAAGTCGCCGTAGCGGTCGACCAGGAACTCGACCACCTGCTTCTCGCTCTTGCCCGCCTTCAGCTGCTCGCGGATCTGGCGGCGCAGGTCGAGCGCGAGGTCGGCGTTCGAGTCGGCAAGCGTCTGGTTCTGGCACACGAGGCAGCGCAGCTCGGCGGCGAGGTCGAGCACGCGCTTTTCGAGCGCCGGGTCGTCGGCGGCCGGCGGCGCCTCCGCAGCCATCGCAAGACCGGCAACGAGCGACAGGAGAAGGAAAAGCCTACTCACGCTCGAGCTCGCGCACGAGCGGCACGAGGGTCTTCTCGAGGAGCTCCGGCGTCACCGGGCCGATGCGCTTGTAGCGGATGATGCCGCGCTTGTCGATCACGTAGGTCTCGGGCACCCCGTACACGCCGTAGTCGATGCCCACCCTCCCGTCCGCGTCGTAGAAGGAGGCGCGGTAGGGGTTGCCGTAGCGGGCGAGCCAGCGCATGCCCTCGGCGCGCTGGTCCTTGTAGTTCAGGCCGTAGAGCGGCGCGCCGCCGCTCTTCGAGTACGCGACGAGCGTCTCGTGCTCCTCGCGGCAGGCGACGCACCAGGACGCCCACACGTTCAGCAGCCACACCTTGCCGAGCTCCTGCTTCGCCGAGAACGTCTTGTCCGGCTCCTGCAGCAGCGGCAGCTCGAAGTTCGGCGCCGGCTTGCCGACGAGGGGCGAAGGCACCTCGCGCGGGTTGAGGCCGAGCCCGGCGGCGAGCAGCAGCACGAGCGCGCCGAAGAGGCCGATCACCCAGAGGACGCGCTTGTTCACGCCATCGCCCCGGCGAGCTTCTCCAGCCTGTCCTTGATGGAAACCCGGTAGCGCCGGTCGCTCGCCGCGAGCAGGCCGCCGAGCGCCATGATGAGGCAGCCCGCCCAGATCCAGTCGACGAAGGGCTTGCGCTGCACGCGCACCAGCCATTGGCCGCCCTCGAGCGGCTCGCCGAGCGAGACATAGAGGTCGCCGGTGAGGCCGCTGTCGATCGCCGCCTCGGTCATCGGCATCTGCTGCACGGTGTAAATGCGCTTCTCCGGCCGCAGCGTCGCCACCGGCTTGCCGTCCTTCGTCACGCTCATGATGCCGCGCGCCGCGGTGTAGTTCGGGCCGCGCACCTGCCCGATCTGCTCCAGCGTGAAGGTGTAGCCGGCGAGCTCGGTGCGGTCGCCCGGGCGCATGCGCACGTCCTTCTCGGCCTCATAGCCCTTCACCAGCGTCACCCCGACGACGAACACGGCGACGCCGAAATGCGCGAGCACCATCCCGTAGTGCGCGCGGTTGCGCACGTTCTTCCGCAGCGCCATGACGCAGGTGATCGCGATCCAGGCGGCAAGCGCGAGGCCGAAGCCGACCATCGGAGTCCAGCGGCCGAGCACGAGCGGAAGGGAGAATCCCACGACGAGACTCACCGCGAGCGCCCAGCGCAGCAGGACCGCGAGCTCGGGCAGGCTCGCCCGCTTCCAGCGCGCGAGCGGCGCGACGCCCATCAGGAAGAGCGCCGGCGCCATGAGCGGCACGAACACCGCCTCGAAGTACGGCGGCCCGACGGAGATCTTGCCCAGGCCGAGCGCGTCGAGCGCGAGCGGATAGAGCGTGCCGAGGAACACCGTGCCGGCCGCGGCCGCGAGCAGGATGTTGTTCGTCAGCAGGAAGCTTTCGCGCGACACCGGCGCAAAGCTGCCGCCAAGCCCGATGCGCGCGGTGCGCGAGGCGAACAGGACCAGCGCGCCGCCGATGAAGACGACGAACAGCCCCAGGATGAAGACGCCGCGCCGCGGATCCACCGCGAAGGCATGCACCGACGTCAGCACGCCCGAGCGCACGAGGAAGGTGCCGAGCAGGCTGAGCGCGAAGGCGACGATCGCGAGCAGCACCGTCCAGCTGCGGAAGGTGCCGCGCTTCTCGGTGACCGCGAGCGAATGGATGAGCGCCGTGCCGACCAGCCAGGGCATGAAGGAGGCGTTCTCCACCGGGTCCCAGAACCA
>DASRFM010000039.1:0-39579 GCA_035651575.1 Burkholderiales bacterium | reverse complement strand
AAGGCTTGCATCGCGAAACGTCCTCGTCTTGTGGGGGCGACTTCGACGGATGGTGCGGTTTCACGATACCAGTCAACCGCGCGCGCCTGCAACATACAATGTGGAATCGCAGCTTCGGCCCCTCGTCAACAAGGAGCTCGTCGTGGCACGCATCCGGCACATCGCCCTCGTCGTGAAGGACCTCGAAGCAACGGCCGATTTCTATGTCAAGGCCTTCGGCCTGAAGCGCTCGCCCCTGTCGGAGGGACCGACCGCCCGGCGCATCTATCTCAGCGACGGCCACGTCAACCTCGCGCTCCTGCAGTACAAGGGCGAACACGGCTCGGGGCTCAAGGACGCTGCGGGCTATGTCGGCGTGCACCACTTCGGCTTTCAGGTGGACGACATCGAGCAGCAGCAAAAGATCATCGAGGACGCGGGCGGCAAGTTCTTCTTCGACCTCGGCAAGCCCGAGGACGACGACTTCGAGCGCAAGTTCCGCGATCCGAACGGGATCATCTTCGACATCAACTGGAAAGGCTGGACCCTGACTTCCGGAAAGATCGCCGCGGCGTCCAGCCGGTCCGCCGCAGGCGGGCTCAGTCCAGCCGCCAGGGCTCGCAGAAGCCCCGCGCCGAGCCGGAAGGCAGCCGCGCGTAGGCCGCGTCCGGCGCGCGCTGCGTCGCGGCGTCGAAGTGCCAGGCGTGCGTCGCGCTGAAGCGCGTGCAGAGCTCCTCGCCGTCGCGCCATTTCGTGCGCGTGCAGGCGGTGAGCGTCGTGACGTGCACGGTCGGGCCTTCGCTCTGGATCAGGTGGACGTAGTTTTCGGTTGCGCGCACGTCCACGGCCCGGCGCCCCGGCGTGCGCGTCGAAAGGACTTGCGCGCCGTTCGGCGTGAGCGCTTCGTACACCAGTACTAGCTCGGTGCGCGGCGCATCGCCCGCCAGGTCGGCGAGCAGGCTCTTGCGGTAGCCGTCGCTGAATTCGCAGATGAGCTCGCCGGCGGCGAGCGCGGCTGCGGCGAGCGGGTTCACGCCGCGAGCGCCTCCGCGCGGCCCTCGAGCACGCGGCGCGCGGCATCGGCGAACGCCGCCGCGTCGGCAGCGCAAACGTGCACGCGCATCGCCTTCGGCAGCTGGGCGAAGTTGCGCTCGGCGGAGCGGCGGTACGCCGCGTCGTAGTGCTCGACCAGCAGGCGGCGGACGAATTCGCGCCAGTCGGCGCGCGCGGCGAGCCCCTTCCATTCGCCGATGCGCTCGTGGCCGTGCAGCGCGACCAGGCAGTCGAGCTGCGCCTCGAGCGCCGCGCGGTCGGCGGTGAAATGCCGGTACTCGTCGAGCAGCAGCGCGACGCGCACGGCGAGCGGCGTCTCGAGCGCGACGCACGGCGAGGCGCGCATGCGCTCGATGAGCGCGGCCGGGACCTGGACCTCGCCGATCTTCCGAGACTCGCCCTCGACGAACACCGGGCGCGCGGCGTCGAGCTCCCGCAGCGTGCGCAGCAGCTCGCTCTCGAAGCCCTTCTGCGCGGGCTGCGGCTTGCCGGGCAGCGTGCCGAGCACCGACCCGCGATGCGCGGCGAGCCCTTCCAGGTCGAGCACCTGCGCGCCCGCCGCGGCGAGCGCGCCGAGCAGCCGGCTCTTGCCGCTGCCGGTCGGACCGTGGATCACGCGGAAATCGAATCTGGACGGCGCCTGCTCAAGCTGCTCGACGACCCACCGCCGGTAGCTGCGATAGCCGCCCTCGAGGGTCTTCGCGTCCCAGCCGATCTCGCGCAGCACATGCGCCATGGCGCCGGAGCGCTTGCCGCCGCGCCAGCAGTAGACCAGGGGTTTCCAGTGCTTTCCCTTGTCCGCGAAAGCGTCCTGGATGTGCTTCGCGATGTTGCGGGCGACCAGCGCGGCGCCGCGCTTCTTCGCGTCGAAGGGCGAGACCTGCTTGTAGAGCGTGCCGATTTCGGCGCGCTCGGCGTCGTCGAGCACCGGCGCGGAAAGCGCGCCGGGGATGTGGTCCTCGGCGTATTCCGCGGGCGAGCGCGTGTCGAGGATCGCGTCAAATCGCTCCGCCGCGAGCTCTTCCACCGACAGCGAAAAACCGTGCTTTTTCACTGGTAAGATTCTACGCCCATGAATGCTCCCGAGAAGATTCGCCTGACGCAGTTCAGCCACGGCGGCGGCTGCGGCTGCAAGATCGCGCCCGCGGTGCTCTCCGACATCCTGTCCTCGGCGCCGATCCGCGGCCTGCCGAAGGATCTTCTCGTCGGAACCGAGACCTCCGATGACGCCGCCGTCTACCGGCTGAACGACAGCCAGGCGCTCGTCGCGACGACCGACTTCTTCACGCCGATCGTGGACGACCCGCGCGACTTCGGCCGCATTGCGGCGACCAACGCGATCTCCGACATCTACGCCATGGGCGGCCGCCCGATCCTTGCGCTCGCGCTGGTCGGCATGCCGCTCGACAAGCTGCCGGTGCCGGTGATCCGCGCCATCCTCGAAGGCGGCGAGTCGGTGTGCGCCGAGGCCGGCATCCCGATCGCCGGCGGCCATTCGATCGACACGCTCGAGCCGATCTACGGCCTCGTGGCGCTCGGCCTCGTGCATCCGCAGAAGGTGAAGCGCAACAGCTCGGCGCGCCCGGGCGACGTGCTGATCCTCGGCAAGCCGCTCGGGATCGGAATCCTTTCCGCGGCGCTGAAAAAAGGCAAGCTGAGCGAAGCGGGCTACGCCGCGATGCTCGAGTGGACGACGAAGCTCAACACGCCCGGGCAGGCGCTTGCCGAGAGGCAAGGCGTGCATGCGCTCACCGACGTCACCGGCTTCGGGCTCGCCGGCCATCTGCTCGAAATCTGCCGCGGCTCCAGGCTCGCCGCGGAGCTGCGCTTCGATTCGATCCCGGTCGTGCCGGAAGCGCTCGACTGGGTGAAGCAGGGCGTCGCGACCGGCGCCTCCGAGCGCAACTGGAAGGGCTATGGCCACGACGTGGCGTTCCAGGGCGAGGAATGGAAGAAGCAGCTTCTCAGCGACCCGCAGACGAGCGGCGGCCTGCTCGTCGCCTGCGCCCCGGACGAGCAGGCGGCGGTCCTTCAGGAATTCCACGCGCGCGGCTTTCGCGGCGCCGCGGTGATCGGACGCCTCGCCGCGGGACCGGCGAAGATCAGCGTGGCCTGAGAAGCGGCTCGAGCGCGCGCCAGACCTGCTCGGCCATGAGCGGCTGCGCCGCCTCCGTGGGATGGATGCCGTCGGGCTGGAACATCGCGCGGTCCTGGGCGAAGCCTTCCATGAGAAAGGGCACGAGCGCCGTCCCGTAGCGTTTCGCGAGCTCGCCGAACGCCGCTTCGAACGCCCGCGTGTACTGCGGCCCGTAGTTCGGCGGCAGGCGCATGCCGACGATCACGATCCGGGCGCCGGCGCGCTCGGCCTGCTCGATGATCGCACCGAGGTTCGCCTTCATCTGCGCGACCGGCAGCCCGCGCAAGCCGTCGTTCGCGCCCAGCTCCAGCACCAGCACCGACGGCTTTCGCGCGGCGAGCGCCTTCGGGAAGCGGGCGAGCCCGCCCGCGCTCGTCTCTCCGGAGACGCTCGCGTTCTCGACGCTATACTGCGGGCGTTCGCGCGCGATGCGCTGCGCGAGCAGCGCCACCCAGCCGCGCGCCTGCGCAATGCCGTACGCCGCGGACAGGCTGTCCCCGTAGACGAGAATGGATCTCTCCGCCGCAGCGACCGACAAGGGCCCGAGCAAAGCGACGACGAGCGAGAGCGTCCTGAGCGCGCGCGGCATGGGCAAGACCGTGAGGAGCGGGGACTCCGAGCTCGTCATTCTGCGCGACATCGACCTGGAAATCACGCGCGGCGAAGCGCTCGCCGTGGTCGGCGCCTCGGGCTCGGGCAAGTCGACCCTGCTCGCGATCCTCGCCGGCCTGGACACGCCGAGCGCCGGGAAAGTCTTTCTCGAAGGCCATGACCTCTTCTCGCTCGACGAGGACGGCCGCGCCGCGCTGCGCGCCCGCCTCGTCGGCTTCGTGTTCCAGTCGTTCCAGCTGCTTCCCGCTCGCACCGCCCTCGAGAATGCCATGCTGCCGCTCGAGCTCGCCGGGCGCGCCGACGCCGAGGCGGCGGCGCGCGCGATGCTCGAGCGCGTCGGGCTCGGCGCGCGGCTGCGACACTATCCCAAGCACCTTTCGGGCGGCGAGCAGCAGCGCGTGGCGCTCGCCCGCGCCTTCGTCATGCGCCCGAGCCTGCTGCTCGCCGACGAGCCGACGGGAAGCCTCGACGCGCAATCCGGCGCCGAGGTGATCGAGCTCCTTTTCGACCTGAACCGCGAGGCCGGCACGACGCTCGTCATGGTGACCCACGACGATTCGCTCGCCGCGCGCTGCGCGCGGCAGATCCGGCTCCTGGCGGGAAGGATCGCGGCGTGATAGCCCCGCTGGGGATGTCGCTTCGCATGTTGCGGCGCGACTGGCGGGCGGGCGAGCTGCGGATCCTCGGCGCGGCGCTCGTCATCGCCGTGGCCGCGGTGACGAGCGTGGGCTTTTTCGCCGACCGCGTCGCCGCCGCGCTGGTGCGCGATGCGCACCAGCTCCTCGGCGCCGACCTGGTGGTGGTCTCGGACCATCCCTTCGGCAGCGATCTGCGGCGTCTCTTCGAGGCGCGCGCGCCGCAGCGGGCCGAGGCGCTCAACTTCATCAGCATGGCGATCGCCGGAGACAAGTCGCAGCTCGCCGGCGTCAAGGCCGTGACGGAAAACTATCCGCTGCGCGGCCGGCTGCGCATCGCGCCGGCGCCGGGCGCGCCCGACGCCGCCGCGCCCCCGGGGCCGCCGCGCGGCGAGGTCTGGATCGAGGAGCGGCTCGTCGCCGCGCTCGGCACGCCGGTCGGCGCGCGCCTCAAGCTCGGCAGCGCCGAGCTCACCGTCGGCGCGGTGCTGACGCTCGAGCCGGAGCGCGGCGCGAATTTCTTCAACCTCGCGCCGCGGCTCGTGATGAACGCCGCCGACGTGCCGGCGACCGGCCTCGTGCAGACCGGAAGCCGCGTCTCCTACTACCTGTATGCGGCGGGGCCTGCGGATGCAATTCATGTTCTGGAGAACGAAGTGCGTCCCCGCCTGGAGCGGGGCCAGCGCCTCGACACGCTGGAGAGCGGGCGGCAGGAAGTGCGCGCCTCGATCGAGCGGGCGCAGCGCTTCCTCGCGCTGACGGCGCTCCTGTCCGCGATCCTCGCCGGCGTCGCCGTCGCGCTCGCGGCGCGGCGCTTCGTCGAGCGCCACCTCGACGGCTGCGCCGTGATGCGCTGCCTGGGGGCCAGCCAGGCACGCATCCTCGCCCTCTACATGGGCGAGTTCCTGCTCCTCGCGCTCGCCGCATGCGCGCTCGGTACCGCGCTCGGCCTCGCCGCGCAGCAGGCGATCGCCTCGGCGCTCGGCGAGCTGCTGCGCGCCGAGCTGCCCGCGCCGTCGCTGCTGCCCGGCGTGCAGGGCTTCCTGCTGGGCTTCGTGCTGCTGCTGGGCTTCGCGCTGCCGCCGCTGCTCCGCCTGAAGGACGTGCCCGCGGTGCGGGTGATCCGGCGCGAGGCCGCCGCCGCGCCTGCG
Organism: Burkholderiales bacterium; assembly: GCA_035651575.1. Classification (GTDB taxonomy): domain Bacteria; phylum Pseudomonadota; class Gammaproteobacteria; order Burkholderiales; family SG8-39; genus SCGC-AG-212-J23. Next base: position 34,012 of record DASRFM010000039.1, on the reverse strand, counting down.
GGCGTGCTCGGCGCGTATGCCGCAGGCCTCGTCACGCTCGCTGCGCTGCTCGTGTGGCAGGCGGGCGACGTAAAGCTCGGGCTGTACGTGGCGGGCGGGTTCGCCGGCGCGCTCCTCGTCTTCTTCGCCGCGGCGTGGGCCCTGCTGAACGGCCTGGGTGCATTGCGCCGCTTGCGGCCGCTTCGGCGGCGCGCTTTCTCGAACACGCTGCAGACCGCGAGCCTCGCGCTCGGGCTGACGGCGCTCCTTCTTCTCACCTTCACGCGCAACGATCTGGTCCAGGCATGGCGCAGGAGCGCGCCGCCGGACGCGCCCAATCGATTCCTGCTGGGCGTGCAGCCCGAGCAGCTGGGGCAGATCAAGGGATTCCTTGAAGAGAAGCGGTTCGAAGCCCCGACGTTCTACCCGATGGTGCGCGGCCGCGTGACCGCGAAAAACGGCGAGCCGGTCAGCGCGGCGGACTACCCCGAGGAGCGCGCCCGGCGCCTCGTCGAGCGCGAATTCAACCTCTCGTACATGGACGCGCCGCCCGCGCACAACGTGCTCTCCGCGGGGCGCTGGTTCCGCGACGCGAACGAGCTCTCGGTGGAGGAGGGCATTGCGCGCACCCTCGGCTGGCGGCTGGGCGACGAGCTCGCCTTCGCGGTCGCGGGCGAGACCTTCCGTGCGCGCATCACCTCGCTGCGCGCCCTGCGCTGGGACTCGATGCGGGTGAACTTCTTCGTCATCGCGCCGCCGGGGCTCCTGAAGGGCTTGCCGACGAGCTTCATCTCGGCGTTTCGCGTCGCGCCCGGCCAGGAGCCGGTGATGAACGAGCTGGTCGCGCGCTTCCCCAATCTGACGCTGGTGGACGTTTCGGCGGCGCTGCGCCAGGCGCGGGAAGTCGTCGACCAGCTGGTGAACGCGGTGCAGCTCGTGTTCGTGTTCGCGCTCGCTGCGGGCGTGCTGGTGCTGTACTGCGCGCTCCTCGCGACGGAGGACGAGCGGCGGCGCGAGGCGGCGCTCATGCGCGTCTACGGCGCCGCGCGTCGGCAGGTGGCGGCGAGCCAGGGCGCGGAATTCCTCGCGATGGGGCTCGTTGCCGGAGCGCTCGCGACGCTCGGCGCCGCGCTGATCGGCGAGCTCCTCGCGCGCCGCGTGTTCGATCTCGACCTCGCGCCGAGCCTCGGCTTGTGGCTCTGCGGGCCGCTGGCGGGCCTCGCGCTCCTTTCCCTCAACGCCTGGCTTTCTTCCCGCTCCGTGCTGCGCGCCTCGCCGGCGCTCACGCTGCGCGATTCGGTGTAACCTCGCCGCGATGATGGAAGTGCTGCTCGTGCTGACCCTGATCGCGTCGGCCGCGACCGCGGGCCTGATCGCCCTGCTGGTCCTCAAGGAGCGCGCTTCGGCGCGCGAAGGGCGCGAAGAGCTCGGCCGCGGCCTGAACGCGTTCAGCCAGACGCTCGCTTCGCAGATGACTTCGATCGCTACGGTCCAGAACAGCCAGATCGAGCACATCCGCAGGAGCCTCGAGGAAAGCCTCGCCCGGCTGCAGCAGGACAACGCCGCGAAGCTCGAGCAGATGCGCCTCACGGTGGACGAGAAGCTCCACGCGACGCTGGAGAAGCGTCTTTCGGAGTCCTTCAAGCAGGTCTCGGAGCGCCTGGAGCTCGTGCACAAGGGCCTTGGCGAGATGCAGTCGCTCGCGGCGGGCGTCGGCGACCTGAAAAAGGTCCTTTCCAACGTCAAGACGCGCGGCGTGTTCGGGGAAGTCCAGCTTGCCGCGCTCCTCGAGCAGGTCATGGCGCCGGAGCAGTACGAAAGGAACGCGGCAACCCGTCCGAACTCTCGCGAGCGCGTGGAGTTTGCCATCAAGCTGCCCGGGCGCGAGAGCGGCGAGCCGGTCCTGCTGCCGATCGATGCGAAGTTTCCCTTGGAGGATTACCAGCGGCTGCAGGCCGCGGAGGAGGCCGGCGACCTGACGGCGATAGACACGGCCGGCAAGGCGCTCGAGGCGCGCGTGAAGCTGGAGGCAAAGAGCATCGCTGAGAAGTATGTGGAGCCCCCTTACACCACCGATTTCGCGCTGCTCTACCTGCCCTTCGAAGGCTTGTTTGGCGAAGTGCTGCGGCGCCCCGGTCTTTTCGAGCAGATCCAGCGCCAATGGCGGGTCACCATTTGCGGGCCCACGAACCTGCTCGCCTATCTGAACAGCCTGCAGATGGGCTTCCGCACCCTTGCCATCCAGCAGCGTTCCTCGGAAGTCTGGAAGGTGCTGGGCACGGTGAAGGCGGAGTTCGGCAAATTCGCCGAAGTGCTCGCGAATACGAAGCGGCAACTGCAAACCGTCGCCAATTCCATCGATCAGGCGGAGACCCGCACGCGGCAGATCGAGCGCAAGCTGCGGGACGTGGAGACCCTGGAAAGCAAAGGAGAGGAGTTGCTCGCCGCACCCGAGGAATCGCCGCCAGTACAGATGCCGCTGCGATAGATCGGGCGAGCGCGCTCTGCTAGGCTTTGCATGAGCCGTTGGGACTGACGTCCAAGGGCGACACAGGTCTCTGATAACAAAGGCTTTTCAGGGCAAGAACCATCAGGTAAGATTGGACATGAAAGGGAGGCTGGGCGCCGCCTTCCCTTTTTTCGGCCGCCGGCCTCGAAACAGCAGCCGATGCCGATCTCGCTACGCTTCGTCGTCCCCCTCGCCCTGGCGCTCGCCGCGATCGCGTACGCCGTGGTGCCGGTGGTCGACCGCCTGACGCTGCAGTGGTTCGTGCGCGACCTCGACGCGCGCGGCGCGCTCATCGCGAAGACGGCGCAGGAGCCGCTCGTCGAGCTGATGCAGGACCCGCGCGGCGCCAAGCAGCGCGTGCTGCGCTATTTCGAGAAGATCCTGCAGGGCGAGCGGATCTACGCGCTCGGCTTCTGCACGCGCGCGGGCAGGCTGCTGTACGCCACGCCCGCCTTTCCGGCGGCCGTGCGCTGCAACGCGAGCGAGACGGACACGGAGCGCAACGTCGTCCTGCGCCTCTCCGACGGGCCGCTGCACGTGTCCTACAACCCGATCGTGAACGACAAGGCGACGCTCGGCGACCTGGTGATCGTCCACGACATGAGCTTCGTCGAGCGGCGCAGCGCCGACACGAAGAAGTACGTCTACTGGCTTTTCATCGCGATCGGCGCGGTCGTAGCGCTCATCACCGTGGTGATCGCCGAGATCAGCTGGCGCGGCTGGGTCGCCGGCATGAAGGCGCTGCTCACCGGCGAGACGCTGCTGCGCACGCCGGAGGAGCTCAAGGCGACCGCGCCCGAGCTGCGGCCGATCGCGCGCGACCTCCAGGCGCTGGTGCGCGAGATCGAGTCGGAGCGCCAGGCGCGCGACGAGAGCCAGACGACCTGGGGACCGGACGCGCTGCGGCGCATCCTGCGCCAGGACCTGAAGGGCGACGAGGTGCTGATCGTCTCCAACCGCGAGCCCTATATCCACGTGCGGCGCAAGGACAACGTGATCGAGATCCAGCGCCCGGCAAGCGGGCTCGTCACGGCGCTCGAGCCCATCGTGCGCGCGTGCTCCGGGACGTGGATCGCGCACGGCGCCGGCAACGCCGACCGCGAAACCGTCGACAAGCACGACCACGTCATGGTGCCGCCGGAGCACCCGTCCTACCGCATCCGGCGCGTCTGGCTCTCGCGCGAGGAGGAGCAGGGCTACTACTTCGGCTTCGCCAACGAGGGCCTGTGGCCGCTGTGCCACATCGCGCACACGCGGCCGACGTTCCGCGCGCCCGACTGGGAGCACTACCAGACGGTCAACCAGCGCTTCGCCGAGATCGTCGCCGACGAGGCGCGCACCGAAGACCCGATCGTGCTCGTGCAGGACTACCACTTCGCGCTGCTGCCGCGCATGGTGCGCGAGCGCCTGCCGCGCGCGACCATCATCACGTTCTGGCACATCCCGTGGCCGAACCCCGAGGCGTTCGGCATCCTGCCGTGGCGCGAGGAGGTGCTCGAAGGGCTGCTCGGCTCCTCGATCCTCGGCTTCCACACGCAGTACCACTGCAACAACTTCTTCGACACCGTGGACCGCTTTCTCGAGGCGCGCGTCGACCGCGAGACCTTCTCCATCTCCTACGGCGGCGACCTCACCGAGGTGCGCCGCTACCCGATCTCGATCGAGTGGCCGCCGAGCGCCCTCGCGGTGCAGGTCCCGGTGGAGGAGTGCCGGCGGCGGGTGCGCGAGCGCCTCGGCGTCGGCGAGCAGGTGAAGCTCGGCGTCGGCGTCGACCGCCTCGACTACACGAAGGGCATCCTCGAGCGCTTCATGGCGATCGAGCGGCTGCTCGAGCTCGAGCCGCGCTGGATCGGGCAGTTCAGCTTCGTGCAGGTGGCGGCGCCCTCGCGCTCGAGCATCGACGAGTACCAGAACCTGGACGCGAGGGTGCGCGCGCTCGCAGACCGGATCAACCAGCGCTTCGGCCGGCCGGGCTACCAGCCGATCGTGCTCAAGATCGAGCATCACGATGCCGCGCAGGTGTACGAGCTCTACCGCGCGTGCGAGCTCTGCTACGTCTCGAGCCTGCACGACGGCATGAACCTCGTCGCGAAGGAATACGTCGCGGCGCGCGACGACGAGCAGGGCGTTCTGCTGCTTTCGCAGTTCACCGGCGCGGCGCGCGAGCTGGCCGAGGCGCTCATCGTCAACCCCTACGACATCGAGCAGTGCGCGGCGGCGCTGCACGTCGCGCTCAACATGTCGCCGGAGGAGCAGCGCACGCGCATGCGCAGCATGCGCAGCCTCGTGGCCGAGTTCAACGTCTTCCGCTGGGCGGGCCGGATGCTCACCGACGCCGCGCGCATGCGCCATCGCCGCCGCGTCCTCTCGCGGGCGCGCGCGGCGCGGCGCCAGGCCGCGGCGGGCTGACGGAGGGCGCCGCCGGGGAATGCCTCCGTACTCACGGAACTGGGCGCTGTTCCTCGACATCGACGGGACGCTGCTCGAGATCGCCGAGAGCCCGGACGAGGTGCGCCCCGACCGCGGCCAGGTCGAGTTCATCGGCAGGCTCTCGCGCGCCGCGGGCGGCGCGCTGGCGCTGATCAGCGGCCGCCCCATCTCCGGCATCGACCGCCTGTTCGCGCCGCTCAGGCTGCCCGCGGCCGGCCAGCACGGCGTCGAGCGGCGCGACGGCGCGGGACGCGTGCACCGCGAGCCGGTGGACGCCGCGAGCCTGCGCCGCGCCGCGTCGCGCATCCGCGAGTTCGCCGAGCGCCATGACGGCGTGGTGTTCGAGGACAAGGGTTACAGCGTGGCGCTGCATTACCGCCGCGCGCCGCGCTTGCGCGGGCCGGCCGAGGAGGTGGTGCAGGCCGCCGCCGCCGGGCTCGGCGGCGCCTTCGAGGCGCAGAACGGCAAGATGGTGGTCGAGCTCAAGCCCGCCGGCCGCGACAAGGGCATGGCGATCGGCGAATTCATGGCCGAGCCGCCCTTCGAGGGGCGCGTGCCGGTGTTCATCGGCGACGACGTGACGGACGAGCACGGCTTTCGCGTCGTCGAGCGCCTTGGCGGCCACGGCATCAAGGTCGGCGAGGGCGCGACGAGCGCCCGCTGGCGCGTCAAGGATGCGCGGGCGCTACGCGGCTGGCTGGGTGGATGGCTTTCCGGATCAGCGACAGGTCCTTCACGAGCTGCCTGAAGGCGGCTTCGCGCTCCTCCGCGTCGCGCAGGCGCAGCAGCGCCGACGGATGAAACGTCGCGAAGACGTGCGGCGCGAGCGCGCTTTTCACGAAGCGGCCGCGCTGCGTCGAGACCTTGAAGTCCTTGCCGATGACGGCCTTTGCCGCCGTGGCGCCGAGGCAGACGATGACCTGCGGCTTGACCGCCTCGATCTCGCCCTGGAGCCACTGGTGGCAGGCGTCGATCTCGCGCTGCGCGGGCGTCTTGTGCAGGCGCCTTTTGCCGCGCAGCTGCCACTTGAAATGCTTCACGGCGTTGGTGACGTAGAGGTGCTCGCGCGGCACATCGGCCGCCTCGAGCGCGCGGGCGAGAAGCCTGCCGGCGGGGCCGACGAACGGCAGGCCCTTCCGGTCCTCCTCGTCGCCCGGCTGCTCGCCCACCAGCATCACCCCGGCGTGCGGATCGCCGGCGCCGAATACCGTCTGCGTCGCATTCGCCCACAGTGGGCAGTCGTGGCAGGACCGGGCTTGCCTGCGGAGCGCTTCCAGGGACCGGGTCATCCAGACCCTAGAATGCAAGAAACATGCGTATCGGGGTACTGACGAGCGGCGGCGACGCACCCGGGATGAACGCGGCGGTGCGCGCCGTGACGCGAGGCGCGCTCGCGAAGGGCTGGGAAGTCTTCGGCGTGCGCAACGGCTACGCCGGCCTTCTGGAGGACGCCATCGCGCCGCTGCAGGCGCGCGACGTCGGCGGCATCATCCAGCAAGGCGGCACGGTGCTCGGCAGCGCGCGCTCGCCCGAATTCGCGCAGCCCGCGGGCCGCGCGCAGGCGCTCTCGAACCTGAAGAAGAAGGGCATCGACGCCCTGGTCGTGGTCGGGGGCAACGGCTCGCAGACCGGCTCCAATTCGCTCGCGCGGGAGGGCTTTGCCGTGGTCGGCGTGCCTTCCACCATCGACAACGACCTCTATGGCAACGACGTCACCATCGGCTGCGACACGGCCATCAACATCACTCTCGAGGCGATCGACCGGCTGAGGACCACCGCGTCGTCGCACCATCGCGCCTTCGCGGTGGAGACGATGGGCCGCAACTGCGGCTACATCGCGCTCATGTCCGGCATTGCCGGCGGCGCCGAGGTGATCGCGCTTCCCGAGAGCGAGCTTGCCCCGGCGGAGGTCGCCGAGCGGCTGCGGGCGGCGTATCGGCGCGGCAAGACGCACGCGCTCGCCGTGATCGCCGAGGGCGCCAAATGCGGCGTGCACGAGCTCATGGAGTACTACGGCGCGCATCGCAAGTCCATTGGCTTCGACCTGCGGGTAACGCGCCTGGGCCACGTGGTGCGCGGCGGCATCCCCAGCGCGGCGGATCGCGTGCTCGCCACGCGCCTGGGCGCGGCGGCGGTGGACACGCTCGCTTCCGGGCTGCACGGCGTGCTTGTCGGCATCGTCCGCGGCGACGTGGTGGTCACGCCGCTGCAGGACATCGCCGGGCGCATGCGCCCGGCCGACGCGCAGCTCCTCGAGCTGGCGCGCATCATGGCGCTCTAATAGGGGCGGTTGATCCCGGTGGTGAGGCGCGCGGCGCCGACGCCGTAGAGGTGCAGCGAGACCAGCGGCGCGGCCGTGCGATTGGATACCCGATGCACGAGCTTGCATTCGAGGTCGCGGTCCGCGAGCTCGCCCGGACGCACCACGGCGGTCTTTACGCGCTCGAGCGACGGCGTGAACTGCTCCTCGGTGAGCTCGCCCTCGGCGACGCCGAAGGCGCACCACACCTGGTGGCCGTGCACCGCGCTCTGCTGGCCCGGCAGCCAGGTGATGGCGCTGACGACGAAGCGATCCCGCGGGTCGACGTACAGCACGTGCCGCATGTAGCCATTCGGGTCGCCGATGCGGTGCTCCGGCCGCAGCCAGCCGCGGTCTCGCAGCGCCGCCGAGAGCGCGCGTTCCATTTCCTTCCACGCCTTCTTCTCCGCCGCCGCGGCGAGCGGCGCGAGCGACGGGTGGATGGGATTCAGACGAGCCCTTCGAAGGGCTGCACCTGCACCCGCTCGCCGGCAGCGACTTTCGCGCGCTCGTGCTCCAGCACGATGAAGCAGTTCGCCTCCGACATCGAGCGCAGCACGCCCGAGCCCTGCTGCCCGGTGGTGCGCACGCGCCACTCGTCCCGTTCTCGATACAAGATGCCTCTCTGATACTCCGTGCGGCCGGGCACTTTGCGGAGGTTCTCCGCCGCGATCGCGCTCGCCATCGGGGGCGTGGCGTCGACCGCGCCCGCGAGATGAAGCAGCGCCTCGCGCACGAACTGGTAGAACGTGACCATCACCGCGACCGGGTTCCCCGGAAGGCCGAAGAGGAACGCGTTGCCGATCTTGCCGAAGGCCATCGGCCGCCCCGGCCGCATGGCGATCTTCCAGAAGAGCACTTCGCCGAGCTTCGCCATGAGCTGCTTGACGAAATCCGCCTCGCCGACGGAGACGCCGCCGGTCGTGATGACCACGTCGGCGCCGCCCGAGGCGCGCTTGAGGGCGCGCTCGAGCTCCTGCGGGTCGTCGCGCACGACGCCGAGGTCGGTGATCTCGACGCCAAGGCGCGAGAGCATGCCGAACAGCGTATAGCGATTGGAGTCGTAGACCTCGCCCTCGCGCAGCGGCGTTCCGATCGAAGCGAGCTCGTCGCCGGTCGCGAACAGCGCGACCCGCAGGCGCCTTTTGACCTTCACGCGGCCGATGCCGAGCGAGGCGACGAGGCCGAGGTCCGCCGCGCGCAGGATCCTGCCCGGCCGCAGCACCGGGACGCCGACCTTCAGGTCCTCGCCCGCGGAGCGCACGTTCTGGCCGCGCTTCTGCCCGCCCGGCACGAAGATGCGCTCGCCCTCGCGGCGCACGACTTCCTGGATCACGACCGTGTCGGCGCCCGCGGGCATCACCGCGCCCGTCATGATGCGCACGCACTGGCCGGGGAGGACCGCGCCGTCGAAGGGGCGCCCGGCGAGCGCTGTGCCGATTTCTTCGTATTCCGCCTCGTCCTCGCCGCCCGAATGGGTCAACGCGTACCCGTCCATCGCCGAGTTGTCGTGCGCGGGCACGTTGATCGCCGGCACCACGTCCTGGGCGAGCACGCGCCCGAGGGCTTCCCGGATGCCGAGCTCGTAGGCCGCCTCCACTGGCGCGAGGCAGCTGCGGATCGCCTCGCGCGCCTTGTCGACGTGCAACGCGTCCGGGTCGTAGCCGTCGAGGCAGCTCACGGTCTGCAGCAGGCTCGTCATGCGCGCGTCATTCACGGTGAAGCTCTTCGAGGGTATTGATGTTGCGGAAGGCGTCCGCCTCGTCGTCGAAGCGCACTTCGACGACCTTCAGCGGCGCGTACCAGGCGTCGATCTTGCGCCCGCCGCTCGCCAGGAACGCCTCGAGATTCTGGCGCAGCTCGCTGCGCAGCAAGCAGAAGACCGGGTGCGCCTGCGCGCCGGTCTTCGCCACGGCGAGATCATTGTCCTTCAGCGCCGCACGCAGGCGCGACACGAGGTCCGCCGGGAGAAACGGCGAGTCGCACGGAACGGTCGCGACCAGCGGATGCGTCGCGCGCCGCAGACCCGCGTGCAGTCCGGCAAGCGGCCCGGCGAAGCCGGAGATCTCGTCGCTCACCACGTCATGGCCGAGGCGGCGATAGCTCTCGAGGTTCTGGTTCGCGTTGATGACGATCTCCTGCACCTGGGGCGCCAGGCGCTCGAGCACCCATTGCACCATGGGCTTGCCGCGAAGCGGCTGCAGCCCCTTGTCCACGCTCCCCATGCGCCGGCCCTGGCCGCCGGCAAGCACCACGCCGGTGACGCTCACGGCGCCCCCACGCGGAAATGCGAGGGCGGCGCGCCCAGCTCGCGCTTGAACATCGCGCTGAAGGCGGAGGGGCTGTCGTAGCCCAGGTCGAGCGCCACTTCCAGGATCGGCCGGCCCTCGGCGATCCAGCCGAGGGCGCGCAGCAGGCGCGCGCGCCGGCGCCACTCGGCGAAGCTCATGCCCGTCTGGCGGCGGAAATGCCGCGCGAGCGTGCGCGCGCTCAGGCGCTCGCGCGCCGCCAGCTCGGCGAGCGTCGCATCCTCGTCGGGTGTGTGCACCAGCCGCTTGCAGATCGCGGCGAGCGGCGCCGCGCCCGGCATCGGCAGGTGGTAGGGCAGGCGGGCGAGCGAGGCGAGCTCGTCGAGCACGAGATGCATGATGCGCCCGGCCGGCCCGCGCTCGTCGTACTTCAGCGGCAGCTCGGTCGCGCGCAGGATGAGCTCGCGCAGCAGCGGCGTCACTTCGAGCACCTCGCAGCGCGTCGGCATGCGGCGGACCGCGTCCGGCCGGATGTAGAGGCTGCGAAGCTGCACCGGGCCCGAGGCGGTGAGGCGGTGGGCGGTGTCCGGCGGCATCCAGACCGCGCGTTGCGGCGGCACGACCCAGGTGGCATCGCGCGTGTCGACCGTCATGACGCCGCGCGCGGCGTAGACCAGCTGGAAGCGCGGATGGCTGTGCCAGTCGATCTCGTGCGCGGGCGGCAGGTCGCGCGCCAGCGCGATCACGGGCCGCGGCACGGACATGTAGGCGTTGGCGGCTTGTCTCATTCGCGACAGCCATTGTCCGGCGGTCGCGCGACGGACGCAAGGCGGGCCGCTACGATGCGCGCCATGGACCGTCGCTGGCTCGTGCCGTTCATCAATCTCGGGCACTTCATCGACCACCTGGCGATGCTCATCTTCCCGACGGTGGTGCTCTCGCTCGCGCGGCAATGGGAGCGCCCCTATTCCGAGGTGCTGCCGCTCGCGCTGGGCGGCTTCATCGCCTTCGGCGTGTTCTCGCTGCCGTCCGGCTGGCTCGCGGACCACTGGAGCCGCTACAAGATGATGCTGGTGTTCTTCTTCGGCATCGGCGCCTCGCTCTTCCTCACCGGGTTCGCGCGCGAGCCCTGGCAGGTCGCGCTCGGGCTCGGCGCGGTGGGCATGTTCGCCGCCATCTACCACCCCGTCGGCATCGCGATGCTCGTCGCGAAGCCCGAGAAGATGGGCATGGCGCTCGGCTGGAACGGCCTGTTCGGCAACCTCGGGCTCGCCGCGGCGGCGATCGTCTCCGGCGCCCTCATGGACCTGTGGAGCTGGCGCGCGGCGTTTTTCATCCCGGGCGTCGTCGCGATGGCGGCGGGCGCGGGGTTCGCGCTCCTCGTCGAGGATCCCGGCCCGGTGGCGAAGCGCTCGAAGAGCATCGGCCTGCACATCGACGGCCGCACCATGGCGCGCATCTTCGCGATCCTCGTGGTCGCGACGGCCTGCGGCGGCGTCATCTTCAACTCGACCACGGTCGCGATGCCGAAGGTCTTCGACGAGCGGCTGCGCGCGCTCACGCAGACGAGCCTCGGGATCGGCGCGCTGGTCGCCGCGGTCTACACGACGGCCGCCTTCGCGCAGGTCGTCATGGGGACGCTCATCGACCGCTTCGAGCTGCGCCGCCTGATGATCGGCGTCGCGCTGCTGCAGATCCCGCTCCTCGCGCTCGCCGCCAACCTCGACGGCTGGCCGATGCTCGCGGCGGCGTTCTTCATGATGCTCGCGGTGTTCGGGCAGATCCCGCTCAACGACGCCATCGTCGGCAGGTACTGCGCCGACGAGTACCGCGCGCGCGTGTACGCCGCGCGCTACGTGGTGACGTTCACCGTGGCGGCGGTCGCAGTGCCGCTGATCTCGCTCCTGCACCGCACCGAAGGCGGGTTCCGCAACGTGTTTCTCGTGCTCGCGGCGATCGCGGGCGGGATGCTGCTCGCGTCGTTCTTCTTCCCGTCGAGGCTCTCGCTTACGCGAGCGCCGTCGGTTGCGCCAGCGACCTGACGAGGCGCTCTTTCCCGGTGAAGACGAGGTAGTGCCGGCCGCTCGCGCGGCCGAGCATCGTGAGCCCGACCTTGCGCGCCACGCTGTAGCCCATGTGCGTGAGCCCGGAGCGCGAGACGAGGAACGGGATGCGCATCTGCGCGCATTTGATGACCATCTCGGAGGTGAGCCGGCCGGTGGTGTAGAACACCTTGTCCGCGCCGTCGAGGTCCTCGAGCCACATCCGTCCGGCGATCGCATCCACCGCGTTGTGCCGGCCGACGTCCTCGATGAACATCAGGATCTCGCCCTGCGTCGTCGCGAGCGCGCAGCCGTGCACTGCGCCCGCCTGCTTGTAGATGGTCTCGTGCCGGCGCACGCGCTCGAGGAGCTCGAAGAGGCGCGCATCCGTCATCCGCACGTCGTCCCGCAGCCGGATGTCGTCGATCTCCGCCATCAGGTCGCCGAACACGGTGCCCTGGCCGCAGCCGGTCGTGACGGTCTTCTTGTCCAGCTTGCCTTCGAGGGGCGTGTTGCCGCGGGAAACCACCGCGACGGAATCGGTTTCCCAGTCCACCTGGACCGAGGCGATCTCGTCGATCGAGCGCACCAGGCGCTGATTGCGCAGGTAGCCGAGGGCGAGCGCCTCGGGCGCGTGGCCGAGCGTCATGAGGGTGACGATCTCGCGCTTGTCGAGGTAGAGCGTCAGCGGATGCTCGCCCGCGATCGAGGTCGGCACCATCTCGCCGCGCTCGTTGAACGCTTCCACCTCCGTGGTCGCCGGCCGGGCCGCGTTGGTGATGACCGGCTTAGCCACCGATGTAGGACATCTCGACTTTGGGCAGCCGCGCCGTTTCCTGAGTGCGAATCTCGGAATAGCGATCATCGCGCGCCTGCCACACCGCTGCGATCTCGTCGCGGATCTCGTCGTCGCTCGCGCCGCCGCGCAGGAGCGCCTTGAGGTCGTGGCCCGACTGCGCGAAAAGGCAGGTGAAGAGCGAGCCCTCGGTGGAGAGCCGCATCCGGGTGCAGCTCGAGCAGAAGGCCTGCGTGACCGAGGAGATGACGCCGATCTCGCCCGCGCCGTCCACGTAGCGCCAGCGCTCGGCCACCTCGCCGGGATAGCTCGCGTCGACCGGCGCGAGCGGCCAGCGCTCCGAGATGCGCCGCACGACCTCGGCGGAAGGAATCACGTCGTCCATGCGCCAGCCGTTCGAGCTGCCGACGTCCATGTATTCGATGAAGCGCACGACGTGGCCGCTGCCGCGCCAGCGCTCGGCCATGCGCACCAGGTCGTGGTCGTTCACGCCGCGCTTCACCACGGTGTTGATCTTGACCGGCAGGCCTTGCGCCGCCGCGGCATCGATGGCCTCGATCACCCTGGCGACGGGGAAGTCCGCGTCGTTCATCGCTTTGAACGTGGCGTCGTCGAGCGAGTCGAGGCTCACGGTGACCCGGTGCAGCCCGGCGGCCTTGAGCGCCCGCGCCTGCTTCGCGAGCAGCGAGCCGTTGGTGGTCAGCGTGACTTCCACATCGAGCGCGGACAGCATCGCGACCAGGCGATGCAGCTCGCGGCGCACGAGCGGCTCGCCGCCCGTCAGCCGGATCTTGCGCACGCCGAGCTGCGCGAAAATGCCCGCGAGGCGCGCGATCTCCTCGAAGCTCAGGATCGCGCTGTGCGGCAGGAACGGGTGGTCCGCGTCGAACACCGCGCGCGGCATGCAGTAGACGCAGCGGAAATTGCAGCGGTCGGTGACCGAGATGCGCAGGTCGCGCATCGGCCGGCCGCGCGCATCGACCAGCCTTCCGCCGGTGAAACGCGGCGCCGCGCCCCGCGGCGAGCGTGCCTGCAGCTGAAGTGGAATGACCTTGTTCGGCATGCGCTTTTTCCCAAGAAAATCATAGCAGAAAGGCGATCTGCGCTATAGTTGTGCACGCGCCTTCCTATGCTGCAAACAGCCATCAAATCCGTCGCGGTCGTGATGCAGCGACGCGCGATCAGCAATCGCTGGCAGAGCGAAGTGTGGGAGGCGCTCGCCGTGCTGGACGACTATTCCGGCCCGCGCGAGCCGCGCCGGCTGGTGGAAACGGCCGAGTCGTTGCAATGGCTCTATCCCGCGCTCGAGCTCAGGCTGCATCTTTCGGAAGCCGAGGGCTACTACCACAACGTATCGGCGAAGGAGCCGAAGGTGTTCGTCCTGTGGCGCATGGAGGAGGGCCGCGCGGTGCCGCAGTTCGCCACGGTGAGCTACGACGAGGCGAGCCGCTGGATGGACGGCGGCGAGCAGGTGGATCCGGTGCCGATGCCGGCCTCGGTGTTTGCCTGGGTCGGCGAATTCGTCGAGCAGAACTATCGGCCGGCGCCGAAGAAGCGCATCAAGCCGCAGTCATTCCTTTCGCCGAAGGATCGCGCACGGTGAGCGAGGATTTTTTCCGTCGCTGGTCGCGCCTCAAGCGGGCACAAACGGCCGACGCAGCCGCGCCGGAACCCGCGCCTGCGCCGCAACTGCCGCCTCTGGACAGCCTCACGTTCGAGTCGGATTTCAAGGCCTTCATGCACTCCAAGGTCGAGGAGGGCGTGAAGCGCGCAGCGCTGAAGAAGCTGTTCTCGGACCCGCGCTTCAACGTCATGGATGGCCTCGATACGTACATCGACGACTACACCAAGGCCGAGCCGATCGGCGAGGAGTTGCTCGCGACCCTCGAGCATGCGCGCCGCGCGCTCGTTCTGCCGCCGCCGGAGAAGGCGGAGGAGCAGAAGCCGGACGGCGGGCCGAGCGAAGAGCGGGCCGTGTCGGAAAGCAAAGATGGCGATCCAGGACAAGACGCTTAAGGTCTGTAACTGCAACAAGACTGCGCCCATCGACGCGGCGGCGCTTGCCCAGGCGCTCAAGATCGGCCCGGTTACGGTGCACACGGAGCTCTGCCGCAAGCAGGCGGCCGAGTTCCAGCGCTCGCTCGGCGATGCCGAGCTGCTCGTCGGCTGCACCCAGGAGGCGCCGCTTTTCACCGAGCTTGCCGACGCGGCAGGCTCCAAGGTGGAGCTTCGCTTCATCAACCTGCGCGAGCAGGCGGGATGGTCTGCGCAGGCTAAGGCGGCGACGCCGAAGATCGCCGCGCTGCTCGCCGCCGCGGCGCTTCCTGAGCCCGAGCCCGTGCCGAACGTCGAATACCGCTCGGCGGGCGAGGTGCTCGTGATCGGGCCGTCCGCAGCCGCGCTCGCCTGGGCGGCGCGGCTCGCGCAGAACCCGGGCCTCGCGCCCAGCGTGCTGGTCACGCGCCAGGAGGGCGGCGAGCTCACGGCCGAGCGGAGTTTCCCGGTCTGGAGCGGAAAGCCGCTGCGGCTCGAGGGCTGGCTCGGCGCGTTCCAGGCCGAGTGGACTCAGGAAAATCCGATCGACCTCGAGCTCTGCACGCGCTGCAACGCCTGCGTGCAGGCCTGCCCCGAAGGCGCGATCGGCTTCGGCTACCAGGTGGACGCGGACAAGTGCAAGGCGCATCGCAAGTGCGTCGTCGCCTGCGGCGCGATCGGCGCGATCGACTTCTCGCGCAGCGAGGTGCGGCGCGAGGAAAGCTTCGACCTGGTGCTCGACCTTTCGCGCGAGCCGCTTCTCAGGCAGCCGGACCTGCCGCAGGGCTACTTCGCGCCGGGCGACGACCCGCTCGAGCAGGCGCTTGCCGCCGCGAAGCTCGCGCAGATGGTGGGCGAGTTCGAGAAGCCCCGCTTCTTCGCCTACAAGGAGAAGATCTGTGCGCACGCGCGCTCCGGCATCGAGGGTTGCACGCGCTGCATCGAGGTTTGCTCCACCGGCGCCATCCGCCCGGACGGCGACCACGTCCGCGTCGAGCCGCACCTGTGTGCCGGGTGCGGCGGCTGCGCGACGGTGTGCCCGTCCGGCGCGATGACCTATGTCTACCCGAAGCCGGCCGACATCGGTCTGCGCCTGAAGACGCTGCTCTCGACGTATCGGGAAGCGGGCGGGCGCGACGCCTGCATCGTGGTCCACGACGACCAGGGCCGCGCGCTCGTACACGAGGCCGGACGTAACGCGATGCGCGGCGGCAAGGGGCTGCCTGCGAGGGCGATCCCGCTCGAGGTGTTCCATGCGGCCTCCGTCGGCATCGACCTGCTTCTCGCGGCGATCTGCTACGGCGCAAGCCAGGCAGTCATCGTCTGCACCCGGCCGCATTACGCCGCGGCGCTGAGAGAGCAGATGGCGCTCGCGGAGTCGGTGCTCCAGGGCCTCGGCTACGAAGGCCGGCACTTCGCGCTCCTGGAAGGGGAGCTCGAAAGCGCGCTTTGGTCGCTGCAGCCGGCCGGCACGGTGGCTCAGCCGGCGGCGTTCAATCTCTCGGCGGAAAAGCGCACCAGCCTCGATTTCGAATTCGACCATCTCCTGAGGCACGCCCCGGCGCCAGCGGAAGTCATTCCCCTGGCAAAAGGCGCGCCGTTCGGCGCGCTCGCGATCAACAAGGGCACGTGCACGCTGTGCAAGGCCTGCATCGGTGCCTGCCCCGAGGGCGCGCTGCTCGACGCGGCCGAGGCGCCGCAACTGCGTTTCATCGAGCGCAACTGCGTGCAGTGCGGGCTGTGCGCCGAGACTTGCCCCGAGGACGCGATCGAGCTCGTGCCGCGGCTGTTGCTTGCGCCGGTTGCGAAGCAGCCGGTGGTGCTCAACGAGGCCGAGCCGTTCCACTGCGTGCGTTGCGGCAAGCCGTTCGGCACGCGGCAGATGGTGGACAGCATGCTCGGCCGGCTCGGCGGCCACTCCATGTTCCCCGGCGCCTCGGGGCTGCGGCGGCTGCAGATGTGCGGCGATTGCCGCGTGGTCGACATGATGGAGAACAAGTCGGAGCCGACCATCTTCGACTACACGGGCAAGAAGTAAGGGCAATGCTCACCGCCGAGGAAGCGGGCCGCGCCCACTTGTATGCGTTGCTGGGGCGGCTCTTCTACGCGCCTCCGGATGCGGCGCTGCTGCGAGCGCTCGCGACGTCGGGCGAACTCGATGGCGCGGAGGGTGCGCTCAAGGCGGCCTGGCGAGAGCTCGCCGCCGGCGCTGCGGCCGCGGACCCCGAGGCCGTGCGCTATGAGTACGACCGCGCTTTCGTCGGGGTGGGCAAGGCGCCTGTCACACTCTATACCTGCGCCTATTCCATCCGCTTCACCAACGAAGTGCCGCTGGTCGCGCTGCGCGAGGAACTGGCGGCCCTGGGGGTGGCGCGTCGTCCGGACGCGAACGAACCGGAGGATCACATCGCGGCGCTGTGCGAAGTGATGCGCCATCTGATCGAGCAGTCCGATCTTCAGGTGCAGAAGCGCTTCTTCGAGCGGTGGATCCGGCCCACCGCGGGGTCGTTGTGCGCCGCAATATCCGCTTCCGCCGAGACCGCGTTCTACAAGCATGCGGCTCAGCTTCTGAACGCCGTGTGCAGCGTCGAGCATACGGCGTTCGATATGATCTAGAATCGTCCATAGTTTGATGGAGTGCTGGAGAAGTCGCCGCCTAAGAGCGGCGAACACACACCTAACAGGAGGCAGCTCATGACCGAGCGAACGAAGCGTCTCTCCCGCCGCAACTTCCTTCTGGCCGTCGGCGCCGGCGGCGCGGCCACCGCGGCGGCGGTCGTGGCCACCAAGCCCGCCGCCGTCTCGACCGGCGACAAGCAGGACAAGCGTGCGACGCGCGGCTACCAGTCGAGCGAGCACGTCAACAACTACTACCGCACCACCAAGGTCTGAGGAGACCGTCATGCTGCTGACGAGAAAAACCGACGCTGCGGCGCCGTCGCGCCCGCATTCCCGTCTCGCCCGCGCGCTGCAGCCCGGCCTCGCCAAGACGATGGACCGGCGCACGTTCCTGAAGCGCTCCGGCGTTTCCGCCGGCGCCGCCGCGGTCGCTTCGCAGCTGCCGTACAACCTGATCGGCAAGGCCGAGGCCGCCGGCGAGGGCGCGAAGCAGGTCGAGGTGCACCGCACCGTCTGCACGCACTGCTCGGTGGGCTGCGCGATCGACGCCGTGGTCGAGAACGGCGTCTGGGTGCGCCACGAGCCGGTGTTCGACTCGCCCCTCAACTTGGGCGCGCACTGCGCGAAGGGCGCTTCGATCCGCGAGCACGGCATCACGCATGACTCGCACCGCCTGAAGAGCCCGATGAAGCTGCAGGACGGCAAGTGGACCAAGATCTCCTGGGACCAGGCCTACGACGAGATCTCCAAGAAGCTGCTGCAGATCCGAAAGGAGAGCGGGCCGGACGCGACCTTCTGGATCGGCTCCTCGAAGCACAACAACGAGCAGTCGTACCTGCTCTGCAAGTGGGTGCGCCTCTTCGGCACCAACAACACCGACCACCAGGCGCGCATCTGCCACTCGACGACCGTCGCCGGCATCGCGAACACCTGGGGCTACGGCGCGATGACCAACTCCTACAACGACGAGCAGAACTCGAAGTGCCTGCTGTTCTTCGGCTCGAACGCCGCCGAGGCGCATCCGGTCTCGATGCTGTACACGCTGCACGCGAAGGAGAACGGCGCGAAGGTCATCGTCGCGGATCCGCGCTACACGCGCACCGCCGCAAAAGCGGACAAGTACGTGCGCGTGCGTTCCGGCGCGGACGTCGCGTTCCTCTTCGGCCTGCTGTATCACATCTTCAAGAACGGCTGGGAGGACAAGCAGTACATCCACGACCGGGTCTACGGCATGGACAAGGTCAGGGAAGAAGTCATGGCGAAGTACACGCCGCAGGCGGTGCTCGAAGTGACCGGCGTTCCCGAGCAGGAAATGTACGAGGTGGCGAAGATCCTGGCGGAGAACCGCCCGGGCTTCATCATCTGGGCGATGGGCCAGACGCAGCACACCAACGGCAACGCCATCGTGCGCGCGAGCGCGGTCCTCATGCTCGCGCTCGGCAACGTCGGGCGCTCCGGCGGCGGCACCAACATCTACCGCGGCCACGACAACGTGCAAGGCGCGACCGACATCGGGCCCAACCCGGATTCGCTGCCGGGCTACTACGGCCTGCTGCCAGGGTCCTTCGCGCATTGGGCCAAGGTCTGGAACGTCGACCTGGACTGGCTGAAGAAGCAATACGCTTCCGAAGCGCTGATGGGCAAGCCCGGCATCACCGTCTCGCGCTGGATCGACGCGGTGACGGAAAAGACGGAGAACATCGACCAGGACAACAATGTCCGGGCGGTGATCTACTGGGGCCACGCGCCCAACTCGCAGAACCGCGGCCTCGAGATGCTTGAGGCGATGAAGAAGCTCGACCTGATGGTAGTGATCGATCCATATCCGTCGGCGACCGCGGCGATGTTCGCCATGGCGAAGAAGGACGGCGCCTACCTGCTGCCGGCAGCCACTCAGCTCGAGACCTCGGGCAGCGTGACTGCCTCGAACCGCTCGCTCCAGTGGCGCGAGAAGGTGATCGACCCGCTGTTCGACTCGCGCACCGACCAGATGATCATGTACCAGCTCGCGCAGAAGCTCGGCTTCGCCGACCAGCTCCTCGGCAAGAAGGACGGCAAGCAGAACATCAAGCTGGTGAAGGGCAAGGGCGGGATGGAGGAGCCGGACATCGAGGACATCACGCGCGAATTCAACCGCGGCTCCTGGACCATCGGCTACACAGGGCAGTCGCCCGAGCGGCTGCAGGCGCACATGCGCAACATGCATGTGTTCGATGTAAAGACGCTGCGCGCGCGCGGCGGCAAGGACGCCAAGACCGGCTATGACCTGACGGGCGACTACTTCGGCCTGCCGTGGCCCTGCTACGGCACGCCGGAGATCAAGCATCCGGGCTCGCCCAACCTGTACGACAGCTCCAAGCACATGATGGACGGCGGCGGCGTGTTCCGTGCCAACTTCGGCGTCGAAAAGGACGGCGTCAATCTCCTTGCCGAGGACGGAATCTGCTCCAAGGGCTCGGACATCACGACCGGGTATCCCGAGTTCGACCATGTGCTGGTGAAGAAGCTCGGCTGGTGGGACGAGCTCACCGACGACGAGAAGAAGGCGGCCGAGGGCAAGAACTGGAAGACCGACCTCTCCGGCGGCATCCAGCGGGTCGTGATGAAGCACGGCTGCCATCCGTTCGGCAATGCCAAGGCGCGCGCGGTGGTGTGGAACTTTCCCGACGGCGTGCCGCTCCATCGCGAGCCGCTCTATACGCCGAAGCCCGAGCTGATCGACAAGTGGCCGACGCATGACGACGTCAAGGTTCTGTGGCGCCTGCCGACGCTCTTCAAGACGGTGCAGCAGAAGAACAAGGACGCGGTGAAGCAGTTCCCGCTCATCCTCACTTCGGGCCGCCTGGTCGAGTACGAGGGCGGCGGAGACGAGACGCGCTCCAACCCGTGGCTCGCCGAGCTGCAGCAGAACAACTTCGTCGAGATCAATCCCAAGGCGGCGGCCGACCGCGGCATCCGCGACGGCGAATGGGTCTGGGTGCAGACGCCGACGGGGGCGAAGCTCAAGGTGAAGGCGCAGGTCACCGAGCGGGTGGGGCCCGACACCTGCTTCATCCCGTTCCACTTCGCCGGCTGGTGGCAGGGGCAGGACATGCTGCCCTACTACCCGGAGGGCGCGGCGCCGATCGTGCGCGGCGAAGCCGTCAACACTGCAACGACGTACGGCTATGACCGCGTGACGTTGATGCAGGAAACCAAGACCACGCTGTGCCAAGTGGCTAAGGCCTAGGAGAACGCCATGGCGAGAATGAAATTCCTGTGCGACGCCGAGCGCTGCATCGAGTGCAACGGCTGCGTCACCGCCTGCAAGCAGGAGAACGAGGTGCCCTGGGGCGTGAACCGGCGCCGGGTCGTGACCATCAACGACGGCATCGTCGGCGCGGAGAAGTCGATCTCGGTCGCGTGCATGCACTGCTCGGACGCGCCGTGCATGGCGGTGTGCCCGGTCGACTGCTTCTACCGCACCGATGACGGCGTGGTGCTGCACGACAAGGACCTGTGCATCGGTTGCGGCTACTGCTTCTACGCCTGCCCGTTCGGCGCGCCGCAGTTCCCGCAGGCGGGCGCCTTCGGCCTGCGCGGCAAGATGGACAAGTGCACCTTCTGCGCCGGCGGCCCGGAGCCCGACCGCAGCGAGGCCGAGTTCCAGAAATACGGCCGCAACCGCCTCTCCGAGGGCAAGCTCCCGGCGTGCGCCGAGATGTGCTCCACCAAGGCGCTGCTCGGCGGCGACGGCGACGTGATCGCGGACATCTATCGCGATCGCGTGCTTCGCCGCGGCAAGGGCTCCGAGGTCTGGGGCTGGGGCACGGCGTATGGTCCGGGCCGTCCGGGCGCGCAACCTCCGCAACAGCCGGCGACCAAGTCATGAGCAGGCTCCTCGTCGTTTTCGTCGCCCTCTTCGGGCTCGCGGCCTGCGGGGAGAAAGAGCAGGTCGTGGTCTACAAGCAGGGCAAGTACCAGGGCAAGCCCGACGGCCGCTCCTGGGACAACGAACCCCTCGCGTACGGCAACGCCAAGTGGACCAAGGGCGACCGTGCGAGCTGGGAGGCGGAAATCAAGGCGCGCAACGACACCCAGAACGAGAACAAGCGCATCGGCAACTAGCAGGAGGATCGGCATGCGGCGTTTCCTTGGCTTCCTGGCGGGCGTTTCGCTTTTCGCGGCGGGCAGCGCCGTCGCGCAGAACCCGGAGCAGCCTGCCGCCGGGCCCCAGGCGGAGCAGCAGCGCCAGCAGACCCAGCCGCTGAACAACGCTCCCGTGTGGCGCGACGTGCGCTCGGGCCAGCAGAACACCACCACGGTCATCGGCCGCGAAACGAGCGTGCTGGTGAACTCGGCGGGAGATACCTGGCGGCGCGTGCGCAACGGTCCGGTGACGTTCTACGGCGGCTGGCTGCTGGTCCTCGCCGTGCTCGCCATGGCCGCCCTGTTTTCCGCCAAGGGCCCGGTGAAGCTGCACGAGCCGCTCAGCGGCCGCAAGATGCTGCGCTTCACCTTCTTCGAGCGCACGGTGCACTGGTCCGCGGCGATCAGCTTCTGCATCCTCGGGCTCTCGGGCCTCATCATGCTCTTCGGCAAGCACGTGCTGCTGCCCGTCATCGGCTACACGCTGTTCGCCTGGCTGACGCTCCTCGGCAAGAACCTGCACAACTTCATCGCGCCGCTGTTCATCGCGTCGGTGCTCGTGATGGTGCCGATGTGGCTGCGCGACAACCTCTTCAAGGCGTACGACTGGCAGTGGTTCCGGCGCGCATGGGCTTTCTTTGCGCGCAGCGAGCACATTCCTTCCGGGCGCTTCAACGCCGGGGAAAAGGCGTGGTTCTGGGGCGGCGTGCTTCTCCTGAGCATCGCCATGGCCTGGAGCGGCGTCGTGCTGCTCTTCCCGAACTTCGACCAGACGCGCGGCACCATGCAGGTCGCGTGGATCTGGCACGCCTCGGCGGCGATGCTCTACATCGCCGCGGCGCTCGGCCACATCTACATGGGAACGATCGGCGTGCAGCACTCGTACGAGAACATGCGGCACGGGTACGCCGACGAGACCTGGGCGAAGGAGCACCACGAGATCTGGTATCGCGAGGTGAAGTCCGGCGAGCGCGCGCCGGCCGGCGGTGCCGTGCCCGCGGGCGCGCCCCACATGAAGGAGAAGTCATGAGACACATCCTGATCGCGCTCGCCGCCGGCCTCGCGCTCGCCACGGCAGCGCAGGCCAAGCTGCCGCCCCCGCCCGCGAAAAGCGACGCCGAGAAGGCGGCCGAGGCGGAGAAGGCGAAGGCTGCCAAGGACAAGGAGGCCAAGGAGCTTGGCGAGGCGCAGGACAAGGCCGTGGCGAACTACAAGAAGAGCCACGCCACGATGGACGGCAAGGGCGCCGCGAAAAAGTAACGGTTGCAGGAGGAGCGAGGCGGAAGGGCGCGCGGTTGGCGCCCTTTCTTTTTTAGCGCGAGGCGACGGCGGCGACTTCGCGCTTGAGCAGCTCGCGCATGCTGCGGTTGCGGTTCTGCAGGTCGCGCGCGAGCTGCACCGCCACCATGTAGAAGAGGTGATGGCCCAGCTGGGGCGCGACCTGGACGAGCTGGTCGAAATCCTCGCGCGACAGCGACGCCGCGCTCACCTGCGAGGCGGCGGTGCAGGTCGCCGCCGCCGGCATCTGGCTGACGAGCGAAAGCAGGCCGAAGAGCTCCCCGGCGTGCAGCTCCTTCACTTCCTGCGAAAGGCCGGCGATCTCGTCCTTCTGGGTGACGCGCACGTTGCCGTCGAGCAGGATGTGCATCGCGCTTCCCGGCTCGCCCTGCTGCGTGAAGGCGTGACCTTCGGGGAACGTGGCGACCTTCAGCACGCCCTCCAGCGTGAGGATCTCCTCGGGCGAGAAGCCGCTGAAGCTCGGCAGGTTGCGCAGGAAGGTCCGAAGGTCCATGCGACGGTCAGCGCCCGAAGAAGGACGCGAGCCAGTTTTGCCCGCCGCCCGTCGGCACGGGCTGGGTGGCGGCGAGCGAGTCGCCGACCTGCTCGACCGTGATCGGGCGGCGGCTGACGTCGTTGGAGGCGCGCAGGCGAGCCGCGAGCATCGAGACGAGCTCGCGCAGCATCGCGGCGGCGATCGCTTCGTTGCGCGTGATGAGCTCCTCGAAGGCCTGGTGCTTGAGGCGCGCGAGCTTCACCGCCGTGTCCGAGCGCACCGTCGAGCTTGCGAGCATCTCGCCCGAGAGCACCGAGACCTCGCCCAGCCACTCACCCGGCCCGAGGCGGCCGAGCAATATCGAGCGGCCGTCCTCCTCGATGAGGATCGAGACCTGGCCGTCGAGCACGAAATAGAGCGAGTCGACCGGCATTCGGTCGCGGATGATGCGCCGCCCCGCGGGCAGCTCGAGCAGCGTCATGGCGCGGGTGAGCAGCGCCAGGTTCTGCGGCCCGAGCGACGCGGCGAGCGCGGGAAAGCGGTCGGCGAACTGCTGCATTGGCCGCTAGGGTCGCACGGCGCCGCCCGCCCGGGCAAGCCGCCGGGGCTCTCCCTTGTGACGAAAGCCACGTCGCGCCGCTGCGGTTCGCTACAATCGCGGCGGGGGGTTCGTCCGGAAATCAACGAGGGGGGGACGGCGGATGCGCAGCCGGCTGTGGGTATGCGCCGCGATGCTGGGGATGTGCGCGCAGGCGCTCGGGCAAGCCCAGCCGCAGGCGTTTCAGGCGGGCATTGCGGCAGAGCGGCGAGGCGACTACGCCGGCGCGATGGCAGCCTGGCGGCCGCTTGCCGAGCAGGGCAATTCCAACGCCCAGAACAACCTCGGCTATCTCTATGAGAACGGTCGCGGCGTGCCGCGCGACTATGCCGCAGCAGCGTCCTGGTACCGCCGGGCGGCGGAGCTCGGCAATGCCACTGCCCAGAACAACCTCGGCGTCCTGTATGAGAAAGGCCTGGGGGTCGGGCGGGATCCGGCCGAGGCAGCGCGCTGGTATGAGCGTGCCGCGAGCCGCGGCGAGCCGAACGCCGTAAACAATCTTGGCGTCCTGTATGAACGCGGGATCGGCGTATCGCAGAACATCGAGCGTGCCGCGGCGCTCTATCGTCAGGCCGCCGGCAAGGGGAACGTGCGCGCCCAGAACAACCTGGGCGTGCTCTACGAAAAAGGACAGGGCGTTCCGCGGGACCTGAAAGCGGCTGCGAGCTGGTACCTGCGCGCCGCGCAGGCGGGCAATTCCCAGGCAATGAACAACATCGGCGTTCTGTACGCGAACGGCAGCGGCGTGCCCGCCGACATCGTCCGGGCGACGTTCTGGTTCAACCTGGCCGCATCGGAAGGGAACGCCAACGGCGCGACCAACCGCGACAGCACCTCCCGCCGCCTGACGGTGCAGCAGCGCGAGCAGGTCGAGCGGCTGCTTTCCGAGTGGCGCGCCGCGCACTCGCGCTGATCTGCTGGGCGGCGCTCGCGCTGCTGCTCGGCCCCGGTGCCGCGCTCGCGCAGGCGCAGCCGCCCACGCCGGGCACGGTGCTCGAGACCGTGCCGCCGCGGCGGGCGCCGCCGCCCGGCCCGGCGCAGCTGCTCTTCCCGCGGGACGAGCAGCGCCCGGCGGCGGACACCGGCGGGCCGCGCTTCACGGTCTACGGCTTCGAATTCACCGGCAACACCGTGTTCCCGGAGGCCCGGCTGCGCCGGGTGGTCGAGCGCTACGTCGACCTCGAGCTCAACCTGTTCGAGCTGAACAGCGCTGCCGACGCGGTCACGCGCTTTTACCGCCGGCAGGGATATCCAGTCGCGCGCGCGATCATCCCGGCGCAGCGCGTCACCGACGGCGTCGTGCATATCGAGGTGGTGGAAGGGCGCATCGGCAAGGTGCGCTTCGACGGCAACCGTCGCTACAGCGACGCCACTCTGCGCGCGCGAATGGCGACGCTTACCTCGGGCCGGGTAGTGACGCTGGACGAGCTGGAGCGCGCGCTGCTCCTCCTGAACGATCTACCCGGGCTCACCGCGCGTGCCACGCTCGAGCCCGGCACCGAGTTCGGCGCGACCGACGTCGTGGTCAAGGTCGAGGAAAAGCCCGTGGACGTGGCGCTGCAGCTCTCCAACACCGGCCGGCGCGAGGTCGGCACGATCCGGCTCGACGCCGGGGCGAGCCTCGACAATCCGCTCGGCTTCGGCGATCAGATCAGCGTGCGCGACGTGCGCTCGGAGGGCGGTCTCTTCGAGTACAAGCGGATCGGCTACAGCGCGCCGCTCGGCGCAAGCGGCCTGCGCGTATCCGCGGCGCGCTCCACGGTCGAGTACCGCGTCGCCGGGGACTTCGACGCCCTCGGCATCCGCGGCAATGTGCAAGGCAGCGAGGTCGGGCTGTCCTATCCCCTGGTCCGCGGTCGCAGCCGCAACATCATCGGCAATCTCGGCCAGCGTTATACGAAGACCGAGCAGACCGCGCTCGGCACCCCGGTGTCGCAGGGCTCGCTGCGCCTGCTGACCGCGTCCGTCAACGCGAGCTGGGTGCATTCAGACTCCTCCGCCAGCACGCTGAACGCCGGCTATTCCGGCAACGGACGTCCCAATCCGGGGCCGGTGGCGACTCCGGACGCCCTCACGGCGCAGTACAACCTCGAGTACACCTACCTCACCGGCCTTTCGCCGCACTGGGACCTCTTCCTGCGCGGGCAGCTGGTGAAGACCAAGGGCGCAGCGCCCGACACGGAGAAATTCGGCCTCGGCGGGCCCGACAGCGTGCGCGCCTACCGCAGCGCCGAGCTGCGCGGCGACAACGGCTGGCTGCTGGTCTCGGAGCTGCGGCGCCAGTTCATCGTCGCCGACGTGCCGGCGGTGGCGACGCTGTTCTACGACTGGGGCGGAGTGAATAACCAGGGCTTCGCCGGCCAGGACAAGCTGCAGGGCGTCGGTGCGGGCGTCACGGCCTACCCGGCACGCAGCCTCCGCCTCCAGGCGCAGATCGCGACGCCTTTCCAGAGCCGCACGCCCGCCGACGGCGAGCGCACGCGGGTCTGGCTCTCGCTCACCGTGCAATTTTGACGCGGCTCTGCGGAATGTCCTTTCGGCTTTCGCGCGGCCCCTTTAGACTGCAGGAAGAACTAGCGGCACGGGGGGGCGCTTGCCCGTTGTAGGGGAAAGATTCGGCGGGAAGCACAATGCGCTCGGCTTGGCGGTGGCCGCGGCGCTTGCGCCCGTCCTCGCCTCGGCGCAGGTCCCGACCGGCGGCAGCGTAACCGCCGGCAGCGCGCGAATCACCCAGCCCACGGCGTCGAGCCAGGTCGTCGACCAGTCCTCGAGCCGCGCGATCATCGACTGGCAGAGCTTCTCCATCGGGCGCAGCAACTCGGTGGTCTTCCATCAGCCCGACGCCGCGTCGGTGACCCTGAACCGGGTGGTGGGCGCCGACCCTTCGCGCATCCTCGGCTCGCTGAGCGCGAACGGCCAGGTCTTCCTCGTCAACCCGAACGGCGTCTACTTCGGCCGCGGCGCCAGCGTCGACGTCGCGGGCCTCGTCGCTTCGACGCTCGACATCCGCAATGACGATTTCCTCGCCGGGCGATACGTCTTCTCCCCGCGCGAGGGCGCGCCGGCCGGTGCCGCCGTGGTGAATCGCGGCATGCTGAGCGCCGTCCCCGGAGGCTACGTCGTGCTCGCCGGCGACCGGGTCGCGAACCGCTACGAGGGTCTGGTGACGGCGCGCCTCGGCACCGTGGCGCTCGCCTCGGGCAGCCGTGTCACCCTGGACATCGCCGGAAACAGCCTGGTCAACCTCTCGCTGGACGCGCCGACCGCCAGTCGCCTCGGCGGCGCGCTGAACGCCGGAACGCTCGCCGCGGAGGGCGGGCGCGTCATCATGAGCGCGATGGCGGCGCGCGACGTCGCCGGGACGGTCGTCAACAACACCGGCATCGTGCGCGCCACCAGCATCGAGCGCGAGGGCGGCGCCATCGTCCTCACCGGCAGCGGCGGTGACGTCGCGGTGGCCGGCACGCTCGACGCGAGCGGGACATCGGGCGGCGCCGTGAAGATCGACGCCGGTAGTGGCACGGCGATCGTTTTGGGCCAGGTAGCCGCAACGGGCGGACAGAATGGCGGCGGCACCATCACCGTCACCGGTCAGCGCGTCGGCATCTTCAGCGGCGCATCTCTCGACGCGTCCGGCGCCGCGGGCGGCGGTACCGTGCTCGTCGGCGGCGACGCGCACGGGGCGAATCCGAACGTCGCCAATTCCCAGCGTACTTATGTCGCGGCCTCTGCGATCCTGCGCGCGGACGCCGGGAAGTCCGGCGACGGCGGCAAGATCGTCGTTTGGTCCGACGGCTCGACTCGCTTCGACGGGACGGCCAGCGCGCGGGGCGGCGCGGCATCCGGCGACGGCGGTTTCGTCGAGATCTCGGGCAAGCAATCGCTGCTCATGGACGGAAAGGCGGATACCCGGGCGCCAAACGGCAAGTCCGGCACGCTTCTGCTCGATCCTTCGACGCTCACCATTACGGATGCGGCGGACGGCACCGGCTCGCTCGACGGCGAGTTGACTCCGAATACGGACGGCGATCTGCTCGCGGCGGTGGCCGACGCCGGAGGCAACACCGTATCGCGCGGTCAGCTCGAGGCGTTCAACGCCACGACCAACATCACGCTCGAAGCCACCGGCCAGATCACCGTCAACAACATGGCCGCCGACAAGATCAATCTCGCCACCGGGTCCGGCAATACCTTCACGCTGCGCTCCACGACATCCGGCGGCATCACATTTGCGGACACGAACGACGAAATCGTCACGGCTGGCGGAAATATCAGCCTGCGCGCGGAAGGCACCGGCGCGATCACTAGCCTGGGCAAGCTGACCTCCAACGGCGGGAATATCACCGTCTTTGCCGCCGCGGGCGGAGGCGCCTCGACCCCGCTGTCGGTCGGCAAGTCGATTTCGTCGAGCGGCGGAACCGTGGTTGTCGAATCCGGAGACTTCGGGCTTACGGTGGCTGCCCCGATCACGGCGGGCGCCGGACGCATCGTGCTCGAAACCGGCGAGGTATCCACCGGAAACCAGCCGCTCGCGATCAATGCGCCGCTCACGACGACGGGCACCGTTGTCCTGCGTGCGGCGGACAACATCACGCAGACCGCCGCTGGGGTGATCACGGCCGGCAGTTTGGGAATTCGCTACTCGGGCGGAACATCGCCGGATTCCGTCGCCCTCAATGTTGCGGACAACTCGGTCGGCACGCTGGCGGCCAAGGTTGAAGGGACGACCGCTGTTGCGGGAAGCGACTTCAGCTTCCGCAACGCCGCCGGGGTGCCGCTCACGATCGGAAGCGTCACGGATACGAACAACACCATTAACACCAACGTGAGTACCGGCAACCCGGGCTTTTTGGGCGCGCCGGTAACGATCAACGGCATCACCAGCGTGGTCAGTCCCATCACGCTCATCGCCGACAGCATCGCGGTGAACCAGCCCGTGAACGCCGGGCCAACGGTCGGCGGCGCGGCCGTGACCATCCGTCCGACGACCGCGTCGCAGGGGATGACGCTCGGCGCCAACGTCGGCGGCACTCTATCGCTCGATCAAAGCGAGCTGAACCAGATCAGCGGCTCGCTGCTGCGCATCGGCGACGCGACCGCGAGCGGCACCATTACGCTTGCCGGTACGGTGACCGCGCCATCCGGTCCGTCGCCGGTCGGGACGTGGAGAACGCTGTCGCTGAAAACCACCGGCGGAATTACCCAGTCCTCCGGCTCGCTCGTCGTGCCCAACGTGGCCGTCTCCTCCGGCACGGGCAACGTGACGCTCAGCGACACCTCCACTGCGGCCGGCTCGGTCGCGGCCTCGACCGCCGGGAACTTCAGCTACAGCTACGGCAGCGGCACGAGCGGCAGCCTGACGGTCACGACAATCGACGGCGTCACGGGCGTGACCGCAGGCGGCGGCACGCCGAGCGTCAGCCTCACGTCGGGCGGGCAGATGACGCTGGGGAACAACGTCAGCGCGACGACTGCCGGCACGGTCAGCTTGACGACCGCGTCCTCCGGCATAGGGGAGTCGGGGGGCGCGGTGATCGCCTCCGGCTTGCTGCTTCAGGGCACCGGGTCGTTCGACCTTTCGGGGACGGGGAACAATGTCGCCACGATCGCGGCGGCGGTGAACGGGCCGCTCTCGCTGAACGACAGCGCCCTGGCCGGGATCTTGACCGTCGGCACCGTGGGCTCCACGAGCGGCATCACCACCGCGGGCAATTCCGTGACGCTCGCCGCGGACAAGATGAATATCGTCGGCAGCATCATCTCGGCCGGCGGCGGCGTCACGCTGGAGAACGTGACCAAGACGAACGCGATCGACGTGGGATCCACCGCGGCGGACACAACCGCGAACACGCTCGAGCTCTCGAACACCGAGCTGAACAAGATCGTCGCCGGGTCAGGGTCTCTCACGATCGGCGATTCCACGCAGCAGGGCGCCATCACGGTCAGCGCGCCCATCACGCTGCCCCTGGTGAGCGGCGGGGTGACGCTCGACGCAAGCGGCGGCGCCAACAACGTCACCATCGGCAGCACGCTCGTTTCCGGCGGCACCTCGAGCGGCACCGCCCCGGTGACGCTCAAGGCGGGCGGCAGCGTGACCGATTCCGGCGGCGCGAACGGCGTGAAGGGCACGTTCCTCACCGTGCAGTCGAAGACCGGAACCACCCTCACCGGAAGCGCCAACAGCGTCACGAGCCTCCAGGTGAGCAACGCCGCCAGCGGCGCGGTCGGGCTGACGGAGAGCAGCGGCGCGCTCACGATCCAGGGCATCACGCAGGCCGCGACGAGCGACATCAGCGTGCGCAATACCACCGGCTCGCTTGCCGTGCAGACGCAGGCGATTTCGACGCCAGCGGGGTCGACGCCCACAAACGGAGATATCTCTCTCAGGGCGGGCACCACGCTGACGCTCGGGCAGAGCGTGACCGCGGGAGGAACGGCGAACGTAACGTTGACCGCAGATAGCGGCGGCGTTTCGCAAACCGGCGGCAATATCACCGCGAACGTGCTCACTCTGAACGGCAGTGGCAACTTCAATGTTGACAATGTGTCCTCGGCTACTGCCGCTGGAATCACGACGTTCACTTATAACCAGGCGAACACCCTGGTGGCGAACATCACCGGCAGCGGCTCGCTGTCCTATCGCGATGCCGACGCGATCACGGTCGGCGCTGGCGGGGTGAGCGTTCCTACGAACTTCACGCTCCAGGCGGGCGGCACGGTGACGCAGAACGCAACTGGCACCGTCCTCACTTCGAACAACGGCCCGATCACCGCAACGGGCAACATTGCCGCAGGCGGAGTCGTCACGCTCACCGCGAACGGCACGGGCGCGGTGAGCGAGGGCGGCGCCTCGAAGATCACCGGGTCGACGCTCCTCGTCACGAGCGGCGGGCTCGCGGACCTGGTCGGCGCCGGAACCAACGACGTCGGCACGCTCGCGATCGCGGCGAATGGTGCGGTCAGCTATACCGACGCGAACGGGTTCACGGTCGGCTCGACCGGCATCTCGAGCACCAACCACGACATCACGCTGAAGGCGGGGGGCGCCGTGGCGCTCACCGCCAACGTCAACGCCGGGAGCGCCGGCAAGCTGGACCTGTCGACCACCTCGGGCGGCTACAACCAGACCGCCGGCGCGCTCACCGGCACTTCGCTCCGCGTCACGGGGACGGGCCCGTTCAGCCTGTCGCAGACGACCAATAGCGCGCCGACCGTCGCGGCCGACGTCACCGGCGACCTCACGTACACCACGTCGGGCGCCCTGACGGTGGGCACGCTCAACGGCACGGTCGGCGTGCAGAGCACCAACAGCGGCAACATCGTGCTCACCGCGCAGAACGGCGACCTGACGGTCAGCCAGCCGGTGCTTTCCGGCACCACCCCGAACGTCGCGCTGACCGAGGGCTCGCCGATTCCGGCGACGCGCGGCAACGTCAGCTTGCACGCGCTCGCTTCCGGCAACGACCTGCTTCTCAACGCGGACGTCGCCGCCAACCAGCTCAGCATCTTCGCCGGCCGGAATATCACGCAATCGGCGATCACCGGGCCGGGCACCCACCCGCTCCTCGAGGCGGCGACGCTGCTGCAAGGCTCGGCGAACAATCCGACGCTGCGCTTCAACGGCGCCGCGCCGACGCTGAACGAGCTGGTCTACAACTTCAGCGGCGCCACGACCGTGAGCCAGGACCTCAGCGCGAACCGCGTGATCCTGAACAGCCAGCAGGCGGGCTCCTCGATCACGTTCAGCGGCGGCCACAAGGTGACCGCCACCGACCTGCTGCTGCTGGGCGACGCGACATTCAACCTGAATAACAGCGGCAACGACACCACGGTGCTCTCCGCGGCGTCCACCTTCGGCAGCGGCAGCACGATCAACTACACGGACTCCAACAGCTTCTCGGTGGGCTCGTATCCGTCCAGCTTTCCGTTTCTCGGTACGGTCAACGGCATCGGCAACTCGCAGTTCCTCTTCTCGATCTTCAATTTCGGCGTGAAGCCGGGCAACGTGAGCCTCGCCGCCTCCGGCACGGGCGGCACGCTGACGCTGTCTCAGCCGGTCACGGCGACCGGCACGGTGTCGCTGTCGGCGCAGGCCGGCGTGACGCAGACCTCGACCGGCGCCATCTCGGGCTCGGCGCTCGCGCTCTCCGGCGGCGGCACGTTCTCGCTCGCCTCGGCGAGCAACGACGTCGCGACGCTTGCCGGCTCGCTCTCGAACCTCGGCTCGCTGTCCTACTCCGACGCGAATAGCGTGACGATTGGAACCGCCGGCGGAATTACCGGCCTTACCGCCAGCGGTCCCGGCACGCTGCCCGTAAGCATCTCTGCCAATGGCGGCATCGGCGTGAGCTCGCCGGTGAGCGTCACGACCACGAGCACCGCGGCGCCTGCACAGCTCTCGCTCAGCGCGGGCGGCGATATCACGCTCTCGAACAACATCACGGTCAGCGGCGGCGCGGTCGACACGAGCAACGGCGCGCAGTTCCAGGCGTTCTCGGCGCGCGGCGGCGTGCTGCAGACCGGCGGCGGCATCACGGTCACGGACAACGGGTCCTCGACCGCCTCCTCGCAGGCGCCGCACCAGGCGGTAGTCGACATTCGCGCCGCCACCGACCGCCAGAATGCCGGCACGGGCATCGGCGGCTGCGGCAATCCGTTCGCGGGCGAGACCGGAAATTGCGGCGTAATCACCGTCAACGGCATCAGCGCGACGTCTGCCAATGGCCGCGCCGCCGTAACGGTGCGCGGGCCCGCGTCGGTCAGCTCGAGCGGCAGCATCACGGCGACGAGCCAGACCGCGCCGATGGTCAGCGTCAACGCCGATATCACCGACTCGCAGAGCAACATCGTGTCGCAGGGCAACCTCAACATGGCGGGCGCGATCACCGCGTCGCAGAGCGCCGCTTCGGACCAGAACGACACGAACAAGGCGCCCGCGGGCGTGCTCGCATCCGGAAACAACCTGACCTTTGCCGCGGTGACTTCGGCGAGCACCTACGGCATCTCGTTCACCGCGGCGAACAACATCACGATGAACGGCGACGTCTCGACGACCTCGAACGACGGCGTCAGCCTGTCCAACTCGAGCGCGCTCGGCACCATCAAGACGACGGGCTCGGCGACCATCACTGCCAAGCAGCTCGGCATCATCAACGACCTGGACAAGGGCATCTTCAACGTCAAGACCAACATCAGCACGCTGCAGATCCTCGGCGGCCGCGCCGCGACGATCGACAACAGCGCGCAGACCGGCACGCTCACCGCCACCGCCCTCGGGCGCATCTCGGCGGCGACGACCGACCCGGCCTCCGGCACCTCGGTGCCCGCGACCGACAAGCCGATCGGCGCGCTTTCGATCACGACCGGCGGCAACCTGACCGTCTTCACGCTGAACAACTTCGCCCAGGACCCGAACAACCTGCCGAATCCCGATCCCAACAACAACCCGGGCATTTTCGGCCTCACGAACAACATCTTCGACCTCAACGGCAATTTCACGGCGCGCCAGCCGCTCATCCTCAAGGCCGACTCGATCACGCCGACACCGGGCGCATTCATCACCGCGCCGTGGACCGACGTCACGCTCACGCCGTTCACCGCGGGCCGGACCGTGAGCGTGCGCAACCTGCCGGCGGCGTCGCCCGACCCGAATACCACGTACTACCTCGGCAGCGTCGCGGGCCTGCTGAACCAGTTCAACCCGGGCGCGCACCTGACGATCGGCGGCTCCGGCTACAGCGGCAACATTTTCGTCGGCAGCCAGACCTCGCCGGGCAACTTCCCGCTCTCGGAGCAGTTCAGCCTCGGCAAGATGCAGGTCACTTTCCAGACCAGCGGGCGCGTGTTCAACCTTTTCTCCAACACCCCCGACGCCCCGACCAACTGGATCAACCCGCCCTTTCCTGGACCGCCGACCCCGGGATTCCTGTGCACGCCGGGCGTCGCCTGCCTCACCAAAATCACGGGCGGCAGCAGCGACGCGAACGTCATCATCGTCGACAGCCTGTCGAACGGCGGACTCTCGACGCGCAATGTGATCCTGACGGGCACCGGCACCGGAATCGGGGGGACGCTGCCGCCGAGCGGTTCGACGAGCGGCGGCGGCTCGAGCGGTGGAAGCGGCGGCGGCGGGGGCGGCGGCGGGGGCGGAGGCGGCGGCTCTTCGAGCAGCGGCTCGGGCACGCCGCCGAGCGGCGACCCCGGCGGCGGCGGCGATTCGGGAACGCCGGGAGGGACCACGACCACGGTCGTCACCACCACGCCGTCCACGACCGACAGCGGCAGCACTCCGCCCGCATCCGGCGGCACGCCCAGCGGCGGCGGCGATTCCTCCGGCACGACCGCCAGCGGCTCGCCCGGGCCGGACGGCGGCAAGGGAAGCGTGCTCGCCGGCGAGCCGACCGACAACGGCGGCGGCGACAGCGGTCTCGCGGGCACCGATCCGGGCGACAACACCGGCGGAAGCGGCAGCGGCCTGATCGGCGATAACACCGGCAGCACCGGCAGCACCGACAACGGGCTCATCGGCGATAACACCGGCGGAACGGGCGGAAAC
>DASRFM010000038.1:0-44654 GCA_035651575.1 Burkholderiales bacterium | reverse complement strand
AGGCGCGGCGTCGACGCGCGCGTGCTCATCGACGACGTGGACGCGCGCTTCTCGCGCTCCACCGCGGTGAAGCCGCTCATCGCGCACGGGGTGAAAGTTGCGATCTTCAACCCGCCGCTCGTGCCCGCGCGGCTGCACGCGGTCAATCTTCGCAACCACCGCAAGATCCTGGTGGTGGACGGCACGCTCGGCTTCACCGGCGGCCTCAACGTGGACTGCCGCTACTGGAAGCCCGAGGCGCCCGAGCAGGCCTACCGCGACCTGCACTTCCGCCTGCGCGGCCCGATCGTCGCCCAGCTCGCCGAGGTCTTCGTCGACGACTGGCAGTTCAGCACCGACCAGGCGCTGCGCGGCGCGAAGTGGTTCCCCGAGCTCGCGCCCGCGGGCGAAGTGCTCGCGCGCGGCATCGAGGCGGGGCCGGACGAGGCGATGGAGCGCATGCGTTGGGCGATGATCGGCGGCCTGCACGCCGCGCAGCGCTCCGCGCGCATCCTCACGCCCTACTTCCTCCCCGACCAGACGCTCATCAGCGCGCTCAACGCCGCGGCGATGCGCGGCGTCGAGGTGGACATCGTCATCCCGCAGGAGAGCGACCTGCCGCACGTGCAGTGGGCGGTCTTCGGCCAGCTCTGGCAGGTCCTCGACCACGGCTGCCGCGTCTGGGCCTACCCGCCGCCCTTCGACCATTCGAAGCTGATGATCGTGGACGGCGCCTGGACCCTCCTCGGCTCGGCCAACTGGGATGCGCGCAGCCTGCGCCTCAACTTCGAGTTCGGCGTCGAGTGCTACTCAGTGGAGCTCGGCGCGCACCTCGACGCGCTCATCCAGGGCCGCATGGGGCACTCTCGCCCGATCACCCTCAAGCAGCTGGCCGCCCGCCCGCTCGCGTTGAAGCTGCGCGACGGCGTCGCGCGCCTCTTCGCGCCTTATCTCTGAATTGCCTGGACCCGAATCAGGGACGCACCACGTTTTCTGGAACGTCCGCTTTCGGCCAAACGCGGACACTCGACGCACCGAACAGCGTTATTCCGATGACGCAGGGCAGCTGCGGGCGTTTTGCACAATCAGCCCGGGTTGAAACCCTTGGCCTTCAGGACGGGCGCTGCATCCGGTCCAGTAATGAACTTGATGAACGCTTTGGCGGCATCGGGTCCTTTGCTCGTCGTGGCGATGCCAGCGGTAAACAGTGTCACGCTGCCAAGATTGCCCGGCAATGGTCCAAGCATCTCCGCGCCCGCGATCGGAATGATTTCCGAACCTTGCGCCACGCCCAATTCGGCTTCGCCTTTGGCGACAAGCTCGGGAGCCTGGGCGCCAGGCACCAAAATCGTCTTTGCTTTGAGTTCATCAGTCAGGCCGAGCTTCTCGACAACCTTGGCGAAGTAGACGCCACTGGCGCCACCTTTCGCCGGGTCGGCATAGGAGATCGATTTGGCGGCGATCAGCGTATGTTTCAGTGCATCTACAGTGCCAATATCCGGCCTGGGGGCGCCTGCGCGAATGGCGATCGCAATCGGCGTGCCGCCGACATTGACAAGGCTGCCGGCCGCCAATTTCCCCTGCGTGAGAAGATCTTCCATCATCGGCCGGATCAGGATAGCGACGTCGTCCGCTTCGCCGTCGGAGATGCGGAGTTTCAACTGCGCCGCAAGGCCATAAACCATCGTCACCTTGCCGCCGCCGGTCCTTTCGAATTTTGTCGCAAGGTCGTCCAGCGTCGATTTCAGGGCGACCGATGCCATCACTTTGATCTCGTCGGCTCGAGCAAGTCCGCCGCCAGCCAAAGATGACAGCGACAAAATTAACGATGCAAGAACAATTAGCCCCGATCGAATTGACCGCATGGAATTTCCCCCTTTTTGTCCGCTGAGATTGGCGGACCGGTCATTTTACGCAGACGTGCGCAGATGGCCACTCATTTCCGGTTTCGGCCATCGGCGGAACGCTCGCGTGAGCGTTACGCCGCACGATCGGCTGGGTGGTTGACTCCGTCATTCGTGGGCACCTCGCCAAGCGCGAAGGGATTGACGCCTTCGAGGCACCCGACGTTGTATCCGTATTGATCGGGAGACGACCGGCGCTGGTGATGGGTGTGGATGCCGCAGCGGCCGCAGAAATAATGCTTCGCGACCATTGTGTTGAATTGGTAGAGGCGCAGGTCGGCATGGCCCTGCAGAACCTTCAAGCCAGACAAAGGGACAGAAGCGATAATGGTTCCCTTGCGGCGACACATGGAACAGTCGCACCTTCTGGGATTGACGATGCCTTCGGGTAAGTCGAGCTCCAACACCACGGTGCCGCAGTGGCACAACAGCCTGTGCTTCGGCTGAATGGAAACGCCGCCTACCGTCTTGATCATCGCTGCCCCGTTTCGCTTGGCGTACCGCCTAACGTGAATTAGGTACAAGCCGAAATGCAAACCAGGTTCTTGCCGGTAGATTACTCCCGGTGTTGAATGTCCGCTTTCGACCCATAGCAGACATTCGCGATGCGTCTTAAATTGTTTCTTTTCGGGGCGATTGCTGGAGTGGCTGCCGGAGTAGTCGTCGTTCTACTAGCCCGCCTCCTCCAGTTCGATTTCAGCGACCGGCAAGAGCAATTTTCTTTCATCGCATTTACCGCGATGGGGCTCGTTATGGGGCTGGTGAACGCGGTGCTAATTGGACGTAACCGCTGATGTCCGCTTGTGGCCAAAAGCGGACATAAGCCATCCCAAGGCTTGAGAACCTAGAATGTAAGGATTCCACTGAGTCGCCGACTCAGCAGGCATCGAATCCATCGGGGATTGCCATGAAAGCGCTCGTTTCCGTTCTTTGCCGCCTTCTTCCGCTTGCGCTCGTTGCGGCGTGTGCCTCCTCCGTGGCCGGCCCGCTGCCGGCGCCTGCCGTCGACCAGCCGAAGGCCAGCGCGCCGGGAACCGCGACGGCGGTGTTCGCGGGCGGCTGCTTCTGGGGCGTCGAGGCGGTGTTCGAGAGCCTGAAGGGCGTGAAGTCGGCCGTCTCGGGCTATTCGGGCGGCACCCTGCCTTCACCCTCCTATGAGCAGGTGAGCAGCGGGCTCACCGGGCATGCCGAATCGGTCCAGGTGACGTACGACCCGTCGCAGATCACCTACGGCCAGCTCCTGAAGGTGTTCTTCTCGGTCGCGCACGACCCGACGCAGCTCAACCGCCAGGGGCCGGACGTCGGCACGCAATATCGCTCGGCGATTTTCTATGCCGGCGCGGAGCAGCAGAAGATCGCGCAGGCCTACGTCGCGCAGCTTCGTGAGGCGAAGGTCTTCAAGCGCCCGATCGTCACCGAGATCTCGCCGCTGAAGGCGTTCTACCCGGCGGAGGACTATCACCAGAACTACCTGGTGCAGCACCCGACGGAGCCGTACATCGTCTTCAACGACCTGCCCAAGCTCGCGGCGCTGAGGACGAGCTTTCCGGAGCTCTATTCCGGCAAGTAGCGGATTCGCTAATTAGCGAATAGGTTTGACGGGCGGTGTGTCCCTAGAATCGGGGACATGGCTGAATTCACTCCATCGGTATTTGCTCGCGAGTGGATCGAGGCGTGGAACGCGCACGACCTCGATCGCGTGCTCGCCCACTACGAGGACGACTTCGAGATGAGCTCGCCCTTCATCACGGCCTTCACGGGAGTCGCCAGCGGGCGCTTGCGCGGCAAGGCGGAAATCCGGCGCTACTGGAAAATCGCGCTCGAGCGGGTTCCCGACCTGCGCTTCGAATTGCTCGAGGTGTTCTCCGGAGTGCGCAGCCTCGTCATCCGCTACCGCGGGCACAAGGGGCCGGTCGCCGAAGTGTTCCATTTCGGCCCTTCGGGGAAGGTGACCGCAGCCTCGGCGCACTACGCCGGGTGACTCAGAGGCGCCTGAGGTTGCGCTCCGCGCCGGCGTAGAGCACTTCGCGCATCGCCTTCGCCGCTTGCGCGTGGAAGGCGACGGCGTCCGGGTCCAGGTCGCGCGCCGGCACCGGCGTGTGCGTGAAGTGGCCGTAGCGGTCGGTTCCCCGCACGAGCGCCGCGCAATCCCACGCGCCCACCACCTGCTTCGTCTGCGGCGGCATGAAGTGCATGGAGACGCCGACGCGCCGGTCCTGCGAGAGGTTCGGCCCGGAGCCGTGCGCCAGGCAATAGTTGTGCAGCGACATCTCGCCCGCCTTGAGCGGCATGCTGACGGCGCGCGCTTCGTCCAGGCCCTGGATCGCCTGGCCGCGGGTGAGCATGTTGTCCGCGTCGTAGGTGTCCTCGTGCGCCAGCGTCTCGCCGAGGTGCGAGCCCGGCATGACCTTCATGCAGCCCGCCTCCAGGCTCGCATCGGAGATCGCGAACCACGCGGTGATGACGTTGCGGCTGGAAAGGCCCCAGTAGGTGTTGTCCTGGTGCCAGGAGACGAAGCTCTTCGAGCCCGCTTCCTTGATCCAGAAGATCGTGCTCCAGCACAGGATGTCCGGCCCGATCAGCTGCTCGATCGGGTCGAGCACCCGCGGGTCGCGGATGAGGTCGTCCAGCCACTTGAAGAGCAGGAACGCGCGGCTGCGCTGCGCGGGCTCGAGCCGCCCGCCCTGCGTGGCCTCGAAGGCCTCGAGCTTGCGGCGCAGCCCGGCGGCTTCGGCCGCGGGCATCACGGGAACGGGATAGACGTAGCCTTCCTTGCGGTACTGCGCGACCTGCCGCTCGCTGAGCTTCATTTCATCCTCCTCAAGCCTTGAGTGCCTTGTACTTGATCCGGTGCGGCCGCGCAGCTTCCTCGCCGAGCCGCTTCTTCTTGTCCGCCTCGTATTCCTGGTAGTTGCCGTTGAAGAATACCCACTGCGAGTCGTCCTCGGCTGCGAGGATGTGGGTCGCGATGCGGTCGAGGAACCAGCGGTCGTGCGAGATGACGAGCACGCTGCCGGCGAATTCCAGCAGCGCCTCCTCGAGCGCGCGCAGCGTCTCGACGTCGAGGTCGTTCGAGGGCTCGTCGAGGAGCAGCACGTTCGCGCCCGAGATGAGCATCTTCGCGAGGTGCAGCCGGCCGCGCTCGCCGCCGGAGAGCTGCCCGACCTGCTTCTGCTGGTCGGCGCCGCGGAAGTTGAAGCGCGCGAGATACGAGCGCGACGGCATCTGGAACTTGCCCACCTGGATGACGTCGTTGCCGCCCGAGATGTCCTCGAAGACCGTCTTCTGATTCTGCAATTCGTCGCGCGTCTGGTCTGCGTGGGCGATCTTCACGGTCTTGCCGATGGCGACCTTGCCCTTGTCGGCCTTTTCCTTGCCGAGAATCATCTTGAACAGCGTGGATTTCCCCGCGCCGTTCGGGCCGATGATGCCCACGATCGCGCCCGGCGGCACCTTGAACGACAGCTTGTCGATCAGCAGCCGGTCGCCGAAACCCTTGGAGACGTTCTGGAACTCGATCACCTCGTTGCCCAGGCGCTCGGCGACAGGGATGAAGATCTCCTGCGTTTCATTTCGGGCCTGGGTTTCCTGCGATGACAGCTCTTCGAACCGCGCCAGCCGCGCCTTGGACTTGGTGCCACGCCCCTTCGGATTCGTCCGCACCCACTCGAGCTCGTGCTGCATCGCCCGGATGCGCGCGGCCTCCTGGCTCGCCTCGACCTGCAGGCGCTTCTCCTTCTGCTCGAGCCAGCTCGAGTAGTTGCCTTCCCAGGGAATGCCCACGCCGCGGTCGAGCTCGAGGATCCAGCCCGCGGCGTTGTCCAGGAAGTAGCGGTCGTGGGTGACGGCGACGACCGTGCCGGGGAAGCGCTGCAGGAACTGCTCGAGCCACTCGACGCTCTCCGCGTCGAGGTGGTTGGTCGGCTCGTCGAGCAGGAGAAGATCCGGTTTCGACAGCAGGAGCCTGCACAAGGCGACCCGGCGCTTTTCGCCGCCCGAAAGCACGTCCACCTTCTGCTCCCACGGCGGCAGGCGCAGCGCATCGGCCGCGACCTCGAGCTCGTCCGCGCCGCCGGCGTTGATCATCGCCTCGAGCTTCGCCTGCTCCTCGGCGAGCTTGTCGAAGTCCGCGTCCGGCTCGGCGTACGCGGCGTAGATCTCCTCGAGGCGCTTCTTCGCCGCCGCGGCGTCGCCCGCGGATTCCTCCACCACCTCGCGCACCGTCTTGCCCTTGGCGAGCGCGGGCTCCTGCTCGAGGAAGCCGACCTTGATCCCCGGCATGCGCACGACTTCGCCCTCGTAGTTGTCGTCCGCTCCGGCCATGATGCGCAGCAGGCTCGACTTGCCGGCGCCGTTCAGCCCGAGCACGCCGATCTTCGCGCCGGGAAAGAAGTTGAGCGAGATGTTCTTGAGGATGGTGCGCTTCGGCGGCACGGTCTTGCTGACCCGCCGCATGGTGTAAACGTATTGAGCCATGCCTTATGATAAGGTCTGCCTGGAAAGAGAAATAAGGGGAGAAAAATGAACAACAAGCTTCTGGGGATTTCCGCGGCAGCATTGCTCGCCGTCTCGGTTCAAGCCAAGGCGATCGACGGCGTCTCGGTCGAGGCCGGAAGCGGGAACAACAGCGTCGACCTCTGGCGCCTCGGCGCGCAGTGGAACTGGCAGAAGCAGTGGTTCCGCGGCCAGGAATGGCACGTCGGCGGCTACTGGGACGCGCAGATCGGGCAGTGGCACGGCGCGAGCCACATCACCGACATCGGCCTCACGCCGGTGTTCCGCCTGGAGAAGAACGCGGGCTACGGCCTGTACGCCGAGGGCGCGATCGGCTTCCACTACCTCTCGGGGAAGAACATCTCGACCAGCAAGCAGTTCAGCACCAATTTCCAGTTCGGTGACCACATCGGCGCCGGCTACCGCTTCGGCGACAAGGGCCAGTACGACCTCGGCATCCGCCTGCAGCACCTCTCGAACGCCGGCATCAAGCACCCCAATCCCGGGATCAACTTCGGGATCCTGCGGTTCCAGTACAACTTCCAGTAATCCGGTAGAGCGGGTCGTCCATGCCGTGCTTCTGCACGGTGAAGGACGAAGGAAACTGCGGCGGCCCGCTCGCCGTGTCGGAGACCACGTCGCCGAAGACCAGCGTGCGGTGCGCGACGCGCCATTCGCCGCCGCGCTTCTCGAACCGGTCCAGGTAGCGCGCCGACGCCGTCTTGCGCTCGCCGCTCCGGAAGCGCTGCAGCACGAGGACGTAGGTCTCGACCAGGGCGCGGTCCGCGGCGCCGAACTCGATCAGCACGTTGGTGTTGAAGTGCATCGAGTGCTCCTGCTCCGCGTGCAGGCCCGCGATGTGCGCGAGGAAGGCGTCGGGCGGCCCCTTGAAGAAGCCGTGGTCGTCGAACGCATCGTCGTGGTAGAGCGTGCGCGCGAGGGCCCAGTCCTGCCGATCCACGGCGCGCGCGAAGCGCTTCAGGCAGTCCTCGATCGCGACGCGGGCCTCGAGCTCCTCGACGAACGAGCCGAAGAACCCCACGGCTCAGGCCGTGGTCTTGATGTTGAGCTCCTTCAGCTCGCCCACCTCCGCGCCGTCCTCCATCGAGAAGCGGTCGCCGAAGTCGAAGAGGTCCTCGTTCTGGAAGCCGGGGTAGTACTGGATCTCCCACCAGTTGTGGTCCAGGTCCTCCAGGTAGAACGAGTACACGCCGTGCTGGTCCACCAGCGGCAGGACCTGGCGGATCTTGTACTTGTCCTTGTACTTGATCGCTTCCTGGTGCACGCGGTCCACCTCGGCCTTGGAGCCGACGTCGAGGCCCCAGTGGTTGAGCACGTTCACCGGGTGGACCGCGGCGCCGACTTCCACGGCGACGATGTGGAACTTCAGCCCGCAGCGCACGACCATCGCGGGCCGCGCGTGGCGAACGCACTCCAGCCCGAGGAACTCCTCGTAGAAGCGGCGCGACTCCTTCAGGCTGTAGACCTCCATCGTGCCGTGCGACATGACGTAGGGGCGGACCACCGACTTCTCGTTGTCGGTATCCGCGATCCCGTCCTGGATCTTTTCGCGTGTGAGGGCGGACATCTCTCCTCCTATGCAGTTGCGGCCTTGTCGGCCTCGGTCAGGAACGAATCGGCGTAGAACTCGTCGGCGGGCAGGCCGCACTGCGCGCTGAAGTCGCGGCGTGCCGACTCCACCACGATGGGCGCGCCGCAGGCATAGACCTGGATGCCGGACATGTCGGGAAAATCCTCCATCACCGCGCGGTGCACGAACCCCATGCGGCCGTCCCATTTCTCGTCCGACAAAACCGGCACGAATTTCACGTGCGGCCAGGCGGCCGCGGCCTCGGCCTGGTAGAGGTCCCGCTTCAGGCGGCCGCCCCAGTAGAGCGTGATCGGACGGCCGATCTTCTTCTCCGCGGCGTACTCGCACATGGCGCGGATCGGCGCGAAGCCGGTGCCGCTCGCGAGCATCACGATCGGCTTGTCGGACTCCTCGCGCAGGTAGAAGCTTCCCAGCGGCCCCTCGAAGCGCAGCAGGTCGCGGACCTTGAGCTTCGTGAAGACATGATCCGTGAAGGCTCCGCCGGGCGTATGGCGCACGTGGATCTCGAGCGCCGTGACGCCGCTCGGCTGCGGACAGGTGGCGAGCGAATAGCTGCGGCGGCGGCCTTCCTTCATGAGGATGTCGACGTACTGGCCGGCGAGGAAGCGGAAATTCTCGTTCATCGGCAGGCGCAGCGCGATGACCGCGACGTCGGGCGCGGGCATGTCCAGGCGCTCGACGCGGCACGGGATGATCCGGGGCCGCAGCCCGTGCACCTCGTGCACCTCGACGACCAGGTCGGACAGCGGCTTCGCCTGGCAGAGGAGCGCATAGCCCTTCGCCTTGTCGCTTTCGGGAAGGTAAGTCTCGTGGACCGCGCCGTAGTCCACCTTGCCCTCGACGATGGTTCCCCGGCACGTGCGGCAAACACCCGCGCGGCAGCTGTAGGGCAGCATGTAGCCGGCGTCGAGCCCGGCCTGAAGGACGCTCTTGCCTTCGTCGACGGCGTAGGCGTGGCCGCTCGGCTTGAGTGTTACGCGATGGGTCATGTTGAGATAAGTTTAGCCCGAGATACACTCGGCCAATGAAGCTCGTGACTTTCGAAATCGACGGGCGCGCGCGGGCCAAATACGCCTGCTGGCGCCGGTCCCGGACCCCGGGCTCGTGCTTTCGGCGGGCATGAACTGCCACGAGCACCTGAAGGAGATGAAGACCCCGCCGTCGTCGAAGTCGAAGTGAAGGAGATCGGCGTGCTGCGCAACCCCATCGAGGCGTAACCACCATGGAATTCGGCTACTTCACCCTCAGCGACAACCACTACCCCAACAATCCGCGCTCGGCGAACCAGTTCGTGCTCGAGATCCGCGAGCAGGCGATCCTCGCGGACAAGCTCGGCATGCACTCGGCGTGGATCGGCGAGCACCACTTCGACTCGCTCGGCGTCAACTCGCGCCCCGACATCCTGCTTTCCAACATCGCCGCCCAGACGAGGAGCATCCGGCTTGCGCCCGCGGTCAGCGTGCTGCCGCTGCATCACCCGGTGCACCTCGCCGAGATGTGGGCCACGGTCGACGTGCTCTCGAACGGCCGCGTCGACTTCGCGACGGGGCGCGGCTACGACCGCAAGGAATACGCGCCCTTCGGCGCCGACTTCATGGCCTCGGCGGAGATCTTCGAGGAAGGCATCGACGTGCTGCTCAAGGCGTGGAACTCGCCCGGGAAGTGGTCGCACCGCGGCCGCTTCTGGAACATCCCGGAAATGGCGATCACCCCGCGGCCGGTGCAGAATCCGCTGCCCTTCTACGTCGCCTCGTTCTCGAAGACGAGCGTCGACATCGCCGCGAAGCGCGGCCTCAACATCATCTACGC
The DNA here is from genome assembly GCA_035651575.1 of Burkholderiales bacterium. Lineage (GTDB taxonomy): Bacteria > Pseudomonadota > Gammaproteobacteria > Burkholderiales > SG8-39 > SCGC-AG-212-J23. The sequence goes on along the minus strand of DASRFM010000038.1, from coordinate 34,856 downwards.
GCCCTTCGCCGCCGGCATGGTGTTCGGCGGCCTGGACAAGGCCGTGGCGACCTACCGGGAGGCGTGCGAAAAGGCCGGCAAGAAGCCCGGCCGCGCGATGTGCAGCTACTTCATCTACATCGCCGACGACGCGAAGCAGGAAGACTACGGCCGCGAGAAGCAGATGGACTATTTCAACCACTGCGTGCTGCCCGCCTTCCCGCAGAAGAAGGAGGACGCGCCGCCGACCATGCAGTACTTTCTGAAGATCGTCGACATCCTGAAGAACCTGAAGAAGGAGGACCTGTCCGACAAGTCCATCTTGCTCGGCTCGCCGCAGAAGATCGTCGACACGCTGAAGCGCGTCGAGGCGAGCGGCATCGACGAGGTGATCCTCTACTTCAACGTCGGCAACAAGCCGCACGCCCTCGTCAAGGAGCAGATGCAGCGCTTCATGAAGGAAGTGGCGCCGCACTTCCAGGGCAGGCACAGCGTGGCGGCTGCTATTTAGCGGATAGCGCCTCTTCCCTCATCCCGCAGGTCCGCCAGTCGACCGTCTTCGGCACCACGCCTTCGAACGAGGCGAGGCTCGCGTAGGGCATGTCCTTCTGCGTGCCGATCGCCGGCCCGCCGTCGGCGAATTTCCTCGCCGCGGCGATCATCATGCGGCGGAACTGCACCACCGCGAGGTCGCTCGCGCCCGGATGGTCCTCGCTGCGATCCGAGATCGGGCCCATCGACTCCCACATCGCCATGTCCTGCGCCGGGATGCCCTTGATGCCGGTCCAGTCGCCGCGCTTCATCGCGTCGCGGTCCTGGAAGAAGTTGTTCTCCAGCGTCGCTTTCCTGCGGAAATTCGAGTCGAGGTCGACGCCGACTTCCGCCGCGCAGAACTTGCGCCACGCCTGCTGCGAGATGCCCTTCGCCGGGTCCGGGTGCCACGCCACCCAGTAGAACATGGTGTTGACGTCGTCGATCGGCACCAGCATCTGCGCGAGGTTGTACTGGTTGTTCGGCGGGATCAGGACGGTGAACGGCGCGACGAAGAGCGTCGTGCGCACGTACTGGTCGGTCTCCGGGTTGCGGATCGGCTTGCGGATCGCGGCGTAGCGAAAGCCGTAGCTCGTCGCCTCGAACTGCATGCGCGGCGCCTTGTCGTTGGACGGGCGGTACCAGCCGTCCTCGGTGGCATTGCAGCGCTCCACGTCCGTGGCGGCCGGCATGTTCGTGGAATGCAGGCTCGAGCTGTGCGCGGAGTCGATCGAGCCCTCGAGCACCTGCGCCCAGTTGCAGTGCGTCCAGATCTTGACGATCGCGTACTTGATGCCCGGCACCGGCGCCCAGGCGGGCGGCTCGAACTCGCGCATCGCGTCCGCAGGCCCCATCCACACCCAGACGAAGCCGCCGCCCTCGCGCACCGGATAGGACTTCTGCTTCTTGCCGAAGCGCTGCGCGGCGCCGATCGCCTCCGAGGGCATGTCGACGACGTTGCCCTCGACGTCGAACTTCCAGCCGTGGTAGAGGCAGCGCAGGCCGCAGTCCTCGTTGCGCCCGAAAGCGAGCGAGGCGCGGCGGTGCATGCAGAGCTCGCCCAGCACGCCGAGCCTGTTCCTGGAATCGCGGAAGACGACGAGGTCCTCGCCCAGGAGGCGCGAGCGCACCGGCGCGCCGTCGGGCACTGCCACTTCCTCGGAGAGGCAGGCCGGCAGCCAATGCCGGCGCATGATGCCGCCCATGGGGGCCGCGCCCTCGACCCGGCACAGGAGCTCGTTCTGTTCCTTCGTCAGCACGGCGCAGTGGACATGAGATACTTAGCCTCCTAAGGATGATACTCCGCCGGTGAGGAAAATCAATCTCGGCGCCGTCGGCCTGGGGCGCGCGTTCTCGCTCATGGCGCCGGCGTTCGCCGACCCCCGGGTGTCCCTCGCCGGCGCCGCCGACCCGCGCCCCGAGGCGCGGCGGCTCTTCGAGCGCGAGCACGGCGCGCCCGCGTTCGCCTCGCTGGAGGAGCTGCTGGGTCACCAGCCCCTGGACGCGGTCTATATTGCGACGCCGCATCGCCTGCATGCCGGGCAGGCCTGCCTTGCGGCGGCGCACGGCAAGCACGTCCTCGTCGAGAAACCGATGGCGCTCAGCCTGGACGAATGCCGCAGCATGATCGAGGCGGCGCGCAAGGCTGGCGTGCAGCTCGTCGTCGGCCACAGCCACAGCTTCGACGCGCCGATCCTCGAGACGAAGAAGCTGATCGACAGCGGGCAGTACGGCGCCGTCCGCATGATCACGGCGCTCTACTTCACCGACTTCCTCTACCGCCCGAGGCGCCCCGAGGAGCTCGATGCCGCGCTCGGCGGCGGCGCCGTGCTCAACCAGGGGGCGCACCAGGTCGACATCGCCCGGCTGCTCGGCGGCGGGCGCGTGAAGAGCGTGCGCGCCCAGGTCGGCGCCTGGGACCGCGAGCGGCCGGCGGAGGGCGCCTATTGCGCGCTCCTCGAGTTCGAGAACGGCGCTTTCGCCTCCCTCGTCTACAGCGGCTACGCGCATTTCGACGCCGACGAGCTGTCGGACTGGGTCTCCGAGCTCGGGCTGCGGAAGGATCCGGAGCGCTACGGCGCCGCGCGCAAAGCCCTGCGGGAGGCGGACGAAGCGCAGCTGAAAGACCAGCGCAGCTACGGCGGCCCCGGATTCGCGCCGGGAAGCGGAAAGCGGCTGCACGAGCACTTCGGCCCGCTCATCGTTTCCTGCGAGAAGGCGGACCTGCGCCCGCTGCCCACGGGCATCGCCATCTACGCCGACGACGGGAAGCGCTTCCATCCCCTCGCGCCGCCCGCGCTGCCGCGCGCGGAGGTCATCGACGAGCTTCACGCCGCGATCGCGCACGGCCGCCCTGCCCTGCACAGCGGTGAATGGGCGATGGCAACGCTGGAAGCCTGCCTCGCGATCCGGCGCTCCGCGCACGAAGGAAAGGACATCCCATTAGAAAATCAGACCGGCTTGCGCACCTGACGAAGGAGGCCTGGCGCGGCTTCACGCGCGCGCTGCAGCCGCGCCTCGCGCGCCACGGCGTCTCGTTCGGGCACTGGACGTTCCTGCGCATCCTGTGGGAGCGCGACGGCCTCACCCAGCGCGAGCTCTCCGACGAGGCCGGGGTCATGGAGCCGAGCACCTTCGCCGCGCTGCAGGCGATGGAGAAGCTCGGCACCATCACGCGCCGGCGCATGCCGAACAACCGAAAGAACATGTACGTCTACCTCACTCCGAAGGGGCGCGCGCTGCGCGCCAAGCTCGTGCCGCTCGCGAAGGAAGTGAACGCGCTCGCGGTGCGCGGCCTGCCGCGCGCGCAGGTGCAGGCCGCGCGCGCCACGCTCCTCGCCGTCATCTCCAACCTCCAGGCCGACAAACCATGAACCCGATCCGGCTCACCCTCGCCTGCTGGGATTACGACCGCACGCGCGCGCTCGCCGACGGCCGCGTCAGGCCCGACGGCATCGAGCTCGTCTACCTCACGCAGCCGGTGGAAGAGACCTTCTTCCGCATGATGCGCTACCGGGAGTTCGACTGCTCCGAGATGTCGCTCTCGTCGTACGTCGCCTCGCTCAACCAGCCGGAGCCGCCCTTCGTCGCCATCCCCGCGTTTCCGTCGCGCTTCTTCCGCCACTCGTGCATCTTCGTCTCGGCGAAGAGCGGTATCCGCAAGCCCGGGGAGCTGAAGGGCCGGCGCATCGGCGTGCCCGAGTACCAGATGACCGCGCCGGTGTGGATCCGCGGCATCCTGTCGGACGACTACGGCGTCAAGGTGACCGACTGCGAGCACATCTCCGGAGGCGAGGAGGAGCCGGGGCGCGACGAGAAGCTGAAGATCCAGGTGCCGCCGTCCATCCACCTGAAGCCGATCGGGCCCGAGCAGACGCTCGCGCGCATGATTGCGGAGGGCGAGATCGACGCGCTCGTCACCGCGCGCGCTCCCTCCACCTTCCACAAGCAGCCCGACAAGGTCGCCCGGCTCTTCCCCGACTACGTCGAGGTGGAGAAGGCCTACTACCGCCGCACGAAGATCTTCCCGATCATGCACACGGTCGTCATCCGGCGCGACGTCTACGCGCGGCATCCGTGGGTGGCCCAGACGCTCTACAAGGCCTTCGTCGAGGCGAAGGCGATGGCCTATGCGCTCTACGACCAGACCGCGGCCATGCCGACCATGCTGCCGTGGCAGGTGGCGCAGGTGGAGGAAGCGAAGCGCGAGATGGGCGCGGACTGGTGGTCCTACGGCCTCGCCCCGAACCGCCATGTGCTCGACACGTTCCTGCGCTACCACCACGAGCAGGGGCTCTCGAAGCGCCGCTTCCAGCCCGAGGAGCTCTTCGCGCGCGAGACGCTCGAGAGCTACAAGGTCTGACTTTGTGAGATGATTGCGCCCTTTTCGCAGGCAGGGACGCCATGAAACGCAAATACGGGGCGGCGCTCAAGCGCGAGACGCTCGCCGAGCAGAGCATGCGGCTGCGCGCGCAGGAGATGCACGACAACCGCTACAACTTCGGCACCACCGCCAAGAAGGGCTCGCCCACCCGCGGCAAGCGCCGCGGGCGCATCTACAAGCCCCACCACCGTCGCTAGGTTCGGGCGCTAGGGCTCGAGCCTGGCGAGGATCCCGCCCTCCTCGTCCGTCAGCAGGTAAAGCAGGCCGTCGGGCCCCATCCGCACGTCGCGGATGCGCCCGAGCACGCCCTTGAGCAGGCGCTCCTCGTGCGCGACCTTCTCGCCGTCCAGGCGCAGGCGCACGAGCATCTGGTCCTTGAGCGCGCCCACGAAGAGGTCGTTCTTCCAGCCCGGGAAGCGCTCGCCGGTGTAGAACGCCATGCCCGAGGGCGCGATCGACGGCACCCAGTAGTAGAGCGGCTGCGCCATGCCCGCCTTGTGCGTGCCCTCGCCGATCTTCGTCCCGCTGCCGTAGTTGACGCCGTACGTGATGACCGGCCAGCCGTAGTTCACGCCGGCGCGGATGACGTTGATCTCGTCGCCGCCCTGCGGCCCGTGCTCGTGCGTCCAGAGCTCTCCGGTCTGCGGATGCAGCGCCGCGCCCTGCATGTTGCGATGCCCGAGGTCGAATTTTTCGGGCCGCCAGCCCGGCTTGCCGACGAACGGGTTGTCCTGCGGGATGCTGCCGTCCAGGTTCAGGCGGATCACCGAGCCGGCGTCGTCGTCGGGAGCCTGCGCGCGTTCCTTGTCGCCCAGATCGCCGAGGGTGAGGAACACATGCCCCGAGCGGTCGAAGACGATGCGGCCGCCGAACTGGATCAAGGCCGGCGCCTTCGGCTCCTCCCGGAACAGCACCTTCACTTCCTCGAGCCGATCCCCCACGAGCTTGCCGCGCGCGAGCTCGGTGCCGATCCCGCCCTTGCCGCGCGCGACATACGAGAGATAGATCCAGCCCTCGTGCGGCGCGACGTCGAAGAGCCCGGACTGCTCGCCCGACACCACCTTCGGCACGCCGGCGACGGGCTTCGCCTCGAGCTTGCCCTCGCGCACGATGCGCAGGCGCCCGACGCGCTCGGTGACGAGCATGCGCCCGTCGGGCAGCCAGGCGACGCACCACGGATGATCGAGCCCATCCACGAGCTTCGTGACGTGGAACGCCTGCTCTTCCGAACGGTACGTCTGCGCCGCGGCGCCGAGCGGAAGCAGGAACGCGAGGGCGAAGAGAATGACGCGCGTGCAGGTCATCGCAGTAGATACATCCGGATGTCCGGGAAGTTCCTCTAACATAGGCAGCAATCGGAACGTTATACGGTTTCCAGGAAGCGGAGGCGGCATGGCGAGCAGAAAGCAGAAGTCGGCAGCCCGGCGCAACATCAAGAAGGCGGCGGGCGCGGCAAGGAGGAAGCGCACGATCGCCCATCTTTCCAGGAAGACGCGCACCGCCCTCGGCAAGGAGGGAGCGAAGGCCGCGAAGCGCCGGCGCCGACGGTGAGATGGACGCGCAGGACCCCGCTGAGGGCCGCTGCCATCTGCATCGGCGCCTTCGTAACGCTCAAGATCGGACCGCTCGCCATCCTGGCCACGATCGCGACCTGGGGCCAGCTGCCGGGAAATCCCGCATCCGCGCTCTGGCCGGGCATCGGCCTGTTCGGCCTGGCCGGCTTCTGGATCTGGGCGTTTTCGGCGAAAGCCTCGGGGGGCGCCAGGCGCAAGACCCTTTCGCTGCTCATCCTCCTCGGAATGCTCGTGGTCTGCCCGCTGCTCTTCACCGGTGGAATGCTGCTCGCGCTTGCGGCGCTGGGAATCACCGCAGGCGTTCTCGCGCTTGCGGAAATGTGGCTGCCTGAAAAAGCGCCGGAGGGCACGCAAGCGATCGTGAACGACCGCGAGTAAGATTGCGCGGACGGGATTTCTACCGCGCGCCGGCCACCACCGATGAAACTGCACGAGCTTGTCACCACCTGCGCCCTCGCCGCCGAGGCGGGCGACCCGATGAAGTCGGTGCGCGAGGCGCTCGAGCAGTTCCGCGACCGCGTCGGCGAGCTCGAGGCAGCGCTTGCGCACATCTCCGGGGTGGGCGGCAACGCGCGGCAGGTGTTCTACCGCTCGCCGAACCTCGTGCTCCTCAAGGTCTGCTTCCCGCGCGGGCGGCGCACGCCGCCGCACGACCACGGCACCTGGGCCGCAATCCTGCTCTTCTCCGGGCGCGAGAAGAACACGCTCTATCGCCGCGAGAACGGCAGGCTGCGCAAGGCGAGCGAGGTGGTGCTCGAGCGCGGCTCGATCCTGCCGATGCGGCCGGACACCGTGCACGTCGCCGAATGCGTCGGCGAGGCGCCGAGCATCGGCCTGCATGCCTACGGCGGCGACATCCTGGAGCTGCCGCGGCGCATGTGGCATCCGGAGACGCTCGAGGAGCATCCGCTCGACTTCGCCGTCTACGACAGCTTCGCGCGGCTCGCCTCGCAGGCGCCGGCAGCCCCGGCGCCCTAGCCGATGATCAGCGCCGCCGCAGCGCTCGCCCGCCTGCGCGAGGGAAACGAGCGCTTCGTCGCGAGCAAGGCGGCGGGCCGGATGCTCTCCAGGGAGATGGCGAGCGTCGACGCCGCGAGCCAGGCGCCGTTCGCCATCGTGCTCGGCTGCTCGGACTCGCGCGTGCCGGCGGAGCTCGTGTTCGACCAGGGCTTCGGCGACCTCTTCGTCATCCGCGTCGCCGGCAACATCGTCGCGCCCTCGCAGGTCGGCAGCGTCGAGTTCGCCGCGTCGCGCTTCGGCACGCGGCTGGTCGTGGTCATGGGCCATACGCAGTGCGGCGCGATCCTGGCGGCGCTCGACGAGCTCCAGGGGCATCCGAGCAGCGAGTCGGAAAACCTGAGGTCGATCGTCGATCGCGTGCGGCCGTCGGTGCAGACGGTCGTCGAGTCCGGCAACGCGCGCGATGCCGATGCGCTCATCCATCAGGCGGTGCGCGCCAACGTGCGGGCTTCCGTGGACCACCTGCGCCACGGCTCGGCGCTCCTCGAGCGCCTGATCGCCTCGAACGGACTTGCGATCGTCGGTGCGGAATACTCGATCGAGACCGGCGTCGTAGACTTCTTCGATCAACGTCAAAGGGAGACGCCATGAGGACTGTGCTTTGCGGCGCGCTGCTCGCCGCCCTTCTCGCCGGCTGCGCGCCGGCGCCCGTCAGGATGAGCGAGGCCGACCGCAGCGCCGTGAAGGCGGTCGCCCTCAGCAAGGACGTGGCCAAGCCGCCCGAGCCCTTCTACCTCGGACCCGGCGGCGCCGTGGGCCTGATGTTCGGCGCGCTCGGCGCGGCCGCCACCGAGCCCGGCCGCCAGAACGCGCGGGCGGCGCTGCAGGAGTTCGTCGAGAAGAACGGCGTCTCGATCGAGCGCATCGTGCGCGAGGAGGTCGACGCCGCGCTGCGCGCCTCCGGCAAGCTCGCCGTCTCGGAGGACGCGTCCGGGGCGACGATCAGGATCACGATCGCCCAGTACGGGCTCAGCATCCCGAACGGCTTCAGCTCGAACCTGGTGCCGGTCCTCACCGTGACGTGCCAGATGGTCGATGCCGCCGGAAAAGTGCTCTGGAGCGCGAGCGACCGCATCGGGACGCTCGGCAATCCGGTCGAGGGCGTTCCGGCCGAGCAGATGCGCGGCGACCCGAAGGCGATCGAGGCTGCCTGGCGCGCCGCCGCGCGGCATGTCTCCGCGAACATCGTGAAGGACCTCTAGCATGCCGACACGACGTCAAGTTCTTCTGGGCGGCGCGGCGATGGCCGTCCTGCCCGGCACGCTGCTTGCCCGGGCGTCGCAGCCGGCCACGGCGGTGGATTTCGACGTGCCGCCGGGCGCCTGCGATTGCCACACCCACATCCACGGCGACCCGCGCGAGTTCCCGATGTTTTCCGGGCGCGTCTACACGCCCGAGGCGGCGCTTCCGGAGGAGATGGCGCAGCTCCACAAGGCGTTGCACATCCGGCGCGTGGTGATCGTCACGCCGAGCATCTACGGAACCGACAACTCCGCCACGCTCTGGGGCATGAGGGCGCGCGGAGCCGACGCGCGCGGCGTGGCGGTGATCGACGACAAGACGCCGGAGAGCGACCTCGACGCGATGGCGGCCGCCGGCGTGCGCGGCATCCGCCTCAACCTCGCGACCGGCGGGCACAACGATCCGGCCGCCGGCCGCCGCCGCTTCGAGCAGGCCGCCGAGCGCCTGCAGAGGCGCGGCTGGCACATCCAGATGTACACCAACCTGGCGGTGATCTCGGCATTGAAGGACGCGGTCGCCGCTTCGCCGGTTCCCGTGGTGTTCGACCACTTCGGCGGCGCGAAGGCGGCGCTCGGGCTCGAGCAGCCGGGCTTCGCCGACCTCGTCGCGCTCGTGCGCTCGGGCAAGGCCTACGTGAAGATCTCGGGCGCCTATCGCGCCTCGGAGCAGGGCCCCGAATACAGGGACGCGGCCCCGCTCGCGCGCGCGCTGATCGCGGCAAATGCCGAGCGCATCCTCTGGGGCACGGACTGGCCGCACCCGAACTCCGCCCCGCTCGCCGGCTACGGGGCGATGGACGTGCGGCCGCTCTTCGCCATCGACGACGGCAAGCTCTTCAACCAGCTGCCACTCTGGGCGCCCGACTCTGCGGTGCGCAAAGCGATCCTCGTCGACAACCCGGCAAGGCTGTATGCGTTTTAAAGCCCTCCTTTGCGCTTTCGCCGCTTTTTCGGGCGCCGCTCTGGCGCAAGAAGCCCAGGAGAACCTCGCCGGCGCAGGCGTGCGTGCGAAGCCGGCGTACGACGGCTCGAAGAGCGAGCACCTGGACGTCGTGCCGGTGCTCAACTACTACCGCGGGCCGCTCTTCGCGCGCACGACCCAGGGCGTGCTGGAAGGCGGCGCGCGTGCGCTGGTCGCGAAAGGCCTGCACGTCGGCGCGCAGCTTGCGTACGAAGAAGGCCGGCGCTCGAGCGAGTCCAGCTTCCTGGCGGGACGCAACGTCCCGAACGTCAATCCGAGCGCGTCCATCGGCGCGCACGCAGAGTACGACTTCAAGGTCGGCCCGGCGCCGCTCAATCTCCTCGCGCGCTGGCGGCGCGACGTGAACTCGGAGCGCGGCGCGCAGCTCGACCTGCGCGCCACGGCCGGCGTCTACGAGAGCGGGCCGCTCGCGGCGGCGGTCTATGCGCAGGAAACCTGGGCGACGCAGTCCTCCATGCGCACCTACTACGGCCAGCCGGGCTTCCAGCCCGGCGGCGGCGCGCTCTTCGCGGCGCTCGGCGCGTACGCCGGCTATGACCTGAGCGAGAAGTGGGAGCTCGTGGCGAACGTCGAGGCGCGGCGCCTGCGCGGCGATGCCGCGGCGAGCCCGCTCGCCGAGCGGCGCGGCGCCTACTACGCCGTCCTGGGAATCGCGTACCGCTTTCAGGCCGAGAAGCGGTAGCCGAAGCCGGTGACCGTCTCGATGAGGCGGTCGTGGCCCGAGGGCGCGAGCGCGCGGCGCAGGCGGTTGATGTGGGTGTCCACGCTGCGCTCCTCGATCTCCGTTTCGTTCGCGCGCAGGTGCTCGACCATCTGCGCGCGCGTCAGCGTGCGCCCGGCGCGCGCCATCAGCAGATGCAGCAGCCGGAACTCCGTCGGCGTGAGGGTCAGCTCGCGCTCGCCGGCGCGCGCGGTGCGCAGCACCGGGTCCACCTCGAGCCCGGCGAGCGCCACCGGCGCCCCGTCCCTGCGGCGGCGCAGGATCGCGTCCATGCGCGCAGCGAGCTCGCGGTCGGAGAACGGCAGCGCCACGTAGTCGTCGGCGCCCGCCTCGAAGCCGAGGAGCTTCACGTCCTCGCCGCTGCGCCCGCTCAGGACGACGATCGCCATGCCGCGCGTGCCGGGCGCGGCGCGCAGCCGCCTGAGGAACGACACGGCCGGCTCTCCGGGCAGAACGAGGTCGATGATCATCGCCTCGGCGGGCGCGCTCGCGAGGGCGCGCTCCGCCTCGCTCACGCTCCCGGCGTAGCGCACTTCGTGACCCGCGCGGGCGAGCGCCGCGCCCACCGCCTCGCGCACCGAGCGATCCTTCTGCACGACAAGGGTCTTGACCGCCACGCGAAATCGCCAACGCCGGGGATGCGCGATTTATTCCGTGACACGCCGGGTATATAGTCGTGGACCGGAAGGAGGATGAAATGGCACAGGCACTGAGGAAAGTCCGCGTCGCGCCCAAGGGAATGGGCCTCAACGATTTCGTCGCGCAGCAGGAAGGCTTCTTCGCGCAGGAAGGCATCGAGGTGGAGTGGGACGTGAAGACGTTCCGCGGCACGCAGTCGAGCTGGAAGGGCGCGAAGTACCTGGAGCGGCCGCAGGACAAGCCCTACACCGCTGAAAACGACGGCGGCCTCATCCAGTGCGCATGCCTGTGGGGCACCATCTCCAACGCCAGCGCCGGCATGGGGCGCGTGGTCGCGGACTGCTACGGCGTCTCGCCGTGGGCGATCTACGTCCGGCCCGAGTCGAAGATCCGCAAGCCGGAGGACCTGAAGGACGTGCCGATCTCGGTCGGCATGCGCGCCGGCAGCCACTTCAACGTGCCCTACCGCCTCGAGAAGTACCTGCCGCTAGAGCACATCAAGACGGTGAACACCGGCGGCTTCGGCGCGCGCCTCAAGGCGCTCCTCGACCGCGAGGTCGAGGCGGCGAGCCTGCTGCCGCCGCAGATCGACATGGCCGAGCAGCTCGGCTTGCGTCGCGTCATCGCCGACGAGTTCAAGACGCTCTGGTGGGTGCCGGAGACTGCGAACCCGCAGGACGTGCGCGCCTACCTGCGGGGGCTCGATCGCGCCGAGGCGGCGTTGAGCTCGAACCTGCAGAAATACCTGCCCCTCTGGGCGAACTGCGTCCCCGAGGAGTTCAAGGCCCTGCGCGAGTGGGACTACTCCCGCTTTACCCGCGGCGAGCGCTTCGTCTACCAGCCGCTTCCGCGCGAAGACTTCGACATGGTCATGGAGCAGGTCGAACGCTGGGATCTCGACGACTACCTCAAGGAGCGCTCGTTCGAGAAGCTGGTCTACAGGGCCCCGGCCTGAGCGGCTAAACTTCGGGTTCCAGGAGGGACCATGCGCGAATTCAACGAAGACACGCTCACCCAGGCGGTCGTGGACCGCTTCAAGAAGGCCTCGGATCCCCGCTTCCGCGAGATCCTCTCGAGCGCGGTGAGGCACCTGCACGCGTTCGCGCGCGAGGTGCACCTCACCGAGGAGGAATGGTTCGAGGGCATCAAGTTCCTCACCTCGGTCGGCCAGAAGTGCGACGACAAGCGCCAGGAATTCATCCTGCTCTCCGACATCCTCGGCCTGTCGATGATGATCGTGGCGCTCAACCACAAGTCCGTCCCGGGGGCGACCGAGGCCACGGTGCTCGGGCCCTTCTTCGCGCACGGCGCGAAGGAATTCGGCTACGGCGGCGACCTGCGCGAGGGCTGCACGACGAAAGGCGAGGACGTGTACGTTTCCGGCCGCGTGCTGTCCCTGGACGGCAAGCCGGTGCCGAACGCCGCGCTCGACATCTGGCAGGCGAAGGCGGACGGCATCTACGACGTGCAGACCGAGGGCGAGTTCGAGCTGCGCGGGCGCGTGAAGGCGAACGCCAACGGCGAATACGCCTTCAAGAGCTACAAGCCCAAGTTCTACAGCGTCCCGGTGGACGGCCCGGTGGGCGAGCTGATCCGCGCCACCGGCAACCACCACATGCGCCCGGCGCACATGCACGCGATCGTCTCCGCGCCCGGCTACCAGCAGGTCATCACCCACGTCTTCGTCGAGGGCGACCGCTACCTCGACCAGGACGCGGTGTTCGCGGTGAAGGACTCGCTCGTCGGCAAGTACGTCAAGGTGAGCGACGCCGCGGAGGCGAAGAAGCTCGGCATGCCCAATCCGTTCCTCAAGCTCACCTGGGACTTCAAGCTTGCGCCCGACGTGGGCGTGAAGGCGCGCAAGAAGATCGCCCCGAGCGACGCCATCGCATGACCAAGGCGGCAGGCGTCGTCGGGCTCGGCATCATGGGCTCGGCGATGTCGGCGAACCTGGCGCGCGCCGGGTTCAAGACCTACGGCTACGACCCGGTTCCCGCGCAGCGCAAGGCGCTCGCGCGCGCCGGCGGCGTCGCCTGCCGCTCCGCCGCCGAGGTGCTGCGCCGCGCGCCCATCGTCATCACTTCCCTGCCGAGCGCGAGCGCGCTGCAGGAAGTGTGCAGCGACGCATCGGGCCGCGCCATCGTCATCGAGACGAGCACGCTCGCGCTGGACGACAAGCTTTTCGCCAAGAAGATTCTGCAGAAGAAAGGCATCACGCTGCTCGACTGCCCGCTCTCCGGCACGGGCGCGCAGGCGAAGAACAGGGACCTCTCGGTCTATGCGAGCGGCGACAAGGCGGCCTACCGGAAATGCGTGGCGGTGTTCGAGGGCTTCGCGCACTCGCACTACTACCTGGGCGACTTCGGCAACGGCAGCCGGATGAAGTACGTCGCCAACCTGCTGGTCGCGATCCACAACGTCGCCGCGGCGGAAGCCTTCGTCCTCGGCATGAAAGCGGGCCTTGCGCCCGAGATGATCCTGAAGGTCATCGCCGACGGCGCCGGCGGCTCGCGCATGTTCCAGGTGCGCGGCCCGAGCATGGTGGCCGGCAAGTACCCGGCGCAGATCCGCATCGATGTCTGGCAGAAGGACATGAAGATCATCGGCGACTTCGCCGCGAAGCTCGGCGTCGCCGCCCCGCTCTTCAGCGCCACCGCGCCGGTGTACAACGCCGCGATCTCGCAGGGCCTCGGCGAGCAGGACACCGGAGCCGTGTGCGCGGTGCTCGAGCGCCTCAGCGGCGTGAAGCGTTAGCGCAGGAGATCCGCATGGAAGACTGGAAAAGCCTCCGCAACTGGTCGCGCGCAGAGATGATGAAGCGCGTCGCCCGGTTCAAGGACCTGAAGGGCTCCGACGGCGGGCTGCCCGACAGTCCCCTGCCCGAGTGCCGCAGGAAGCTCTACGCCGTGATCGGCTTCCAGCCGCCGAAATCCGACAGCGAGGCGGTGACTTCGCCGGTGGGCGACGACGCCTCGGCGATGCCCGCGATCGCGATCGCCGAGGGCTTCAACCTCGGCTACTGCAAGGCGAAGCCCGGCAAGGGCCCGCTGATGCACAACCACGACACGAACGAGACCTTCATCGCCATGACCGGCAAGTGGCGTTGCGAGTGGAACGAGGGCAAGGCGAAGCAGCACGTGGACCTCGGGCCGCTCGACGTGATCTCCTTCCCGGTCGGCGTCGCGCGGCGCTTCATGAACGTGACCTACGCCGAGCCGGAGAAGGAGCACGTCCTCATGTTCATCATCGGCGGCAACCAGCCGCAGGCCGAGTTCACGCCGGCCGCGATGAGGCGCTGCGAAGAATGGCAGCGAGAGAGCGCAGCAGGACGACCGACACGAAGAGCGTCGCGAGCGCCAGCGCGAGCGCCGCGATCGCGCGCCACAGCGCGCCCGGGTGCGCCTGGGCGAAGTGCACCGCGGCGTACGCGAGCGCGTCGAGCGGGAAGGTGAACGCCCACCACGGCGTGCCGAACGGCCAGCGCGGCAGCCGGCGCGCGTAGAAGAAGAGCGCCAGGGCAAGCACGACGTCAAAGTAGAACAGGTTCTCCAGCGGCTCGAAGCCGCGGTAGAGCGCCGAGCCGTTGGCGTAGATGAGCGACGGCGGCACCAGCAGGATGAACCACGTCGGCCGCAGCCCCTCGGCGAGCGGCTCGCAGAACGCCGCGCGATAGAGGAGCAGCGCCATCAGGAGCGGCGCGACCGTCGCGGAGACGCCGAAGAATGCGCGTGCCGCGTCCGCCTCGCCGAGCAGGAGGCCGGGGCCCGGCACCACGATGCCGCCGACGAGGATGATGAGCCAGCCCGCGTTCATCTTCGCGAGCTCGATGCCGCCCGTGAGCAGCCGGCTCAGCGCCCAGACCTGGAAGAGCACCAGCAGCGCGCAGCCGAGCCACCACAGGGCGTCGGCGAGGCCCGGCGCATACGGGCCGAGCCCGCCCGCCACCAGCGTGATCCCGACCGGAAACGCGCCGCAGAAGCCGAGCAGCGCCGGATTGCTGAAATCCTCCTTCACTGCGCCCGGCAGGGTGAAAACTTTCCTCGCGTACAAGACCATCAGGAACAGAAGCATCAGGACCGCGGCGGCGATCCAGGGCTCGGTGAAATAGGCCGGGGCGCGGAAAACGCCCGGGAAGAGCGGCGCCGCGGCGCGCGCCGTGAGCCCGAGGCCGGCGAGGCCCATGACCGCGCCGTATTCCCCGACGTGGACCTGGCGCAGGTTCAAGCGGCCGAGCCCAGGTAGTAGTTCTTGACGAGGTCGTTCTGCTCGAGCGCGGCGACGCCGCCCTGGAACACGATCTCGCCGTGCACGATGATGTAGCCGCGGTCGGCGATGCGGATCGCCTGGTGGAAGTTCTGCTCCGCCATCAGCACCGTCAGGCCGTACTTGTCCTTGAGCTCCTTGATCTTCGTGATCGTGTGCGAGACCAGGATCGGCGCGAGGCCGACCGAGGGCTCGTCCACCAGCAGCAGCCTCGGCGCCGACATGAGCGCGCGCGCGATGGCGAGCATCTGCTGCTGGCCGCCGGACATCGAGCCGGCGAGCTGGCGGCGCCGCTCGGCGAGCACCGGGAAGGTCTCGTAGCAGAAGGCGCGGTTCTCGGCGATCTTCTGCCGGGCGGCGCCCCTGAACGCCCCGAGCAGCAGGTTCTCCTCCACCGTGAGCTTCGGGAAGAGCCGCCGGCCCTCGGGCACGAGCGCGACGCCGAGGTTCACGATCTCCTCGGTCGAGAGCCTCGCCAGGTCGTGGCTCTGGCCGTCCATCGTGAGGACCACCGAGCCCTTGGTCGGCCGCACCATGCCCATGACGCACTTCATGAGGGTGCTCTTGCCGTTGCCGTTGGTGCCGAGCAGCGCGACGGTTTCGCCGCTTTTCACGGCGAGGCTTATGCCGTGAAGCGCGCGCACCGCGCCATACCCGGCATCCAGGTCGCGGACGGCGAGCTCAAGCGCCAAGGTAGGCCCTCTGCACTTCCGGGTTCTTCACGATCTCGCCCGGCGTGCCCTCGCAGATGATCTTGCCGGCGTCGAGGCAGACGACGCGCTGCGAGAAGCGCATCACCGCCTGCATGATGTGCTCGATCATGATGATGGTGATGCCCTTCTCGTTCAGGTCGAAGAGGATCCTCAGCACCTCATCCACCTCGCTTCCCGAGAGGCCGGCCATCGCCTCGTCCGAGATGAGCAGCCGCGGCCGCGCCGCCATGGCGCGCGCGAGCTCGAGCTTGCGCAGCTCGACCTGCGAGAGCTCGCGCGCGTGGGCGCGCGCCTTGTCGGCGAGACCCATGCCGCGCAGGATCTCCATCGCCTGCGCCTCGCCCTCGGCGTCCTTCAGGTGCAGGACGTACGCGGTCGGCACGAGCAGGTTCTCGAGCACCGTCATGGCGTGGAACGGCCGCGGCACCTGGAAGCTGCGCGCGATGCCCTTGCGCGTGCGGCGGTAGGCGGCGAGCCGCGACACCTCCTCGCCCTCGAAGAGGATCGAGCCCGAGTCGTTGCGCAGGATGCCCGACACGCAGTTGATCAGCGTGGTCTTGCCCGAGCCGTTCGGCCCGATCAGGCCGAAGCGCTCGCCGCGCGCGATCTCGAGGTTCACGTCGGAGAGCGCCGTGAAGCCGCCGAAGCGCTTGGAGACGCCGCTTACTTTGAGGACGGTCTCAGCCATCGCTTGAGGAGCCCGAGGATGCCTTCCGGCGCCGCGACCACGAACACGACCAGCAGCACGCCGACCACGAGCACGTTCATCTCGCTCGAGATCGTCACGGTGATCACCTGCTGCAGCGTGCTCAGCAGGAACGCGCCGATCACCGGCCCGGCCCAGTGCGCGGTGCCCCCGATCATCGGGCTCGCCAGGGCGCCGATCGCGTAGTTCAGGTTGAAGGTGGACTCCGGCTCGATGTAGCTCAGGTACATGGGCATCGGCGCGCCCACCGCGCCCATCAGCGCCCCGGAGACCGAGCAGGCGATCACCTTGAGCCGCAGGGTCGGCACCCCGCTCGCTTCGGCGGCCTCCTCGCTGTCGCGGATCGCGCGCAGCCCGCGCCCGATCCAGGAGCGCTCGATGTAGCGCGCGAGCGCCACCGACACCACCACGAGCAGCGCCATGAGCACGAAGAGCATCTTGATGTAGGAGTCGAAGGGCGCGAGCGGCGGCGGGCGCAGGAGCTGCAGGCCGGTCGCGCCGCCGGCGTAGCGCCAGGCGATGAACACCGTCTGCATGATCACGGTCAGCGCGATCGTGGCGATGGCGAAGAAGATGCCGCGCAGACGCAGCGTGAGCAGGCCCGCGACGAGGCCCAGCAGCCCGCTCATCAGCGCGGCGATCAGCATCTGCACGAGGAGCGGCGCGGCGGCGGCCTTGTAGACGACCGCCGCCGTATACGCGCCCAGGCCGAAGAAGGCCGGGGTGCCGAAATTCACGTAGCCCGCGTAGCCGCCGAGGATGTTCCAGGCGGTCGCGAGCGCCATGAACATGAGCACCGTGTAGCCGGCGAAGAAGAAATACTCGTAGGGGACGAAGGCAGCCGCCGCCCCGGCGGCGAGGACTGCGACGCCGGCCCCGATCCAGAATTTCATCGGACGCTCATCTTCCAAACAGTCCCTGGGGACGCACGCCGAGGACCAGCAGCAGCAGCGCGAACGACACCGCCGGCGCCCAGGAGGCGCCGAGGTCGGGATGCATGAGGACGAGCGACTCGGAGATGCCGAGCACCAGCCCCGCGGCGAGCGTCCCGGTCATGCTGCCCAGCCCCGCGAGCACCACGACTGCGAAGGTGCGCCCGATGTAGATGCGGTCGAGCCCCGGATCCACCGGCCCGACGACGATGAGCATCGCGCCCGAGAGCGCCGCCACCGCGGTGGCGATGCCGAAGGCCCACTGCTTGATGCGCACCGGGTTCGCGCCCATGAGGCGCAGCGCCGCCTCGTCCTGCGCCACCGCCTTGATCGCCCGGCCGGTGAACGTCTTCGACATGTAGAGCGTGAGGAGCAGCGTGATGGCCACCGCGACCCCGGCGGTCACGAGCGTGCGCAGCGGCAGCTGGATCTCGCCGAGCGAGGCGCTCTTGCCGATGTAGGCGGCCTCGACCATGCGCTGGTCGACCCCGAACCCGATGATCAGGCCGACCTCGATGATGAGCGCAAGGCCGAAGAAGAACGCGATGCCGCGCACGCCCGCCTCCGTGCCGCGCTTCTCGAACGTCTCGAAGTAGAAGCGGTAGACGCCCATGCCCAGGAGAAAGAACGCCGGCATCAGCACCACGCCGGCGAGCACCGGGTCGAGGCCCTTGCCGGCGAGGTACCAGGTGCAGTAGGAGCCGAGCACCATGATCGCGGGATGCGCGACGTGCGGCACGTCGAGCAGCCCGAAGGCGACCGAGAGCCCGATGCTGACCGCCGCATAGAAGCAGCCGAGCAGGACGCCGAAGACGACCGCCTCGAGCAGCAGCTCCGCGGGAATGCCCATGCGCGAGCGCCTAAAAAAACGGCGCGGGAGCACCGCGCCGTGGCTGGATCATGGAGCGGCCTACTTGCCGCGCGCCTTGTCGAAGGGCAGCACCACGTCGCCGGTCTTGTACTGCGACGGATAGAGCACCACCTGCTTGCCCGGCTGGCGCCACTGCTCCAGGTTCTTGTCGGCGATGCCGCGGAACTGGATCATCAGCATGCGCGACTTCGCCCATTCGCCGTCCTTGTCGTAGCTGATGGGGCCGACGATGGTCTGCATGGTGTGCGTGTGCAGGTACTGCGCGAGCTTCTTCTGGTCGAGGCTCTTGGTGCCGTTCACCGCCTCCTCGAGCATCTGCCCCATGGCGTAGCCGAAGGGCGGCAGGTAGAAGCCGAGCGGGTCCACCTTCTCCTCCGCGGCCTTCTGCTGGTAGCGCTTGAAGAACTCGTCGATACCGGGGTACTTCACGCCCGGCACGTACGAGTTGTAGTTCACGATGCCGTTCAGCGCCGAGCCGAGGGACTCCATGATCGGAGTGAACTGCAGCCCGACCATGCCGCCGCCGAAGATCTTCACGCTCGGGCCGACGCCGATCTCGTTCATGGCGCGCACGATCGCGACCGAGTCGTTCGGGTAGGAGCAGACGAACACCATGTCCGGCTTCGCCGCGCGGATGCCGCGCATGAGCGAGGAGAAATCGCTCGTGGTCGGCGGATAGTTCTGGCTGTAGACGGTCTGCAGGCCGCCCTTCTTCGCCAGCTCCTTCGCGCCGTTCGCCAGGTTCTGCGCGAACTCCTGGTCGGCGGCGAGGAAGGCGATGGTCTTGGCGCCGGCCTTCTGGCCCTGCTCGAAGAAGCCCTCGAACCAGCTCTGCGCGTCGCCCGCGGGCAGGTTGTTGAACCACATGTCGTGGTGCACGGTGTGGTTCACCTGGAACGAGAAGTTGCCCATCAGGAGCAGCCCGCGCTGCTTGACGAGCGGCATGATCGGCGCCGTCGGCACGGTGCCGTACGGAGCGAACAGCAGGTCCACCTTGTCGACGTCAAGCAGCTTGGTGTAGATGCCCGGGGTGAGCGCGGGGTTGGTCTGGTCGTCGTACACGACGAGCTCGACCTTGCGGCCGAGCAGCCCGCCCTTGGCGTTCACGTCGTCGATCCACATGCGGATCGCGACCAGCTCCGCCTTGCCGCCGGCGCCCAGCGAGCCGGTCTGCGGCATGCTCATGCCGATCTTGATCGGCCCCTTGTCCTGCGCGAGCGCGGCGCCCGGGAGCGCCATCGCGGCTGCGGCCGCGGCGGCGGCGGCGGCGAGCCAGGTCCTTCTGGAAAGCCTCATGTTGTCCTCCTCCTTGAAGCTTTATTGTAATCAATCCTGAGGAGGCGGGCGGCATTGCCGCCCTCGATGAGGGATTTCTGCTTCCGCGAAAGCGCCCTGACCCCCTCGATGAACTCCACCGGATGCTCCATCATCATGTCGTACGGATAGTCGGTGCCGAGCAGGACGTGCTCGGCGCCGAAGCGCTCGACCAGGCGGCGCAGCAGGTCCCGGTCGAAGGTGATGGTGTCGAAGTAGAACTTCTCGAGGTAGCTGCTCGGCTTGCGCTTGATCACGGTCCTGCAGTCGGCGCGCGCTGCCCAGGCGTGGTCCATGCGCGCCCAGTAGTGCGCGATGTAGCCGCCGCCGTGCGGCAGCACGATCTTCAGCTTGGGGTGGCGTTCCATCACGCCGTCGAAGATGAGATGGCTCGCTGCGACGGTGGTGTCGAGCGGGTTGCCGATGACGTTGTTGAAGTAGTGGTTGGTCAGGCGCTCGCCCTGCGTGTAGCCGAGCGGATGCATGAAGATCACCGCGCCGAGCTCTTCGGCCTTCCTGAAGAACTTGTCCAGCGACAAGCGCTTGTCGGTGAGCTCCAGGCCGTTCACGTTGGGGTTGATCTCGACCCCGCGCAGCCCCAGCGTCTTCATGCAGAACTGCAATTCGGAGACCGCGAGCGAGGCGTCCTGCAGCGGGACGGTCCCCAGCCCCACGAACCGGTCGGGCCACTTGGAGACGATCTCGGCGAGGCGCTCGTTCACCGAGCGCGCCACCTCGGCGCCGAGCCCGGGCTCGGTCCAGTAGTAGGTCTGGGTCGGCGCCGGCGACACGGCCTGGATGTCGATCCCCATCCGGTCCATGTCCTTCAGGCGCACCTCGATGCTCGAGAGCTTCGGCGCGCGCTCGCGGATCTGCTTCTCGTTCACCTGGCGCGTGAGCTCGTTGCCCCACTTGCCGGAGATCTCCTTGTCGCCCGGCCCGAGGTGCGCGACCTTCGCCGCGGCGGCGGGGTTGAAGTAGTGGCAGTGGATGTCGACGCGCAGCGAACCGCGTTTCCTGCTCTTCGCGAGACCGGTGGAGCCCCTTGCCGCGGGGCCGCAGCTGAACATCATTTCAGAACACTCCCAGGTGTTGAGTAATCATGCCGTCGTCGCGGCGCACGGTCTCCGCCGGACCGGCGAAGGCGACGCGCCCGGTGTTGAGGATCGCGACCTCGTCGGCGAGCTCGAGCGCGAGCTTCACGTTCTGCTCGACGAGGACGATGGACTGGCCTTCGGCCTTGAGCCGCGCGATCGTGCGGCCCACCTCGGCGACGATGAGCGGCGCGAGGCCTTCCGAGGGCTCGTCCATGAGGAGCACGCTCGGGTTGCCCATCAGCGCGCGGGCGATCGCGAGCATCTGCTGCTCGCCGCCGGAGAGCGAGCCCGCGTGCTGCGCCTGGCGCTCCTCCAGCCTGGGGAAGAGCTCGAACACGCGCTCGAGGTTCCAGGTGGAGGCTTTCTTCTGGTAGGCGACCGCGAGGTTCTCCTGCACGGTGAGCGTCGGAAAGACGCGCCGCCCCTGCGGCACGAGGCCGACGCCCTTGCGCGCGATGGCCTCCGGGGTGAGGCGCTCGATCGGCTCGCCGAAGAGCCGGATGGTCCCGCGCCGCGGCGGCAGGAAGCCGATGATGCTGTTCATGCACGTGGTCTTGCCCGCGCCGTTGCGGCCGAGCAGCGCGAGCACGGTTTTCGGCTTGAGGGAAAACGACACCTCGTGCAGCACATGGCTCTCGCCGTAGAGCGCGTCGATACCCTCGAGGGCGAGCGCGTCAGTGGCCAAGGTAGACCTCGCGCGTCTTCGGGTCCGCCACGACTTCCGCGCGCGTGCCCTCGACGATGACGCTGCCGTAGTGCAGCACCGTGATGCGCTCGGCGAGGTCGAGGGCGGTGTCCATGTCGTGCTCGATCATCACCACGGTGACCTCGCGCGGGATGCCGGCGATCAGGCTTTTCACCGCGGCGCGCTCCTCTCGCGACAGCCCGGCGAGCGGCTCGTCGAGCAGCAGCACCCGGGGCTTCTGCGCGAGCGCCATCGCGATCTCGAGGCGGCGCTTCTCGCCGTAGGCCACTTCGGCGACCGGCCGGTGCGCCTTGCCCTCGAGGCCCACCGTGGCGAGCACCCGCCTCGCCTCCTCGGTGAAGCGGTTCTTCCGCGAAAGGGAGCCGAAGAGATCCCAGCGCGTGCGCGACAGCCCCATGAGGGAAAGCACGATGTTGTGCTCGAGCGAATCCTTGTTGAACAGCGTGATGATCTGGTAGGTCCGCGCGAGGCCGAGGTGCGCGCGCCGATGCGGCGAAAGCCGCGTCACCTCGCGCTCGAAGAGCGCGATCGAGCCGGCGTCGGCGCGCAGGTCGCCGGTCACCAGGTTGAAGAGCGTCGTCTTGCCGGCGCCGTTCGGGCCGATGATGAGGCGCCGCTCGCCCGCCTCGACGGCGAGCGAGACCCCGTTGGTCGCCGGCAGGCCGCCGAAGGCCTTTTTCAGGTCCCGGATACGAAGCGCCGCCACAGCCTCTGCACTCCCGGGACCACGCCTTCGGGCATGAACACCACGATGAACACGAACACGAAGCCGAGCAGCATGTTCCAGCGCTCGATGTAGGCGGAGACGTAGTTCTTGAGGAGCATCACGATCGTCGCGCCGACGATCGGCCCGAAGAGCGTGCCGGAGCCCCCCGCGATCACCGCGAGCAGGCCCTCGGCGGAGTTGGTGAGCGAGAGCGAAACCGGATGGATGTACTTGTGGTAGTAGACGAAGAGCAGCCCCGCCACGGCGCCCCAGAAGCCCGAGTAGACGAAGGCGATGAAGCGCACCATCCACACGTTGTGGCCGAGCGCGCTCATGCGCCGGGGCTGGTCGCGGGTGCCGCGCAGCGCGGCGCCGAACGGCGAGCGCACGAAGCGCGCCATGGCGGCGACCGCGAGCACCGATACCGCGAGCGTGAACCAGTAGAAGGCGCTGGCATCGTCGAGCGGGATGCCGAAGGGCTGGGGCCGGGAAAGGCCGCGGATGCCGTTGTCGCCGTCGGTCATGGCGACCCAGCGGTACGCCGTTCCCCACAGCACCTGCGACAGCGCGAGCGTGAGCATCAGGAAGCCGAGCCCCGCAGCGCGCAGCGCGATCAGGCCGAAGCCGCAGGCCATCAGCGTCGTGCCCGCGAGCGCGGCGAGCGCCGCGACGAGCGGATGAAGGCCGGCCTTCAGCGTGAGCAGCGCGCACGCATAGGCGGCGACGCCGAGATAGGAGGCGTGGCCGAGCGTCGGCAGGCCGCCGTAGCCGAGCAGCAGGTTGATGCTCGAAGCGAACACCGCGAAGATGAAGATCTGGCTCGTGAGGTTGATGTAGTACTCGCCGCCGAAAAGCGGGAAGGCGGCGAGCAGCGCGACGAGGAGAAAGAGCAGCAGCCTGTTCGTCACGCTGCGAACCGCCCGAAGAGGCCGCGCGGGCGGAACGCGATCACCAGGATCATCGGCAGGAAAAGGATCACGTACGCGAGGTCCGGAAGGAGCGCGACGCCGAAGGTGTAGACGAAGCCGGTGACGAAGCTGCCGACGAAGGCGCCGACCAGGCTGCCGACGCCGCCGAGGATCACCACGATGAGCGCGAGCGGCAGCATGTCGGCGTCGAGGCCCGGGTAGGCCGACATGATCGGGCCGCCGATCACGCCGCCCGCGCCGGCGAGCGCCGCGCCGAGGCAGAACACCGTGGTGAAGAGCCGCGACACCGGGATGCCGACCGCGCGCGCCATGCCCATGTCGTTGACGCCGGCGCGGATCATGGCGCCGAGGCGGGTCTTCTCGATGAAGAGATAGAGCAGCAGCCCGACCACCACCGCGAGCGCCACGACCGCAAGCCGGTAGGCCGGGAACGCGAGGCCGGCAATGCGCACCGGCTGCTGCAGCAGCTCGGGCGTCGCGATCGGGATCGGGTCGCCGCCCCAGAGCACCAGGCACAGGTCGGCGATGATGAACGAGATCCCCAGGGTCACGAGGACCTGGCCGAGCGTATTGCCGCCGAGCTTGCGCAGGATGAGCCTTTCGACGATTCCGCCGAACACCGCCACGGCCAGCCCGGAGAGGACCGCGGCAATCCAGAGGTTCGGGATCGCCTTGAGGATCGTTACGCCCAGGTAGGCGCCCAGCATGAACAGGCCGCCGTGCGTGAGGTTGGCGATCCGCATGAGGCCGAAGATGAGCGAGAAGCCCGCCGCCAGGAGGAAGAGAAGCCCCCCCAGCGACAGGCTGTTCAGCGTCTGGATCGCCCAGTACTGCACCGGCTTATTTTTCGAGATTCCGGGCCGGCGGCCAGTCGCGCGAGTACACCGGGTTCTTCAGGAACTCCTCGGGCTTGTACTTCCAGAACTGGCTCACGTTCGGGTAGGTCTGGATCACGTGGTTCACCAGGCGCCCGTCCTTGCGCTCCACCTTGCGGATGTACACGTTGCCCACCACGTTGCCGTACTTGTCGAACTGGACCGGGCCGCGCGCGGTGTCCACCTTGATGTTGCGCACGGTCTTCATGAAGAGCTCCTTGTTCTCGATGTTGCCCTTGATCGCCTCCAGCGTCGCCTCGAGCACGGCGGCCTCGACGTAGGTCGCCGCGGCATAGAAGCCCGGGTCGTATTTCCAGTCGACGCGGAAGTTGGCGACGAAGCGCTTGTTGATCGCGTTCTCGATCTCCGCCGAGTACCAGCACGAGGTGACGATGCCGAGCGCCTCGTCGCCCATGTTGCGCAGCACCGCCTCGTCGAGCGCCGTCATGCCGCCGATCGGAATCAGCTTCTTCATCAGCCCGTACTCGTTCATCTGGCGCACGAAGCGGAAGCCGTTCGAGCCGGCGAAGCCGAGGAAGATCGCGTCCGCGCTCTTGAGCTGCGCGAGGTAGGTGCCGTAGTCCGGCACGGTGAGCGGCGGGAACAGCTTCTGGATGATCTTGCCGCCCTCCTCCTCGAACACGCGCTGGAAGCCTGCGCACATCTCGTGGCCGTAGGCGATGTCGTCCGCGATCGTGATCATGCGGTTGTACTTGAGCGTCTTGCGCGCGTAGTCGGCGAGCGGCATCGAGCACTGCGACGAGGTCGACGTGCCGCGCGTGAACCACGGGTTCGGCTTCCTCTGCGTCATGTCCTCCGCGGCCGCCACCGACAAGGTGAGCAGGTGCGCCTGGCGGATGTAGTCGTCCGCCGCGAGCGCCGAGGCGGTGTCGAGCGGGCCGATCATGACGTGGATCCTGTCGCGCTCGACCAGCTCCTGGATCTTGGTGCGCGCCTGCGCCGGCACGCCGCCCGTGTCCGCGACGATCAGCTCGACCTTGCGGCCGGCGAGCGTGTTGTTCTTCTCGCGCAGGTACTGCGTCAGCCCGCGCTCCATGTCGATCCCGCCCGAGGCGAGCGGCCCCGTCTTCACCGTGACCAGGCCCACGCGGATGGGCCCGCTCTGCGCCCTTCCCGGGGCGATCCCCAGGGAAGAAAGAGCGACCCCGGCTCCGGTCGCCTGGATGAAGCGTCTACGGTTGAACGGCATGGCTCTTCTCCTTGAGTTTTTCGAAGAACTGCTGATTGGTGATCACCCATCCCAGGCAGCGCGAGATGTTCTGCAGCCCGAGCACGTGCAGGTCGTCCCCGTACATGCTCGCGACGCAATCGGACAGCACCACGACCCGGTAGTCGTGGTTGAAGGCGGTGAATGAGGTGTTCAGCACGCAGGTGTTGGTGTTGATCCCCATGAGCACCACGGTCTTCACGCCCAGCGTTTCGAGCAGCTGGCGCAGGTCCGTGCCATGGAAGCAGTCGAGGCGCTTCTTGTTGTTGATGACGTAGTCGCCCTCGCGGTAGAGCTCGGGGATGATCTGCGTCCCGGGCATCCCTTCCACGTTGTGCTCGAGCGAGGTGCTCTTGCGGCCCGGGGTCAGGCGGTCGTTCTCGCCCTGCGAGGCGTGCAGCGCCCGCCAGAAGGGAGACGCCGCCGCCTCGTTCCCCAGCCCGGGGATGCGCCGGTACACCAGGACCACGTGGACCACCGGCAGTTTCATTCTTCGGGAGAAGTCGAGGACCTCCTGCGCCCTCGCGACGACCCGCTTCGCGTCCTCGGGCTTCGCGGGAAGCGTGGCGACCTCCATGTCGAGGTGGCCGCGATGCATGTCGATGGTGACGATCGCGGTCTGCCTGGGGTCGAGCGTCAATTGCCTGTACAGGCCGGAGACGAGGCTGCCGCGATCCACGATCTCGACGTTCATCAGTGGCTCCCGGCGCCGGGCTGCTTCATCGGGTGCGCGCGCTCGAAGGCGTCGATCTTCATGCACTCGCTGTACACGCGCATGACCGTCGGCACCCCGGAGACGTCGCACTTGAAGTAGCTCACCGCCCCGATCACCTGACCGGCGAGGCAGATGTCCGCGAGCGTCACCGCGTCGCCGTGGCAGAAGCGGCCGGTTTCCTTCTCCGCCTTCAGGTGTCCCTCGATCGCCTCGAGCGCCTTCAGGCTCCAGTGCGCGAGCCACTTGTTCCGGGCGGCTTCGTCCTGCCCCATCTGCTTTTCCAGGTAAGTCCTGATCCTGGGAACGACGAGGGGATGCCCATCCGCGGCGCAGATCAGCGCGAGGCCGCGCACCCGCGCCCGGCCGCGCGGATCCTTCGGCAGGAGCGGCGGCTGCGGCTGCGTCTCCTCGAGGTACTCGAGGATGGCGAGCGACTGGAAGAGCGGCGGCCCGCCCTCGTCCAGCACCAGCGAGGGCACGACCGCCTGCGGGTTCACCGCGACGTAGTCGCTTTGGTGCTGGGCGCCCTTCAGGAGGTCGATGGACACGTCGTCCACCTTCATGCCCTTCAGGGCGAGGCCGACCTTGACGCGGTAGGTCGCGAGCGAGCGCCAGAATCCGTAGAGCTTCATTTTGGAGGCACCACCGGTAGGAGAACGAAGGAATCCTTGAGATGCAGCGTCGTGCGGCCGCCGTACACCGAGGCGGGCCGGTCGCGCGGGTCGTCGTGCAGGAACGGGCCGCAGCCCCGCAGCTCGTTCTTGAAATTCGAAAGCTTCGCGCCGGTGGACTTCTGCCACTCGTAGTCCCTGCCGCGCACGCTGAGCGCCACGCGATAGCCGGCCGGCACGACGATGCTGGTCGGCCACAGCTCCACCTCCACCTCGACCGGCACGCCCGGTGTCAAGGGCTGGACTTCGTCGTGCGTGTGGTAGGGGCGATACGGCGTCGAGAGCTTCGGGTCGAGCTTGCGGTGCGAGGCGCGCAGCCAGCCTTGCGCGATCGGCGTGTGCGGGTCGATGGCGCCCTGGAAGGTGATCTCCCGCAGGTCGGGCGTGAAGACCCGGAACACGAGGAAGAGGTCCGCGTCCCTGGTGCTGGACGAGACCGTGAGCTTCGCGGCGAGCGGCCCGGTGAGCTCGGTCTCGGCGACGAGCGGCTCCGAGAGGAAGGTCAGCCCCTCGCCCAGCGCGTCGAATTCCACCTGCGCTTCCGCGTCGGGGACCGGCTTCAGCCCGGCGTCCCGCGTGAGATAGAACCTGGTCCAGCGCGTGCGGGCGATCGGCCATTCATTTTCGTGGCGCTCCACGAAACGATCGATATGCCTGACCTGGAGCTGCACGCGCGGCTGCCCTCCCCAATCGCCTTTCCCTTTCAGGTAGTGATCGAAGAAGCGCAGCTGGAGCTTGCGTCCGTAGTCGGTATAGAAATGGGTCCAGTGCTCGATGCCGTGCGCCTCGAGCCATTTATCTTTGCTTTTTGCCCTGATGAAACCTTCAAAGTTTCCGCGGGGATGCAACCCCTGCCCGCCCCAGTTCGCCGCGGACAGGAAGGGCACGGTGATCTTGTCCCACCTGGGAGAGCGCGCCTTGTGGTAGTCGTCGTCGAGCGGATGCGCGAGGATCTCGTCGCCGAAGTCGCAGCGGTTCTTCTGCAACTCGCGGTCCGGGAGCGTCTCGTCGCCGCAGACGAGCTTGCCGGTGGCGCGGCTGCGCGGCCCGCGCTCGCCGAGGCCGTACTGCACCGTCTTCACCTGCATGTCGTACCAGTTCGCCCAGAAGGTGCAGACGATGCCGCCGTGGTGCGTCATGTCGCGATACCAGTCGGCCGCGCCTTCCCAGATGCACATCGCGGCGAGGTGCGGTGGCTGCAGCGACGCGACGTGCCACTGGTTGATGCCGTAATACGAGATGCCGTTCAGGCCGACCTTGCCGTTCGACCACGGCTGCACGCCGGCCCACTCGATGCAGTCGTAGAAATCCCTGGTTTCGCGCGGCGAGAAGTGGTCGATGAAGCCCGGCGAGCGCCCGGCGCCGCGCGAATCCACGCGGACACAGGCATACCCCTCGGGCACCCATTTTTCCGGATCGACGACTTCCCAGCTCTGGTAGAGGTTGCTCGAGCCGTAGGCGACGTCGGGATGCTCGGCCACCATGCGCTGCCACGCGCTTGGATAGCCGTCCTGGAACGCGAGGCCCTTCGCGTACGGGCCGTAGCTCAGGATGACCGGATGCTTGCCCCCGCCCTGCGGACGAAATACGTCCGCGCGCAGCACAAGCCCGTCCTCCATCTCGATCGGGACGTCCCAATCGACATGCATCCTCGGCTCCTCCTCAGGCGAAAGATTCTAAACCGCTCAGCCAGGACGCGACTCGCTCGGCGACGGCCGATTCGCGGCCGACATAGAAGTGCTCGCAGCCGGGAACGATTTCCACCGTGCAGGGGCCGCCCGCGCGCCGGCTGAATTCCTCCGCCGGATAGAGCTCGCGCGGCTCCTGGTCGCCCCGCAGGAAGAGCGCCGGGCAGCGGATCGAGGGCGCGAGCTCGAGGATGTCGGGAACTTCCGCAAGCAGATCGAGGAAGCTTTCGGCGGTGCAGGCATACCACCAGCCCGGAAGCAGCATGAGCTCGCGTGGCTTGCCTTCGGCGACCAGCCTTCGCGCCGTGTCCGTGATTTCCCGTATCCGGTCTTTTGCCAGCAATCCCGCCGCCGACGCGAGCGGCAGCATGTTCCGCCCGCCGCAGTGCGCTGAGAGCAGGACGAGCGCCGGCGTACCCGGATGATCGGCGACGTGGCGCACGGCGAGCATGCCGCCGTTGCTGTGGCCGATCACGATCGGGCTCGGGTGTCCCTTTTCCGCCAGCCAGCGCGCCGCGGTGCAGTTGTCGGCGACAGCCTCGGAAATGGATTGGAAAGCGCCGCCTTCGGCGGCCCGGCTGTCGCGCGTGCCGAGGATGTCGTGGCCGCGGCGGTTGAACGCCAGGCAGGCGAGCCCGAGCTTCGTCAGCACCGGCGGCAGGAAGCGCGGCGCGCCGACGTAGAAGTTCATCGTGTTGCCGTGGAAGAGGAGGACCGCGCCGCGCGCGCGGCCTTCGGGCTCGTACCACGCGCCGTCGAGCGGCTGCCCGGCGGTGGCGATGGAAACGAGCTCGGTTCTCAGAGGCGCAGGAACGGCGCGGACTTCAGAGGCGCAGCAGCCGCGCCGCGTTGGCGCCGGCGATGAGCGCCTTTTCCTTGTCCTTGATGTCGAGGCGCTTCAGCGCCGCGACCGGGTCGTCGAGCCCCATGTCGAAGCAGTAGTCGCTGCCGAGGGTGACGCGGTCGGGGCCGACGAGGCGGATCAGGTTCATGTTGATGCGGTCGTCGTGGCCGATCGTGTCGTACGTGAAGCGCCTGAGATACGCGCTCGGCGGCTGCTTCATGTGCTTCAGCTCCGCGCGCACCCGGGTGCCGTGGTCGAGGCGGCCGATGAGGCCGGGGAATGCGCCGCCGGCGTGCGGCAGGTTGAAATCGAGCTTCGGGAAGCGGTCGAGCACGCCGCCGAAGATGAGATGGGCCGCGGCGACGCCGGTGTCGTACGGGTTGCCCAGCAGGTTCTTGAGATAGTACTTCCGCGTGCGGTCCTGGCCTATGGTGTCCACCGGGTGCAGGAAGATCACCCAGCCGAGCTCCTCGGCCTTGGCGTACACGTCCCAGAATTTCTTCTCGTCGAGCTCCTCGCCGTTCACGTTCGTCGCCATGTACAGGCCGCGCATGCCGGGGAGCTTCGCGGCGCGCTCCAGCTCCTTCACCGCGAGGCCCGGGTCCTGCATCGGCAGCATCGCCAGGCCGACGAAGCGCTGCGGATGCTTCGCGTGCGCCGCGGCGGCGGCGTCGTTGTAGGCCTGCGACAGCGCCAAGCCGAGCGCCGGCGACGCCCAGTAGACCATCGGCGTCGTGAGCGAGAGCGCGTGCACCTGCACCTTGATCTCGTCCATCCGCGCGAGGCGCGCCTCGAGGCCGACGAAGCGCTCGTCGAACGCGTTCACCATCTTGCCGGCGCGGATGCGGTACTTGCCGGCCTCGCGCACGAGCTCCGCGCCCTCCTTCGGCCCGTCCTTCTCGAACAGCCGGATCCATTCCTCCGGATACCAGTGGGCGTGGATGTCGATGGTTTTCATCTCGGTTATGATGCCATCCAAAACGAGGAGGATTGCATGCTTTTCAAAACGGGGGCGGCGCTCGCGCTCGCCTTTGCCGCCGCATCCACTCCCGCCTTCGCGCAGGAGCCCTATCCCGCGCGCCCGGTCAGGATCCTCGTGCCCTACGGTCCCGGCGGCGCCACCGACATCATCGCGCGCATCGTCGCGCAGAAGCTGACCGAATCGCTCGGGCAGAGCTTCCTCGTCGAGAATCGTCCCGGGGCGAACGGCAACATCTCCCTCGAGCAGGCCGCGAAGGCCGCGCCCGACGGCTACACGCTGCTGGTGGGCAACGTCTCGACCAACGCGATCAACGAGAGCGCCTACGCGGGCACGCTGAAGATCAAGCCATCGCGCGACCTCGCCGGCATCACCAAGCTCGTCGAGATCCCGCACACCGTGGTGGCGAACGCCGGCCTGCCGGCCAACAACATCGCCGAGCTGATCGCGCTCTGCAAGAAGGAGCCGGGCCGGATCAACTTCGCCTCCGTCGGCGTCGGCAGCTACCCGCACCTCGACATGGAGCGCTTCGAGCGCGCCGCCGGCGTCCAGCTCACGCACGTGCCGTACAAGGGCGGGGCGGGCCAGGCGATCCCGGCGCTCATCTCGAACGAGGTGCAGGTCGCGTTCTTCAACCTCGCCTCGCTGCTGCCGCACATCAAGTCCGGCCGCCTGAAGGCGCTCGCCGCGGAGACCGGGCAGCGCCTGCCCGAGCTGCCCAACGTGCCCACCATGGCCGAGCAGGGCTTCCCCGGCATCGGCACCAACGCCTGGCAGGGCATGTTCGCGCCCGCCGCGACGCCCAAGCCGGTCGTCGACAAGCTCTACTCGAGCGTAGCGGCCATCCTGAACGAGCCGCACATGAAGGAAGACCTGGCGAAGAAGATGCTCACCGTCGCCGTCTCCAGGTCGCCGGAAGACTTCAGCGACGAAGTGCGCAGGGAAACGGCGTCCTGGGGCGAGTTCCTGCGCGAGGCGAAGATCACGCTCGAATGAGCGGCCGGGTCAAGGCGGTCGTCAGCTACGTCGCCGCTTTGATCTACACTTTCGGCGGCATCTTCCTCCTCAAGGCAGCCTACGGCGAGCAGCTCCGCAACCTGCCCCTCTGGGCCTCCGCGGCCCTCTATGTCCTCTTCATCCTGCCGAACGTCGCGCTGGTCACGTACGGCTATGGGCAGTGGATCAAGGCGAAGCGCTGAGAAGTCCGGTTTCCGCGATTGCGGCGCGCGCGCGTTTGCCGCATCCTCTGAGGTGAGGAGGAGCGCGATGGTGACGAGAAAAGTGCCGGCTGCCTTCATCGCAGCCGTGGCCGGAATTCTTGCCCTCCAGCCGACCTACCGGGCGCGCGCCGAAGACGGCGTGACCCGCGACAAGATCGTCCTGGGACAGTCGGTCGCCCTCACCGGCGCGGCGGCGCAGCTCGGCATCCAGATGCGCAATGGCCTCACCAGCTATTTCGACTACGTCAACCAGAACGGCGGCGTCAACGGCCGGCAGATCGAGCTCGTCACGCTGGACGACGGCTACGAGCCGGCGCGCACCGTGCCGAACACCAAAAAGCTGATCGAGGAGCAGCGGGTATTCGCGCTGATCGGCTACGTCGGCACGCCGACCAGCGTCCCGGTCATCCCGATCATCACCCAGGCGAAGGTGCCGTTCATCGGGCCGTTCACCGGCGCCGAGGCGCTGCGCGTGCCGTTCAACCGGTATGTCTTCCACGTCCGCGCGAGCTACTACGACGAGACCGACAAGATCGTCGAGCAGGTGGTCACGACCGGAGGCAAGCGCATCGCCGTCTTCTACCAGGACGACGCGTACGGGCAGGCGGGCCTGAAGGGCACCGAGATCGCGATGGCGAAGCGCAACCTGAAGATCGCCGCGCTCGGCACGGTGGAGCGCAACACCGTCAAGGTCGAGAACGCGGTGAAGGCGATCAGCAAGTCGCAGCCCGACGCGGTCGTCATGATCAGCGCCTACACCTCGTGCGCCGAGTTCATCCGGCAGATGAAGAAGGCCGGCATCGTCACCACCTTCTACAACGTCTCCTTCGTCGGCAGCAAGGCGCTCGCCGACGCCCTGGGCCCGGACGGCACCGGCGTCGCGATCTCCCAGGTGGTGCCCTTCCCGTGGGGGCGCGAGACGGCGGTCGTCAAGGAGTACCAGCGCCTCTCGGGGAAGCACGGCCATCCCGACTTCAATTTCAGCGCCCTCGAGGGCTTCCTCGTTGCCAAGGTATTCGTCGAGGGGCTGCGGCGCACCGGCAAGGACGTGACGCGAGAGAAATTCGTCGACGCCATGGAAAGCATGAAGGACTTCGACACCGGCGGCTTCTACATCGGCTACTCGCCGACCAACCATGCCGGCTCGAAGTTCGTCGACATGACGATCATCGCGCGCGGCGGAAAGTTCCTGCACTGAGCGCCGGCTACTGCGGGATCCTCCGCGCGGAGGTCGTGAAGACGATGGCGCGGCCGCCCGGAAGGTTGGCGTGCAGCCCTTCGACCACCGGCGGGCTCGCCGGCGCGTCGGCGCTCCAGGTGATGACGAAGTTCGCGCCCGAGCCGCCGCGGTCGTCGCTGCGCGCGATGAAGAGCTCCTGCGTGCCCATCGGGCCGATCACGCTCGGCTTCTGGATGTATTCCTTGAGCTTCTTGCCGTCCGTGTCGTAGTACTGCGCGGAGGTCACGCGGATCGGGTTCGCCAGATCGGTGTTGCGGATGCTGACCGACACCGACATGAGCGTCTTCTCCGGCTTGCCGTCGCGGCCGACGTCGCCATGCCAGATGTGCGAGTAGATGGGCAGGTAGAGCGTCTCGCCTTTCGACCTCTCCTGGGCGAAGCCATTGAAGGAAGCGAGGAACAGGAGAAGAAGCGCGAGTCTCATGCGGCCTTCACTCCGTGAAGGCCGTGCGAGGCGTCCTTGCAGGTGAAGAACACGACGTCCTGCGTGCCGTTGTTGGCGGCCTTGTGCACCTTGTTGGCCGGCACATAGAAGCAGTCGCCGGGCTTGCCGCGCAGCCATCTTCCGTCGAACTCCATGTCGAGCTCGCCCTCGAGGATGAAGATCCACTGTTCGTTCGGGTGCGAGTGCGCGTCCGAGGGCTTGCCCGCGGGATAGCGCATCAGCGCCACGATCATGCGCTCGCCTTCGACGCAGCCGCCAAACACCGGCGAGTAGCCCGGTCCGCCCAGGATCTCGTTCACCTTGTGCATGTCGAAGAGGTGCTCGCCGGGTCCGGCAAGCTTCGCTCCGGGCGTCCTCGCTTGCATGGTCACTCCTTCAGGGCGGCGTTGACCTTGGGCATCACCTGCTCCGCCATCAGCTCCATCGAGCGGCGCGCAAGCTTCGGATCCACCCAGTCGTGGCAGGGATAGTAGAGCGTGCCGAACGGCCCGACCTTTTCCCGGAACGCGAGGATCTGGTCCACCACGCTGTCGACCGTCCCGGCGATCACGAGCCTCGGCGTCATGGTGTCGGCGGTGATGCTGGCGTCGGGCTCGCTCTGGTCCAGCTTGAAGAGGTTGCCGCGCCCGCCCGCGCCCACCAGCTTGCGGATGAGCTGCTTGAAGTAGAAGTGGTACGGGCCCTTCGCACCGTGGCCGTACTCCTTCGCGGTCCTTTCGTCGTCGGCGACGAAAATCGACTTCGCGACGCGCCAGTCCTTCCCGTCGGGTTTCTTGCCGGCGGCCTCCACGCCTTCCTTGTATCTCGGCCAATGGCTCGCCACCCACTCGGGCAGCAGGAAGTTCGCCGAGATCGGATGCCAGCCGCGCTTCGCCGCCTCGGTGACGCCCTTGGAGTGCGGCGCGACCGCGGTGACGACGATCGGCGGATGCGGCTTCTGGTAGGGCTTGATGATCGTGCCCTGCCCGATCTCCGGGATCATGGTGTTCTTCGTCGTCACCTCGAAGAACTGCCCCTTCAGCTCGTAGGGCCCGTCCTTCGCCCAGATGTCGAGCACCATGTTGATGGACTCGAGGAAGATGGCGTTGCGGTCCTTCCTGAAGTTGCCGAAGACTTCCGCGTCCGACATCAGGCCGCCCGGGCTGATGCCCATGATGAAGCGGCCCTTCAGCAGGTGGTCGAGCATCGCGACCTGAGCGGCGATCGCGGCGGGGTGCGAGTTGGGCATGTTGACCGTGCCGCTGCCGAGCACGATCTTCTTCGTGTCGTGCGCGAGGCTCGCGAGGAACATGAGGCACGAGGTGACGTTCTCGGCGAGGTCGGTGACGTGCTCGCCCACCAGCGCCTCGCAGTAGCCCAGCCGGTCGGCCAGCAGGATCGCCTCGCGATCCTCGGCCAGCGTCTCGTGCGGCTGGCGTGTGGGCGGGTGCAGCGGCATCATGAACGTTCCGAGCTTCAATTCGCGACCTCCTCGACTTTTCCGCTCTGCGCGGACTTGAACACGGCTTCGAGCGCCGAGACGTTGGCGATCATCTGCTCCTGGGGCACCGGGTACGGCGCGCCGCCGAGCGCAGCTTCGGCGAACGCTTCGAGATTCGCAAGCACGGCCTTGGCCGGACCGAATTCCCTCGTCGCCGGAAGCACCTCCCCGCGCCTCTTGACGCTGAGGACCCAGCCTTTCGGAGATTCCGGGTGGGCCTTGTCGCGCACCTCCGCCCAGCCCTTGCTGCAATAGACCGCGAAGCGGCCGTCGAACGGCGTGGCGAGCACGGCGCTCAGCAGCGCATTGCCGCCGCTGTCGAAGTTCACCAGGATGCCGAGAGTATCGCCGTTCGTGAGATGACTGCCGAGCGTCCTTACGGATGCAAAAACGCGCGCCGCCGCGCCGAATACGCCGACGGAGAGGTCGAGGAGGTGGATCCCCGTTGCCGTCATCGGCCCGGCGGGCGCTTCCTTCTGCGACAGCCGCCAGTTGTCCGCGGCGAGCGACAGGAACTTGTCCTGCACGAAGTTGGCCTCGACCTGCAGCGGCGTGCCGAGCTCGCCGCTCTTCACGAGCCGCATCAGCTCCTGGATCGGCGGCTCGAAGCGCTTCTCGTGGCCGACGGCGAGCGTCACCTTGTTTGCATTGCACGCGGCCACAG
>DASRFM010000037.1:0-5233 GCA_035651575.1 Burkholderiales bacterium | reverse complement strand
AACGTCCCGATGAGACCGAGGCCGAACCCCCAGGCGTCGCGGCGCACGGTCAGCGCGCGATCCTCGTCATAGAGGGTCAGGAAGATGTCGCGATAGCGCTGCAGCAGCCGCGGTCCGAGGCCGTAGAGCTTGACCTCCTTGGCGTGATCCTCGCGCGCGAGAACCGTCTCGAGGTAAGTCTGCATGCGCGTCTCGGGCGAGCGCCAGCGGAAGAGGCGGAATGCGTCCCCCGAGAACTTCGCCTCGGCAACGAACGCGGGCAGGCCGGCGAGCAGGAGGACAGCCACCGCCCATAGCGAGAAGCGCGCCAACAGTACGCCGTAGGTGACGAGCTGAATGGCATTCTGCGCGAGACCGAAGGTGCGCGTGACCAGACTGAGCGGCCGGCTCGAGGCTTCGCGGCGGGCGCGGGTCAGCTTGTCGTAGAACTCCGAGTCCTCGAAGTGGCGCAGCTCGAGGGTGAGGGCCTTCTCGAGGATCATCTCGTTGACGCGTTGCCCGAGCTGCACGCGCAGGAGGGACTGGGCGAGTGAGAGGCCGCGCTGGGCAGCGGCGATGGAGGCCACGAGGATGCCCTCGAGGATGACGAAGCTGACTACGCCGCCGATATCGGTGCCGCCGGTGCGGATCGCGGCCACGACCGCATCGACGATGAGCGAGCCGACGTAGGCGACCGCCGCAGGCAGCACGCCGGCGAAGAGGGTGAGGCAGGCCAGCGAGACGGTCAGTGCGCGATTGGTGCGCCAGACGAGCTCGATCGCGCGGCGGCTGTAGCGGAAGACGCCGAAAAACCCGCGGAGAGTGAGCTTTTCGGGTGGGGCGACCGGCGGGGTGCGGCGCAGGCGGCCTGGAGCGGCGACTGACATCCAGGGTCACATTGGGGCATCGCGGCGCGAATCCAATGGGCGCCCGCCCTGCCGGCGCGCTCCTTCATGGGATCAGCACATTGCGCGCTTCGGCCACGGCGCGCTCGGCCATGAGAAATGCCGCAGCGTTCCAGGACTGACCGGGCATGCCGTGGGGCGTGGCCTTCGTGCCGTGCAGCCACTCCGTGAAGGACCAATTGCGCACGGCGCAGGCGCGCGCCAGTTTCTCGAGCTCGAGCCGCGCCTGGGGGCGGCGGCCGGCCGCCGCGAGCGCAGTCACCCAGAAGCCGCCGACCATGGGCCAGATGCCGCCGTTGTGGTACTGCCAGACCTCATTCTGGCGGTGGCGGGCCATGTAGGGACGCCAGAGCGCGCTGCGCCTTCTGATGGGATGCGTGACGGCGCGCACCGGGTAGAGGCGGCTCACTTTGGCGTGCTGCAGTGCATCGAGTGTGCGGCGGCTCGCTCGAGGGTCGGCGAGACCGCAGAGCACGGCGAGCAGGTTGCCGAACACGTCGCCCTCCTCGCCGAAGAACGAGAAGTTGACGAAGCTCAGGTACAAGTCACGGTTGCGCGCGCGGCGCAACACATATTCATTGAGCAGGCGCGCGCGGCGATAGCGCGCCATTCCCGCCGAGAAAGGATGAAAGAGGCCGTTGAAATTGCGGCGTGTCTCCGCGGCGCGATCGAGGCCATAGCGGCGCTTGACTGCATACCACAGCGCGTTGGTGTAGAGCACGAACCCGGAGCGCGGCATGATGTCCGCCCAGTCGCTGGCCTCATTCTGCTGCAGCAGAAAGAAGCGCTGATGCTCCTGGGCGAGCAGCCACTCGAGCGCGCGCTCGATGCGGCGCGAATGCTGCCTGCGGGCGGGTGGCGCCCTGCCCTGCAGGAAATCGAGCGCGAGCAGCCACCAGAGGGTGGAATCGATACAGCCGAGATACCAGAAATCCGCCTCCCGCGCGCCGACCTCGACGAACTTCGGGATCTGCCCATTCGCGGCCTGATGCTCGCCGAGCGTCTGCAGGCCGACCGCCGCTGCGCGCTCGAGGCGCGCGTCTCCGGAGAGCGCCATTCCGATCGCACAGATGGCGGCATCCCGCCCGAACACGGCGGTGTAGCCGCGGCGGCGGGCCCGCTCGCCCGGCGAGGCCGCGAGGATGCCGGCCGGTGTCAGATTCCGGCGCAGGAGCTCGATCGATCTCCCATGGCAGGCGTCGATCAGCGCCTGGCCGCTGGCGGCATCCGTCGGCTTGAGCATGGCGCGGGATCATACCGTTTGGCGCAGTGTGCTGATATCATTGATGGTCTTTGTACAGCCACAGCGCAGGCCGTGCTCTGGGACCCGCCCTTCCGAGCGCGCGGCTGCCCGGAAGCCCGGGAAGCGCCCTGCGACCGACCCCATGAACCGTCCCATCCGCAACATCGCCATCATCGCGCACGTCGATCACGGCAAGACGACCCTGGTCGATTGCCTGCTCCGGCAGTCGGGCACCTTTGCCGCCCACGAGAAGCTCACGGAGCGCGTCATGGACTCGAACGACATCGAGCGTGAGCGCGGCATCACCATTCTCGCCAAGAACTGCGCCATAGAGTACGGCGGCACCCGCATCAACATCGTCGACACGCCGGGACATGCGGATTTCGGCGGCGAGGTCGAGCGCGTGCTTTCGATGGTCGACGGCGTCCTGCTGCTCGTGGACGCGGTCGAGGGACCGATGCCACAAACGCGCTTCGTGACGCGCAAGGCACTGGCGCTCGGACTCAAGGCGATCGTCGTGGTCAACAAGATCGACCGTCCCGGCTCGCGTCCGGGCTGGGTAGTCGATCAGACATTCGAGCTGTTCGACAAGCTGGGTGCGAGCGACGAGCAGCTCGACTTTCCCGTGATCTACGCGTCCGCCCTGCAGGGCTGGGCCGGCACCGATCATCTCGAGCGCCGGCCCGACATGTCGGCGCTCTTCGAGGCGATCCTCAAGCACGTCCCACCGCCCGCTGCCGATTCCGCGCTGCCCCTGCAGCTGCAGATCTCGACCCTGGATTACAACAGTTACGTCGGCCGCATCGGCATCGGCAGGATTCGCCGCGGCTCCATCCGGCCGGGCCAGACTGTCGTGCTGCGCTACGGCAGTGAGGATCGCGGCCCCGGCAAGGTCGGCCAGGTGCTCACCTTCACCGGTCTCGAGCGCCGTCCCGTCGAGGAGGCGAGCGCGGGCGACATCGTCGCGATCACAGGGATCGAGGGCGTGAACATCGGCCTCACCGTGTGCGATCCCCAGGCGCCCGAAGGCCTTCCGCCCATCCGGGTCGATGAGCCGACGCTCGCGATGAACTTCCAGGTCAACACCTCGCCCTTCGCCGGCCGCGAAGGCAAGTTCGTCACCAGCCGCCAGATCCGCGAACGTCTCTACCGCGAGCTGCAGAGCAACGTGGCGCTGCGCGTCGAGGACACGGAAGAGCCGGACGTCTTCCGCGTATCCGGGCGTGGTGAGCTGCACCTCACCATCCTCATCGAGAACATGCGCCGCGAAGGCTACGAGCTGGCGGTCTCGCGTCCACAGGTTCTGTCGCGCACCGTCGATGGCGAGGTGCACGAGCCCTACGAGGCACTCACCGTTGATGTCGAGGACACGCACCAGGGCTCTGTCATGGAAGCGCTCGGTGCCCGCCGCGCGGAGCTGAGCGACATGGCCGTCGACGGCAACGGGCGCGTGCGCCTCGACTATCGCGTGCCCGCCAGGGGCCTGATCGGCTTTCAGGGCGAATTCATGACACTCACCCGCGGCACCGGCCTCATGAGCCACATCTTCGATGGCTTCGCGCCGGTGAAGGGCGAGATTCCCGACCGCCACAACGGCGTGCTCGTGAGCAACGAGCAGGGCGAGGCCGTCGCCTATGCCCTGTTCAACCTGCAGGAGCGCGGGCGTCTGTTCGTGAGCCCCGGCGAGAAGCTCTACGAGGGCATGATCATCGGCATCCATAGCCGCGACAACGACCTCGTGGTGAATCCCATCAAGACCAAGAAGCTCACCAACATCCGCGCCGCCGGCAAGGACGATGCGATTCTCCTGACGCCGCCGATCCCGCTGACCCTGGAGTACGCGGTCGAGTTCATCGCCGACGACGAGCTCGTGGAGGTCACTCCCGCCTCCATCCGTATCCGCAAGCGCTTCCTCAAGGAGCAGGACCGCAAGCGGGCGGAGCGCCAGGAAGCGGTGCTCACCGCCTGATGTGACGGATCGACCTCGCCGGCGAAGGAGCGGCCTTTGCGGCTTACTGGGCTGCGTTCAGACCAGCCTCGCGCCGGTGATGCCGATGAACTGCAGGAACTCCGCGCGCGTGCGCGCGTCCTCGCGAAAAGTGCCCGTCATGCGGCTGGTGATCATCGACACGCTGCGCTTGCGCACGCCCCGGGTGGTCATGCACTGGTGCACCGCATCCACCACTACGCCCACGCCCCGAGGCTTCAACACCTCATCGATGCATCCCGCGATCTGCGCGGTCAGCTTCTCCTGCACCTGAAAGCGCCGCGCATAGCCTTCCACGACCCGCGCCAGCTTGCTGATCCCGACTACCTTGTCGGTCGGCAGATAGCCGACGTGCACGCGCCCGATGATCGGCGCCATGTGGTGCTCGCAATGGGATTCGAAGGCGATGTCGCGCAGGACGACCATCTCGTCGTAGCCGCCGACCTCTTCGAAGGTGCGCCGCAGGTAGTCCGCCGGATCGGAGTCATAGCCCGAGAACCAGTCCCGGTAGGCCGACGCGACTCGCGCCGGCGTGTCGCGCAATCCTTCGCGGCGCGGATCTTCTCCGGCCCAGCGCAGGAGCGTCCGCACCGCTTCTTCGGCAGCCTCGCGCGTCACCGCGCGCTTGCGTGTCGCAGGCATGGGTAGCTCAGT
Source organism: Burkholderiales bacterium (assembly GCA_035651575.1). Taxonomy (GTDB): domain Bacteria; phylum Pseudomonadota; class Gammaproteobacteria; order Burkholderiales; family SG8-39; genus SCGC-AG-212-J23. The sequence continues at coordinate 465 of DASRFM010000037.1, read as the reverse complement.
CGAGCAGCCGCTCCATGCGGCCGATGATCGTCGATGGCGCCACGCCCAGCGCCTTGCAGAGCTTCACGAGTGTCGTGAGCGTGGGCTGGCGGATGCCCCGCTCCATTTGGCTGACGAACGAGCGGTCGACGTCGGCGCTCAACGCGAGATCCTCCTGGGAAATGCCGCGAGCCTCGCGCTGCTCACGCAGCACCCGGCCGAAAGCGGTTGCGATATGATCCGTCTGCATGGCGACGATGATTGGCTGTTTCCGGGCGCGCATTCCGTCCTGAGGATGCGGCGCCAGGACGGTCCCCCCTTCGCGAACCCGATGATTCTTTCGCTTGTGGCTTCAGGTCCACGGGATATATCCTACGAACACCATGTCTACCGCCACCGATGACGCCAACCTCGCGCTCTTTTGTGACTTCGAGAACATCGCTCTCGGCGTGCGCGACGCCCGGTATGCGCAATTCGACATCACCC
>DASRFM010000036.1:0-38291 GCA_035651575.1 Burkholderiales bacterium | reverse complement strand
CTCTGGTACAGCGAGTCCGAGGCGAAGCCCACGACCGTGGTGCGCTTCGACCCGAAGACGCAGAAGTTCCAGAGCTGGCCGATCCCGGGCGGGGGCAACATCGTGCGCAACACGGACGTCACGCGCGAGGGCAACTTCGTGCTGGCCAACAGCCTCAACAACCAGGTCACGCTCGTCCGGATCGCGAAATAGTCAGGAGCGGGGCCGCACCCGCCGGAAGGCGGCGAAGAGCGCGAGGTCGTAGGCAGTCTTGAGCACGCCGCAGATGAGGAGCGGCGCGCTCAAGGCCCCTGCCGCGAGCATCGCCCCGGTGAGCGAAGGGCTGAGCGCCGAGGCCAGGCTGCGCGGCACCGCGGTGAAGCTCGCCGCCGCCGGGCGCTCCTGGGGCGTCACGACCGACATCACGTAGGCGCCGCGCGCCGGAACGTCCATCTGCGAGAGCGCGCTGCGCGCGAAAAGCAGCCCCAGCGCCAGCTCGAGCGACGGCGCGAGCGCGGCGCCGATGAGACACAGATTCGCCGGGATGTGCGTAAAGACCATCGTGTTGACGAGCCCGATGCGCCGCGCGAGCGGCGCCGCGGCGAGCTGCGAGCCCGCGCTCAGCAACCCGGTCCAGAAGAAGATGGCGCCCGCCGCGGTGAGCGAAAGCCCGAAGCGGTCGAAGAGCCAGAGGGCGAGCAGCGCGTTGATGGTGAAGCCGCCGGCGAACGAATCCACGCTGAAGAGCAACGCGAGCTTCCAGACAATGCCCCGGGAAGGGCCCAGCGGCGCGGTCGAGGCCTTTTCCGCCTGGGTTCTCGGGAAGTCGAGATACAGGAGCCAGACGGCCAGGCCGATCGCGCCGTACAGCAGGAACATCAGGCGCAGGGCCTCCAGCGCGCCGAGCGCGGTGCGCGCGGCGATCCATTCCGGCGCCGCGGCGGCGAGCGCGCCGATCGCCCCCAGCAGCGAGCCGATGAAGCTGTAGCGGGCGAAGACGCGCGTGCGCTCGTCGGCCGAGGACGCCGACGCGAGCGCCGTGTGCTCCAGCGGATAGAACACGCTCACGTCGCCGCTGCTCGGGTTCAGCGTGCCGACGAGCGCGATGATCGCGAGCGGCCAGAAGGAGGAGAACGCGGCAAAGGCGGCGCCGGTGGCGGCCATGAGCGCGGCCGCGGCGACGAGCAGGCCGCGCAGCGGATAACGATGTCCCCAGCGGCCCACGGCGAGCGTCGCGAGCGCGGAGCCGAAAAGCGTCGCGGTGCTGAGGAAGCCGACGTCGATCTGCCCGAGCCCGAGCGCGAGCAGGTACGCGGGCAGCAGGACCGACACGTAGCCGTCGGCGAACGCGCGCAGCGCCCGGGCGAGGAAGATGCGGCGAATCACTTTGCCTTGCCGTAGCGGAAGTCGTCGAACGCGGTGACGCTGTCGGCCTTGGTCCACAGGCCGACCGCCCCCGGACCGGCGATGTGGGCGTCGTCGAGCTCGATGTAGCGCGTGCCGTCGAGCCAGACCGAGATGCGCTGCCCCGCGAACTCGACGCGCAGCGCGTGCCAGGCGGCGGTGGCGACCGGCGCGTTCGCGTATTTCAGAGTGTTGCGCTTGCCGCCCGACGTGTAATAGAGAGAAACGTTGTTCTCCCGCGCGTTGGCGCGCGCCACGTAATAGTGCTCGCCGTCCTTCCAGCGCCAGACCACGCCGCCCGCCTGGTCCTGCGTTCCCGAGAGGGGCCGGAATTTCACTTCCACGAAGCCGTCGGCTACCGAGGCATCCGCGCGCACGCACCAGGGGAAGGTTCCCGAGCCCGACTGCCTGAGCACGTTGGGGGCGCTCGGCGCCGCGGGATCGGGCTCGACGCTCCAGCGCGGCGCGCCGCGGCCGGTCACGCCCTGGGTCCAGCCGGGCGGCAGCGCGTGCGCGGGGTCGGTGTCGAAGTTGAAGCTGCTGGCTGCGTCCATGCGCTCTCCTTCGCAGAGCTTGGACGCCGGGGCGTCTTGTCGCGGGGAGTCCGCTTCGTCCCCGAGGCGGCCATCTTATCCTAAACTCGCGCCTTCCCGAAAATCCCAGGAGAGCTTCGATGGCGGACCTCAAGATCCTCGGCGTGTGCGGCAGCCTGAGGAAGAGCTCGTACAACATGGCGGCGCTGCGCGCCTGCAGCGAGATGATGCCCGCCGGGACGGCGCTGAAGATCGCGCAGATCGGCGACCTGCCGATGTACAACCAGGACGTCTTCGATGCCGGCATCCCCGAGCCCGTGAAGCGCTTCGAGGCCGAGCTGCGCGCCGCCGACGGCGTGCTGATCGCGAGCCCGGAATACAACTTCTCGGTGCCGCCGCTGCTGAAGAACGCGATCGACTGGGTGTCGAAGCTGCCGAAGCAGCCCTGGCAGGACAAGCCGATCGCGATCGTCTCGGCGTCGCAGGGGCCGCTCGGCGGCGCGCGCGTTCAGTATGACCTGCGGCGCATCCTCGGCCAGCTCTGGGGCCACGTGCTGCCGCGCCCCGAGGTGTTCATCGGCCTCGCGCAGACCAAGTTCGACGCCCAGGGCAAGCTCACCGACGAGACCACGCGCAAGTTCCTCGCCGAGCTCCTCGCCGGGCTCAAGGCCTGGGTGGAGCGGATGAAGCCGAAGGCGTAGCGAGCGAGAAGTACAGGTCCGAGAGGTCCGGGCGCCGCGCGAGGCGCTCGGTCGTGTCCTCGAGCACGAGCCGGCCTTTCACCAGCACGTAGGCGCGCTCGGCGAAGGCGAGCGCGATGTCGAGCTTCTGCTCCACCATCAGGACGGTCAGGCCCGCCGCGCGCAGCTTGCCCAGCGCGGCGAGGATCTCGCTCACCACGAGCGGCGCGAGCCCGAGGAAGGGCTCGTCGAGCAGCAGCAGCCGCGGCGCGCTCATGAGCGCGCGCCCGATCGCCAGCATCTGCTGCTCGCCGCCCGAGAGCGTGCCCGCTGCCTGCGCGCGCCGCTCCTCCAGGCGCGGGAACAGGCCGTACACGAAGCCGTAGCGCTCGCGCAGCGCCTCGCGCCCGCCCTTGAGGCGCACCGCGCCCAATCGCAGGTTGTCCTCTACGCTGAAAGGCGCGAAGACGTGGCGCCCCTCGGGGACTAGCGCGATGCCGCGCGCGACGATCGCGTGGCTCGGCGTGCCGATGAGCTCCTTCCGCTCGAAAAAGAGGGAACCGGACCGCTTGGGGAGGGTACCGGTGATTGCGGCCAGGAGCGTCGATTTGCCGGCGCCGTTGGGTCCCAGCAATGCCACGGTCTCGCCTGCCTCGATGTGAAGGTCGACGGATTCGAGAACCGAAGCCGGGCCGTAGCCGGCGCTGAGGTTGCTAACGCGCAGCATGCTCGCCCAGGTACGCGTCGCGCACGGCAGGATCGTTGCGCACCGCGTCGGGAGCGCCGTCTGCGATCTTGCGGCCGAAGTTCAGCACCACCACGCGCTGGGCGAGCGGCAGCAGGAAGCGCATGTCGTGCTCGATGAGCAGCACGGCGATGCCGCGCGCCGCGATGCCGCGCACGATGCCCGCGAGGCGCTCGCACTCCGCGGGCGTAAGCCCGGCGGCCGGCTCGTCGAGCAGGATGAGACGCGGCTCGCCGGCGAGCGCGCGCGCGATCTCGAGGAGCCGCCCCTGCCCGAAGGACAGCGTGGCGACGTCCGCGGCGCGCGCCTCGGCAAGGCCGACGAAGTCGATCAGCGCCTCGGCCCGCTGCCGGCTTTCCTGTTCCTCTCTCCCGGCAGAAGCAGAAAAGACCCGCCAGGGACTCTTGCTGAAGCGCGTGTGCGCGCCGACGAGGATGTTGTCGAGCACCGGCATGCCGGCGAACGGCCGGTTGTGCTGGAAGGTGCGCAGCAGGCCGCGCGCCGCGATCGCGTGCGGCGGCATGCCCGTGATCGGCTCGCCGCGGAAGCGCACCGCGCCGCTCGTCGGCGCAAGCGCGCCGGCGATGATGCTGAAGGTAGTGGTCTTGCCGGCGCCGTTCGGCCCGATGACGCCGAGGATCTCGCCGTCGCGCAGCTCGAAGCCGAGCCCGTCCACGGCGGTCAGGCCGCCGAAGCGCTTGGTGAGGCCGCTTACCTCGAGAATCGGTCCCATAGCCCGATCAGGCCGCGCGGCTGCAGCAGGATCGCCGCCACCATGAGCACGCCGAACACGAGCGCGTGGTGGTGGCCGATCAGCGGCGACAGCCCGAACGGCAGGAGATAGAGGAGCACCGCGCCGAGGACGGCGCCGGCGTGGCGCCCGGCGCCGCCGATGATCACCATGAAGAGGAGCAGGAATGCGTTCTCCAGGCCGAAGATCGGCGGGTTCACGGTGTTGTCGACGAACGCGTATGCCATGCCGGCGACGCCCGCGAGCGCGCTCGTCAGCGCGAACGCCGCGACCTTGGTGCGCGCGACGTTCACTCCCATGGCCGCGGCCGCCTCGGGATTGTCGCGCACCGCGCGGCACGCGCGCCCGAACCAGGAATGGTCGAGCCGGCGCAGCAGCGCCGCGGTGCCGAGCACCAGTACGACGATCACCGCGGTATAGGGCCGGCCCGTGAGATCGAAGCCGGCGATTTTCGGCAGGTGGTAGTTCGCGAGCCCGCCGGTGCCGCCGGTGAGCGCGCCGCCCTCGTTAAGCACGACGATGAAGAGCTGGCCGAAGGCGAGCGTGGCAAGCGCGAGGTAGAAGCCTTCGAGGCGCGTCGCCGGGATCGCGACCGCCAGCGCGACCGCGGCGCAGACCAGGACGCCCGCAGGGACCGCCAGCGCGAGGGGCCACCCGGCCTTGACCACGAGGATCACGGCGCCGTACGCGCCCAGGCCGTAGAAGGCGAAGTGGGAGAACGTCACCTGCCCGGAAATCCCGAACAGGAAGTTGTAGCTCAGGGCGAGCGCGATCCAGAGCAGCAGCTTGCGATAGAGGTCGCCGTGGTACTCGCCAAGGAAGAACGGCGCCGCCGCCATGACGAGCGCGGCGCCGATCCAGAGCGCCAGGTTCTTCATGGCGCGCGCAGCAGGCCCTTGGGCCGCACCATGAGGAACAGCATCAGCAGCACGAGCGGCACGCCCTGCGCGTAGCCCGGCGGGATCGGCGCGTAGCGCACCGTGATCTCCTCGGCGAAGGCGAGCAGCATCCCGCCGAGCAGCGCGCCTTCCACGCGGCCGACGCCGCCGATGACGAGCGCGGTGAAACCCTGGATCGCGAGCGGCACGCCCATCAGGAAATGCGCCGAGAGGTTCGGCCCGGCGAGCAGCCCCGCGAGGCCCGCCACGGCGGCGCCTCCGGCAAAGGAAAGCGCGGTCACCCGGGAGAGGTTGATGCCCATCAGCGCGGCGGCGCGCCGGTCGAGCGCGACCGCCTCGAAGCACTTGCCCCACACCGTGCGCTCGAAGAAGAACCACGCCGCGCCGAACACCGCGAGCGTGACGCCGATCATCAGGAAGTTCTGGATCGAGCCGGCGAGCGGCCCGATCTCGAGGCGCCCGAAGCCGAGCGGGTACGGCACCTGGCGCGGGTCCGGGCCGAAGATCACCGAGACCGACTCGCGGAACACCACCAGCATGCCGAGGAGCGCGAGCACCGGCGCGAGGAGCGGCGCGCCCTTCTCCACCAGTGGGCGCACCGCGACGCGCTCGGTCGCCCAGCCGACGAGCAGCATGAAGCCGAGGACCGCGGCGGCGCCGAGCGGGTACGGCCAGCGCAGCGCGCCGAGCAGCACGTACCCGGCGAAGGCGCCGAGCATCGCCCACTCGCCGATGGCGAAGTTGATGATGCCGGTGGGCCGCAGGACCAGCAGGTATGCGAGCGCGATCAACCCGTAGATGCAGCCCGAGGCCGCCGCGCTGACGGCAAGCTCGAGGAAGTCCTGCAACGGGGCGCTTCGCTACTTCTGCCCGACGTGCACGACGCGGCCCTGCTTGTCGCCCTCGTACACCCGCACCACCATCCCGTTCGGGTCGAATCCGGTGCGCTTGCCCTCGGGGAAGCCGTACGCCATGCCCTTCGCGCCCATGATGCCGTGGAAGTCCCTGGTGGCCTGCATCGCGGCGCGGATCTTCTCCTTGTCGGTCGAGCCGGCGCGCCGGATGGCGTCGGCGACGAGGTGGATGCCGTCGTAGCCGTAGCCGTTCAGGTTGTAGGGCTCCTTGCCGTTCGCCTTCTTGTACGCTGCGACGAACTGCTTGATCTCGGGCTTGTCCGGGTCGTAGGCGTCCACGAAGGTGACGCCGTCCATGAGGCCCTGCGCGACGCTCATGTACACCGGCACCGAGAGGTTGTATGAGCCGAGCACCGGCACGTTGATCCCGAGCTGGCGGAAGGACTTGAGCATCAGCACGTTCTCGGCGGTCAGCACGCCGGCCGAGACGAGCGCCTGCGGCTTCGCCGCGCGCACCTTCTGCATCTGCGCGTCGGCCGACGTGGCGCCGCGCGGGATGAGCTCCTCGCTCGCCACCTCGATGCCGGCCTTCTCGAGCCCGATGCGGAAGAACTTCGCGAGCAGCTGGCCCAGGTCGGAGTTGTCGCTCACGAGCGCGACGCGCTTGTAGTTCTTCGCGCGGGCATAGGAAAGCAGCGTCGCGATCTGCGTCGAGCCGAGCGGCCCGGTCTGCCAGAAGTACGGGTTGTCGATCTGCGTGGTCAGGGTGTCGCCCGAGTTGGACGGCGTGAGCTGCGGCGTCTTCGTCGCCAGGGTCACGGTCTGCGCCTGCTGCGTCGCAGGAGTGAGCGACACGCTGAGGATGAACACCGCGCCGTCCTCGACGAGCTTGCGCGCCATGGTCGCGGAGACGTCGGGCTTGCCCTGGTCGTCCTCGATCTGCAGCTCGATCTTGCGCCCGAGCACGCCGCCCTTGGCGTTGATCTCGCTCGCGCCGAAGACGATGCCGTCGGTGACCGGCTCCGCGTACGGCTTCGCCGGGCCGACTTTGTCGGTGATGACGCCGATCTTGATGGCCTGCGCCTGCGCCGCGCCCATGAAGACGGCAATGGCAAGCGCGACGGCAAGTTTTCCTGTTCTGGTGTTCACGGTCCCCTCCCCGGTTGTTGAATCAAGTGAGCTGCGCGGTCTGCGCGCCTTCCAGCGCGTGCAGGAGCTCCCCCACCCGCCCGAGCTTCGAAGCATCCCCCTCGACGTCGCGGTGCGTGAAGCTCCGGCCCTCGACGACGAGCGCCGGAGCCTCCGGCGCGACGTCCTGCGCCGCGAGCGATGAGGCCTGCGCGCGCATCAGGTCGACGAACGACGGATGCCCCTGCGGCGCCTCGCCCACCACGACGGTCTTGTCCTTCGCGACCTCGTTCACCGGAAGGAAGCGCGCATGGATCACGCAGACCCGCGCCGTCCGCGCCGCCTCGGCAAAACCGTTCGCATCCGCGACGACCACCGGCACGGCGCCGATCTTCATCGCGCCGATCAGGGTGCCGAACCAGGCGGGCGATTCCGGCAGCAGCATGGCGACCCGCGCCCCGGGCCCGACGCCGAGCGCCTTCAGCATGTTGCCGGCGCGGTTCGCGAGCGCGGCGAGATCGTGGTACGAGTACGGCTTGCCGTTGAACTCGAACGCGCGCTTGCCGCCGAGGCTCGCCTCGACGTGTCGGTCGATGAAGCGCACCGCCGCGTTGCTCATTTCTCCACCACGCCGTAGCGCTCGAGCCAGATGCGGCGCACGTCCGTCTCCTGCACGCCCTTGTTGAAGACGTAGGCGGGCGACTTCACCGGCAGCGCCTGCTCCACCTTGATGCGCACGACCGCATTCACCGGGTACTGGCGCCCTTCGCGCACCCAGAGCTCGTTCGCCACCGAGTCGAACACCGCGCCCTCGCGATGGATCTCGCAGGTTCCCTTGAAGCGGTAGCCGCGGCGCAGGAACGGATCCACCATGTTCACCTCGATCGCCGGGTTCGCCTTGAGGTTGCGCATGGTCTGCGGGGACATGATGTCTGCGAAGGCGAGATGCTGGTCGTCCAGAACCTTGAGCGAGCCCTTGGGCGAGAGGTTCGGCTTGCCCTCCGGCGTGACGGTCGCGACGTAGCACAGCCGCAGCCCGGCCACCATGGCCTTCATGTCCTCCGTGAGCGCGGCCACGTCAGACGTCCAGCTTGAAGCTGCCGGCGGTGTCCTTGTGCGGGACGAACTTCTTGTTCACCTGCTTGATGTTCTCGCGCCCGCGCGGCTCTTCGAACAGCAGGCTGCGCTGCGCGGCGAGCAGCGGGAAGTCCTGCACCGTGAGGATGATCGCCTGCTCCTCGCCGTCGTTCACGTGCTGGTGATAGGTCCACGCCGGGCAGAGGAAGGTGTCGCCCTTCTCCCACTCGATCTTGGTCGGCTCGGCGTCGTCCTCGTCCTGCATTACGTCGAAGCCCTTGCCCTGCAGGATGTGGTAGATCGCGAACGAGGTGTGGCGGTGCGGCTTCAGGCCCTCGCCCGGGTTGAGGATGGTCATGCCGATGAGCGCGCCCGGCGCCGTGCCCATCATCTCCTCGGTGTCGTTGTGCACCAGAATTATGAAGCGGCGATCCGCCCCGGGAATCGGGTCGGAGGCGATGCTCTTCAGCTTGGCGAGGCAGTCCTTCCAGTTCCAGCGCGCCGGCCGGATCTTGGTGCGCACCGCTTTCGGATACCACTCGTCGTCGGGCAGCAGGCTCGTGCAGTCGAACTTCTCGCCGGCCTTGCGGACCTTGACCTTCTTTCCCTCCAGGATGCTGTCGACGTCCTTGATCAGCGCCACTACCCCTCCTCGTTTAGATAAGCCCCCGCTCCTCCATCCATCCTACACAAAGTTCGACCGCCTGCTTGAGCAGTTCCGGCTGGCCCTGGTAGTAGTGCGTCGCTCCCTTGACGACGCGGAACGTCTTGTCGCGGCTCGCGGCGGCGTCGTGGATGATGCGGGTGTGCGGCTGCGGCACCGCGTCATCCGCGGAATTCTCGATCGCGAGCAGCGGCACCGTGATCGCCTTCGCGCAGCGCGGGCCGTCGGCGTTGGAATCGTCGATCGACCACTGCGAGAGCCAGGCGCGCAGCGTCGAGAAGCGGCCGATTCCGACCGGCCCGGTGTTAGCGGCTTCCGGCTTGCCGAGATAGCACCAGCGCGGCTTGCGCTCGTTCGGGTCCACCGCCGGGTCCATGAAGCGCAGGTCCGCCATGGTCCTGTAGGTGACGAAGCCGCGCTCCAGCTCGTCGCTGTTGCGCTTCTTCAGCTTCTCGAGCGATTCCTTCACCCAGGCCGTGCGCCTCCTCATGCGCGCCAATTGTGCTTCGCGGAAGCGTTTCACGAAATCGGGGGAATACGGCGGCTGGTGCGGGCACGCGGGATCGTAGATGTCGAGCTCGAGGTCGCGGCGGTCCGGGTCGGCCTCGTCGGTCACGGACGGGTCGATCCACTCGGAGAGCATCCGCGCGCGCGAGAGATGCGCCGCCTGGAAGATCATCGCGTCCGCGGCGATCAGGTTCTCGAGGTTCACCTCCTCGCCGGAAGGCGTCCGCGTGATCGTCGGCCGCTCCGCCTGGGACTGGTAGAAGAGCGAGAGCGAGCCGCCGCCGGACCAGCCGCAGAGCACGATCTTCTCGTAGCCCCATTTCTCCTTCGCGTGGCGCAGGTACGCGCCGAGGTCGAGGACGACCTTTTCCATGATGAGCGGCGTGTCGTTCTTCGCGAAGCGCGAGCCGGCGCAGAGCACGTGCACCCCGGCCTTCGCCATCGCCTGCGGCATCGGCAGCAGCTGCAGCGTGGACGAGGGATGCATGTAGACCGCGAGCGTCTTCGAGGCGCGCCCCTTGGGCACGAAGCGCACGCCCTCGCAGTTCACCGCGCCCTGCGTGCCGGCGAAGCCGTAGACCTCGGTGAATCTCGCCTGCTCGGGATACTGCACGTGCACCCATTCGGGTGCGATTTCGAAGCTCACTTCTTGTGGACCCAGTCCGCGTGGTGCGGCGCTTTCTTGGTCTTGGTCCATTCCTCGAGCATCGCCTCGCTCACCGAGGAGAGGTCCTGCTTCATCTTCTCCGTCATGCAGTCCACCGCGAGCTCGAGGCGATGGCCGTTCGGGTCGAAGAAGTAGATCGACTTGCAGATCGTGTGGTCCACCGGCCCGAGCACCTCGACGCCGTGCGACTCGATGCGCTTCTTGTAGCGCAGCAGCGTCGCCTCGTCCTCCACGCGCAGCGCGAGGTGCTGCACCCACAGCGGCGTGTTGGCGTCGCGCCCCATCGGCTTCTCCTCGGGCAGCTCGAAGAAGGCGACGCAGCTGCCATCGTCCATGCGGAAGAAGATGTGCATGTACGGGTGCTGCTCGCCGGTGCTCGGCACGCGGTCCTCCGACACCGCCATGGAGTACTCCAGGCCGAGGACCTTGGTGTAGAACTCGGCGGTCTGTTTCGCGTCCTTGCAGCGGTAGGCGACGTGGTGCAGCGATTTGATGTCCATATAATCATTATTTCCCACGGAGGAGCAATGGACAAGCGCGCGCACAAGGAACGCTACGACAACGGCCTCAAGACGCGGCGCGAGGTGCTCGGCGCCCCCTACGTCGACAAGGCCATGGCCGGCGTGGACGAGTTCAGCCAGGAGTTCGTCGAGCTGCTGAACACCTACTGCTGGAACGACATCTGGAACCGCCCCGGGCTGCCGCGCAAGATGCGCTCCATCCTCAACCTCGGCATGCTGTGCGCGCTCGGCAAGGAGCACGAGCTGAAGCTCCACATCCGCGGCTCGCTCAACAACGGCCTCACCAAGGACGAGATCAAGGAAGTGTTCCTGCAGGTCGCGATCTACTGCGGCGTGCCGGCGGCGGTGGTGGCGTTCCGCTGCGCGAAAGAGGTCTTTCAATCCGAGAAATAGCCTTCCTCGGGCTGGGCGTCATGGGCGCGCCCATGGCGAAGCACCTCGCGGCCGCCGGGTTCGCGGTGCGCAGTTTCGATGCAAAAGGCACGGGAAGCTGCGCCTCCGCGCGCGCGGCGGCGAAGGGCGCGGAGGTTCTGCTGACCATGCTTCCGGACGGCGAAGCCGTCCGCGATGCGGTGCTCGAGGCGCTGCCCGCCCTGCGCCGGGGCGCGATCGTGATCGACATGAGCTCGTCCGACCCGCTCGGCACGCAGGCGCTCGGCGCAGCCCTCGCGGCCGCGGGCATCGAAATGCTCGACGCGCCGGTCTCCGGCGCCGTGCTCGGCGCGCGCGAGGCGACGCTCGCGATCATGGTGGGCGGCGCGAAACCGGTCTTCGAGGAGTCCCTCCCGCTGCTGAAAGCCCTGGGAGACAAGATCTTCCACGTCGGCCCGCTCGGCGCCGGGCACGCGGTAAAGGCCCTGAACAACTACCTCGGCGCGGCGGGGACGCTCGCCGGCTTCGAGGCACTGCTCGTGGCTCGGGCATTCGGCCTGGAGGCGAAGCCGATGCTCGAGGCGATCAACGCGTCCACGGGCCGCAACAGCACCACGGAGAAGAAGATTGCGCGCGACATCCTCACGGGCGCCTATGCCTCGGGCTTCCGCCTCGCGCTCATGGCGAAGGATGTCGGCATCGCGTCGCGCCTCGCACGCAACCTGAAGCTGAACACGCCTTATCTTCGGAAAACGCTGCAGATGTGGCAGGCGGCGGAGAAAGCATTACCCGCGGCCGCGGACCACAGCGAGATCTACAAGTACCAGGCGACGCTGGCTACGCCGCCTTCCTCACGGAAAGCTGCTCCATCTCGCGCCGCGCCCGCACGGCGGTCGACTTCTCGTCCACGGCGACGTCGCTCCACCTGAGCGGCTGGCCGGCGGCAACCGGGCGCAGCAGCTTCCAGTGGTGCGCCAGCCCGAGGGGCAGGCAGCCTTCCTTCAGCGATGCCGCCGCCGGCATGAGCCGCCCGACGACGGTGTAGCCGCCCTCGCCGTCGAGGAGCTCGCCCGGCTTCAGGTCCTTCTTCGCCACCGCAACGGCGTCGGCGCGCCAGCCCGTCGCGCAGCCGGTCGGCTCGCCGCGCAGGCCGACCGAGGCGACCGAGATGCCGGCCTCGAGGCCGATCAGGTGCCAGCGCTTGTACATGCAGGCGTAGCGCCCGCTTGGATCGGTCTTGACGCCGTACTCCTCGAAGCAGCGCTTGATGTAGTCGGTTTCCGCCTCGAAGACGACGAACACGCCGAAGCGGATGTCGTACGGGATTGCCGTCCCATCCGCCCGAAGAGAGGAGACCACCTCGACTTGCCCCTTGTGGTGCAGGACCCCACCCTCCGCGCGGGGACGCATGAGGGCGGGAATCTCATCCACCGATCCCGGCGGATAGAGCAGCCCTTCCGGCGCGGGCGTAAGGCCGGTGGCGTTGCACACGGCGGTCGTCTCGATCGCCGGCTTCGAGCCGTCGAGGAACGAGTTGAACATCTTCGGATTGAGGCCGCCGACCTTGGCCTGCTCCGGCGTCAGGCCGTAGTTGCCCCACACGGTTTCGGGCGTGGACTGCGCGAAGTGCGGCAGCCACTTGTGCCCGCGGCCCGCCGCCACCACGGAGAAGCCCGCGGTGCGCGCCCAGTCCACGAGATCGCAGATCAGCGCCGGCTGGTCGCCGTACGCGAGGCTGTAGACAACGCCCGCCTCTTTCGCTTTCTGCGCGAGGAGCGGCCCGCAGAAGGCATCGGCTTCGACCGTCACCATGACGACGTGCTTGCCGTTGCGGAAGGCGGCAAGCGCATGCTCCACCGCGGCCGGCGGATTGCCGGTCGCCTCGATCACGATGTCGACTTCTGGGTTGGCGACGAGCTTCTGCCAGTCGTCCGAGACGGGCGTCCCCTGAACCAGCGCGTCGGCCCAGCCGACGCGCTTCAGGTTCTCTTTTGCATTCCCGGGAGACAGGTCGGCGATGGCGACGAGGCGCACGCCGGGCGTCTTCGGCACCTGGGCGAGGTACATCGCCGCAAACTTGCCCGCCCCGATGAGCCCGATGCGGAGCGGGTTCGCCGCCCGCGCCTGCAGCTTCGCGAAGAGATTCATGCGGCCCTGAGCGAGCCCTGCAGCTCTTCCTGCGGCGTGCCGTCCTTCCAGGGAAGCGGCACGTCGTAGTGCTTCAGCAGGCAATCGTCGGGCAGCGTCTCGAGCGGCGTGAAGTCGCGGTGCGCGATGTAGCCGGGGCGCTTGAAGCGGCGGATATGGTTCGAGACCGCGCAGAGCGACAGGTAGACGCTGGTGCGGTTCCACGGCGAGAGGTTCGAAGTGGATGCGTGCACCAGGCAGCCGTGGAACAGGATCATCGAGCCGGCGGGGCCCTTGGGGGCGACGATGCCGCCCCGATCGATCAATTTCCTTATGACTTCATTCGAAATGACCCAGAGTGGATAGCTGGTGGTGCTGAGGTCGTGCTCGGCATCGAGCACGCCGAGCTTGTGGCTGCCCGGGATGAACATGAGCGGGCCGTTGAACTCGTTCACCTCGTCGAGGAAGATCGCGACGTTCATCGCGCGCGCCTCGGGCATCTGGTCGTCGTTGCGCCAGGTGCCGTAGTCCTGGTGCCACTGCCAGACGTCGCCGTCGAAGGCCATCTTGCCGTTGATCTTGAACTGGTGCATGTACACCTTCTCGCCGAAGATCTGCACGATGGGCTCGACCATGCGCGGATGGCGCGCGAGCTTGGCGAACGGATAGCTGTACAGGTGCGCGGCGAAGTTCGTGCGCACCACGTCGCCGGTCTTCTCGCGCACGTTCTCCGGGCGGCGCTGCGCGTAGAGGCCCGGGACCTCGTCGGTCAGGACCTTGATTTCGTCCTTCGAGAAGAGGCTGGGGAAGAAGAGGTAGCCTTCGCGGTCGAACTGCTCGAGCTGGCTGGGATTGAGGCGCATGCGAGCTTCCTCCTGGGACTGTCTATTATAGGGCGATGAGCGCCAGGGCCGACCCGCTCCGGACCATCCTCTACGCGCTCGGCGCGAACCTCGCCATCGCGGCTGCGAAGACGGGCGCCGCGATCGCGACCGGGTCGAGCGCGATGCTGGCCGAAGCGATCCACTCCTTCGCCGATTCCGCGAACCAGCTCCTGCTGCTCTGGGGAATGAAGAGCGCGAAGACGCCGCCTTCGCCCGACTATCCCCTGGGCTACGGCAAGGCGGTCTTCTTCTGGTCGTTCATCGTCGCCGTGGTGCTCTTCTCCGTCGGCGGCCTGTTCTCCGTCTACGAGGGCCTGCACAAGCTGCGCGCGCCGGCGCCCATCAGCCACCCGTGGGTCGCGATCGGCATCCTCGTGTTCGGCGTCGTGGCGGAGACGCTCTCGCTGCGCGCCTGCCTCGCGGAGGTCGGCAAGCTGCGCCGCGGACGCAGCCTTTGGCGCTGGTTCCGGGAGACGCGCCACAGCGAGCTCGCCGTCATCCTCGGCGAGGACCTCGCCGCGCTGCTCGGCCTGGCGCTCGCGCTCGCGGCGGTCCTCGCCAGCCTGCTCTTCGACGCGCCGGCGTGGGACGCGGCCGGCTCGATCGCGATCGGCCTGGTTCTCATCGGCGTCGCGATCGCGATCGGCGTGGAGATCAAGGGCCTGCTCATCGGGCAGAGCGCGGAGCCCGAAACCGTAGCGCGCCTGCGCGGCTTCCTCGAGGCGCGCGAGGAGGTGCGGGCGGTCCACCGCCTCATCACCCTGCAGCTCGGCACGTCGGTCATGGTGGCGGTGAAGGCGTCGATGAAGGCCGCGACCGCGGCGCAACTCGTGGACGACATCAACCGCGCCGAGGCCGCGCTGCGCGCCGAATTCCCGGAGATTCAGTGGCTCTTCTTCGAGCCCGACGACGCGGCCTGATCGCCGTACTGGAAGAACACTTCGTCGCCGCGGATCATGCCGAGCTCGTAGCGCGCGCGCTCCTCGATCGCCTCGGTGCCGGCCTTCAGGTCGCGCACCTCGGCCTCGAGCGCGCCGTTGCGCGTCTCGAGGTCGCGGTTCTTCGCCTTCTGCCCCTGCACCTCGCGCTCCATGTGCGCCACCCGCAGCCAGCCGCCCTTGCCGAGCCAGAGCGGATACTGGATGAGCAGGATGAGCGCGCCCAGGATGCCGGCGAGAATCCTCATCGGCGGGCGAACGCCTCCCGTCCGGGATAGGACACCGAGTCGCCGAGGTCTTCCTCGATCCTGAGGAGCTGGTTGTACTTCGCGGTGCGGTCGGAGCGCGACAGCGACCCGGTCTTGATCTGCAGCGCGTTGGTGCCCACCGCGATGTCGGCGATCGTGGTGTCCTCGGTCTCGCCCGAGCGGTGCGAGATCACCGTGCCGTAGCCCGCGCGCTTCGCGAGCTCGATCGCGGCGAAGGTCTCGGTCAGCGTGCCGATCTGGTTCACCTTGACGAGGATGGCGTTGGCGACGCGCTGCTCGATGCCCTCGCGGAAGATCTTCGGGTTGGTGACGAAGACGTCGTCGCCGACGAGCTGCAGCTTGCCGCCGAGGCGCTGGGTGAGCGCCTTCCAGCCGTCCCAGTCGTTCTCGGCCATGCCGTCCTCGATCGACACGATCGGGTAGCGCGCGGCGAGCTCGGCGAGGTAGTCGCAGAACTGCGCGGAGCCGAGCGACTTGCCTTCCGACTCGAGGACGTACTGCCCGTCGCGGAAGAACTCCGACGCGGCGCAGTCGAGCGCGAGCATCACGTCCTGCCCCGCCTTGTAGCCGGCGCCGCCGATCGCCTCGAGGATGAGCTCGATCGCTGCGGCATGGGTCGGGACGTCGGGCGCGAAGCCGCCCTCGTCGCCCACCGCGGTGGGCATGCCTTTGGAATCGATCAGGGCTTTCAGCTTCTGGAAGACCTCCGCGCCGCAGCGCAGGGCTTCGCGGAAGGACCCCGCGCCGACCGGCACGATCATGAATTCCTGCATGTCGAGCGTGTTGTTGGCGTGCGCGCCGCCGTTGATGACGTTCATCATCGGCACCGGCATGCGCATGCCGCCCGAGCCGCCGAAATAGCGGTACAGCGGCAGCCCCGACTCCTCCGCCGCCGCCTTGGCGACCGCCATCGACACCGCGAGCAACGCGTTCGCCCCGAGGCGCGCCTTGTTCTCGGTGCCGTCCAGCTCGATGAGCGTCTTGTCGATGAACGCCTGCTCGCTCGCATCGAGGCCGACGATCGCCTCGGAGATCTCGGTGTTCACGTGCTCGACCGCTTTCAGCACGCCCTTGCCTGCGTAGCGCGCCTTGTCGCCGTCGCGCAGCTCGATCGCCTCGCGCGTCCCGGTGGAGGCGCCCGAAGGCACCGCGGCGCGGCCCATGACGCCGGACTCGAGCAGCACGTCGGCCTCGACGGTGGGATTGCCGCGCGAGTCCAGGATCTCCCTTGCCACCACGTCGACGATCGAGCTCATGAATTTTTCGCCTTCATCTCTGCGAATCCGTTCTTCTTGACGGTGCGGTCGAGCTGCACCAGGGTTTCCAGCAGCTCCTGCATGAGGCTGAGCGGCCAGGCGTTCGGGCCGTCGGACTTCGCGCGCGCCGGGTCCGGGTGCGTCTCCATGAAGAGGCCCGCGATGCCGCTCGCCACCGCCGCGCGCGCCAGCACCGGGATGAACTCGCGCTGCCCGCCCGAGGCCGTGCCCTGCCCGCCCGGGAGCTGAACCGAGTGGGTCGCGTCGAACACCACCGGGCAGCCGGTGTCGCGCATGATCGCGAGCGAGCGCATGTCCGAGACGAGGTTGCCGTAGCCGAAGCTGAAGCCCCGCTCGCACACGAGGATGTTGTCCTTCCCGGAAGCTTCCCTTGCCTTGTCGACCACGTTCTTCATTTCCTGCGGCGAGAGGAACTGCCCCTTCTTGATGTTCACCGGCCGCCCCGCCGAGGCGGCCGCGCGGATGAAGTCGGTCTGCCGACAGAGGAACGCGGGCGTCTGCAGCACGTCGACGACGGCCGCCGCCGGCTTCACCTCGTTCTCTTCGTGCACGTCGGTGAGGACCGGCACGCCGACCTGCTTCTTCACCTCGCCGAGGATCCTCAGCCCCTCCTCCATGCCGAGCCCGCGGAACGACTTCCCGGAGCTGCGGTTCGCCTTGTCGTAGGACGACTTGAAGATGAACGGGATCTGCAGCTTCCCGGCGATTTCCTTCAGGCGTCCCGCGGTCTCCACCTGCAGCACCTGCGACTCGACGACGCACGGGCCCGCAATGAGAAACAAGGGCCTCTCGAGCCCCGCTTCAAACCCGCAGAGCTTCACGCTGCAACGACCGAAAGGGTTCCGCCGGGGCGCTTCTGCGCCCGGTACTTCAGCGCCGCCGTCACGAAGGCCTTGAAGAGCGGATGCCCGGCGCGCGGCGTGGAGGTGAATTCGGGGTGGAACTGCACCCCGATGAAGAACGGGTGCGCGGGCAACTCCATGATCTCTGGCAGCCCCTCGGCCGGCGTGCGCGCCGAGACCTTGTAGCCCTTCGCCTCGAGCTGCGGCACGTAGACGTTGTTCACCTCGTAGCGGTGGCGGTGGCGTTCGTTGACCTCGGGACCGTAGATCGAGAAAGCCAGCGAATCCTTCTCGATCGGGCACTTCTGCGAGCCCAGGCGCATGGTGCCGCCGAGGTCGGATTTCTCGTTGCGCCGCTCGATGCGGCCGGTGCGGTCCATCCACTCGGTGATCAGCGCCACCACCGGGTGCGCCGTGTCCGGGTCGAACTCGGTGCTGTTCGCGCCGGCGAGCCCGCAGGCGTCGCGCGCGAACTCGATCGTGGCGAGCTGCATGCCGAGGCAGATGCCGAGGTAGGGAACGCCCTTCTCCCGGGCGTAGCGGATGGCGGCGATCTTGCCCTCGGTGCCGCGCTTGCCGAAGCCGCCCGGAACGAGGATCGCGTCCATCTTCTCCAGCGCCGCGATGCCGCTCTTCTCGATCTCCTCGGAGTCGAGGTAGTGGATGTTGACGCGCGAGCTGGTGTGGATGCCGGCGTGCTTCAGCGCCTCGTTCAGCGACTTGTAGGAGTCCTGCAGGTCGACGTACTTGCCGACGAAGGCGACGTCGACTTCCTTCTCCGGGTGCTCGAGCGCGTGCACGAGCTTCGTCCACGCGGAGAGGTCCGCGGCACGCGCGAGGATGGAGAGCTTGTGGCAGACGATCTCGTCCAGCATCTGCTCGTGCAGCATCATCGGGATCTTGTAGATCGAGTCCACGTCCCAGGCCGAGATCACGGCCTCTTTCTGCACGTTGCAGAAGAGCGCGATCTTGCGCCGTTCGTCATCCGGCAGCGGCTGGATCGTGCGGCACAGGAGCGCGTCGGGCTGAATGCCGATCTCGCGCAGCTCCTTCACCGAGTGCTGGGTGGGCTTGGTCTTGATCTCCCCCGCCGCCGCCACATAGGGGACGAGCGTGAGGTGGATGTAGCAGACGTTGTTCCGGCCGAGCTCGAGGCCCATCTGCCGGATCGCCTCGAGGAAGGGCAGCGACTCGATGTCGCCCACCGTGCCGCCCACCTCGACGATCGCGACGTCGGCATCCCCGGCGCCGCGCTTGATGAAGGCCTTGATCTCGTCGGTGATGTGCGGGATGACCTGCACCGTGCCGCCGAGATAATCGCCGCGCCGCTCCTTCTTGATGACCGACTCGTAGACCTGGCCGGTGGTGAAGTTGTTGTGCCGGCGCATCTTCGAGCTCTGGAAGCGCTCGTAGTGCCCCAGGTCCAGGTCGGTCTCGGCCCCGTCCTCCGTGACGAACACCTCGCCGTGCTGAAACGGGCTCATGGTGCCCGGATCGACGTTGATGTACGGGTCCAGCTTGATGTTGGTGACGCGGATGGCGCGCGATTCGAGGATCGCGGCGAGGGAAGCGGCGGCAATGCCCTTGCCCAGGGAGGAGACTACACCGCCTGTTACGAATACATACTTTGCCATGTACCTAGCGTGTGTAGGGATGGAGGAGTTTACACGAATTTAGGGCGAAGCAAGCTCCGTGCGGTTCCGGAAGTGCGCGAGCGCCTCGGGATTCGCCAGCGCCTCCATGTTCTTCACCGTGCGGCCGTGCACGACCTCGCGCACCGCGAGCTCGACGATCTTGCCGCTCTTGGTGCGCGGGATGTCGGCGACCGCGACGATCTTGGCGGGCACGTGCCGTGGCGTGGTGTTGTCGCGGATCCGCTTTTTGATCGAGGAAACGAGCTCCTGGGAGAGGGAAACGCCCTCCCGCAGCTTGACGAAAAGCACCACGCGGACATCGCCCTCCCAGTCCTGCCCGATCACCAGCGACTCGACGATCTCGTCGAGCTGCTCGACCTGCCGGTAGATCTCGGCGGTGCCGATGCGCACCCCGCCGGGGTTCAGGACCGCGTCCGAGCGGCCGTAGATGACGATGCCGCCGTGCTCGGTAATCTCGCACCAGTCGCCGTGGCGCCAGACGTTCGGATAGCGCTCGAAGTAGGCGGCGCGGTACCGGGCGCCGTCGGAGTCATTCCAGAAGCCGATCGGCATGGACGGGAACGGCCTGGTGCAGACCAGCTCGCCCTTCTCCTTCGTCACCGGCTTTCCGGAGTCGTCGAACACCTCCACCGCCATGCCGAGCCCCTTGGCCTGGATCTCTCCGCGCCACACCGGCCCCGCCGGGTTGCCGAGGACGAAGCACGACACGATGTCGGTGCCGCCTGAAATGGAGGACAGGCACACGTCATCCTTGATGTGGGAATAGACATAGTCGAACCCTTCCGGGGCAAGCGGCGAGCCGGTGGAGAGCACGGCCCGCAGCTTCTCCAGACGGTGCGACTTGCGGGGTGCGACGCCCGTCTTGGCGAGCGAGTCGATGAACTTCGCCGAGGTGCCGAAGTGGGTCATGCCCTCTGCGTCGGCGAAGTCGAACATGATCTTGCCGCCTCGCACCGCAGGCGCGCCGTCATAGAGAAGCAGCGTGGCGCCGGAAGCGAGTCCCGAGACGAGCCAGTTCCACATCATCCAGCCGAGCGTGGTGAAGTAGAAGAGCCGGTCGCCCGGCCGCACGTCGCTGTGCAGGCGGTGCTCCTTCAGGTGCTGGAGCAGCGTGCCGCCGGCGCCGTGCACGATGCACTTCGGCACGCCGGTCGTCCCCGAGGAGTAAAGGATGTAGAGCGGATCGTTGAAGCCGACCGGCTCGAAGCGCAGCTCGGCGGGGTCGAACGGCTCGAGGAACTCGAGGAGCGAAGTGCCGGCCCTCGCCTCGGCGCCGAGGTAGTCGACGACGACGCACTCCTCGACCGACGGCAGCTTGTCCAGCACGTCGGCCGCTTTCGCCTGGCAGTCGAATTCCTTGCCGTTGTAGAGGTAGCCGTCGGCGCAGAAGAGCACCTTGGGCTGGATCTGGCCGAAGCGGTCAAGGACCCCCTGCACCCCGAAATCGGGCGAGCAGCTCGACCAGGTGGCGCCGAGGCTCGCGGTGGCGAGCATCGCCGCCGTCGATTCGGGCAGGTTCGGCAGGTAGCCCGCGACGCGGTCGCCCTTCTTCACCCCGAGATCCGCGAGCGCCTGCTGCAGGCGCGAGACGAGCTCGCAAAGCTGGCGGCGCGACAGGCGCCGCTTGATGCGGTCCTCGCCCCAGAAGACCATCGCGTCCGCGCCGTCGCGCGCGCGCAGCAGGTTCTCGGCGAAATTGAGCCGTCCATCCGGGAACCATTTCGCCCCCGGCATGCGCTCGCCGTCCACAAGCGTGCGGGCGCCCTTCTCGCCTTTCACGCCGCAGAAGTCCCAGACGAGGCTCCAGAACTCCTCCGGGCGCTCCACCGACCAGGCGTGCAGCTCCGCGTAGGACGTCTTTCCCGCGCGCGCCATGAAGCGCGCCATGCCGGTCTGCGCGGCGCGCTCGGGCGTAGGCGTCCAGAGCGGCTTCACTGCATCTTCTCGCGCAGCGCCTGCGGGATGCGCATGGGCTTCTGGCTCTGCATGTCGACGAACACCACGACCGCCGCGCCGTCGGCGTACGGCTCCGGGTCCTCACCCACGCGCAGCTCGTAGTAGGTCGCCACGCTCGAGCCGCCCGGGCGGCCGGTGAAGACCTTCACCTCGACGGTCCCCGGATAGGTGATGGCGCGGCGGAAATTGCAGCTCGCGTTCGCGATGACCACGCCGTGCGTCTTCCACGCCTCGCGCGCCGGGACGAGCGACTCGAACCACGAGATGCGCGCCTGCTCCATGTAGCGAAAGTAGACGATGTTGTTCACGTGGCCCATCGCGTCCATGTCGCCCCAGCGGATCGGGATGCGCTCGACGTGCGCGAGGCGGCGGTCTTCGCTCACAGTGCGGCGATTATAATTTGCCGGCATGTCGCGCGAATCGATGCAGTACGACGTCGTAGTGGTCGGCGGCGGCCCCGCCGGACTCGCGGCGGCGATTCGCCTCAAGCAGCTGGCGGGCGAGACGAGCGTCTGCGTGCTCGAGAAGGGCTCGGAGATCGGCGCGCACATCCTGTCGGGTGCGGTGATGGACCCGATCGCGCTCAACGAGCTCTTCCCCGACTGGAAGGAGCGCGGCGCCCCCATTGGCGCAGCGGTAACCGAAGACCGGTTCCTCTTCCTCACGGAATCCGGCTCGGTGAAAACCCCTGAATTCCTGCTGCCCGGCTGCTTCAAGAACCACGGCAACTACGTCCTGAGCCTCGGCAACCTGTGCCGCTGGCTCGGCCAGCAGGCCGAAGCGCTCGGGGTCGAGATCTTCCCCGGCTTCGCCGCCTCGGAGATCCTTTACGACGGCGAGCGCATCAAGGGCGTCGCGACCGGCGACCAGGGGATCGGCAAGAACGGCGAGAAGACGGCCGCCTTCCAGCCGGGCGTCGAGCTCCACGGCAAGTACACCTTCTTCGCCGAAGGCTGCCGCGGCCAGCTCGGGCGCCAGCTCGAGGCGAAATACGAGCTGAGAAAAGAGCCCCAGGTCTACGGTATCGGCCTGAAGGAGCTCTGGGACGTAAAGCCGGAGAAGCACAAGGCCGGCCTCGTCATGCATACCGCAGGCTGGCCGCTCGGGAACGATACATACGGCGGCTCGTTCCTGTACCACATGGAGAACAATCAGGTCGCGGTCGGCTTCGTCGTCGGCCTCGCGTACGCGAATCCCTACCTCTCCCCCTACGAGGAATTCCAGCGTTTCAAGACGCACCCGACGGTGCGCGGCTTCTTCGAGGGCGGCAAGCGCGTCGCGTACGGCTCGAGGGCGATCGCGGCGGGCGGCCTGCAATCGCTGCCCAAGCTCGCGCTGCCGGGCGGCGTCCTCATCGGCGACGACGCCGGCTTCCTCAACGCCTCGCGCATCAAGGGCAGCCATGCCGCGATCAAGTCCGGCATGCTCGCCGCCGAGGCGGCCGCCGCGGCGCTGAAGGCCGGCCGCGCCAACGATTCGCTCGACGACTATCCGGCGGCGTTCCGCGCGAGCTGGCTCCATGACGAGCTCTACCGCGCGCGCAACTTCAAGCCCTGGATGTCGAAGGGCCTTTTCCTCGGCTCGGCGATGGTCGGCATCGACCAGGTGCTGTTTCGCGGCAAGGCGCCGTGGACTTTGCATCACAAGGGAGCGGATCACGCGCAGCTGCGGCCCGCGTCCGGCTTTTCGCCGATCAAATATCCCAGGCCGGACGGCGTCCTGACCTTCGACCGGCTGACGAACGTTTCCTTCTCCGGCACCAACCACAACGAGGACCAGCCCGCGCACCTGACGCTCAAGGATCCGGGCGTGCCGGTGAAGGTCAATCTCGCCGAGTACGCCGGGCCGGAGAGCCGCTACTGCCCGGCCGGCGTCTACGAGTTCGTGGACCTCGAGACGAGCCCGCGCCTGCAGATCAACGCGCAGAATTGCGTGCACTGCAAGACCTGCGACATCAAGGACCCGACGCAGAACATCGTCTGGGTCGCGCCCGAGGGCGGCGGCGGCCCGAACTACCCGAACATGTAGCCGTGCGCCGGCGCGCGCTCTACGTCCTGGTCTTCGCCGCGCCGGCGCTCCTCGCCTCGCTCGCCGTCGCCGCGATCGTGCTCGTCTTCGCGGTGGCGATCTTCTGGCTCTTCATCTTCGGCGACAACACCTGGCCGGACTATGCCGGCGTCCTGCTCGGCGTGCTCTCCGCCGGCGCCGGCCTGGCAGTCTTCGGGGCGCTGCTCTACCACGCGTACGCCGCCGGCGAGCGCCAGGAGGCCAGGCCCGCGCTCGACCGCCGCCACCTCGCCGGCGCCCTCGCCGCGACCCTCGTGCTTCTCGCGCTGCCCGCGCTCTATGCCTGGCACATCAGCCGGCCGGGCGGCCCCGAGCAGGCTTGCGCCGATTTCTGCCGCGCCAGGGGCTTCAATGCGAGCGGGCTGCCGGCGCGGGGTTCCGGGGACGAAACGTGCACCTGCTACGACGTCCAGGGCAAGGCCGCCGCTTCGGTGTCGCCCGGCGGTCCGAGGAAGCGCTAGGTCAGGCCGCCGCGCGCGCGGCGCCGCGCAGGAAAGTCCCCATCTGCTCAGCCGGCACCGGACGGCTGATGAGGTAGCCCTGGATCTGGTCGCAGCCGAGCTCGCGCAGGAGCCGCATCTGCTCGTCGGCCTCGACGCCCTCGGCGATGACCTTGAGGCCGAGGGTGTGCGAGAGCGAGATGATCATGGCGACGATGTTGCGCGGGTAGCCCGCCTCGAGCATGCGCGTGACGAAGCTGCGGTCGATCTTCAGGGTGTCGACCGGCAGGCGCGCGAGGTAGCTGAGCGACGAGTAGCCGGTGCCGAAGTCGTCCACCGAGACCTCGACGCCGGCGCGGCGCAGGATCTGCAGCTTCTTCGTGGACTCCTCGATGTCGTCGAGGAGCACGCTCTCCGTGATCTCGAGGTCGAGCAGCGGCGCGCGCCCGAGCGGGCCGATCGCCTCGAGCACCGAGTCGACGAAATCGGTCTGCTTGAGCTGCACCGCCGACACGTTCACCGCGGTGCGCGGCACGTTCAGCCCCTGCGCCTGCCAGCGCGTGATGTCCGACACCGCCTGGTGCAGCGCCCAGCGCCCGGCGCCGAGGATCATGCCGGTCTCCTCCATGAGCGAGACGAATTTCGACGGCGGCACGAAGCCGAGGTCCGGGTCGTTCCAGCGGATGAGGGCCTCGAGGCCCGCGACCTCGCTCGTGCGCACGTCCACCTTCGGCTGGTAGTGCAGCGCGAGCCGTCCGTCCTCGATCGCGCGGCGCAGCCGGTTCTCGAGCGCGAGCGACTCGGCGACCCAGGCGTTCATGTGCGGCGCGTAGAAGAGATAGCGCTGGCCGGAGTCCTTCGCCTTGTTGAGCGCCGCCTCGGCGTTGGCGATCAGCGTCTCGGCCGAATCGCCGTCGGCGGGGAACACCGCGACGCCGGCGCGCAGCGTGACGCGCAGCTCCGCGCCGTCGACCGCGAGCGGCTCGGCGAACGCGGCCTCCAGGCGCTCGATGAAGAGCCGCGTCGCATCGGCGAGGTGCTCGACCCCGGCGACGGCGACCGCGAAGTGGTCCCCGCCCACGCGGGCCACCGTGTCGTCCTCGCGCGCGACGCGGCGCAGGCGCCCGGCGACGTGGCGCAGGAGCTCGTCGCCGCTCTTGCGGCCGAAGGTCTCGTTCACGAGGCGGAAGCGGTCGATGTCGAGGAAGATGGCGGCGGCGAAGCGGTTGTCGCGGCGCGCCGCGGAGAGCGCGCGCGTCAGGCGGTCGGCGAAGAGCGCGCGGTTGGGCAGGTCGGTGAGCGAGTCGTGGTAGGCGAGGTAGTCCATCCTCGCCTTCTGCTCGAGATGGTGCAGCGCGAAGGAGATGTCGCCCGCGAGCTCGTGCAGCAGCTTCATCTCCTCCTCGTCGAAGACGCCGGCGGCGCGCGCGTAGAGCAGCAGCGCGCCCGCGCTCTGCCCGTTCACGAGCAGCGGCAGCACCACGTAGGAGCGGAAGCCGCGCCGCAGCGCCGCCTCGCGGCCGGCAATGTCGTAGCCGATCTCGAGGTCGTTGCAAACCGTCGGCTTGAAGTCCATCGGGAACGGATCGATGCGCGGGTCGGCGCTGCCCTCGCCCGCCGCGGCGACCGGCTTGAAGCGCCGCACGTCGCGCTCGAGCAGGCCGATCGCGGCGTAGCCGAAGCCGCCGCGCTCCACCGCGATGCGGCAGGCCTCCTCGAGGAGCGCCTGGCGGTCCGTGGCGCGCACGATGAGCGCGTTCACCGCGCTCAGCACCGCGAGCGTGCGGTTGAGGCGCTCGATGCGCAGGTGCTGCGCCTCGAGCGTGCTCGTCTTCTCGAGCAGCTGGTCCACCATCACCCGCAGGTGCTCGCGGTCCAGCCCGTCCGTGGCTCCAGGCGCGGGGGCCGCCGGCCGCGCCGCGAGCAGCTCGTTCACGGCCTCCAGGATGACGTCGGGATCCGAGGGCTTCACCAGCACGCGCGCGACGCCGTGCTTCTGCGCCAGGTCCTGCGCGTCCTCGCGCCCGAAGTACGCGGTATAGAACATGACCGCCGTGGCGGCGGTCGCGGGGTCGGCGCGCAGCCGGCGCGCGAGCTCGTAGCCGTCCATGCGGGGCATGAGCACGTCGGAGATCACGAGCGCGGGATGCCGGGTGCGAGCCTGGTCGAGGGCCTCTTCCCCGTTCGGCGCGGTCAGGACTTCATGGCCGGCGTTCTCCAGCCAGGAAGCGAGCGCCTGGCGGTTCGCGCGGTTGTCGTCGGCGATGAGAATTGTTGCCATGGGCGCGGAGATCCCTTCTCCGCAGCCCTTAGGACTGCGCGCGCGCAGCAACGTTCCTTGTCGCCCGCTCCCGACTGTGACGCAGTGCGCTAGGCGGCGAGAAACTGGTCCTCGGAAAGCGCCATGACGCCCGGCGCGCCATTCACCACCGTGTTGCAAAGCGCCGGCGCCTGGACGAGGACATGGTCCGAAAAGAAGCGGGCCGTGGCGATTTTCGCTTCATAAAACGCCGCCTCTCCGCCGCCCTCCTTCAATTTCCTCTCCGCGGCCAATGCGGCCCGGGCCATTTGCCAGCCGCCGGCGACGATCCCCATCAGCCTGAGGAACGGGACCGCGCCCGCAAACACGCCTTTGATGTCGCTGCCGGCGTTCTTCACGATGTAGTCGACGCACCGGCTGGCGGCCTCGACGCCCGCGCCGAGCGTCGGCTGGATGGCGCGGATGTCCGCGTTTTTCGAAGCCCCCAGCGCTGCCACGAAGCGATTCAACTCGGAAATGAGCGCCTTCGCCGTCGCGCCGCCTTCGCGGGCGATCTTGCGCCCGACGAGGTCGCTCGCCTGGATCCCGGTCGTGCCCTCGTAGATCGTCGTGATGCGCGCATCGCGCAGGTGCTGCGCCGCGCCGGTCTCCTCGATGAACCCCATGCCGCCGTGGACCTGCACCCCGAGAGAAGCGACCTCGATGCCGGTCTCCGTGGACCAGCCCTTCACCACCGGAATCATCAGGTCCACGAAGGCCTGGTGTTTTCTCTTTTCCTCAGGATTTCCTTCCTTGAGCGAAAAGTCCATGGCGGCCGCGACCACATAGGCGAGGGCGCGCATAGCCTCGGTCTGCGACTTCATCAGCATCAGCATCCGGCGCACGTCCGGGTGGCGGATGATCGGCACGGTCTTCGCGCCCTCGACGAGGTCCTTGCCCTGCATCCGCTCCTTCGCATACGCGAGCGCCCGCTGGAACGCACGCTCGGCGATGGCGCAGCCCTCGAGGCCGACGCTAAAGCGGGCGGCGTTCATCATGATGAACATGTAGGAGAGGCCCTTGTTCTCCTCGCCCACCAGGTAGCCGACCGCGTCCTCGTAGATCATCACCGCCGTCGGACTGGCGTGGATGCCGAGCTTGTGCTCGATCGAGGCGCAT
Organism: Burkholderiales bacterium; assembly: GCA_035651575.1. GTDB lineage: Bacteria > Pseudomonadota > Gammaproteobacteria > Burkholderiales > SG8-39 > SCGC-AG-212-J23. The sequence continues at coordinate 11,637 of DASRFM010000036.1, read as the reverse complement.
TTCGCGCGGTTGCGCTCGCCGAGCGAGCCGTCTGCGTTCACCAGGAACTTCGGCACGATGAAAAGCGAGATGCCCTTCACGCCCTCGGGCGCGTCCGGCGTGCGGGCGAGCACCAGGTGCACGATGTTGTCCGCGAGGTCGTGCTCGCCGTAGGTGATGAAGATCTTCTGCCCGGAGATCAGGTAGTGGTCGCCTTCGCGCTTCGCGCGCGTCTTGACCAGGGCGAGGTCGGAGCCGGCTTGCGGCTCGGTGAGGTTCATCGTCCCGGTCCACGTCCCCGCGGTCATCTTCGGCAGGAAAGTCTTCCTCAGGAGCTCGGTGCCGCAAAGCTCCAGCGCGTGGATCGCTCCCTGGGTGAGGAGCGGACACAGCGAGAAGGACATGTTGGAGGACGTGAGCATCTCCTCGACCGCAGTCGCGACAGCCTTGGGCAGCCCCTGGCCGCCCCACTCCTGGCCGAAGGGCAGCGAGCCCCAGCCGCTTTCCACATACTTCCTGTAGGCCTCCTTGAAGCCCTTCGGGGTGCGGACCTCGCCGTCCTTCCAGACAGAACCTTCCTGGTCGCCTGAATAGTTAATCGGGTCAAGGACTTCTGACGCAAACTTCGCGGCCTCCTCGAGGATTGCGTCGACCGTATCCGGGGTCGCTTCCTCGTAGCCGGGGAGCTTCGCGACCTCGGCAAGCCCCGCGAGCTCGTTCAGGACGAACCGCATATCCTTCAGCGGCGCCTGATAGGCGCTCACTTCTTGAGCTCCTCGACGACCTGGGGCACCAGCGCGAAGAGATCGCCCACCAGGCCGTAATCGGCCACCTGGAAGATCGGCGCCTCCTCGTCCTTGTTGATCGCGACGATGACCCGGCTGTCCTTCATGCCGGCGAGGTGCTGGATGGCGCCGGAGATGCCGACCGCGACGTAGAGGTCCGGAGCGACGATCTTCCCGGTCTGCCCCACCTGCCAGTCGTTCGGCACGAAGCCCGCGTCCACGGCGGCGCGCGAAGCGCCCATCGCGGCGCCGAGCTGGTCGGCGAGCGGCTCCAGCACCTTCTTGAAATTCTCGCCGTTCGCCATGCCGCGGCCGCCGGAGACGATGATCTTCGCCGAGGTGAGCTCGGGACGCTCGGACTTGGAGACTTCACGCGTGACAAAGCTCGACAACCCCGAATCGGCCGGTGCCGCGATGCTTTCCACGGTGGCATTTCCTCCTGTAGAAGGAACCGCATCGAAAGCCGTGGTGCGCACGGTGATCACCTTCAGCGCGTCCTTGGACTTCACGGTGGCGAGCGCGTTGCCGGCGTAGATCGGGCGCACGAAGGTGTCGGGGCCCTCGACGCCGATGATGTCGGAAACCTGCTGCACGTCGAGGAGCGCCGCGGCGCGCGGCATGACGTTCTTCCCGTTCGACGTCGAGGGCGCGAGGATGTGCGAGTAGCCCTTCGCGACCGACACCACGAGCGCCGCCACGTTCTCGGCGAGGAATTCCGCGAGGTGCGCCGCGTCCGCGTGCAGCACCTTGCGCACGCCGGGAATCCGCGCCGCGGCCTGCGCCGCTTCGCCGGCGTTGTGCCCGGCGACCAGCACATCGAGCTCGCCGCCGATCTTCTGCGCCGCGGCCACCGCGTTCAGCGTCGCCTTGCGGACGGTCTTGTTGTCGTGCTCCGCGACAACGAGAAGGGCCATCTAGATGACCTTCGCTTCGTTGCGCAGCTTTTCGACGAGGGCCTTCGCGTCGGCCACCTTCACGCCGGCCTTGCGCTTGCCCGGCTCCACGACCTTCAGGACGGTGAGCCTCGGGGAGACGTCGACGCCGAGCGCGTCGGGCTTCAGCACCTCGAGCGCCTTCTTCTTCGCCTTCATGATGTTCGGCAGCGTGACGTAGCGCGGCTCGTTCAAGCGCAGGTCGGTCGTGACGACCGCCGGCAGCTGGATGCGCTCGGTCTCCAGGCCGCCGTCGACCTCCCGGGTCACTTCGGCGGTTTCTCCGGAAATCTTCAATTTCGACGCGAAGGTCGCCTGCGGCCACCCGAGGAGCGCGGCCAGCATCTGGCCGGTCTGGTTAGAGTCGTCGTCGATCGCCTGCTTGCCGAGGATCGCGAGCCTGGGCTGCTCCTTCAGGACCAGCTTGTGAAGAAGCTTGGCGACCGCGAGCGGCTGCAGCTCGTCGCTCGTCTCGACCAGGATGGCGCGGTCGGCGCCGATCGCGAGCGCGGTGCGCAGCGTCTCCTGGCAGGCCTGCACGCCGCAGGAGACGACCACGATCTCGGTCGCGACGCCGGCTTCCTTGAGCCGCACCGCCTCCTCCACCGCGATCTCGTCGAACGGATTCATCGACATCTTCACGTTCGCAGTCTCGACGCCGCTGCTGTCGGACTTGACGCGCACCTTGACGTTGAAGTCGACGACGCGCTTGACGCTCACGAGAACTTTCATGACGGCAGGACTTTCATGGCGAGGCAATTATAAGGCGCGCTCGACGAGCGCATCGACGGCGAGCGCGCCCTGCCCCGTTTCAAACACCAGCACCGGGTTGATGTCCACGGACGCCACGCGGCCCTCCCACGCGAGCATCGCGTCGCCGAGCTTGACCGCCATCGCCGCGAACGCCATGACATCGCGCGCGGCAATCCCGCGCAGGGCGCCCAAGAGCGGGCCGATCCTCAATTGATTCAATTTGAGAACGACCTCCTCCTCGTCGAAGGGTGGAAGAAGGAGGCGGAAGTCCTTCAGCGCCTCGAGGTAGATGCCGCCGTCGCCGACCAGGACCACGGGGCCGAACTGCGGATCGAGGCGCGCGCCGAGGGCGAGCTCGCGCGCCTTCGCCGCCCGCCGCGCCACGATGACGCCGTCGAAGCGCGCCCCCATCGCGAGGCACTGCTCGCGCTGGCGGCAGAACTCGGCGGCCGCGTCCGCCACCCCGAGCGCGACGAGCCCGTGGTCGCTCTTGTGCGGGATGTCGGGCGAGCAGATTTTCATGACGACTTCGCCCAGCGCCGCCTTGGCCGCATCGGCTTCCTCTTCGCTCCTGCACAGGCGATGCTCGATCACCGGCACGCCGGCCCCGGCAAGAAGCGCGAGGCTTTCGGCCTCGTTGAAGAAGCGCTCGCTCCCCGGCGGCAGCCGGCGCGGCTGCCCCTCCACGCGGCGCGGCGTCCTTCTCAGCAAGGCGGCGTGGTCCGCGACCTGGGCGAGCGCATCCATCGCCTCGGGCTCGCTGGCGAAGGTCGCGACGCCGGCCTGCGCGAACTGCGAGCGGATCTTCTCCTGCGGGGAAGCGAGCGCGCTCGCGAGGCCATAGCGCTCATTGAAGGCACGCAGGTCGGCGGCGAACATCCCGACGTCGTAGCCCGCACCCGCGACCGGCAGGCCGGCGAGCACGAGATCGGCCTGAGCGTCTTCGCCCACCACCGCAAGCACCTGGCCGAAGAGCTTGGGATTGGTGAGCAGCGCGCCGGTGATGTCGATCGGGTTGGACAGGCTCGCGAAGGCGGGAAGGACTTTCTTCAGGCCCTCCTTCCCCCGCGCGGTGATCGGCGCGAGCGGCAGGCCCTGCCGGTCCGAATAGTCCGCGGCCATCACGCAGCTCGCGCCGGAATTGCTGACGAAAACGAAGCGCTTGCCCCGCGGCCGGCGGCCCGCGCAATAGAGCTCCGCCGCCGAGACGAGCTGGTGCGGGTCGGCGGCGCGCCAGATGCCGTGGCGCTCGAAGAACGCGTCCACGACGCGGTCTTCCGCGGCGAGCGCCCCGGTGTGCGAGCTCGCGGCTTTCTGGCCGCTCGCCGTGCGCCCGGCCTTGAGCGCGACGATCGGCAGGTCGCGCTCGCGCGCCTTTTCCGCCGCCTGGGCGAGCAGCGCCGGGTTCTTGATCGATTCCATGTAGAGGAGCACGAGGCGCATGCCCTGCTCCTCGACGATGGCGTCGGCGAGATCGGCCACGGTCACGTCCGCCTCGTTGCCGGTCGCGTGCACGTGGCGCGCGTTCAGGCCCCTGGCGCGAAGCAGCGCATAGATCGCCTGGGAGTTGGCGCCGCTCTGGCTCACGATCGCGACCGGCCCGTCGCGGCAGTCCATCTCGTGGAAGATCGTGGAGAAGTTCGCCACCACGCCGGTCGCGAAGTTGGCGATTCCCTGGCAGTTCGGGCCGATGAGGCGCATGCCGGCCGCGCGCGCCGTCGCCACCATCGCGTCCTGCACGCGCTTGCCGGCCTCGCCGGTCTCGCCGAAGCCGGAGGCCATGACGACCGCGGCCTTGACGCCGCGCTTCGCGCAGGCCTCGACCGCCTTCACCGCCTCGTCGCCCGCCACCGCGACCACCACGAGCTCCGGCGTCTGCGGAAGCGCCTCGACGCTCGGGTAGGCGCGCAGCCCCTGCACCTCGGCGCGCGCCGGGTTCACCGGATAGAGCGCGCCCTTGAAGCCGTAGCGCTTCATGAAGAGGATCGGCCGGCCGCCGACCTTGTGCGGGTTCTCCGAGGCGCCGATCACGGCGACCGAGCGCGGGTCGAGGGCGTGCTTCAGCATGGCGGCAGGCATAATACGGCGATGAGCGACCTCTCCCAACTGAAAATCCCGTCGATGCGCGAACGTGTTTCGCGCGACGAATGGGATACGCGGGTGAATCTCGCCGCGTGCTACCGGCTCGTCCACCACTACGGCATGGACGATCTCGTCTACAACCACATCTCCGCGCGCGTGCCGGGCGAGGAAGGCCACTTCCTCATCAACCCCTACGGCATGACCTACGACGAGATCAGCGCCTCGAGCCTGGTGAAGATCGACTTCGACGGCAACCTGGTGCAGGACTCGGGCACCGGCTACGGCGTGAACCACGCCGGCTTCGTGATCCATAGCGCGGTGCACCGCGCGCGCGCCGACGTCGCCTGCGTCATCCACACGCACACGCCGGCCGGCATGGCCGTCTCGGCGACGAAGGAAGGCCTCCTGCCGCTCACCCAGAATGCCATGTTCTTCTCGGGCGTCGGCATGCACGAGTACGAAGGCCCGGCCGTGGACCTGGACGAGCAGAAGCGCCTGGTGCGCGACCTCGGCAGCCGCGACGCCATGATCCTCTGCAACCACGGCCTCCTCGCCGTCGGGCGCACGATCCCCGAAGCCTTCATCACCATGTATTGGCTGGAGCGGGCCTGCCAGGCGCAGGTTCTTGCATTGGGTTGCGGAAAGACCCTCAACAACCCCGGCCCGGAAACGGTGACAAGAACCAACGATCGATACAAGCCCGGCCAGCGCCGCCGCATCGGCGAGCTGGAATGGGCGGGGCTGCTGCGGCTCCTCGAGCGGCGCTACCCGGGCTTCCGCGATTGAAGCTGCTGGAGGGCAAAGCCGTCGTCGTCACGGGCGCGGGCGGCGGCATCGGGCGCGACTTCGCGCTCGCCCTTGCCGCGGCCGGAGCCGCGGTCGTCGTCAACGACATCGGCACATCCGTCAAGGGCGAAGGACAGGATGCCGGGCCCGCCGCGAAGGTTTGCGACGAGATCCGCCAGCTGGGCGGGAAAGCGGTTCCCAGCACCGACAGCGTCGCCCAGTGGGAATCCGCGAACCGCATCGTGCAGTGCGCGCTCGACAGCTTCGGGCGCATCGACGCGGTCATCAACAACGCGGGCATCCTGCGCGATCGCTTCTTCTTCAACATGTCGGTGGAGGAATGGCGCGCGGTCATCGACGTGCACCTGAACGGGTCGTTCTACGTCGCGCGCGCCGCTGCGCCGCATTTCAAGTCGCAGGAGTCCGGCGCCTACGTGCACATGACTTCGACCTCCGGGCTGATCGGCAACCTCGGGCAGGCGAACTATTCGGCGGCGAAGCTCGGCATCGTCGGCCTATCGAAGTCCATCGCGCTCGACATGGCGAAGTACCACGTGCGCTCGAACTGCATCGCGCCCTTCGCCTGGAGCCGCATGATCGGCTCCATCCCCACCGAGACCGAAGACCAGAAGGCGCGCGTCGAGAAGCTGAAGACCATGGAAACCGCGAAGATCGCCCCTCTGGCGGTTTTCCTGTGCTCTGAAAGGGCAAAAGGCATCAGCGGCCAGATCTTTGCGGTGCGCGCCGCCGAGCTGTTCCTGATGTCGCAGAACCGCCCGCTGCGCTCGGTGCACCGCGCCGGCGGCTGGACGCCGGAGACCATCGCGTCGCACGCGATGCCCGCCCTGCAGGCGCATTTCTATCCGCTCGACCGCTCTCAGGATGTCTTCTCATGGGATCCCTTGTAAAAACCCTCGCGCTTCTCCTCTTACTGTCGGGAAACGCGCTTGCGCAGTACCCCGCCAAGCCGATCAGATGGATCGTGCCCTTCCCGCCGGGCGGGCCGACCGACACGTTCTCGCGGCCGGTGGCGCAGAAGCTCTCCGAGATCGTCGGCCAGCCGGTGATCATCGAGAACGTCGGCGGCGCCGGCGGCTCGCTCGGCGTGGATCGCATCGCCAAGTCCGAGCCCGACGGCTACACCCTCGGCCTGGCGACGACCGGCACCCAGACGATCAATCCGCATCTCTACGGCAAGCGCCTCGCCTACGACGCCCTGAAGGACTTCACCGACCTCACGCTCGCGGTGCGCTATGTGAACCTGCTGATCGTCAATCCCCGGGTGCCGGCGAAGAGCGTGGCGGAGCTGGTCACCTACGCCAAGGCAAATCCCGGCAAGGTGACCTTCGGCTCGGCGGGCAACGGCTCCTCGAACCATCTTTCCGGCGAGGTGCTGAAGTACGTGACCGGCGCGCCCATGACGCACGTCCCCTACAAGGGCAGCGCCGCGGCCCTCACGGACGTCATCGCCGGCAACATCACCTGCATGTTCGACATCCTCGTCACGGCGCTGCCGCAGGCGCACGCCGGCCACGTGCGCGCGCTCGCGGTCACGAGCGCGACGCGCTCGCCCTTCGCGCCCGACATCCCGACGATGGAAGAATCGGGCATCAAGGGCTACAGCGACGCCGGAGCCGACCTGTGGTTCGGCATCATCGCGCCCGCCGGATTGCCCAGGCCCGTGACCGCGAGGCTGAACGGCGCGCTCGTCCAGGCGCTGCGCTCCCCCGACATCCGCCAGCGCCTGAGCGCGCAGGCGTTCGAGCCGTGGACGAGCACGCCCGAGGAGTTCGCGCGCGTCATCCGCAGCGACTACGAGAAATGGGGCCGCATCGTGAAGGCCTCCGGCGCCAGAATCGATTGACATGCTTCCCGAGAAGCCTCCGGCCGCAGCCACGGTTCCGGACAGCCGCGGCATCAACCTCTTCGCGGCCGATCCGTCGTACGGCGCTTTCCTCTCGCTCTACCTCCCGCCCGAGCTCCACGCGCACCTGAGGACGCATCTCGAGAACCTCGGCGCGCTCGCCGGCGCCGAGCTCGACGCGCTCGCGATCACGGCGGACCGCAATCCGCCGCAGCTCCATCACCGCACGCGCGCGGGCGAAGACCGGCAATGGATCGAGAAGCACCCGACGTACCGGCGCCTCGAAGAGGTGGCATTCGGTGAGTTCGGGCTCGCCGCGATGTCGCACCGCGCCGGAGTGCTCGGCTGGCCGAAGCCGCTGCCGCCGGCGGCGAAATACGCCCTCTCCTATCTGTACGTGCAGGCCGAGTTTGGCGTCTGCTGCCCGCTCTCGATGACCGACTCGCTCGCGCGCACGCTCTCGCGCTTCGGCGACCCGGCGCTCGTGGCGCGCTACCTGCCGGGCCTCACGTCGCAGGACCTCGACACGCTGACGCAGGGCGCCATGTTCATGACGGAGCAAGGCGCCGGCTCGGACGTCGGCGCCACTGCCACCCGCGCCGTCCGTGAGGGCGACTGCTGGCGCCTGTACGGCGACAAGTGGTTCTGCTCGAACGCCGACGCGGACCTCGCGCTGGTGCTGGCGCGGCCGGACGCCGGGGCGCCGGGCACCAAGGGGTTGTCCCTGTTTCTGTTGCCGAAAACCGTCGACGGGAAGCCGAACGCCTACCGCATCCTGCGGCTGAAGGAAAAGCTCGGCACCCGCGACCTGCCGAGCGGCGAGATCCGCCTGGAAGGCGCGCTCGCCTACCTGGTCGGCGACCCCGGGCGCGGCTTCGTGCAGATGGCCGACATGATCAACATGTCGCGCTTGAGCAATGGCATGCGCGCGGCCGGGATGATGCGCCGGGCGCTCACCGAAGCGCTCTTCGTCGCGCGCAACCGCATCGCGTTCGGCAAGCGCCTCATCGACATGCCGCTCATGCAGCGGCAGCTCCTGAAGCTCATGCTGCCTGCCGAGGCGGCGCGCTCGGTCCTGTTCTTTGCCGCGGGCCAATTGCAGGAAGCGGATCGGGGCGATGAGCAGGCGCGGCGCCGCGTCCGGCTCCTGACCCCGCTCCTGAAGTTCCGCGCCTGCCGCGATGCGCGCCGCGCGACCGGCGATGCGATGGAAGTGCGCGGCGGCTGCGGCTACGTCGAGGAATGGTCCGACGCGCGGCTCGTGCGCGACGCGCACCTGGGATCCATCTGGGAAGGAACCTCCAACATCGTGGCGCTCGACGCGCTGCGCGCCATCCGCAGGGAGGACGCCCTGGCTCCGCTTCTTGCCGCGTTGGCGGGGACGCCGGTGAACGGGCTGCTGGAGCGCGCGGCCGCTTTTGCGAGCCACGCCGACGAGGCGCACGCGCGCCAGGCGGCCACCGGCCTCTACTACGCCGTCGCCGCAGCGACGATGTGGAAGGAAGGCGAGCAGCTCGCGAAACGGGGCGACGCCCGGCGGCTGCGGCTCTCCGCGCTCGTCGCCGAGCACCGGCTCGGGGCGCGCGACCCGTTCGCGCGCGCCGAAGGCGACTACACTTCGCTCCTTTCCGAAGAGCCGATCGCGCCCTCATGAGAAAGCTTCTCGCTGCCCTGCTCCTTGCCTTGCCGCTCGCCGCGGCCGCGCAGGCCTATCCCGCGAAGCCCATCCGCTGGGTCGTGCCCTATCCCGGCGGCGGCATCACGGACATCGTGACGCGGCTCGTGACCCAGAAGATGTCCGGAACGCTCGGCCAGCCCATCGTCGTGGACAACCGCCCGGGCGCGAACAGCATCCTCGGCTCCGACCTCGCGGCGAAGGCCGCGCCGGACGGCTACACGATCCTCACGGTGATCGCGGGGTATTCCGCCAACGTCACGCTCTACGCCGGCAAGCTGCCCTTCGACCCGCTGAAGGACCTCACGCCGATCTCGCTCGCCGCGATCGCCCCGATGGTGATGACTGCGAACCCTGCGCTGCCCGCGAAGGACGCGAAGGAGCTCATCGCGTACGCCAAGGCCAATCCCGGCAAGCTCAACTTCGGCTCTTCGGGAATCGGCGCGGCTGCCCACCTCACCACCGAGCTCGTGAAGCAGACCGCCGGCATCGAGCTCGTGCACGTCCCGTTCAAGGGCACCGCGCCGGCGATGCAAGCCGCGATGGCGAACGATATCCAGATCCTGGTGGACACGCCGCTGAGCCTCATTCCGCAGGTGCGCAACGGCAAGCTGAAGGCGATCGGGATGTTCTCGGCCCGGCGCCTTCCGGCCTATCCGGACGTGCCGACCTTCGCCGAGGCCGGCGGCCCGGCGATCGAGGCGTCCACTTGGGTGATGTTCATGGCGCCCGGCGGGACGCCACGCGAGATCGTGGGCCGCCTCGCCGCCGCGGCCGCCAAGGCGCTCCGCGAGCCGGACGTGCAGGAGCGCCTGCAGACGAACGGCGTCGAGCCGGTCGGCAACAGCCCGGAGCAGGCGAAGCAGTTCCTCGACGCCGAGATCGCCCGGTGGGCGACGGTCATCAAGACCGCGGGCGTGAAGGCGGAGCAATGAAGCCGCGAAAAGAAATCCGCTCGGAGATGGGCTGGTCCACCACCGACCGCATCAGCGTGCGCGGCAAGGACCTGCCCGGCGAGATCCTCGGCAAGGTGAACCTGGGCGACATGGCGTTCCTCGAGCTCATCGGGCGCCTGCCGAACGCCCAGGAATCGGTGATGTTCAATGCGATGGTCGTCACGCTCGTGGAACACGGCGTGACGCCAAGCGCGCTCGCCGCGCGCCTCACCTACCTCGGCGCCCCGGAAGCGATGCAGGCGGCGGTCGCGGCCGGGCTGTGCGGCCTGGGCAGCGTGTTCGTCGGCTCGATGGAAGGCGTGGCGAAGATGCTCTCGGAGGGCCTCGACGCGGAGGCGCTCGCGCAGATGAAGCGCGTTCCCGGCCTGGGCCACCCGATCCACAAGCCGCTCGACCCGCGCACCACGCGCCTTTTCGAGATCGCGCGCGAGACCGGCTTCTACGGCAAGTACTGCAGGACGATGGAAGAGATCGCGAAGAAGAAAGGCCTCACCCTGAATGCGACCGGCGCGATCGGCGCCCTCGCCTGCGAGATGAAGCTCGACTGGCGCGCGGTCAAGGGGCTCGGCGTCATGGCGCGCGCGGTCGGCCTCGTCGGGCACCTCCTCGAGGAGTCGCGCCAGCCGATGGCCGAGGAGATCTGGTACCGCGTCGAGGACGAAGCTTCCTCCCACAGCCGCCCGAAGAAATGAACCTCGGCCGCGACAACTACCCCGAGCTGCGCGAGGCGGTCGCCGCGCTGTGCAGCGAATTCGACAGCGCCTACTGGCAGCAGGTGGACGAGAAGCGCGCCTATCCCGAGAAGTTCGTGGACGCGCTCACAAAGGCCGGCTGGATGTCGGCGCTCATCCCCGAGGAGTACGGCGGCTCCGGGCTCTCGCTCACCGAGGCGAGCGTGATCATGGAGGAAGTGTCCCGCTCGGGCGGCCAGGCCGGGAGCTGCCACGGCCAGATGTACAACATGAATACGCTGCTGCGCAACGGCAGCGAGGCGCAGAAGAAGAAATACCTGCCGCAGATCGCGGCCGGCAAGCTTCGCATGCAGGCCATGGGGGTCACCGAGCCGACCGCGGGCACCGACACCACCAAGATCAAGACCGTCGCGGTGAAGAAAGGCGACCGCTACGTCGTCAACGGCCAGAAGGTCTGGACTTCGCGCCTGCAGCACTCGGAGCTGATGATCCTGCTCGCCCGCACCACCCCGCTTTCAGAAGTGAAAAAGAAAAGCGAAGGGATGTCCGTGTTCCTGGTCGAGACCAAGAGCAAGGGCATCGAGGTCAAGCCGATCCGCAACATGGTGAACCACGAGACCAACCAGGTGTTCATCGACAACCTGGAGATCCCGGCGGAGAACCTGATCGGCGAGGAAGGCAAGGGCTTCCGCTACATCCTCGACGGCCTGAATGCCGAGCGCATCCTCATCGCCGCGGAATGCGTGGGCGATGGCTATTGGTTCATCGACAAAGCGGTCTCCTATTCGAAAGACCGGGTCGTCTTCGACCGCCCGATCGCGCAGAACCAGGGCATCCAGTTCCCGATCGCCGAGGCCTACATGGAGATCGAGGCGGCCAACCTGATGCGCTACAAGGCCACCGGTTTGTACGATCAGAAAAAACCTTGCGGCGCCGAGGCGAACATGGCGAAGCACCTGTGCGCCAAGGCCTCGTGGGAAGCGGCGAACGTCTGCCTGCAGACGCACGGCGGCTTCGGCTTCGCCGCCGAATACGACGTCGAGCGCAAGTTCAGGGAGACGCGGCTCTACCTGGTTGCGCCCATCTCGACGAACTTAATCCTGTCTTACCTGGCGGAGCACGTCCTGGGGCTG
>DASRFM010000035.1:0-3266 GCA_035651575.1 Burkholderiales bacterium | reverse complement strand
GATGCGCGACTTGAACTGCAGGCCGGCGACGCTGATCTCGCGCTCCTCTTCCAGCGACTGCACCTCGAAGGGCGCGCGGCGCGCTTCGAGCTCGAGCCATTCGCGCGCGAGGCGCGCCAGGCGCTCGCGCTCGAGCTCGGCGTAGCGGCCCTCCAAGCCCATTTCCTTCACCGCGGTCTGCGCCGCCTGCTTGATAACTAAATCGGGGTCAGGCACCGATTTCGCATTTAATTGGTGCCTGACCCCGATTGCGACCCCGATTGCGGCGCTGGAGCGCAAGCGGCTCCAGATCTCCCGCATCAGCGCGTGCAGAAGCTTGCCCCGGTCGCGCGGATCGAGGCCCGGGGCCGGCTCCTCGAGCGGCTCGGCGCCCAGGCGCCATCGCGCGAAGGCGCGGAACGGGCACGCCGCCTGGTCGGCGAGCACGCGCGTGCCGCCGCGCTGCGGCCCCGGCTTCACGCGCGGCGCGCGAAAGTCCTCGAAGGCTTCGACTTTGCGCGCGGCGAAGATGAGGTCGCGGTAGCGCGGGTAGTCGGGCGCGCTGATGGTTCCCTCTGGTACTTGTGTGATCAAAGGCGAAGGCGAAAGGTCGCGATCCTCGTCCTTCGACGGGTGCGAGAACACCACCTCAGTGGCCGCGCTTTTCCAGTCGTCGGTGATGCACCGGTCGCGGGCGGCAGCGCCCTCCGCGCTCGCCTGCGGGATACCGGCCTTTTTCTGCAGCGCGATCGGGATGAAGGGATTCGGGCGCGCATCGCGCGGCCAGGTCTCGTCGGTGAGGCCGCTAACCCACAGGCAGTCGTAGCGCTGCTCCTGCGACTCGATGATGCCGACGACCTGGATCGGCGCCTGCGGCGTCTCGGGCTGGAAGAGCGTCTCGGCGCAAAGGCGCTTCATCGTCGCGAACGCCGCCGCAAAGCTCATCTTCTCGGCGATGCGCTCGAGCTTCGCGAGCTCGCCGAGGAGCTCGTGCAGCTTCGCGCGCGTCTGGAATTCGTCCGAGTCGAGCGTGCGCTCGCCGGGGAAGCCGGCGGCCTCGAGCACGGCGGAGAACTGCCGCGCCCAGTCGGCGGGGGAATCGGCGCTGTGGTTCGCCGCCACGAAAACCCGCTCGAGCAGCTTGCGCAGGAGCGGCGCCGGCTCCGCTGCGGCGATCAGCTTGACGAGCGTGATGGTCGCGTCGGCGTCGCGCCGGATGCGCGCATCGAGGCTCGCGCGGCGCGCGAGCTCGCTGTCCGCGGCGCCGAGATAAGGCGAGCGCATTAGATGGCTCGCGCGCGCGAAGTCGAGCGGCGCGTAGGCGAGCTCGATCAGCGCGAGCGCCGCGTCGGCGAGCGCATAGGCGGCGAGCGGCCGGCCGATCGACACGTTGAACGGCAAAGGCGCCTTTGCGCGGCTGGGAAGGTTGTAGCCCGGGTCCATCACGCGCGAGAAGCTGCGCACCACCTCCTGCCGGCGGCTGCCGAGCTCGGGGACGACGACGCCGATGCGCTTCCTGCCTTCCTCGAGCCGCGCGCGCGCCCATTTCGCGGCCGCTTCGAGCTCGTGCTTCGCGGAGGGGAACGCCGCGCGCACGGCAGTGCCGGCGATTGGCTCCGGCACGCACTCCTCCCACTGCAAGCGCGCGAGGAATTCGCGCGTCTGCGGCGGCACGACGTCGAAGGCAAAGGCGACGATCAGCGCCGGCTTTTTCAGCCGCTCGAGGTAGCCCGCCATCAGGTCCGGGAGGCGAGCGCCGTCGATCTCCCCCTCGGTCTGCTTCTTGTACGCGGCGGACCACTGCGCGAAGGCGAGCGCGTCCTCGTTGCCCGGGCCGCTCGGAATGCGCCATTGGTGGATGAGGCGCCAGGCGTCGCGGCATTGCGCGGCAGCCTGCGGCACGATGAGAAGCCCGCTCGCGGCGAGGATGCGCTCCCAGAGGTGCTGCTCCTGCGCGGCCGTCAAAAGTAGCGGAAGGCGCTCACCCAGGTCTGAATAGAGCGCGTCCTCCCACAGCCGCTCGACAAAGGCGCCGAAAGGCAGGATGTCGGCCGCTTCCCACGAGGTGAGGCCGCGCGCAAGCTGGTAGTCGTCGAATTCGAGCGTCAGGCTGTGCGCGAGGCGCTGGTTCGGCGTGACGACCGTGATGCGCGCTTTGTGGCCTTCGGCGAGGCGCGCGAAGAGTTCCGATTTCTGCAGCATTGCCCCCGCTGCGAGTTTAGCTAGACTGGAGTGCGCAGGAGGCGACGATGCGGAAAATATTTCGGGGAAATTGGTGCCTGACCCCGATTCTTTTTTTGTCCTTGGCGGCGCAGGCGCAGGACTACCCGGCGCGCGAGATCCGCTCGATCTGCAACTTCGCCGCCGGCTCGGGCGCGGACATCGTGGTGCGCTATTACAGCGAGCGCCTGGCGCGCGTCGCGGGAAAGCCCGTCGTCGTGGAGAACAAGCCCGGCGCTCAAGGCGCGGTGGCGAATGACTACGTCGCCAAGTCGCGGCCGGACGGCTATACCATCCTCATCACGCCGGCCTCATCGACGCTCGCCGCGGCGCCGTACATCTTCAAGAAGCTCTCCTTCGATCCGCAGAAAGACTTCGCGCCGGTGACGACGCTCCTCACGCTCTCCTTCACCATCGCGGTCGATGCCGCCTCCCCGGTGCAGACGGTGCCTGAGCTCATCGCGCGGCTGAAGGCGAAGCCGGGTCACGGCTTCTATGGCACACAGTCGAATAGCGGGCAAATCGCGGCGGAGCTCTTCAAGGAGAAGACGGGGCTCTCGACGGCGTATGTGCCGTTCAAGATCACGGGCGACGCGTTCGCCAACCTGCTCTCCGGCGCGATCGACTTCATGTCGGTCGACTCGACCTGGGCGGCGACCATGCATCCAAGCCGGGTGCGCATCCTCGCGGTGACCTCCGCGAAGCGCAATCCCAGCCTGCCCGAGGTGCCGACGCTGGCAGAGCTCGGCCTGGGCGAGTTCGACATCACGCCCTGGTGGGGCGTGCTCGTGCCGGCCGGCACGCCGCGTGCGGTGATCGACAGGCTCGCCGGCTGGTTCAACGAGATCAACGCCGATGCCGAGACGCGGCAATTCCTCGCGCGCCAGGCGGCGGTCGCCTTCCCGGGCACGCCCGAGTCGATGGCGGCGCTCTTGAAGACCGAGACCGAGCGCTGGGGGCGCTACGTCAAGCTCGCGAAGATCGAACCCCAATAATCGGGGTCAGGCACCAATTACCGACAGCGAACCGGAATTCAGTTCTCCGACCCGGAAGTCGGGGCCGGGGTT
>DASRFM010000034.1:0-112428 GCA_035651575.1 Burkholderiales bacterium | reverse complement strand
CCGGCGATCGTGACGCGGCTCAACCGCGCGGTGAACGACGCGGTCAAGGCGCCGGATGTCGTCGAGCGCATGGCGGGAATCGGGATGGAGCCGCTCGGGACCTCGCCCGAGCAGTACCGGAAGAATCCTGCGCGAGGAAAGCGAGCGGCGGGGCGCTCTCATCCGGCGGATAGGAGTCCGGGCGGACTGAAAGACGCGGGGTGAATTGTCAAAATAATTTTGACATGATAATCTCTCACCATGAACTGCGCCGTCCGCCTCGTCCAGATCTTCGGCAGCCAGGCGGAAGTCGCGCGCGCCTTCCAGCTCGACCGCGCCGTCGTCAGCCACTGGGTCAAGTGCGGCTACGTGCCGGCGCGCTGGGCCACCGAGGTCGAGCGCGTCACCAACGGCGGCATCTCCGCGGTCGAGGTGCTCAACGAGGCCTCCGCCAAGAAGCCGGTGAAGGTCAAATCGCGTCCCGACGACGTGCTCTTCGGGTCGCCTCTTTCGGGGAAAACCACCATGGACGATTTCGCGCCCGCCAAACGCATCAGCTCCTTCCACCCGCCGCAACGCACGCTCATGGGGCCCGGCCCGACCGAGATCCATCCGCGCGTGCTGACGACCATGAGCCAGCCCGCGATCGGCTACCTCGATCCGGTCTTCGTCGAGATGATGGAGGAGCTGAAGGGGCTGCTGCGCTACGTCTACCAGACGAAGAACCCGCTCACCTTCCCCGTGTCCGGGCCGGGCTCGGTCGGCATGGAGTACTGCTTCGTCAACATGGTCGCTCCCGGCGACAAGGTCATCGTCTGCAGGAACGGCGTGTTCGGCGGACGCATGATCGAGAACGTCGAGCGCGCGGGCGGCACGGCGATCGTGGTCGAGGACGAGTGGGGGGCGCCCGTCGACCCGCAGAAGCTCGAGGACGCGCTGAAGAAGCACGCCGGCGTGCGCGTGGTCGCCTTCGTGCACGGCGAGACCTCGACCGGCGTGCAGTCCGACGCCAAGGCGCTGGTCAAGGTAGCGCACGACCACGACGCGCTCGCGATCGTGGACGCGGTCACGACGCTGGGCGGCTCGCCCGTGAAGGTCGACGAATGGGACATCGACGCGATCTACTCGGCGAGCCAGAAATGCCTCTCCTGCACGCCGGGCCTGTCGCCCGTGTCGTTCTCGGAGCGCGTGGTCGACTACGTCAAGTCGCGCAAGGACAAGATCCACAGCTGGTTCATGGACATGAACCTGCTGCTCGGCTACTGGGGCGCGACCACGCGCACCTATCACCATACCGCGCCGACCAACTCGCTCTTCGGCCTGCACGAGGCGTTGCTGCTGCTGCGCGAGGAGGGCATGGAAAACGCCTGGGCGCGCCACCAGCGCCACCACACGGCGCTCAAGGCCGGCCTCGAGGCAATGGGCCTCAAGTTCCTCGTCAAGGAGCAGTACCAGCTGCCGCAGATGAACGCGGTGCGCTGCCCCGAGGGCGTCAACGAAGCCGAGGTGAGAAAGACGCTGCTCAACGAATTCGGCATCGAGATCGGCGCCGGCCTCGGGCCTCTCGGCGGCAAGATCTGGCGCATCGGCATCATGGGCTACTCGTGCCGCCCGGACAACGTCATGCTGTGCCTGTCGGCGCTCGGCTCGGTGCTGTCCGACATGGGCCTGCCGGTCCACGTCGGCGACGCCGAGGCGGCCGCGCATTCCGCCTACGCCTCGATGCACGCCAAGGCCGCGCAGCAGAAGCAGACCACCAAGCGCATCGCCGCCTGACAGGCTAAAATCGCGCAAAAGGGGCGGACCGATTCGGGTCCGCCTTTATTTTTGCTGGGGAGGGAGACGTGAGCGTCCGAGTCGGAGTCGTCGGCGCCGGGCCGGTGGGCGCCGTGGCGGCCATCGCCTGCGCCCGCAGGGGCATGCAAGTAGCGCTGTTCGAGGCCGAAGACGCCATCGACCACTCGCCGCGCGCGGCGACGACGCATCCGTCGACACTCGAGATGCTCGCCGAGCTCGATCTCGTCGACGAGTTCATCTCGCTCGGGCTGGTCGCGCGCTATTTCGAGCTCTGGGACCGCGACGCTCTCGTCGCGCGCTTCGACCACGACCTCCTGAAGGACGAGACGCGCTTTCCCTACGTCGTCCAGACCGAGCAGCACAAGCTCTCGGAGATGGGGCTGCGCCGCCTCGCCGGCATGCCGAACGCGCGCGTGCGGCTCGGTGCGCGCGTCCTCGATATCGCGCAGGACGAGCGCCGCGTCGGCCTGCTGGTCGAGGCGGGCGAAGAGCGCGAGACCGAGGACTTCGACTACGTGATCGCGTGCGACGGCGGCCGCAGCACGCTGCGCAAGTGCCTCGACATCGAGTTCGAGGGCTACACCTGGCCCGAGCGCTTCCTCGTGCTCACGACGCTCGTCGATGTCGGCAAGGCGCTCGGCTGCAGCGAGCGTACCTATATCTCCGATCCGCACGAATGGATCAACCTGTTCAAGGTCACCGGCGACGACCTCCGCGGGCGCTGGCGCGCGGTGTTCCCGGTCCGCGAGAGCGAGAGCGACGAGGACGCGTTCTCCGACGGCCCGGTGCAGCGCCGGCTCCAGCGCCTCGTGCCGGGGCACCCGCTCGACGCGGTCGTGCACCGTAACCTCTACCGCGTGCACCAGCGCGTGGCGAAGTCCTTCCGCAAGGGGCGCGTCTTCCTCGCCGGCGATGCCGCCCATATCAACAATCCGGTCGGCGGCCTTGGGCTGAACTGCGGCATCCACGACGCCATGGATCTCGCCGAGACGCTCGACGCGGTGAGCAGCGGACGCGCCGGCGCCGCGCTGCTCGACCGCTACGAGCGGCGGCGGCGGCCGCTCAACATCGAGTACGTGCAGCAGCAGACCGTCGCCAACAAGCGCCGGCTCGAGGAGGAGGACCCGAAGGTGCGCCGCGCGAATTTCGACGAGATGCGCCGCATCGCGGGGGATCCGCGCCTGCACAAGGAATATCTCATGCGCACCTCGCTCATCGAGAGCGTGCGCAAGGCGCGCGGCATCGCTTAGCCCGTCAGCGCGTCGCGATCGCGCGCGGGCGCCGGTGCTCGAGCACGCCGCCGATGCGGCGCTCGAGCGGGTCGCGGCGCCGGAGCATCCGCGCCTGGCGCGCCGTGATGAGCGGATAGTGCGGAAGGTCGTCGAGCGCCTCGGCGATGTCCCAGCAGTTCCTGCCGTTCGTGACCCACAACTCGGGATCGATGCGGCGCAAGTCGAGCGGCCGCGAGTAGCGACGCAGCGTCTTGTGACCGCGGCGGTTGGCGTACTCGTGCAGGTACGACATGGCGAGCTCGCGCAGGGACCGGTAGACGGGGTCGCGCCAGCGCAGCACCGGCGGATTGGTCTTGGAGATCGCGCCCCAGCAGCCGTTGCGCCGGAACAGCGCGACGACGTGGTCGTAGTCGCGCTCGGCCTGCAGGTCGAGGAGCAGCGGCGGCTCGCCGTGCACCCACAGCGCGCACGCGGCGAGCATCGCGCCTTCGATGCAGTGCGCGCGCCGCTGTTTCAGCACCTCGCGCACCGACAGGCAGGTCTGGCCGCCCACCTCGAAGTTCGAGCGCAGCGACGACACGAACTCCTGGATCTTCTCCGGGCGGTCGAGGCGTTTGAGGACGGCGAATTCCGCGGCCGTGAGGCCGAGGTGGCGGGGGCGCGCGAGGGTCTGCTTCATCTCGCGCGACATTATCGCGGCTTTGACCCCGGCGCGCTCTAGCCCGAGCCGGCCTTGTCGCCGCGCGAGGCGCTCAGCACGCGGTCGGCGTACGCGCGCCAGTCGGAGTCCTCGAGATCGCGGAACAGGCCCGAGCGCGCGAGCGCGGCGAACCAGTCCTGCTTGTCCGCAGTCGCGGCCGCGATCCACGGCTCGAAGCCGGCCTCGCGCACCGTGACCGCGGCCTCGCGCATCTCCTCGGCGCGGCGGCGGCCGTGCCTGGCCACGCGGCTGAAGAAGTACGCGCCCTGCTTCTCCCAGTCCATGCCGGGGAACGTCTCCTTGAGCGAGGCGAGCACCCGGTCCTCCACGCCGTAGCGGCGCGCGGTGAGATAGGCCTCGATCACCATCGCCTCGAGGCCCTTCACCATGACGCTGCGGCACATCTTGATCGCCGACGCGACGCCGATCTCGCTCGCGACGACCTCCATGCTGAAGCCGAGCGGCGCGAGGCGCGCGGCGAGGTCCGCCGCACGCGCGCCGCCGGTCACCATCGGCACCCGGATGCCGTACGGCGGGACGGAAGTCATCACCCCGGCTTCCACGTAATGCGCCCCCGCCGCCTCGATCAGACGCGCGCTGCGCGCCTTCGTGGCGGGCGAGGCCGAATTGAGATCGAGGAAGAACGTGCCGGGCCTGATCGATTGCGCCGCTTCGCGCGCCACGTCGAAGCTGTTCGCGGCCGTGACGGCCGAGATCGCGACGTCGCAGCGCTCGAGCAGCGCGGCGGACGAGTCGCACGCCTGCACGCCCGCGCCCTGCGCGTGCGCGCGCATCGCCGGGCCGTGCGCGGCGTCGCGAAGCAGAATGTCCCAGGCGCCGACCCAGCCGACGCGCTTCTCGACGAGGGCGCGCGAGAGGATTCTCCCGACCTCGCCGTAGCCGATCAGGCCCACCCTCAGGCTCGCCTCGGTCTTGGCGTCGGTGCTCATGCGCTATCGGCTCCAGTACAGCCGCGCGGGATTGTCGACCAGCAGCTTGCGGCGCAGCTCGGCCTCGGGACAGACGAGCGGCAGGAGATCGACCAGATCGCCGTCGTTCGGCATCGCGCGCACGTTCGGATGCGGAAAGTCGGTGCCCCAGAGGACGCGCTCGGGCGCCGCCTCGACCAGCGTCCGCGCGAAAGGCACCGCGTCGTGGAACGGCTTCCCGGCCGACGAGATGCGCTCGGGGCCGCTCACCTTGACCCACGCGAGCTCGTTCCTCATCAGCTCGAGCAGCATGCGGAACGGCTTCTGCTCCAGGCCGTGCTCGGCCTTCACGCGGCCCATATGGTCGATCACGAAAGGCACCTCGAGGCGCTCGATGCGGGCGCGGTGCTCGAGGATGTCCTCGGCGTCGAGGTGCAGCACCACGTGCCACCCGAGCGCGCCGATGCGCCCGGTGACGCGGTCGAAGGCTTCGAGGTCGGGCGCGCCGCCGAGGTGCGCGACGAAGTTGAAGCGCACGCCGCGCACGCCGGCCTCGGCGAGCGACTCGAGCTCGCGGTCGGTGATCTCCTTGCCGACCATCGCGACGCCGCGCCACGCGCCGCCGGGCTCGAACCGGCGCGCCCACGCGAGCGCGTCCAGCATCGCGCGGTTGTCGGTCCCGTGACAGCTCGCCTGCACCAGCACCGCGCGCGAGATCCCGAGATGCTCGTGCAGCGCGCGCAGCCGCTCCTTCGGAGCGTCGGGCGGCGTGTAGCGGCGCTCCGGCGCGTAGGGAAAGCGCGCCGCGGGGCCGAAGACGTGACAGTGCGCGTCGCACGCCCCGGGCGGCGGCGCGAACTTCGGCTTGACCGGATTCGGGTCCGGCGCCGCGATGGTCGCCTGGCTCATTGCTTCGGGATGTGCGCGCGCTCGATCACGTCGCCCCACTTCGCGATCTCGGAGACGAGCAGCTCGCGCAGCTCGGCCGGCGTGCCGGCGCGCGCGTCGACGCCGAGCTGCTCCAGCCGCTGCCGCACGTCCCGGGACGAGACCGCGGCGACGATCTCGCGGTTCAGCTTGTCGATGACCGCCTTCGGCGTGCGCGCGGGCGCGGCCACGCCGTTCCACGAGGACGCCTGGTATCCGGCGACGCCGGCCTCGGCGACCGTCGGCACGTCGGGCAGGCCGCGGAAGCGCCGGCTCGAGGTGATCGCGAGCGGCTTCACGGCGCCCGCCTTGATCTGCGAGAGCACCGGCGCGAGGATCTCGAACGCCGCGTTCACGTCGCCGCCGCGCAGCGCCGTCACCACCGCGGGCGTGGCCTTGAAGGGAACGACCTGGGCGTCGATGCGGGCCATCGATTTGAACAGCTCGGCGGCCAGGTTCTGCGTGCTGCCGATGTTGATGGTGCCGATGTTCAGCTTCCCCGGGTTCGCCCTGGCGTAGTCGACGAGCTGCTTCAGCGAGGCGATCCCGGAATCGCCGCTCACGATCAGCACGAGATCGAAGAAGCCGACGGTCGACACGGGCGCGAAATCCTTCACCGCGTCGTACGGCAGGGACTTGAACAGCGTCGCGCTGACCGCGTTGCCGTTGGTGATGAACAGCAGCGTGTAGCCGTCCGGGTCGGCCTTCGCGACCGCCTCGGAGGCGATGATGCCGCCGGCGCTCGGGCGGTTGTCGACCAGCACCTGCTGGCCGATGGTGTCGCTCATCTTTTGCGCGAGCACGCGCGCGGTGATGTCGGCGACCCCGCCCGCGGCGAAGGGCACGATCAGCTTCACCGGCTTGGTCGGATAGGCTTGAGCGCCGGCCGCGCCCGCCGCTGCGAAAAGGAGGGCGGCGAGCAGCCGGCTGAGGATCTGGCATCGGTATTTCATCGGAAACTCCATGAGCTACCCGTCGAGCGGGCCGAAGACGAACCGCGCAGGCGCTACTGCCCGCCCAGCGTACCCGCGAACCGCTCGGCGAGCTGCGGCTGGCCCGCGTAGCGGTCGAGCCGCGTCGCCACGACGCGCTCGAGCTCGTCGAGGCGCGCGCCGGGCGCGGGATGCGTCGAGAACATGAGCGCGAGCCCCGAGTCCTGGGGGTTCATGCTCTGCAGCGTCTGCAGCACCGCGGGCAGGCCGAAAGGATCGTAGCCCGAGCGCGTCGCGATGACCACGCCCATGCGGTCGGCCTCGAACTCGTCGTTCTTGTCGAGGCCGCGCAGCATCACTTCCCTCGCGCCGCTGACCATGCGTTCGCTCGCCTGGCTGCTGCGCCCGCGGTTGGACTGGTACTCGGCCAGGATGTTCGCGCCCGCCTGCAGGCCGGCGCTCTTGCGGATCGCGGAGAGATGGTGCTTCTTCACCACGTGCGCGATCTCGTGCGCGAGCACGCCGGCGAGCTCGGCCTCGCTGTGCAGGCGCGCGAGCAGACCCTTGGTCACGAAGACGTAGCCGCCCGGCGTGGCGAAGGCGTTGATGTTGCCGCTGTCGAGAACGCCGAACTTCCAGTCGAGCTTGGGACGCTCGGAGTGCAGCGACAGCCAGCGGCCGACGCGGTTGACGTAGCGCTGCAGGTCGGGGCGGTCGACGAGGGGCGCGGCGCCGACGAGCAGCGAGGCGTACTCCCTGCCGATGTTCGCTTCCTGCTCCTCGTTGATGTCGGTCGCGGCCTGGCCGATGTTCTTGACGGTGCCGAAGATGCGGCCGAGGTCGATGTTGATCTGCGCCTGGGCGCCCGCCGAGGCACCCGCGAGCGCGAGGGCCGAGGCGATCCGGAGCAGTCCCGCGCGGGTCATCGTCACTGGTCCGGTAAGTAATCCAGCGACTGCGGCTTGAGCGCGGGCTTGCCGTCGGCGAAGCGCTCGGCGTCGGCCTTGTCG
Source organism: Burkholderiales bacterium (assembly GCA_035651575.1). Classification (GTDB taxonomy): domain Bacteria; phylum Pseudomonadota; class Gammaproteobacteria; order Burkholderiales; family SG8-39; genus SCGC-AG-212-J23. The sequence goes on along the minus strand of DASRFM010000034.1, from coordinate 104,922 downwards.
GCGCGGAAGCCCGAGAGCTTGTCGAGCTCGGCGGGGTTCGGCTTGGCGCTCTGGATCTGCTCCTTGTCGAGGCCGCGCACTCCGGTCGCGACCGCGGTGCCCGAGGAGCCGGTGCGGGCGACGTTGAAGAGCGCGCCGACGCCGGAGTCGCCCGACTTCGAGTCCGCGGTCGCCATGCGGATCGCGAGCATGCGTACCCAGCCGTTCGCCGCCTGCGACTCGACCTTCATCCACCCGCCCTGGCGCGCCGTGATCTTCACTTGCGCTTTCTCCGCGAGCGACCCGACCGTCGCCGCGTCGGTGTAAGGCTCGGCCTTGAGCTCGGTCTTGCGCACGGCGTAGCCGCTGTCCTGGGCGAACGCCGCGTGCGCGACGAGGGCGGCGGCGAGCAGCGGCGCGGCGAGGCGGCTCATGCGCCGGTCCCGCTCCCCGCGCGCGGCGCGAACAGCTCGACCTCCTGCGCACGTCCCTTCACCTTGTACTTTCCTCTGGAGCGGAACTGGAACGCATTATGGCACGCCTCCACGGTGTCGCGGGACACGAGGATGCGCGATCTGGCGTCCTTGGTGAGGCCCTCGATGCGGCTCGCGAGGTTGACCGCGTCGCCGATCGCCGTGTAGTCGAGCTTCTGCTCGGCGCCGATGAATCCGACCACCGCCGTGCCGGAGTGGATGCCGATGCCGACGTCGAACTCCTTACCCGCGGGGCCGAGCTCGGCCTTGAAGCGCTCGAGCACGCGCTCCATCTCGAGCGCCGCCGCGACCGCGTGCTCGGCGTGCTTCGGATCGTCGAGCGGCGCGCCCCAGAGCGCCATGATGCAGTCGCCGATGAACTTGTCGAGCGTGCCGCCGTGGCGGAAGATCACCTCGACCTGGCGCGAGAAGTAGCTATTGAGCAGGTGCACGATCTCGCCCGGCGGGCGCGTCTCGGACATCGTCGTGAACCCGCGGATATCGGAGAACAGGATGGTGATCTCGCGCGTCTGACCGGAGAGCGATTCCACGGTCTCGCCCTTTCCGACGATCTTCTCGACCACCGCCGGGTTGAGAAACCGCGAGAACATGCGCACCGCGTGCTGGCGTTGTCGGCGCTCGCCGATGTAAGCGAGCACCGCGCCGTAGAGATAAAGCGACCATGCGAAGACGAGCGGCGTGAACACCGGGACGAGGCGCTCGGCGCCGAGCGCGAGGTACGACCCCGCGACGAGGAGTCCCGAGATGACGCCGAGCGCGACCCCGATCTCCAGGGGGTAGCGGCGCAGACGGAAGGCTTCCCAGACGAAGGCGAGGAGCAGCAGCGTCAGGCCCCACTCGAGGTAGCCCGGCGTGGGGCGCATCCAGCGGCGGTTCTTGAGGTTGTCGATCGCCGTGGCGAGGATCTCGACGCCCGGATACAGGTTCGAGAGCGGCGTCACGCGCCGGTCTCCGAGCGCGGTCGCCGTCACGCCGACGATCACGATCTTGCCCCGCAGCTCATCCAGCGGCCGCTTGGGACTCTTGCGCGAGAGATCCTCGTACAGGTCCGCGTACGAGACGTGCTGGAACGAGCGCGGCCGTCCGCGCCAGTTCAGCACGACGTCCTCCCCGGGCGGGACGGGGAAGCGGAGGTCGCGGGCGACGCGCGCGGGCAGCGACGGCAGGTGCCATCCGTAGGCCGGCATGTCGAGCCAGTAGCGGCGGCCGACGCCGTCGGCATCCTCGACGAAATTGACGATGCCGCTGCGGCGCCAGTGAACCTCGTCGAGCGCCTGGGGCGGGAGCAGCTGGATCCGGGCGTTCGGCTGCGCGCGGTCGGTCCGCTCGAGGGCGAGCACCTTCGCCACGCGGGCGATCGGCACGCCGTTCGCGTCGGTGCTCTCGTCGAGCCGCTGGATCGGAAAGTAGACGTTGGTGAGACCCTTGAGCGCGGCGTTGAACGCGCGGTCGCCTTCGCGGTTGTAGAAGTCCTCTTCGCTGAAGAGCAGGTCGAAGACGATGGCGCGCGGGCGCTGCCGCTCGATGCCGGCCACCAGGTCGGCATGCACCGAGCGCGGCCAGGGGAACTTTCCGGCGACTTCGGACATCTTCGCGAGGCTCGCCTCGTCGATGTCGACGATCACGATGTCCGGGTCGGGCGCGAGCCCCGACGCGTGCATCCTGACGAGCGCGTCGAGAAAGCGCCCCTCGAGCGAGAACAGCAGCCCCAGGCCGCCGATCTCGATCGCGGCGAAGAGCGCGAGCAGGAGCGCCGCGTTCGACAGCGGCGAGAGCGAAACGCGGAACACCGGCCGCGCGCCCGGGGCGCTAGAACAGGTGGATCGCCATCGGCGCGAAGAAGCCGATGAGGCAGAACGCGACCCCGCCCAGCCCGAGCAGGCCCGAGATCCACACGAGCGCGCCGACGCCGGTGATGATGTGCGCCGAGGCGAGCACGATCGCGATCTGCACCAGCGCCGAGGCCATCTCGTACTGGTGATACGCGGCCATGGCGCGGTCGCGCTTGGTCTCCGCGACTTTGGCGCGCGCCGAGAGCTCCTTGCGACCCTCGCCGGTCTCGGGCTCGGAGTCGTAGCGCGCGGCGGTGCTCTTCCAGTCGGCGATCTTTTTCGCGAGCGCGTCCTTCCTCGCGCCGCCCGCCGGGAGGTCGACCTCGGCGGCCTCGGCCGCGGTGCGCAGCGTCGTCATGCGGATCGTCTTCGCCTGGTAGAACGCCCAGAGATTGGACGCTTCGATGTTGGCCGCGAGGCCGTTGGTCTGCGCGCCCTTGCCGAGCGTCTCGGCGAAGGCGAGGACGACGGCGAGCACCGAGATGAGCAGCGCGACTTTCTTGTTGGACGGGTCGACGTGCCCGTGACCGTGGCCCGACATGGCGGGTCTCCCTGGCGTTGTTGTCAGCCGGGATTCTGACCGCTTTCCGGCCCGGGCAAAAGAGGAAGTGTAAACTCCCGGCATGGAGGCTGGCTCATGAACGACGCCGTATCCCCGGGCGCGGGCGCCGGGCCGTTGCGCCTGATTCTCTCGCGCCGTCCCGGCAACGCGCTCGGGTTCCTGGTGTGCGCGGGCCTGCTCGCGTTCGCGTACTACCTGCAGTTCGCCAAGGGCCTCGAGCCCTGCCCGCTGTGCATCCTGCAGCGGGTGGTGTTCGCGGCGATGGCGATCGTCTTCCTCGTCGCCGCCGTCCACCGCCCGCGCCGCGTCGGGGCCTGGGTCTACGGCATGCTGCTCCTCGCGCTCGCGACGGCGGGCACGGCGATCGCGGGGCGGCACGTCTGGCTCCAGCACACGCCCGAGGCCGAGCGGCCCTCGTGCGGTCCGGGGCTGGACTATCTGCTCTCGCGCTTCGGTGCGCTGGGCGGCCTGCAGCGCATCCTGCGCGGCTCGGGCGAATGCGGGGCGGTCGACTGGACCTTCCTCGGCCTGAGCATCCCCGAGTGGTCGCTCGCCTGCTTCATCGCGCTCGGCGTCTACGCGCTCGTGCTCGCGGCGCGCGATTGAAGCCGGGCCGCTAGGGCCGGCGCCTTTCCAGCGTGGGCGTCCAGCTCACGCCGTCCGGGGACCGGTCTTCCAGCGTGGGGGACCAGCGCACGCCCGCGTCCGGGCGCCCGCGCTGCGGCGGCGTCTCGGCGCCGACGTCCTGCGAGCGCCGGTCGCGCTCGTAGCGGTCGGAGCCGCCCGCGCGCATCGCCTCGGGCTGCTGCACCACGTCGCGCAGCTGAGCGTCGTGGAGCTGATCCTGCGCCTGACGCTGCCCGAGGTAGCGCGCGTCGAGGCCGCCCCGCTCCGAGGCGGGCATGCCGATGAGCGATTGGGATTGGCGCAGCTGCAGCGAGAAGCGGTCCGATTGCTGCTGCCGCTCGAGCAGCGCGCGCTCGGTCTCGCGCGACTGCGCCGGCGCCAGCGCGGGAAGCGCGAGGAGCAGTGCGAGGGCCGCCGCGCGCGACACGGTCAGCGGTCCTTGTAGGGATTCTCCAGCGCCTGCACCACGTGCCCGAGCACGTCCTTGAACTGCTTCTCGTCGCAGCCCATCAACACCGCGTCCTCGAGCGCGTCCTGGCACATCTGCCGGATCTCGTCGAGGTTCTCGCGCAGCACCTTGAGCTTCTCGACGCAGGAGACGACTTCGCCGGTGGGCGAGCGCCAGACCGGCTCTGGGTTCTTGGGGGAGGCCATGTGGCTGTCTCGTCGTATAGGGATGAGACCCCGTGTCGTCGGCGGGGTTTCGATACTACGGATTGTGCGGCCGGGTCAGGCGCGCTTCAAGAGCGGGCGCAACCGCGCCGGGAGCGAGGCGCCCGCGGCCTGCGCGGCACGTACGACTTCGCCCAGGACGACGACGGCCGGCCCGGAGCCGAGGCTACCGGCGAGCCGCGCCAGATGTTCCAAAGTCCCCGTCAGGATCCTGGACCCGGGCAAGGACGCATTCTCGACCAGCGCGAGCGGCGTGTCGGCTCGCACGCCGAGACGCGCGAGCTCGCGCGCGATCGTCTCCGCCAGCCCCGCGCCCATGTAGATCACCGCCGTGTCGGCGGCCGCGACGCTCGAGGCCCATTCGTTCGTCGGCTCGCCGGCGCCCGCGCGCGGCGTCACGAACGCGACCTTGCGGGCGACGCCGCGGCGCGTGAGCGAGATGCCCAGCTCGGCCCCGGCGGCGGACGCGGCGGTGACGCCCGGGACGATCTCGAACGCGACGCCCGCCGAGCGCAAGGCATCGATCTCTTCCTGCGCGCGCCCGAAGAGCAGCGGATCGCCGCCTTTCAGCCGCACGACGACCGCGTGCTTGCGCGCCGCGTCGACGAGCTGCTTGTTGATGAAGCGCTGCGCCGTCGAGTGACGACCGCTGCGCTTGCCGACCGCGATCTTCTCGGCGCGCGCGGCGAGCGCCAGCGTCCCCGGATGGACGAGCGCGTCGTAGAGCACGATGCCGGCGCGTCCGAGGATGTCGGCAGCGCGCAGCGTCAGCAGATCCGGTGCGCCGGGACCCGCGCCGACCAGGTACACGGTGCCCGTCATTCGACCAGTCCCGCCGCGACCGTCTGGTGGGTGATCTCGTCGATCAGGATGAACGAACCCGTCGCGCGGTTCTCGCGGTAGGGATCGCAGAAGATCGGCTGGGCGAGCGACAGCGACACGCCGGCGATGTCGTTCATGCCGATCGTGTCGGGTACGGCGCGCTCGAGCGTATGGATGTCCAGGCGGTGGTTCACCGTGACGACGCGCGCCCTGACGGTGCGCGTCGTGTGCTTGAGGAGATAGCGGCCCGCGGGATCGAGCGGCGACTGCGCGAGCCAGCAGATCTCGGCGCGCAGCGATCTCGACGCGCGCGGCGAACGGCGCGTGTCGACGAGCATGTCGCCGCGCGACACGTCCAGCTCGTCGCTCAGCGTCACCGTCACGGCGTCGCCCGCCGTCGCGAGCCTCCGCGGGCCTTCGAACATGGAGACCTCGCGCACCACGGTGCGACTGCCCGAGGGGAGGACCTCGACCTCGGTTCCCGGGGCGAGCGTGCCCGAGGCGAGCGTCCCTGCATAGCGCCGGGCGCCGGCGGTTCCCGGCCGCGACACCAACTGGACCGGAAACCGCAGCGGGCGTGCCGCAGCGTCGTCGCCGGCGCCGTCCTTCAGGCTCAGGCCCTCGAGCGCCTCGAGCAGCGGCGGACCCGCATACCAGGGCGCGTGCTCGCCGCGCTCGACCACGTAGTCGCCGCGCAGCGCGGACACCGGGAAGAACCGGAGCTCGGCGAGCGCGAGCGGAGCCGCGAATCGGCGCATCGCTTCGCAGACCCGCTCGAAGACGGCGCGGTCCCAGCCGACGGCGTCCATCTTGTTCACAGCGACCAGGATATGGCGCACGCCGAGCAGGCTGGCGAGCGTCAGGTGGCGCTTGGTCTGAGGCAGCACGCCTTTGCCCGCGTCGACGAGGATCACCGCGGCGTCGGCGGTGCTCGCCGCCGTCACCATGTTGCGCGTGTACTGCTCGTGGCCGGGCGTGTCGGCGATGATGAACTTGCGCCGCGGCGTCGAGAAATAGCGGTAGGCGACGTCGATCGTGATCCCCTGCTCGCGCTCGGCCTCCAGGCCGTCGGTCAGGAGCGACAGGTCGATCGCGCCGGCGCCGCGCCTGCGCGAAGCGCGCTCGACCGCGGCGAGCTGGTCGTCGAGCACCGCGCGGCTGTCGTGCAGCAGCCGCCCGATCAGGGTGCTCTTGCCGTCGTCGACGCTGCCGGCGGTGATGAACCGCAGCACCCCGTCGTCGGCCGCCTGCTCGAACGCGTCCGCGCGCTCGATTTCGCCCAGCAGCGACATCTAGAAATATCCTTCCTTCTTGCGCCGCTCCATGGACGCGTCCGACGTCTGGTCGTCCATGCGGGTCGCGCCGCGCTCGGTCACGGTCGTGCGCGCGGTCTCCGCGATGATCGCCGCCACGTCCGCCGCGTCGGACTCGACCGGGCAGGTGCAGCTCACGTCGCCGACGGTGCGGAAGCGCACACGCACGTCCTCGATGCGCTCGCCTTCCGCGGCCGGCGTGAGCGGCGTGACCGGGGCCAGCAGCCCGCGGCGGCGCACGACCGGTCGCACGTGCGCGTAGTAGATCGAAGGGACCTCGAGGCGCTCGCGCGCGATGTACTGCCAGACGTCGAGCTCGGTCCAGTTGCTGATCGGGAACACGCGCATGTGCTCGCCCTTGTGCACGCGCGTGTTGTAGAGGTTCCACAGCTCGGGGCGTTGGTTCTTCGGGTCCCACTGGCCCCATTCGTCGCGAAACGAGAAGATGCGCTCCTTGGCGCGCGCCTTCTCCTCGTCGCGGCGCGCGCCGCCGATGCAGGCATCGAAGCCGAGCTCCGCGATCGCCTCGAGCAGCGTCACCGACTGCGCGGCGTTGCGGCTGTCGGTCGCCGAGCGCAGGCGCACGCTGCCGCGGCGGATCGAGTCCTCGACCGAGCGCACGATCAGCCGCTCGCCGAGCTCGGCCGCGCGGCGGTCGCGGAAGGCGATCACCTCGGGGAAGTTGTGCCCGGTGTCGATGTGCAGCAGCGGGAACGGGAAGCGCTCGGGCCGGAACGCCTTCTCCGCGAGCCGCAGCAGCACGATCGAGTCCTTGCCGCCCGAGAAGAAGAGCACCGGGCGCTCGCACTCGGCGGCGACCTCGCGCAGGATGAAGATCGCCTCCGACTCGAGCCAGTCGAGATGGCCCCGGGCGCGCACGGGGGCGCTCTCGCCGCGGGCTCGCTCGAGCACCGCGCTCACGCCGGCTCCTCCGCGGGCTTGCGCGCGCGCACCAGGCGCCCGCCGGGCGCGACGTGCAGACCGCACTCGCGCGCCTCCGGGGATTCCCACCACCAGCGGCCGGCGCGCACGTCCTCGCCCGGCAGCGTCGGGCGCGTGCACGGGGCGCAGCCGATGGAGCGGTAGCCCTGATCGTGCAGCGCGTTGTACGGGACGCCGTGCTCGCGGATGTACTCCCAGACGTCGCGCTCGGTCCAGTCGACGAGGGGATTGAACTTGACCAGACCGTGGGCCGCGTCGTGCTCCTGCAGCGCGAGCGACGCCCGCGTCGTGCTCTGCTCGCGACGTTGTCCCGTGATCCACGAAGCCTTGCCGGCGAGCGCGCGCCTGAGTGGCTCGACCTTGCGGATCTCGCAGCAGCGCTTGCGCAGATCGACGCTTCCATAGAAGGCGTTCGGGCCGTGGACGGTGACGTAGCGCGCCACCGCGTCGGCGTCGGGGCGCACCACGCGGATGTCGCGGCCGCGCAGGTCACGTTCGTAATGCTCGCGGATCGTGCCGAGGAGCGCGAGCGTGTCGGCGTGCAGCCGGCCCGTGTCGAGCGTGAAGATCTCGATGTCGAGCCCGCGCCTCAGGATCAGGTCGGTGATCACCATGTCCTCGGCGCCCAGGCTCGAGGCGAAGGTCGATGGCGCGTGCTCGAGCGCAGCTCGAGCAAGCACGCGTTCGGCCTCCTGCGTGCGCGCCTGCAGCGCCGGGCTCACGCCTTGCCTCCCGCGAGCCGGCGGCGGAACAGCGGCAGCGGCTGCGAGACCGACGCCTGGTAGCCCTCGCTGAAATCGGCGAACGCCGCGAGCGCCTCCTCGACGTCCTCGCCTTCGCGCAGCGCGAAGGAATCGAATCCGCAGCGCGCCATGTAGAAGAGGTGATCGCGCGCCACCTCGCCGATCGCCCGCAACTCGCCCTTGTAGCCGTAGCGCTCGCGCAGCAGCGTCGCGATGGAGTAGCCGCGGCCGTCCTGGTACTTGGGGAAGTTCACGGCGATCAGATCGAGGCGGCCGACGTCGCCGGCGAGCGCCTCCGGGCCCTCGTGGCTGTCGAGCCACACGCCCGTGCGGCCGCTGCGCGCGGGCAGCGCGTCGCGCCGCTCGAGCCACAGGGCGAGCGGGACGATCACGTCGCCCTCGCCGGGGACCGACGGCAGCGAGCCGTCGGCGGCGCGCTCAAGCCGCCGCCAGCTGTCTGCGACGACGCGCCGCTGTCTTATCAGTGCTGCCATAGACCTTTTCCTTGAAGGGCTCGGCGCCGATGCGGTGCACGACGTCGATGAAGCGCTCGGCCTCGCTGTCGCGGCGCTCGAGATAGCACTCGATCAGGCGCTCGACCACGTCGGGGACCTCGGCGCGCGCGAACGACGGACCGATCACCTTGCCGAGCGAGGCGCCGACGCCCGGGCGCACCTCGCCCTGGTTGCCGCCGACCTCGATCTGGTACCACTCCTCGCCGTCCTTGTCGACGCCGAGCACGCCGATGTGCCCGATGTGGTGATGGCCGCAGGCGTTCATGCAGCCCGAGATGTTGAGGTCGATCTCGCCGATGTCGTGCAGGTAGTCCAGATCGTCGAAGCGGCGCTGGATCGCCTCGGCGACCGGGATCGACTTCGCGTTCGCGAGCGAGCAGAGATCGCCGCCGGGGCAGCAGATGATGTTGGTGAGCAGGCCGATGTTCGGCGTCGCGAGCCCGAGCGCGCGCGCCTCCTGCCACAGCGAGCGCAGGTCGGACTTGCGCACGTCGGCGAGGATCAGGTTCTGCTCGTGCGACACGCGCAGCTCGCCCGAGGAGTAGCGGTCGGCCAGGTCGGCGATCGCGTCCATCGCGTCGGAAGTGACGTCGCCGGTCGGCACGCCGGTCTTCTTCAGCGAAAGCGTCACCGCCGCGTAGCCCGGCAGCTTGTGCCCGTGGACGTTGCGCGCGTGCCAGCTGGCGAAGGCGCGGTCTGCGGCGAGCGCGGACTCGAGCGCGGGGTCGGTGGCCGGAAGCTCCTCGTACTTCGTCCGCGTGAAGCGCGAGCGCACGCGCTCGACCTCTTCGGCGAGCAGCGTCGACGGGCCGTCCTTGAGGTGCGCCCATTCCGCCTCGACCTCCTCGCGCAGGCGCGCGGCGCCGCGCTCCTTCACGAGGATCTTGATGCGCGCCTTGTGGATGTTGTCGCGGCGGCCGTTGCGGTTGTAGACCCGCATGATCGCCTCGAGATAGCTGAGCAGGTGGGGCCAGGGCAGGAACTCGCGGATCACGAAGCCGATCATCGGGGTGCGCCCGAGCCCGCCGCCGACCGTCACGCGGAAGCCGATCTCGCCGTCCTGGGCGCGCACCGCGTGCAGGCCGACGTCGTGGAACGCGACCGCGGCGCGGTCGGCCTTCGCGCCGTTCACCGCGATCTTGAACTTGCGCGGGAGGAAATTGAACTCGGGGTGCAAGGCGCCCCACTGGCGCACGATCTCGCACCACACGAACGGCTCGACGATCTCGTCGGGCGCGACGCCCGCGAAATGGTCGGTCGTGATGTTGCGCAGGTCGTTGCCGCAGGCCTGGATGCAGTGCATCTGCACGCTCGCGAGCTCGGCGAGGATGTCGGGCACGTCCTCGAGCTTCGGCCAGTTGAGCTGCAGGTTCTGGCGCGTGCTGAAGTGGCCGTAGCCGCGGTCGTAGGTGCGCGTGATGTGCGCGAGCTTGCGCAGCTGGCGCGTCGAGAGCAGCCCGTACGGAATGGAGATGCGCAGCATGTGCGCATGGCGCTGCATGTACAGGCCGTTGCGCAGCCGCAGCGCGCGGAAGTCGTCCTCGGAGAGCTTGCCGTCGAGGAAGCGGCGCACCTGTCCGCGGAACTGCTGTACCCGCTCGTCGACGATGCGTTGGTCGATGTCGTCGTAGATGTACATGGTCAGAACACCAGTTTTCCGCCGATCAGCACGAGCATCGCCGCCAGCGCGCCGCGCAGAAAGCGCTCGGGCAGCGCCCGGCCGAGCCGGCTCCCGAGCCAGATGCCGGGAAGCGAGCCGACGAGCAGGCTCGCGAGCAGCGACCAGTCGACGACGCCCGCGGCCGCGTGGCCGAGGCCCGCGACCAGCGTGAGCGGCACGGCGTGCGCGATGTCGGTCCCCACGATGCGCGCCGCGGCGAGCCCGGGGTAGAGGAAGAACAGCGCCGTCACGCCGAGGGCGCCCGCGCCGACTGAAGAGACGCTCACGAGCACGCCGAGCACCGCGCCGAAGATCACCGTGCGCTTCGCGGCGGTCACGCTCGGCGGCAGGGCCCGCCCGCGGCGCCCGGCCCAGCGCCGCAGCGGCTCGCGGAACAGCAGCGCCGCCGCCGTGAGCAGCAGCGCCGCGCCCAATCCGACGCTCACGACCTGCGCGAGCGCTTTCGAATCGGCGACGAAGAAATGCAGCGCCACGAGCGTGAGCACCGCCGCCGGCACGCTGCCCGCGGCGAGCCGGCCGACGATCGTCCAGTCGACCCCGCCGCGGCGCGCATGGGCCCAGGCGCCGCCCGTCTTGGTGATCGCGGCGAACAGCAGGTCGGTGCCGACCGCGGTCACGGGCGAAACGCCGAACAGCAGCACCAGCAGCGGCGTCATCAGCGAGCCGCCGCCCACGCCGGTGACGCCGACGACGGCGCCCACCACGAAACCGGAAGCGACAACCAGGAAGTCCAAGCGTTTCTCCGAGCGAGCGAGAATCGTATCGCCCGGCCCTAATAGCTCAAAAGACTTTCATGTTAGAATTTAATAACCTCATGGCATAACCAAAAGGCTATGAATTTCCAGCAGTTGCGCTATGTCCGAGAGACCGTGCGCCAGGGGCTGAACCTCACCGAGGCGGCGAACAAGCTGTTCACGTCGCAGCCCGGGGTCTCGAAGCAGATCCGCGAGCTCGAGAACGAGCTCGGCGTCGAGATCTTCGTGCGCCGCGGCAAGCGGCTCGTGGCGCTGACCGAGCCGGGGCGCATGGTGGTCAGGATCATCGAGGACCTGCTGCAGCTCGCCGACAACCTTAGGGGCGCGGCGCGCGAGTTCCAGGACCAGGCGAGCGGCACGCTCGCGGTCGCGACCACGCACACGCAGGCGCGCTACTCGCTGCCCACGGTCGTCCGCCAGTTCAAGCGGCGCTATCCGAAGGTGCACCTCACGCTAAAGCAGGGCAACCCGCCGCAGCTCGCCGAGATGGTGCTCGCCGGGGAGGCCGACGTCGCCATCGCCACGGAGGCGCTCGATCACTACCCCAAGCTGCTCGCGCTGCCGGGGTTCCAATGGAACCACTGCGTGGTCGTACCGGCGAAGCACCCGCTCGCGAAGTCCTCGCGCGTGACGCTCGAGGAGGTCGCGCGCTATCCGCTGATCACGTACGACCCTGCGTTCGCCGGCCGCACCCACATCGACGAGGCGTTCGCCGCGCGCGGGCTGCACCCGGACATCGTCCTGTCGGCGATCGACGCGGACGTCATCAAGACCTACGTCGAGCTCGACATGGGCGTCGGCATCGTCGCCGCCATGGCGTTCGATCCGAAGCGCGACCGCGGCCTGCGCGCGCTCGACGCGTCGCACCTGTTCAAGAGCAACACCACCCGCATCGCGATCCGGCGCGGCGCGTACCTGCGCGGCTACGCCTACGCGTTCATCGAGCTGTTCTCGCCGCAGCTCTCGCGCGAGGTCATCGACGCCGCGCTCGCCGGCAAGGGCGAGATGTACGAGCTGTAGCGGACCGGGTCGTCAGTCTCCCGTAGGGGCGATCCTGAATTCCACCACCGATGCCATGAGCGCGAAGGCATCGGCGAGGCGCCGCGTGTTCTCGCGCACCGGCGAGTGGATCACCATGTCGTACTGGAAAATCTTGCCGTCCCCGGAGAGAGAGTAGTTCATGTTCGCGACGATGAAGCCCTGGCGCTGGACGATCGAGCGCAGCTCCTCCTCGGGCAGCCGCGCCTCGCGCAGGAAGCCCACGCAGAGCTTGGCGTAGAACTCGATCGGCATCTTGCGCTCGATCCAGCGGAACACCGACAGCACTCCGAGCGTCAGCACCGTCGCGATGCCGGCGGCGAAGTAGAAGCCGATTCCGACGAGCACCCCGATTGCCGCGGTGACCCAGATGGAGGCGGCGGTCGTGAGGCCGCGCACCGTCATGCCTTCCTTGATGATCACGCCCGCGCCGAGGAAGCCGATGCCGGTCATGATGCCCTGCGCCATGCGCGTCGGATCGATGGGCGCGGTGCCTTCGAGCGCCGCCAGGCCCGCGAACTTCGCGTAATTGACGGTCACCAGCATCAGCAGCCCGGACGCGAGGCACACCAGCGCGTGCGTGCGGAAGCCCGCGGGCCGTCCATGGTGGCTGCGTTCCAGTCCGATGATGGCGCCCGCGGCGAGGGCGCCCACCAGGTTGACCGTGATGAAGACGTACTCGTTGTCCATCAGGCCGTCCATTTGTTGTTGTCTCCCCGCGCTGCGCGACCGAGACGTGAAAGTGCGGCCGCGCCGATAGCATAGCGCGCCCGCGCTCGTCCTCCAACCGACGCGTCGGCGCCTAGGCGCGCAGCGCCTGCTCGCGGCGGTCGAGCACGTCCTTGAGCGCCTGGAAGAGGTCGACCGACGCATCGATCTCCTCCTTGTTGATCGAGACGCTCTCGGTGTTGACGCCCAGCGGCAGCTCGTGGACGTAGTCCTGGTCGAGGATCTGCCGCAGGTTCTCGCTGCAGATCTCGATCGACTTCGAGAGCGGCGCGGGCGACCCGAGAATCGCGCGCTCGGTCTCCTCCGGAATGGCGATGCCGAGCCACCTCATGAAGTCCATGGTCTTCGCGCGGCCGCAGGGAGCGAACGTGAGCACGATGCGCGCGGGCGCGCGCCCGAGCTTGCGGCACAGCGCGGCGTAGCCGGAGAGCATGCGGATGGTGGCGGCGGGCTGGTAGACCGTCTGCGAGACGAAGAAGCGGCAGCCGACATCGGTCTTGTCGTGCAAGCGCCGACTCTCGTCGCGCCCGACACCGTGGCGCTCGGCGATCGCCACGCCGCCCAGGACGAACCGCGAATCGTGGCCCGCCGCGATCGAGTACGCCTGCGTGAGCGTCATGGCGTAGGGAATCTTCTGCGAGCTGGGCCGGCCCACGAGCGTGAGCAGCTCCAGGCCGTAATCGCGCCGCGTGTCACCGAGCCATTCGCGCCACTCGGCGTGCGTCATGCGCGCGATGCACTTGTAGCACACGGCGGAGCGCCCGGTGAGCTCGTCGAGCAGCTTCGCGTAGCCGCGCGAATCCACGGTCGGGGCGAACGGGAACGGGCGCGGCGCGCTGGTGCGCGCGCTCTCGTCCTGGAGATCGTAGACGACGAAGCCGTCGAGCGGCAGCGGCCGCACCCGCTCGGCGAGCTTTTCCGCGGCGCCGCGGATGAGCTCCGCGGGCGAGCCCGAGCGCGGCGGGGTCGTGCCGTACATCAGCACGAAGCCGTCGCGCGCGAGCAGCTTCGACGCGAGGCTCATGGCCTCAATAGCGGTAGTGGTCCGCCTTGTACGGGCCTTCCCGGTTCACCCCGATGTAGCGCGCCTGGGCGTCGCTCAGCTCGGTCAGCGTCGCGCCGAGCTTCTTCAGCTGCAGGCGCGCGACCTTCTCGTCGAGGTGCTTGGGAAGCACGTAGACCCCGACCGGGTACTTGTTCGACCTCTTCTGCGACTCGGTCCAGAGCTCGATCTGCGCGATCGTCTGGTTGGCGAACGACGAGCTCATCACGTAGCTCGGGTGCCCCGTGCCGCAGCCGAGGTTCACCAGGCGCCCTTCGGCGAGCAGGATGATGCGCTTTCCGTCGGGGAAGATGACGTGGTCGACCTGCGGCTTGATGTTCTCCCACGGGTACTTCTTCAGGCTCGCGATGTCGATCTCGTTGTCGAAGTGGCCGATGTTGCAGACGATGGCGTTGTTCTTCATCTTCGCCATGTGCGCGTGGGTGATGACGTGGAAGTTGCCCGTCGCGGTGACGAAGATGTCGGCCTTGTCCGCGGCGTAGTCCATGGTGACGACCTTGTAGCCCTCCATCGCCGCCTGCAGCGCGCAGATCGGGTCGATCTCGCTCACCCACACCTGCGCCTGCAGGCCGCGCAGCGCCTGCGCCGAGCCCTTGCCGACCTCGCCGTAGCCGGCGACCACCGCGACCTTGCCGGCGACCATGACGTCGGTGGCGCGCTTGATGCCGTCCACGAGGGACTCGCGGCAGCCGTAGATGTTGTCGAACTTCGACTTCGTCACCGAGTCGTTCACGTTGATCGCGGGGAAGAGCAGGCGCTTCTCCTTCTCCATCTGGTAGAGGCGGTGCACGCCGGTGGTGGTCTCCTCGGTGACGCCCTTGATGTCCTTCGCCATCTTCGAGTACCAGCCGGGGTGCGCCTTGAGCTGCTTCCGGATGGCGTTGAAGAGCGAGATTTCCTCCTCGCTCGCCGGATTGGCGAGCACCGCGCCGTCCTGCTCGGCCTTCTTGCCGAGATGCATGAGCAGCGTCGCGTCGCCGCCGTCGTCGAGGATCATGTTCGGGCCCTGGCCCGAGAACTCGAAAATGCGGTGCGTGTACTCCCAGTACTCGTCGAGCGACTCGCCCTTGTACGCAAACACCGGCGTCCCGCCTGCGGCAATCGCGGCCGCGGCGTGGTCCTGCGTGGAGAAGATGTTGCAGGAAGCCCAACGCACCTCGGCGCCGAGCGCCTTCAGCGTTTCGATGAGCACCGCGGTCTGGATGGTCATGTGCAGCGACCCGGCGATGCGCGCGCCCTTGAGCGGCTGGCGCGCGGCATACTCGGAACGGATCGCCATGAGCGCCGGCATCTCGGACTCGGCGATCGCGATTTCCTTGCGTCCCCAGTCGGCGAGCTTGAGGTCGGCGACGCGGTAGTCGGCGGACTTCTTGTCCATCACGGCTGCATTCATCTGCGGGTCTCCAGAAAGCAAAAGCGCCCGCACCGTTTCCGGTGCGAGCGCGGTTATATTTAGCTGAGCCTGACCCCTCGGTCTATCTCGGGGGACGCAACGCTCCTCAGCGAGCGCGGATTATCTCAGGAATCTTCGAGCGCGATCAAGCCCATGCCGGTCGTCATGGGCGCGTAGTAATGGCGCTGCACGCGCCGCACCCGGGCCGAAAGGGCGCCGCGCATGGTGAGCCACATGACGAGCTCGACCGCTTCGGCGCCCGCCTGCTCCATGATCTCCTGGTGCGAGAGCTCGCACAGGCGCTGCGGGTTCGCCTCGATCTGGTCGAGGAACCACTGGTCGAACTTCTCGTTCATGTAGCCGAAGCGCCGCCCCTGCAGCTGGTGCGACATGCCGCCGGTGCCCAGCACGACGACCTTGAGGTCTTCCCGATAGGAGGAAACCGCGTTCCGGATCGCCTGCCCGAGCTTGTAGCAGCGGCGCGCAGTCGGCAGCGGGTGCTGGATGACGTTCACCTCGAGCGGGATCGTGCGCACCGGCCAGCCTGCCGTCCCGTCCGCCGACACGCCGTGCGGGAAGCACAGGTTCATCGGCACGAGGAAGCCGTGCTCGACGCCCATCTCCTGGCAGACGGTGAGGTCGAACTCGTCGGCGATCAGGCGCTCGCAGAGGTGCGCCGAGAGCTCGGCATCGCCGGGCACCTCGGGCAGCGGGCGCGTGCCGAATCCCTCGTCGGCGATCGCATAGCGCTCCGCGACCCCGAGGGCGAAGGTCGGATATTTGTCGAGCATGAAGTCGGCGCCGTGGTCGTTGTAGACGACGATCGCGACATCCGGCTTCAGCCTGGCGAGCCAGTCGCGCACCGGGACATAGGCGTCGAAGAGCGGCTTCCAGGCCGGGTCGCCCTGCCGGCCGCGATCGACCACCGGGCCGACCGAAGGCACGTGCGAGAGCCCGATGCCGCCGACGATCCTGCCCATGGTCAGACGGCGCCGCTGATGTTGCGCGTCTTCAGGAACTCCTCGTAGCTCTCGCCGCGCATCTGCGCGCCCATGCGGTAGAGGCTGTTCCCGGTGGCCGAGCCGAGCTTGAGCATCCAGTAGATGTTGAGCCCGGCCTCGATCAGGCCGCGGAAATCCCTTTTCCGGATCAGATCCTTCTCTTCCGCGGTGAGCCCGAACTTCGCCAGGTAGGCTTCCTCGTCGGCCTTGAACGCATCGCGGTTCTTCGGATCGCACAGCGTGTGGCAGAGCTTGTTCAGGCGGCGTCCCTTGCGCGAGAGCCGCAGATCGAAGATCGACGTGTCCGGAATCGGGGTCAGAGGCCGCCCCATACCTCTTTCGCCGTGTCGATGCACAGCCGCAGCTTCGCCTTCTCCTGCTCGACCGTGAGATTGTTGCCGTGGTGGGTGCTCGAGAAGCCGCACTGCGGCGAGAGGCACAGGTTCTCGAGCGGCACGACCTTCGAGGCCTGCTCGATTCTCCTTTTCAGGGCATCCTTCGTTTCCAGCTCGGGAACCTTGGACGACACCAGGCCGAGCACCACGCGCTTGCCCTTCGGGATGTAGCGCAGCGGCTCGAAGCCGCCGGAGCGCTCGTCGTCGTACTCGAGGAAGAAGCCGTCGACCTCGAGCGTCGAGAACGCGGTCTCCGCGACGTAGTCGTAGCCGCCGCTCGCGAGCCAGGTGCTGCGGAAATTGCCGCGGCAGGTATGGATCGCCACGGTCATGTCGTCGGGCACCTCGCGGATCGCGTCGTTCACCGCCTGCGCGTACGTCGCGACGTCCTTCTTCGGATCGTCGCCGAGCTTGCGGAAGGTCTCCTGCACTTTCGGGTCGCCGAACATCGCGATCGTGGTGTCGTCGATCTGCAGGTAGCGGCAGCCGGCCTTGTAGAGGTCGGCGATCTCCTCGCGGTAGCAGCGCGTGAGATCGGCCCAGAACTCGGCCGGGTCGGGATACGTCCTGCGGATCGAGTCGCGGTCGCCGCGCGCGTGCAGCATGGCCGGGGAGGGCATGGTGAATTTCGGCGTGCCCTTCCTCACGACGCTCTTCAGGAACTCGAAATGCGGCACCATGCTCGGCTTCGTTCGCCGCAGCTTGCGCGTGACGAACATGGTCGGCGGCGCCGCCTCGACCGCCTTGAACTGCACCCCGTGATACGAGTCGCCCTCGCGGCGCAGCTCGACGCCGTCGAACCCCGCGATGAAGTCGATGTGCCACCAGTCGCGGCGGAACTCGCCGTCGGTGACCGACGGCAGGCCGAGGTCCTCCTGGAGCTTCACCGCGTCCCGGATCGCGCGGTCTTCCGCTTCTTTCAGTTTTTCGAAAGAAGTCTCTTTCTTTCTGACCTGGTCGCGCAGCTCGTGCAGCTCGCGCGGCCGCAGCAGGCTGCCGACGTGGTCGGCGCGGAAGGGCGGGCGCGAAGCTGCCGCCGTCATGCGCTCGCCTTCGTCCGCCAGCCCTCGTGGTAGCTGGTCTGCGCCATCCTGCTGTAGGGCGCCGCGCTCACCTTGGCGCGAATCTCGGTCTGCCGGTGGCGCTCGACGGTCGGCTTCTTCGTGCCGCCGTTCTCCTCGCCCCAGACCAGCTTGACCTCGGTGCCGAGCGCGATGTCGGCGTCCACGATGCCGAGCGAGAGCATGGAGCGCTCGTTGTAGCTGTAGCCCGAGAACATGTTCAGGCCGACCTGCCTTCCGTCCAGCATGATCTTGTCGTACGAGGCGGAAGTGTAGTTCGACAGCGGCAGGTCGAGGAACTTGTACGGGTCGCCCTGCTCGAGCATCGAGCGCCAGACCTTCAGCACATCGTCCGGGTTCCAGGCGAAGGTGACCTTGCGGCGATGCGGCTTGCCGGCCATCTTCTGCAGCGCTTCGCGTCCGATGAAGTCGTGGTCGAACTTGATGAACGAGCCGTAGCCCATCTCGTAGGGCGTGACGTAGTAGTCCTCGATGTTCTTCGACACGAAGCTGCCGCCGATCGAGCCGGTCGCCTCGTAGCTGTTGGCCGGCAGCCACTCGCGGTACTTCTTCATCTTTTCGCCGGTGTAGACGGCGGGCAGCGGCGAGGGAATCCAGCCCGATTCGCAGGTGTTGGTTGCGTAGGCGCGCGAGCCGACTTCCTTCAGCCCGAACTCCTTTCCGGCGGCGACGATCGCGGCGCGGATCTCCTCGCGCTCGGCGTAGGGGCCCCAGATCTCGAGGCCCGGCGCGCCCGCCATGCCGTGGCGCAGCGTGCGCACCTTGCGGCCGGCGAGGTTCATGGTGCCCATGTGGAAGAACTTGACCTCGGGCATCGGCCCGCCGTTCAGCTTCTCGATCACCTTCCAGGCGTTCGGGCCCTGGATCTGGAAGCGGTAGTTGGTGCGGTTGATCGCCAGGCCCTTGGTGTTGCCGGGCGAGCGATCGTCCTTCCTCGTCTTCACGTTGAAGCCGCCGGTCTCGGCGTGGAACTGGATCCAGCTCGCCGCCGGCGCGCGGCCGACGAACACCATGTGGTCCTTCTCGAGGTGGAACAGGATGCCGTCGCCGATGATGTAGCCGTCGTAGTTGGTCGGCGCGAGCTGCTTGGCGCGGTCGACCGGGAAGTTGGCGAAGCTGTTCATGCCGAGGTGGGTGAAGAGCTTGAGCGTGTCCGGGCCCTGCACGTACTGCTCGACCATGTGGTGCGACTGGTCGAAGAGCACCGCGGTTTTCGCCCAGGCCGCCTGTTCATCGCGCCAGTTGGAAAACTCCGAAGGCACCACGGGATACACGTAGGCGCCGATCTGAGAATTGCGAAGCATGTCGACCGTATTGCCGGCCGCCTTGAGGACTTCCTCGAGGTTGCGCATCTGTTTGCCTCCTCCTGTGGGGAGGGCTACTCTAGCGCAATGATTGGATCCAATCCAGCCCCGCGCGAGCCATCCTGAGGCCAAAACCGACGTGATTGGATACAAAAGCGTCGCCCTTCGCCTGCGTGAAATGATCCTGCGCGGCGAGCTCGCGCCCGGTCAGCGTCTCGCGGAGATTGCGCTCGCCGAGCGCCTGGGCGTGTCGCGCACGCCGATCCGGCAGGCATTGCCGGCGCTCGCGCGCGAGGGGCTGCTCGCCGCGGCCGGACGCCGCGGCTACCTGGTGCGCTCGTTCAGCGCGGAGGACGTGCTCGACGCGATCGAGACGCGCGGGCTGCTGGAAGGACTTGCGGCGCGGCGCATCGCCGAGCGCGGCGCTCCCCCGGAATTGGTTCATTCTTTGAAAGAGTGTCTTGCTCAAGGCGACGAAATCCTGGCCAGGCGGCGCTTCGAGAGCGCGGACGAGCAGCGCTATGGCGAGATGAACGGCCGCTTCCATGCGCTGATCGTCGAGGGCGCCGGGAGCCGCATCCTCGCCGATACCCTGGCGCGCAACGACCACGTGCCGTTCGCCTCGGCGCGCGCCGTGGCGTTCAGCCGCGACCTGCAGGTGCTATTGCCGGTGCTGCACTACGCGCATCGGCAGCACCACGCGATCGTCGAGGCGCTGGAGAGGGGCGAGGGCGCGCGCGTGGAGGCGCTGATGCGCGAGCACGCGACGCCGGTAAAGGAGTCCTTGAACCTGAAGCTCTAGGCCGCTTGCTTCAGCGCGAGCGCCTTGTCGGTCGCTTCCCAGGTGAATTCCGGCTCCTCGCGGCCGAAGTGGCCGTAGGCGGCGGTTTTCTCGTACACCGGCCGCAGCAGGTCGAGCATCTGGATGATGCCCTTCGGCCGCAGGTCGAAGTTCTCGCGCACGAGCTGCGCGATCTTGTCGTCGGAGATCTTGCCCGTGCCCTGCGTGGTCACCATCACGCTGGTCGGCTGCGCGACGCCGATCGCGTAGGACACCTGCACCAGGCACTTGGAGGCGAGCCCCGCGGCGACGACGTTCTTCGCCACGTAGCGCGCCGCGTACGCCGCGGAGCGGTCCACTTTAGACGGATCCTTGCCGGAGAACGCGCCGCCGCCGTGCGGCGCCGAGCCGCCGTAGGTGTCGACGATGATCTTGCGCCCGGTGAGGCCGCAATCGCCGGTCGGGCCGCCGATCTCGAAGCTGCCGGTCGGGTTGACGAGGTATTTCACCTTGCCCTTCACCAGGTTCTTCGGCAGCACCGGCTTGATGATCTGCTCGATCACCGCCTCCTCGATCTGCTTGTGCGCGAGGCCCGGCGCGTGCTGGGTGGAGAGGACCACCGTGTCGATGGCGTCGGGCTTGCCGTTCGAATACTTGAGGGTCACTTGCGACTTGGCATCCGGCCGCAGCCACGCGAGGCGCCCGTCGCGGCGCACCTCGGCCTGGCGCTCGACCAGGCGGTGCGAGAGGTAGATCGCCATCGGCATGAGCGAGGGCGTCTCGTCGCACGCATAGCCGAACATGAGGCCCTGGTCGCCCGCGCCCTGGTCGAGGTCGAGGCCCTTGCCCTCGTCCACGCCCTGCGCGATGTCGCGCGACTGCTCGCCGTAGGCGACGATGACGGTGCAGGTGTGCGTGTCGAAGCCGATCGTCGGGTCGGTGTAGCCGATGCGCCGGATGGTCTTGCGCGCAACGGCGTCGAAGTTGACGCGCGCGTTGGTAGTGATCTCGCCCGCGAGCACGACGAGGTTGTTCTTCACCAGCGTCTCCGCCGCGACGCGCGAGCGCGGGTCCTGGGCTAGAATCGCGTCGAGCACCGCGTCCGAGATCTGGTCCGCGACCTTGTCCGGATGGCCCTCGGACACCGATTCCGAAGTAAAGAGAAATTCGCTCATAAGAATTCTCGGCTTGCGCTCGCCTGTGAATGGAAGGCCGCAAGGATACCAAACTCTTGCATCGCCTCATTAGGTTCGTCCTTCGATCGAGCGCCGCGCTGCCCCTCGGCGCGCTGCACGCCGTGGGAAGCCTCCTCGGCTGGCTGATCTATGGGATATCGCCCAACTACCGCAGGCAGCTGCGCGCGAATCTCGAGCGCGCGGGCTACGGCGACGCGCGCACGCGGCGCGCCGCGATCGCTTCCGCCGGGCGCATGCTTACCGAGGCGCCCGCGCTCTGGTTCCGCAGCCACGAGTCGGTCGCCGCGCTGGTTCGCGAGGTGAGCGGCGTCGAGGCCGCGTACGCGGCGCGCGCGCGCGGCGAGGCGCTTCTCTTCCTCACGCCGCACATGGGGTGCTTCGAGGTCACCGCGCAGTACCTCGCGCACAAGGCGATGGCCGAGGGCCTGAGCGTCACGGTGCTCTACCGGCGCTCGCGCCTCGCGTGGCTCGAGCCGGTGATGGAGGAGGGCCGCGGCCGCGCCAACGTGCGCCTCGCGCCCGCCGACGTCTCGGGCGTACGGCAGATCTTCGCCGCGCTGCGCGCGCGCGAGCCCGTCGGCCTGCTGCCCGACCAGGTGCCCAGCCGCGGCGAAGGCGAGTGGGCGCAGTTCTTCGGACGCCCGGCCTACACCATGACCCTCGCCGCGAAGCTCGCGGAGCGACAGGGCACCGCGTGCTTCCTTGCGTACGGCAAGCGCCTGCCGCACGGGCGCGGCTATGACATCGTCCTTCGCCCTTATCCGGAGAAGATTCCAGGCGAAACGCCGGCGCGGCGGCTCAACCGCGCGATCGAGACCCTGGTGCGCGAATGCCCCGAGCAGTACCTCTGGGGCTACAACCGCTACAAGGTGCCGAAAGGCGTGAAGGCGCCGTGAGCGCAGCGGTCTTTGCCTTCATGTACATGGTGCACTTCCTGCCGCTGCGCCTCGTGGCGCCCATCGGCAACGCCGTGGGGGCGGCTGCGTTCTGGCTCATTCCCGAGCGGCGCAAGGTAACGCGCATCAACCTGCAGAAATGCTTCCCGCAGCTTTCCCGGAACGAGAGGGAAAAACTGGCGCGCGCGCACTTCCGCGCCTTTTGCCGCAGCTTCGTCGAGCGCGGCATCCTGTGGTGGGGCTCGCGCGCGCGCATCGCGCGGCTGGTGCAGCTCGAGGGGCTGGAGCACCTGCCGAAGGGAAGGCCCACGATCCTCTTCGCGCCGCACTTCGTCGGCCTCGACGCCACGCTCTTGCGCCTTTCGCTCGACTACCCGGTGGCGATGATGTATTCGCGCCAGAAGGACCCGCGCTTCGAGCGGCTCCTCTACCGCGGGCGCACGCGCTTCGGCGGCCGCATGTTCCCGCGCCAGGCCGGCGTGAAGGAGGGCCTGCGGGCGATCGAGTCAGGAGCGCTCTACTACTACCTGCCCGACCTCGACTACGGCCCGAAGCGCTCGGTGTTCGTGCCGTTCTTCGGCGTGCCGGCGGCGACCGTGACCGGGCTGTCGTATATTGCGCGCGAGACGCGCGCAGTCGTGGTGCCGTGCGTGACGCGCATGCTGCCGGGCGGCGAGGGCTACCGGGCGATGCTCTATCCGGCGTGGAAGGATTTCCCGAGCGGCGACGACGCGGCCGATGCGCGCCGGATGCTGGCATTCGTCGAGGAGCGCGTGCGCGAGATGCCCGAGCAGTACTTCTGGCTGCACAAGCGGTTCAAGACGCGCCCCGAAGGAGAGGCAAGATTTTATTGAAGCTCGCGGTTTACGGCGCCGGATACATGGGCCGGCTGCATGCCGAGAAGTTCGCCGCGCTCGCGAACGTGCGCATCGTTTCGGTGACGGATCCCGACCCGGAGCGCTGCCGCGCGCTCGCTCCCCTGGTCAAGGGCGCCGGTGAAAAGCCGGGCGCCGCGGTGGTGGCGGTGCCGACCGAAAAGCACTACGACGTGGTGAGCGAGTGCCTGGAGCAGGGGCTGCACGTGCTCGTCGAGAAGCCGCTCGCCAGCACGGCGCCTCAGGCCCGCAAGCTGGTGGAGCTCGCGAGGAAGAAGGACCGGCTGCTGCAGGTCGGGCACGTCGAGCGCTACAACAGCGTCTTTACCGCGCTCGCGCGGCGCATGGCGCGGCCGCTCTACATCGAGGCCGAGCGGCTCGCCGGCTTCAAGCAGCGCGGCGCCGACGTGGACGTGGTGCTCGACCTCATGATCCACGACATCGACCTCGCGCTCGCGCTCTGCGGCAAGGAAATCTCGGGCGTCAGCGCCTGCGGCTTCCGCGTGCTGACGGGCGAGATCGACATCGCGAACGCGCGCATCGAGTTCGCCGACGGCTGCGTCGCCAACCTCTCGGCGAGCCGCGTGAGCCAGGCGCCGGTGCGCAAGCTGCGCGTCTTCCAGACGGACCTGTACGCGTCGGCCGACCTGCAGGCGGGGAAACTCCGCTACGTGAAGAATGCCGGCGGCGGGCTCGAATCCACCGAGGACGCGCAGGAGAAAGGCGATGCGCTCGCGATGCAGGCGCGCGCATTCGTGCAGTCGGTCCTCAGGAAGGAAAAGCCCGCGGTGAGCGGCGAGGACGGGCTGCGCGCGCTGCAGACCGCCTTGCAGATCGGAACGCTGGTGCGCGAACGCCTGGAGCGCTTCGGATGAACGTCGCCATGGTGGACCCCGCGGGCGAATACCGCTCGCTCAAGGACGAGATCGACGCCGCGGTCGCGCGGGTGCTCGCTTCCGGGCGCTACGTCCTCGGTCCCGAGGGCGAGGCGCTCGAGCGCGAGCTGGCGGCGTACGTCGGCGCGCCGCACGCGGCCGGCCTGAACTCCGGCACCGACGCGCTGCATCTCGCGCTGCTCGCGGCGGGCGTCGGGCCGGGCGACGAGGTCGTGCTCCCGGCGTTCACGTTCTTCGCCACGGCGGAGGCGGTTTCCTATACCGGCGCGACGCCGGTGTTTGCCGACGTGGACGCGGCGACCTTCAATCTCGATCCTTCCTCCGCTGAACGCAGCCTCTCGCCGCGGACGAAGGCGATCATCGCGGTCCACCTCTTCGGCCAATGCGCCGCGCTGAATGCGATCGATTCCCTCTGCAAGGCGCGCGGGCTGCTCCTCATCGAGGACTGCGCGCAGGCGCTCGGCGCCGACTTTGCGGGACGGCGCGCGGGCGGCTGGGGCGACTTCGGCTGCTTCTCCTTCTATCCCACCAAGAACCTCGGCGCGGCGGGCGACGCCGGCCTCGTCACCGCGCGAACGAGGGAGCACGACGAGGCGCTGCGCATGCTGCGCCACCACGGCAGCCGCAAGACCTACCTGCACGAGCGCGTGGGCTGGAACAGCCGGCTGGACGAGCTGCAGGCGGCGATCCTGCGGGTCAAGTTCCGCCACCTCGAGCGCTTCAACGGGGCGCGACGCCGCATCGCCGCGCTCTACCGCGAAAAGCTCGCGGGAAGCGCCGTGACTGCGCCCGCGGAGCACGGGCGCGGGCGCCACGTGTACCACCAGTTCACGATCCGCAGCGCGCGGCGCGACGCGATCCGCGAGCGGCTCGCCGCCGAGGGCATTGCGAGCTCGGTGTTCTATCCGATCCCGCTTCACCGCCAGCCGGCCTACGAGGCGCAGCACGGAAAACGCTCGCTGCCGGCCTCCGAGCAGGCGGCGCAAACCGTGCTCTCGCTTCCGATCCATCCGCTCCTCGAGGCGGCCACGGTGGAGCGCATCTGCAGCATCGTGCGGGCGAGCGCGTGAAGCTCCGGTTCACGAAGATGCAGGGCGCGGGCAACGATTTCGTCGTCCTCGACTGCACGAAGGAGGGGTTTTCCCTCTCCAGGAGCCAGATCCGGGCGCTCGCGGATCGCCACTTTGGCGTGGGCTGCGACCAGGTGCTGGCGGTGGAGCGGGCGACCCGCGCCGACGCGGATTTCCGCTACCGCATCTTCAACGCCGACGGCGGCGAGGTCGAGCAATGCGGCAACGGCGCGCGCTGCTTCGTGAAGTTCGTGCACGCGCGCGGCCTCGCCACGAAGCGCGAGCTCCGCGTCGAGACGCTGGGCGGCCTGATCGCGCCGCGCCTGGAAGACGACGGCGAGGTGAGCGTGGACATGGGAGCGCCCGCGCTCGAAGCGCCCCTGGTCCAGAAAATTGACGTTCAAGGCGGGATTCTCGACGTCGCCATCCTGTCCATGGGAAACCCGCATGCCGTCCAGCTGGTGGCGGACGTCGCGCGCACGCCGGTCGCCACGCAAGGGCCGCTCCTCGAGCATCACCCGCGCTTCCCGAACCGGGTCAATGCCGGCTACATGCAGGTTCTCGACCGGCAGCGCATCGCGCTGCGGGTGTGGGAGCGCGGCGCGGGCGAAACGCTCTCGTGCGGCACCGGCGCCTGCGCCGCGGCGGTGAGCGGCATCGCCCGCGGGCTGCTCGATTCGCCGGTGCGCGTGGAAACGCGCGGCGGAGCGTTGACCATCTCTTGGTCCGGCGGCGACAATGCGGTGTGGATGAAGGGGCCGGCGCAGAGCGTCTTCGACGGGGACATGGACCTGTGAAAACAAGATGAACAAGGACGACGTCGCCCAGTTCCTGAAGTCGCATCCGCAGTTCTTCGACGAGCACCCCGGGCTGCTCGAGAACATCCAGGTGCCCCATCCCCACGGCGGCCGCGCCATCCCGCTCGCGGAGCGCCAGACGCTCGCGCTGCGCGAGAAGACGAAGCTCCTCGAAGGCAAGCTCTCCGAGCTGATCCAGTTCGGCGAGGAGAACGACGCGATCAGCGAGAAGGTGCACCGCCTCTCGGTGGCGCTCGTCGGCGCGCGCGACTTCCCGGCGCTCGCGCGCTCGCTCTACTTCCACCTGCGCGAGGACTTCGCCGTGCCGCACGTCGCGCTGCGCATCTGGGGCAAGAGCGTGCCGGCCGATTTCGAGGAGGCGCAGGCCGTGGGCGAAGCCGAACGCCGCCATGCGGAGGCAATGGGCGCGCCGCAGTGCGGCGCCGCGGCCGGCAATCCGCTGCTCGGCTGGTTCCGCGATGCCGCCGAGCACGTGCGCTCGCTCGCGCTCGTGCCGCTCGGCCAGACCGCGGTCTTCGGCGTGCTCGCGCTCGGCAGCGAGGACCCGCAGCGCTTCTTCCCCGAGATGGGGACGCTTTACTTGCGCCGCATCGGCGAGCTGTGCGCAGCCGGCGTGACGGCAAGGCTGTAGAAAGTCCGCCCCACGCGGACCGGCGCCTCGCAGCCGAGTACCTGCATTCGCTGAAGACCCAGCGCAGGCTCTCGCCGGCGACGCTCGAGAACTACGCGCGCGCGCTGGACGTGCTCTTCACGCTGGCCGGCGAAGCGCGCCTTGCCTCCCTCGAGCCGTCGCACGTGCGCCGCTTCGTCGCGCTGCTTCACGGGCGCGGGCTCGCGCCGCGCTCGCTCGCGCTCGCGCTTTCCGCCTGGCGCGGGCTTTTCGCCTGGCTCGTGCGGCATCGCGGCTTCGCCGCGAACCCCGCGCTCGGCATCCGCGCGCCCAAGGCGCCGCGGCCGCTGCCGAAGGCGCTTTCGGTCGAGTCCACCGAGCGGCTGCTCAACGCGCGCACGCCGGGCGCGCCGCCGATGCTGCGCGACCGCGCCATGTTCGAGCTGCTCTACTCCTCGGGGCTGCGGCTCGGCGAGCTGGTCTCGCTCGACCTCGGCGACGGCAAGCTCGACCTGCCGCAAGGCGAGGTCACCGTGACCGGCAAGGGCTCCAAGACGCGCACCGTGCCGGTCGGCGCGAAGGCGCGCGAGGCGCTCAAGGAGTGGCTCGCCGTGCGCGCCGCAATCGCGGCGCCGGGCGAAAAGGCGCTCTTCGTCGGCAGCCGCGGCAGGCGCATCGCGCCGGCGGTCGTGGGGCTGCGCCTGCGCGCGTGGGCGCGCGCGAGCGGCCTGCCCGAGCACGTGCACCCGCACATGCTGCGCCACTCGTTCGCCACGCACGTCCTGCAGTCGTCGCAGGACCTGCGCGCGGTGCAGGAGATGCTCGGCCACGCCAGCATCGCGACGACGCAGGTCTATACGCACCTCGACTACCAGGCGCTCGCGAAGGTGTACGACGCGGCGCACCCGCGGGCAAAGAAGCGATGAGCGTCCTCGTCCTCAAGAAGGGCCGCGAGAAATCGCTCAGGCGCCGCCACCCGTGGGTCTTCTCCGGCGCCATCGAGAAAGTGGTCGGCAAGCCGGAAATCGGCGACACCGTGGAGATCCGGGACAGCTCCGGCAAGCCGGTCGCGCAGGCCGCCTACAGCCCGCATTCCCAGATCCGCGCGCGCGTCTGGACCTTCGACTGCGCCGAGGCGGTGGATGCGGCGTTTTTCCGCGAGCGCCTCGCCCGCGCGATCGCGATGCGCGATGCGCTGCCCGCGGCGCGCCACACGAATGCGTTGCGGCTCGTGCACGGCGAGTCCGACGGCCTTCCGGGCCTGGTGGTGGACCGCTACGCCGACGTGCTCGTCGCGCAGTTCCTGGCGGCGGGCGTCGAGCGCTGGCGCGACCCGATCCTCGACGCGCTCGCCGAGCTCGCGGGCTGCGAGGCCGTCTACGAGCGCTCCGACGCCGAGGTGCGCAACCTGGAAAAGCTGCCGGCGCGCGCCGGGTTCGCGCGCGGCGACCGCAATGCCTCGCGCGCACCGATCATCGAGCACGGGCTCAATTTCCGCGTCGACGTCGAGCAGGGACAGAAGACCGGCTTCTTCCTCGACCAGCGCGAGAACCGCCAGCGCGTGCGCGCGCTCGCCACGGAGCGCGCCGTGCTCGACGGCTTCTGCTACACCGGCGGCTTCGCCATCGCGGCGCTCGCCGGCGGCGCGCAGCGCGTCACCGCGATCGAGAGCTCGGTGCCGGCGCTCGAGGTGGCGAAGGAGAACCTCGCCTGCAATCCCTTCGACCCCGGCCGCGTCGAGTTCGTGCACGCCGACGTGTTCGCGCAGCTGCGGCAGCTGCGCGACCGCGGCGCCAGGTTCGACCTCGTGATCCTCGATCCGCCGAAGTTCGCGCCGACTGCGGCGCAGGCGGCGAAGGCTGCGCGCGCCTACAAGGACATCAACCTGCTCGCGCTGAAGCTGCTCTCCCCGGGCGGCCTGCTCGCCACCTTCTCCTGCTCGGGGGGCGTGCCGGCGGATCTCTTCCAGTCGATCGTCGCCGGCGCCGCGCTCGACGCCGGCGTCGAGGCGAAGATCATCGAGCGCTTCGGCGCCGCCGCCGACCATCCGGTCGCGCTCGAATTCCCCGAGGGCGACTACCTGAAAGGGCTGCTGGTCTTCAAGGCCTCATAAATCAGGGACGCACCACGTTTTCCCTTGCCTGGTCAACGAAGAAGGAGGCCCCTCCGTTGACTAACCATGCCGCGCCGACGCCGTATCACCGTTCCGGGATTGCCGATGCACATCGTGCAGCGCGGCAACAACCGCGGCCCGTGCTTCTTCGAAGATGCCGATCGCCGCTTTTATCTTCACCACTTGGCTCGGATATTGCCCGAGGCGAGCTGCGAACTTCATGCGTACTGCTTGATGACGAACCATGTCCATCTTCTCGTGACGCCTCTCGCCTCGAACAGCTGCGCTTGCCTCATGCGACGTCTGAATTTGCTCCATAGCCAATACATGAACCGCAAATACGAACGTACGGGCTCGCTATGGGAGGGCCGCTTTCGCTCCTGCATCGTCCAAAGCGAGGCGTATCTGCTGAATTGCTATCGCTATGTCGAGTTGAATCCGGTCCGCGCAAGGCTGGCGGACAGTCCCGACGCTTTTGAATGGTCAAGCTACCGCACGAACGCTCGCGGGGTTCCGAGCACGTTCATTACGCCCCATGAGGAGTATCAACGGCTTGGTACATCAGCCGAAGATCGATATGCCTCTTACCGATCGCTTTTCGGTGGACCGGAGCCCATGCTCGCGGCAATCCGCCAGGCAACGAACGGGAATCTGGTTCTCGGCAGTCGCACTTTCATGGACCGCTTGTCCGCGAGTCTTGGCAGGAGAGTCGAGCGCGGCAAGGCAGGTCGGCCCGCCAACCGGGACAAAAACGTGGTGCGTCCCTGATTAGAAGGGGTTGGGGCGGCCGACCTGGCGCTCGAGGCGCGAGATCTCCTCGTTCGTGTGGCGCTCGAAGGGCGCCTGCACGATGCGCATGCCCATGGAAGGATCGCGGTAGATGCGCCGCGCCTGGTGGTTCTGGGTGCTGACGCGCACCTGCTCCATCATCGCGCCGCCTGCGGCCGAGTACATCTCGGTGATGCCGAAGCAGGTGCAGGCGTAGGTCTGGGTCGCGGAGGTCTCGACGTAGACGCCGGTACCGCGGATGCCGATGGTCACGGTCTGCGCGATGACGCTGCGCGGCGCGCCGGTGCGGAAGGTCGCGCCCATCGCGCCGGTGACCAGGCGCAGCGCGTCGATGAAGGACTCGCGCCAGTCGCGCTGGCGCAGCTCGAGCCGGCTGCCGGGCCGCAGGAAGTAGGAGTCGCCGGCGACGCTGAACCACACGCGGCCGTCCGCGCCCGTGCGCACGGCCTGCCCGCCCTCGATGCCGCTTTGCGCCGTGAGCGGGCGCTCGTCGAGAAAGACGTCTCCCGACACCTCGTGCACCACGCCCCACTTGGACTGCGCGTGCGCCGGCAGCGGCAGGAGCGCCCCGGCGAGGCAGAGGAATTGCCTTCTCGAAGTCACGTGGCTTGGTCGTCTCCGGGCTGGCGGCCTTACGCGGTTAAAATCGCACCCATGCAAGAGAACACCATGGTGCCGGTCACCATCCTGACCGGATTTCTCGGCGCCGGCAAGACCACGCTGCTCAACCGCATCCTCAAGGAGGACCACGGCCACCGCATCGCCGTGATCGAGAACGAGTTCGGCGAGGTCGGGGTCGACAGCGACATCATCGAGAAGTCCGACGAGCAGATCGTCGAGATGAACAACGGCTGCATCTGCTGCACGGTGCGCGGCGACCTGATCCGCATCCTCGGCGAGCTGAAGGAGAAGCGCGACGCCGGCTCGCTCAAGTTCGACCGCGTCGTCATCGAGACGACCGGCATGGCCGACCCGGGTCCGGTGGCGCAGACCTTCTTCACCGACGAGGAGATCGGCAACTACTACCTGCTCGACTCCATCCTCACGATCGTGGACGCGAAGCACGCGCCGAAGCAGCTCGACGAGTTCCACGAGGCGCAGGAGCAGGTCGGATTCGCGGACCGCATCCTCATGTCGAAGACGGACCTGGTGTCCGAAAGCGAAATCGAAAACCTGTCCAAGCGGCTGAAGCGGATGAATCCGCGCGCGCCGATCAAGAAGGTGCACTTCGGCGACGCGCCGATCGGCGAGGTGCTCGACATCCGCGGCTTCAACCTGAACGCGATCCTCGAGCTCGACCCGGAATTCCTCACCAGCATCCAGCACGAGCACCACGACGAGGTCGAGTCGTTCGTCTACGAGTCGGACAAGCCCTTCAACGGCGACAAGCTCGAGCAGTTCCTCTCCGGCATGATCCAGGTCTACGGCCCGGATCTCCTGCGCTACAAGGGCGTGCTGTGGATGAAGGGCAACCCGCGCCGCGTCGTGTTCCAGGGGGTGCACATGATGATGGGCGGCGACCTCGGCAAGCCTTGGGCGAAGACCGAGAAAAAGCGCTCGATCCTCGTCTTCATCGGCAAGAAACTGCCGAAAGACCTGTTCCTGGCAGGCCTGAAGGAGTGCCTCGCCTAGGCGAGGCGGCTGGCGACGAACATCAGCGCGGCGCCGGCGCACGTCAGCCCGATCAGGCCGAGCGCGGTGCCCGAAGTCGCCTGCGAGTGCGCCTCCGGCAGGATGTCGGAAGCGCCGATGTAGAGCAGGAACCCGGCGAAAAAGCCCAGATAGACCACCAGCGCCCCTGGCGGCACTTCGATGAGCAGCGTCGCCGCCGCGCCGGCGACCGGCGCGATCGCGTCGAGCAGCAGCATCAGCTTGGAGCGCAGGCTGGTGTTGCCGTGCACGAGCATCAGGCTCACGGTATTGAGGCCGTCGCAGAAATCGTGCGCGATCACGGCGATCGCGACGGCGATTCCGGCGGCGTCGGAGACCTGGAACGCGAGGCCGATGCCCAGGCCGTCCATGAAGCTGTGCCCGGCGAGAGCGAACGCGGAGAGCACCCCGACCTGGGGATGGCGGTGCGAGGCGTAGTCCTCCTCGTGGCCGTGGTGGATGAGGACGAACTTCTCGAGCGCATGGAACAGGAGAAAGCCCACGACGAGCGCCACCATCGCGTAGGTCGCGTCGATGCCCCGGGCGTAAGCGAGCGCGAAGGTCTCGGGCAGGATATCGAAGGCGACCACGCCGAGCAGCACGCCGGCGGTGAACGCGAGGATGAGATGGATCCGGCTGCGATAGCGCAGCGCGAACGCCCCGCCCGCGAGGGTGGAGGCGAACGTCGTCAGGGCGAGGACGAGGGCGATCATCGGCGCGGGCGCATCTTATACGCTTGGCGGCGCCGACCCTACTGGCAGCTTGGGCGCTCGAGCCGGATCTGCAGCGTGCTCAGGTAAGGCTGCATCTGAAGGGCGGTGCGCAGGCTGTCTGCAGCACGCTCGCGTTGCGCCTTGCTGGCTTCCAGTTCCCGCGCGATGCTGCCGCATCCTCCGGCCGAGGCGGTACCGGAGTCGCGGCATGCCTTCAACCGGTCCTCCAGATCGAGGGTCGCGCTATTCAGCGCGATCAGCGCCTGCGCATGCTTCGTGACGTCGTACTCCAACGCGTACTTGTCGAGGGCCTGCATCACCCACCGGCGCTCCTCGGCGCCCATGCAATCGACGCCTGCGGCCCGCGCGCTGCCTGTTGCGACCGCCAGGACGGCGAGCGCGCAGGCGAGCCTCATCGCGCGGGGCCTTTGTAAGGCGAGATCTGCTCGGCCGTCATGCGGTATCCGGCGACCGCCATGCCCATCGCCTCGTTGCCGCCTTTCAGCGCCTCGCTTCGCGTGGTATCGAGCACGCCGATGACCCACACTGCATCCATCGTCCGCAGGTTCTTCACCGGCTTGGCCGGGAAGACGTGGATGATCTGGTTCGCCGGGGGCGGGGGGACGTGGATGCAGGCGCCGAAGTAGGGCACCAGAAGGAATTCCGTCACGTCCTCCTTGACCCTCTCGAGCGGCACCACGAAGCCCGGAAGCCGCACGCGCTGGCCGTTCCACGCCGGCTCGACGGGCGCCTCGTCCCAGGCCTTCTTCATTTTCTCCAGCGCCTCCGTCGCGCGCCGGTCGCCGTCGTTCAGCATGGCGAGATTGATGCCGCGCAGGTCTCTCGCGGGATCCCAGCCCTCGGGGACCAGCGCTTCCCAGCGGATCGTCTGGTAGGAGGACTTCGCGTCCGGCTTCGCTTTCGCTTGCGGCAGGCGATCGCCGACCCTGTACTCGTCGGTGGCGGAGGCGGTGCCCAGGAGAGCGCTGAGCGCGAGGGGCAGAAGAAAGGCGAGGCGTGGCATGACAATCCTTAGAGGCGTGGAGCAAGACCGTCGGCGAGCGACAAGCGGTACGCACGATACCCGGGAATGAGACTCGCGAGCACGCCGACCGCGATGACCAGCGCGAGCAGGCGCAATTCAGCCAGCGAAATAACGCGCGGATGCAGCGCCACGCCGTAGCGCGACTGGGCGAGCGGAGCGGCCGCTACGGTGAGCGCGAGCAGGAGGAGGATGCCGAGAACGCAGCCGAGCGCGGTGACCAGGAGCCCTTCGGTCGTGAGCAGCAGGAAGATGCCGCGGGGGCTCGCGCCGACGGCGCGAAGAACGGCGATCTCCCGCCGACGCTCGTTGAGGCCTGCGAGCACGACCGCGACAAGCCCGGTGAGCCCGACGAGGACCACCATCCCCGAGACCGCGAGGAGCGTGTTTTCCGCGACGCCGACGACGCGCCAGAGCTCGTCGAGCGCGACGCCCGGGAGGACCGCCATTAGCGGTTCGCCCTTGTAGTCGTCGATGTAGCGCTGCATCTTGAAGACCGCCGCGCGGCTGTGCAATCCGATCAGCGCGGCGGTGATCTCCTTCGGGGTGAGGTCGAATTTGCGCACGTACTGGGCGGGGATCGAGAATCCCGGAACCGGCGCGCCGCCCTGCCAGTCGAGGTGGATCGCCTGGATCGCGGCGAGGCTCACATGCACCGTGCGGTCGACGGGCGTCCCCGTGCGCTGCAGGATGCCGCTCACCACGAACGGCTTGTCGGCATGCTCGGGCAACCCGATGCCGCCGATGCCATGGCTCAGCACGATCCTGTCGCCCATGCGGTAGCCGAGCGCTTCAGCCACCTGCGCGCCAAGCACCGCATCGAAGAGCTCCGCGAATGGCTTGCCGGCCGCAAAGGCAAGGGGCCGGGAATCGCCGTAGCGAAAGTGCTCGAAGTAGCCCGGTGTCGTGCCGAGCACCGGAAAGCCGCGGTGCGAGTCTCCGAGGGACAGCGGAATCGTCCACGCGATCAGCGGGTGGCGCGCCAGCTCCTGGTACGCGTCCCACCGCATGTTGTTGGTCGCCTCGCCTATGCGAAAGACCGTGTACAGCATGAGCTGCACCGCGCTCGTGCGCGCGCCCACGATGAGATCGGTGCCCGAAACCGACTGGGTGAAGCCCTCGCGCGCATCGCTGCGCACCCGCTCGACCCCTAGCAGCAGGACCACGCTCAGCGCGACTGCGAGAACGGTCAAGCCGAGCGTCAGCCGCCGGTTCCAGGCGCTCTTCGCGGCAAGCAGGAGCCAGTGGCTCATGCCGCCTCACGCCTCTCGTACGCGCGGTTGATCGAAGCGAGAGCCACCTCGCGATCGAACGCGCCGGCGAGGCGGTGGTCGTGGCTGACGAAGAGCAGCGTTGCGTCAGCCTCTGCGCATTGGTGCAGCAGCAGGTCGAGGAAGATCCGCTGGCGCTCCGCGTCGAGCGAGGACGTCGGCTCATCGGCGATCACGAGCTCCGGCCGCCCGATGAGGGCGCGCGCGGCCGCAACGCGCTGCTGCTGCCCGACGCTCAGCTGCATGGCCAGCCGATGGTGAAGGGAAGGATCGAGATCCAGCCGGGACATGAGCCGCGCCGCGTCTGCGGAAAGGCGTGCGCGCCGTGCCGAGAAGCGGCACGGCAGCATCACGTTCTCGATCGCGGAGAGGTAAGGAATGAGGTTGAACTGCTGGAAGATGAAGCCGACGTGGTCGGCGCGAAAGCGGTCCCGCGACGCCGCGCCGAGCTTCTCGAGGCTCTGGCCCAGAACGCGCACACTGCCGCGCTCCTGCACGAGCACGCCGCCGAGCAGGCCGAGCAGCGTGCTCTTTCCGCTGCCGCTCGGGCCATGAAGGAACACGCGCTCTCCCGGGGAAAGGGCGAAGCGCTCGATATCGAGGCACGCGGCATCGCGCGCCGACCAGCGGAACACGACCTTGTCGAGCTCTGCGATGGGTGCCGTCACGGCTGCCATGCGAGCCGCGGCTGCGCGGCGCTGAGACGTGCCGCGGCCTGTCCCCTAGGACCGGCGACCTGCGCATCGATCGTTCGCGTACCGGGAAAGATCGTGAAGATCGTGACCCGCAGGTCCTGCAGATGCTCGGGTTGACGGCAGGTGTAGACGAACTCGGCATCCAGGTCGGCATGCCCGCCTTCCCCGGCCGGGCTCGTGCCGAAGACGGGGGAATCGAGCTTCACGGTCGCGACCGAGCATTCAGCCGCCGGCGTCGGGACGAACAGCGCGAGCGGCTTCTGCAGCCGCTCGCGGAGCGCCGCCACCGCGGCTTTTTCCGCATCGGTGCGGGGCGCATGCTCGAACCCGAGCAGGTTGTGAAGCGGGCTTTCGAAGTCGATCGTGACGCTATTCTTTTCGAGCGCGACCTGGAGCTTCGCGGCGCCGTGCACGTGCGGACCGGGCTCGCGCGCGAGCGCGGCGCCGGACAGCGCTGCAACGACCATGAGCCACGGCCAAGCGTGGAGGGAACGCCTCATCGGCGAGCTCCTCGATTATGGTTTGAGGTGAGCGCACCATCAGGCAGGTGCGCCAATGCGCTGCTGGGCGAGCGCTACGCGCGCGGCGGCGCGCGAGAGAAAGGCGTGAAGATGCTCGCGCGGTGAGTTTCCGCGAAAAGCCGGAAGGCCGGCTCGCCGAGGGCTCCGATCGGCGAGAGCGCGGGCAGAGGCGCTGCGGTGTCGGCGGGCGGATTATGCGCGACCGCGGAGCAGAAGCCGCACTCCCGCTCACCGGCATCCTTGACGTGAAGATGGGTCGAGGACAGCCCCCACAACGCGATGAAACAGAGCACCGCCAGGCCGAAGGCCCAGCGTCGCAACGACCGGAGGCGACGGGATTCACTGCGCATGACGAGGGTCATCATCGAACCATCCGCGGCACCAGTCAATCACGCCCCGGCGGGGCGCGTCGGGCGCAGCGAGCGCACACGCCCCGCACGGTCACGTCGACCCTGCTCGGACGGTATCCAGGCGGAAGCTTCAGCTTGTTACGCGGCGTGGAATCCTTAAGGCAGCTCAGCGTGCCGCAGCGGTCGCACTTGAAGTGCGCGTGCTCCTTTTCCGCATCATGTCCCGCTACGAAGCGCCAGACCCGGTCGTCATCGGCAAGCTTGTGGACGAATTCGTGCTTCTCCAGCCACTCCAGCACGCGATAGACGGTGACCCGGTCCAGAGCGCCGAGCCGCGCGAGGATTTCCTGGTGCGTCAGCGCCCGCCCGCTCTTGAGCAGCGCGGCAAGCACCTTCAGCCGGGGACCGGTCAGGCGCGCGCCGATGGACCGCAGCCGCGCTTGCGCCTGGCTTTGAAAGGGTGTTTGCAACTTGGTTGCATTGTATGCGACAGTAGGCGCGCAGAATGAAAAACATGAGCGTCCGGCTCTGTCGGGTGTTGCTCGTGATGGCGCTGCTGCTCGCGCAGCAGGCCGGCTTGTCTCATGGCGTGTGGCACATGAGCAATGCCTCGCAGGCCGGGACAACGGAGTTGCAGGCCGCCGCTCTTGGCGCTCAGCAACGCCTTTGCGCATTCCATGAAGCGTTCGATACGGTCCTGGGTGCGCTGAGCAGCACGCTGGCAGCTGCGCCTGCCTTTCTTCAGGCCGCGCGTCGCTTTTCGAGCTTTGCAGTATCCCTTGCCGGCATTCCGGCGCCGCACCCCTCCTCCAGAGACCCGCCCATCGTCGCCTAGGCCGGTGGTGAGTGCCGGCTTGCCGGCGTCCAAGCCAACTGTTGATTGGGAGAGGGCATGAATCGCATCGTGTGGTGTGCCGCGGCGTTCGCCGTGGCTGCAATGCCTGCCTACGGGCAGGACGCAGACGTATCGAAGCTGCGTGAGGAACTGAGGCAGCTGCAGCAGCGCCTGCAGGCGCTGGAGCAAAGGCTGCAGGAGACGGAAAGCAGATCCAGCAAGGCGGAGGAGAGCGCAACGCGGGCCGAGAGCACCGCGACGCAGGCGGCGCAGCAGGCCGCGAGCCGGCCGCAGACCGAGAATGCCCTCAATCCGGGGATCTCCGCGATTCTGAACGGCGTCTATTCGAACCTGCAGCGCGACCCGAACACGTACCACATCAGCGGGTTCGCACCGACCCTCGGGGACGTCAGCCCCGGCCGGCGCGGGCTGAGCCTCGGCGAGTCGGAGCTCGGCTTCATGGCGAACGTCGACCATATGTTCCGCGGCAACCTGATCGCCTCGATCTCCCCGGACAACAGCACGATCGACATCGAGGAGGGCTACATCCAGACCATCGGGCTCTCCAACGGGTTCACGATCAAGGCGGGGCGCTTCTTCTCCAGCATCGGCTACCAGAACGCGATCCATGCGCACGCCTGGGACTTCACCGACGCGCCGCTCGTGATGAAGGCGTTCCTCGGCGGGCAGCTGAACGAGGACGGGGTCCAGTTCAAGTGGGTCGCGCCGACGAGCCTGTACTTCGATGTCGGCCTCGAGCTCGGCCGCGGCCGCGCCTTCCCGGCGAGCGACCGGAACAAGAACGGCTTCGGCTCGAGCAACCTGTTCACGCATCTCGGCGGCGACATCGGGGAGAGCTTCGCGTGGCAGGGCGGCCTGTCCCTCTACGCCACTTCGCCCCGGGACCGCGCCTATACCGATCTCGACTCCACCGGTGCGAGCGTCACCGACAGCTTCAGCGGCTCGAGCAGGACCTGGGCACTGAGCGGCATCCTGAAGTGGGCGCCCGAGGGCAACAACACGTACAACAATTTCAAGCTGCAGGGCGAGTACTTCCGCCGCCGCGAGAACGGAACGCTCACCTACGACACTACCGCGGCCTCGCTCGGCACGATGGCGGGCGGTTATTCGTCGCGGCAGTCCGGCTGGTACGCGCAGGGCGTGTACCAGTTCATGCCGATGTGGCGCGCGGGCTACCGCTACGACACGCTGAACTCGGGCACCACCACCCTCGGGCTCGTCGATTCCGGTGCTTTGACCGCCGCCGACTTCCCCATCCTCGGCGCCTACAACCCGAAGCGCCACACGCTCATGGTCGACTGGAGCCCGAGCGAGTTCAGCCGCGTGCGCCTGCAGTTCGCTCGCGACTACTCGCGCATGGGCCTTGCTGACAACCAGATCTTCCTCCAATACATCGTGAGCCTCGGGGCCCACGGTGCGCACACGTTCTGAGGACGCCATGAAATTCCTTTTTCTCGTGCTCGCACTCGCGGCGCCGCTGGCGGCGCAGGCAACCGTCAACGTCTTCGCTTGCGAGCCCGAGTGGGCTGCGCTCGCGCAGGAATTGGGCGGAGACAAGGTGACCACGGTCTCCGCCACGACGGCGCGCCAGGATCCGCACCACATCGAGGCGCGTCCGAGCCTCATCGCGCGCATCCGCAACGCCGATCTCCTGGTCTGCTCCGGCTCCGAGCTGGAGATCGGCTGGCTGCCGTTGCTCCTCACGCAGTCGGGCAACGACCGCGTGCAACCGGGGCGCCCGGGGTATCTCGAGGCTTCGCAATACGTCGTGAAGCTCGAGATTCCCAAGGTGATCGATCGCGCGCTCGGGGACGTGCACCCGGCGGGCAACCCGCACATCCATCTCGATCCCCGGAATATCCGCAAAGTGGCGGACGTCCTGTCGGCGCGCCTCACGGAAATCGATCATGCCAACGCCGCGTACTATGCGGGGCGCACAGCCGATTTCGTGAAGCGCTGGGACGCGGCGATTGACCGTTGGCGCGAGCAGGCGGCGGCGTTGCGCGGGGTGCCGGTCGTCGTCTATCACAAGGACTTCAGCTACTTCGAGAACTGGGCGGGCATGCGGGAAGCCGGAAGCCTCGAGCCGAGGCCTGGCCTGCCGCCGACGCCGAGCCATCTTGCCGAGCTCGTGGACCAGATGATGCGCACTCCTGCTAAAGTCATCGTGTACTCGCCCTACAACAATCCCGGCGCGGCGCAGTTTCTGTCCGACAAGACCAAGATCCCCAGCGTGATGCTGCCCTTCACGGTCGGCGGCACCGATCGCGCGAAGGATCTCTTCGGGCTGTTCGACGACACGATCGATCGTTTGCTGAAGACGGTGAAGTGAGCATCAGTTCCGCCGAGTTCGGCATCCTGTGGCCCGCGTTCATCGCGGGCCTGCTCGTCACCGCGACGCACGTCCCGCTCGGCATGCAGGTGCTCGAGCGGGGCATCGTCTTCATCGACCTTGCCATCGCGCAGATCGCCGCGCTCGGCGTCATCACTGCAGACTACCTCGGCTGGCCACCGACGGGCTACGCGGTGCAGATAGCGGCGCTCGGCGCGGCGCTTCTCGCGGCAGCGTTCCTCACCTGGACCGAGCGGCGCTGGCCGCAAGTCCAGGAAGCGATCATCGGCGTCGTGTTCGTCGTCGCATCGAGCGCCGCAATCCTGGTTCTTGCGAAAAACCCCCACGGCAGCGAGAACCTCAAGGATCTGCTCTCGGGGCAGATCCTGTGGGTGAATCCAAAGAACCTGCCGCACGAAGCGGCGCTCTACGCGGCCATCCTTGCGCTGTGGTTCGGGATGGGGGAGAAGCTCGGGCGCATCGGCTTCTATGCGCTATTCGCCTGCGCGGTGACTGTTTCCGTGCAGCTCGTCGGGCTGTTCCTCGTCTTCACCACGCTCGTAGTGCCGGCGCTGGGGACCTATTACTCGCGCAGCCGGCGGCTCCTCAAGGCCTACGCCGTTGGCGTCATCGGCTACGCCGTCGGCCTGCTCGCGTCGCTCGCCACCGACCTGCCGTCCGGCGCGGTGATCGTCTGCGCGATCGTCCTCGCGGCCCTCTGCGCGGCTCTTGCATTCCGGCCGCCGCGCCCCCATTCTTGAGCGAACCGGTCTCGCAACCTCCCCATGGAATCGTTCCACGGCACGACCATTCTTTCCGTTCGGCGGGGCGCAGCCGTGGCGCTTGGCGGCGACGGGCAGGTGACGCTCGGCAACGTCGTCGTGAAGGGCGGCGCGCGCAAGGTGCGCCGCCTGCACCACGACCGCATCCTCGCCGGCTTCGCCGGCGGCACCGCCGACGCGTTCACGCTCTTCGAGCGCTTCGAGGCGAAGCTCGACAAGCACCAGGGCAACCTCATGCGCTCGGCGGTCGAGCTCGCCAAGGACTGGCGCACCGACCGCATCCTGCGCCGCCTCGAGGCGATGCTCGCGGTCGCCGACCCGACGCATTCGCTCATCATCACCGGCATGGGCGATGTGCTCGAGCCCGAGTACGGCATCGTCGCCATCGGCTCGGGCGGGCCTTATGCGCAGTCCGCCGCGCGCGCGCTCCTGGAGAACACGTCTCTTTCCCCGAAGGAGATCGTCGACAAGTCGCTGGCGGTCGCCGCCGACCTTTGCATCTACACGAATCACCAAAGGACCATCGAGGTTCTTGAATGAGCGGAATGACTCCGCAAGAAATCGTTCACGAGCTCGATAATTTCATCGTGGGGCAGGGCAGGGCGAAGCGTGCGGTCGCGATCGCGCTGCGGAACCGCTGGCGCCGCCAGCAGGTCGCCGAGCCGCTGCGCCAGGAGATCACGCCCAAGAACATCCTGATGATCGGCCCCACGGGGGTGGGCAAGACCGAGATCGCGCGCCGCCTCGCCCGGCTCGCCGACGCGCCGTTCATCAAGGTCGAGGCGACCAAGTTCACCGAGGTGGGCTACGTCGGGCGCGACGTCGACACCATCGTGCGCGACCTGGTGGAGATCAGCGTCAAGCAGACGCGCGAGCAGGCGATGCGCGGCGTGCGCACGCGCGCCGAGGAGGCCGCCGAGGACCGCATCCTCGACGTGCTGGTGGGCTTCCAGGAGCGCGGCGCCGAGGAAAACCCGACGCGGCAGAAGTTCCGCAAGAAGCTGCGCGAGGGCGAGCTCGACGAGCGCGAGGTCGAGATCGAGGTGGCGATGAGCCAGCCGCAGATGGAGATCCTGGCGCCGCCGGGCATGGAGGAGCTCACGAGCCAGATCCAGGGCATGTTCTCCAACCTCGGCGGCGGCAGGAAGCGCCTGCGCAAGATGCGGGTGCGCGAGGCGGCGCGGCTCCTCACCGACGAGGAGGCGGCGCGCCTCGTGAACGACGAGGACCTGAAGGCCCGCGCGCTCGCGAACGCCGAGCAGAACGGCATCGTCTTCCTCGACGAGATCGACAAGATCACGAGCCGCTCCGAGATACAGGGCGCGGACGTGTCGCGCCAGGGCGTGCAGCGCGACCTGCTGCCGCTCGTCGAGGGCACGACGGTCACGACGAAGTACGGCATGGTGAAGACCGACCACATCCTCTTCATCGCCTCGGGCGCCTTCCACCTCGCCAAGCCCTCGGACCTGATCCCGGAGCTGCAGGGGCGCTTCCCGATCCGCGTCGAGCTCGACTCGCTCTCGGTGGAGGACTTCGAGCGCATCCTGGTGTCGACCCACGCGAGCCAGGTCAAGCAGTACCAGGCGCTTCTCGCGACCGAAGGCGTCGCCCTCGACTTCCGCCCGGAGGCGATCCGCCGGCTGGCGGAGATCGCCTTCCAGGTGAACGAGAAGACGGAGAACATCGGCGCGCGCCGGCTCTACACGGTGCTCGAGAAGCTGCTGGAGGAGATCTCGTTCGAGGCCGGGAAGCGCGGCGCCGCCGCGGTGACTATCGATGCCGCCTACGTCGACGCGCGCCTCGGCGAGCTCTCGAAAGACGAGGATCTCGCGCGCTACGTCTTGTAGAGCTTGCTGTAGGTTTCGCTGGTAGCGAGGATCACATGGTCCTCCAGGCCGTTCTCGCGATGGACGTTGGCGCGCGCGTACTCGGCTGAAGTCATCATTCCGAGAAACGCCGCGCGCGACGGATAGCGCACGAGGACGGCGTAGTCCCAGCGCTGCCCGGAGGGATCGCCCAGCGCCGCGCCTTCCACGTCGCCCGCCCAGAGCACCGTGCCGCCGCGCGCCTTGATGAGTCGCATGGCGGCGACGCTGTAGCGCAGGTATGCGTCCCGGCCGCTGCCCTCGCCGTCGGCAGACTGGGCGCGGAAGCGCACGAGGTTGAGCATGACGACCGGGCCCTGGTCGGGCAGCGACCGCAGCAGCGCTTCATTGAGCTTCATGCTTGGCCTGTTCCCGCGCGGCCTCTTCGAGGCACGTCGGGCAAAGGCAGTTCATCTCCGGCCGGGGGCGCACGGGAGGCAGGCTCGCGCACCAGCACGGCTTCTACGGGTCGGCGGCGCCGCAGTGGAAAGGCGCGCCGCAGGCGGCGCAGCGCTTCTCAGGACGATCCGAGCTCACGGACGGCTTTGCGCAGGAAGCGAGCCTGCCGGGCAAAGCGCGCGCAGCCTTTGCAGATCGCAAGATGCACGCGCACGGCCACCCGCTCGGCGAAGCCGAGCCTGCGGTCGAGGCCCTGGGAGACGAGGCGCGTCGTTTCGCGGCAATTGAGCATCACTTCTTTCCGAACCAGTTCATGTCGAGGCATTCGCGCAGCGCCATGCGCGCGCGATACAGCAGCACCCAGCAATGCGTCGAGGTAATGCCGAGTTCCTTACAGATTTCGTCAGTGTCGAAGCCCATGTGCTCGCGCAGCA
This sequence comes from Burkholderiales bacterium, assembly GCA_035651575.1. Lineage (GTDB taxonomy): Bacteria > Pseudomonadota > Gammaproteobacteria > Burkholderiales > SG8-39 > SCGC-AG-212-J23. The sequence continues at coordinate 63,026 of DASRFM010000034.1, read as the reverse complement.
GGAAGACCCGCGCCGTCTTCGAGGGCAGCCTCTCGAGGCACTGCTCGAGGGCGGCGAAGAACTGCTTCTGCGAGAGCGAGGCGTCCGGATCGGTCCACTCCGAGGGAAACTCGCGCCAGTGGCCGCGCTCGTCGAAGAGCGCCTCGAACGCCTCGTCGCCCTCTTCCCCGCCCAGCGGCGCTTCGCGGGCGGCGCGGCGCACCGCATCCACGATCTTGTGCTTGAGGATCCCGGTGAGCCAGGTACGCAGGTTCGAGCGCCCGCCGAAGCCCGACTCGCCGGCGAGCGCCGCGAGCAGCGCCTCCTGCACTGCGTCCTCCGCGGCCGCCGCATCCCGCAGCTGCAACCGCGCGTAGCGCACGAGGTAGGGGCGCTCCTCCTCCAGCCGGGTGCGGAAGTCCTTCATGCCCGAGGAATTCTAGCCGGGGGCTTGAAACCTCCGTGGGCGCCCCTACATCGAGAGAAGCGGGGCAGCAGCCCCGGATCGAAAGGAGAGCCCTATGGCCAACGTTACGCGATTTGACCCGTTCAATGATCTGGTCGATGACCTGTTCCGCGGCTTCCTGGTGCGCCCGCTCGCCTACGAAGGCCGCGGCGAAGCGCTTGCGCGCATGAAGGTGGACGTCGCGGAGAAGAACGGCGAGTACAAGGTGAGCGCCGAGCTTCCGGGAGTCCGGAAGGAAGACATCCAGGTCTCGATCGACGGCGCGCAGGTGACCCTCGCCGCCGAGGTCAAGCAGGAGAAGGAAGCATCGCAGGACGAGCGCGTGCTGCATACCGAGCGCGTGTTCGGCAAGGTGACGCGCAGCTTCACGCTGCCGCAGGAAGTCGACGAGGCGAGCGCCCAGGCGAAGTTCCGCGACGGCGTGCTCGAGCTGACGCTGCCCAAGAAGGCGGCGGCGCAGCGCAAGCAGATCACGATCCAGTAATCCGCCTTTTCCGCTGCATCGGGAGAGGGCCGGTCCGCCGGCCCTTTTTTGTTTGTATAGAATGGCCCGATGAACGCGCCCCAGCACCCGACCGACGCCGCGGACCACGCGCGCGATCCCGCGGAGCACGCGCGCGTGCTGGCGGAGGCGCTGCCGTACATCCAGCGGTTCCACGGCCGCACCATCGTGGTGAAGTTCGGCGGCAACGCGATGACCGACGAGGCGCTGAAGGCCGACTTCGCGCGCGACGTGGTGCTGCTGAAGCTGGTCGGCATGAATCCGGTGGTGGTGCACGGCGGCGGGCCGCAGATCGAGAGCGTGCTCGCGCGCCTGGGCAAGAAGGGCGAATTCATCCAGGGCATGCGCGTCACCGACGCCGAGACGATGGACGTGGTCGAGATGGTGCTCGGCGGCCAGGTGAACAAGGAAGTCGTCGAGCTCATCAACCAGGCGGGCGGCAAGGCGGTCGGCCTCACCGGCCAGGACGGCGCCTTCATCCGCGCGCGCAAGATGCTCATCCCGTCGAAGGACAACGGCGCCATCGACCTCGGCCAGGTCGGCGAGATCGAGAAGATCGATCCCTCGGTGATCGCCGCGCTCGAGCAGGCGGGGTTCATCCCGGTGGTGGCGCCGATCGGCACCGGCGCCGACGGCACGACCTACAACATCAATGCCGACCTGGTCGCGGGCAAGCTCGCCGAGATCCTGAGTGCGGAGAAGCTGGTCGTGCTGACCAACACGCCCGGGGTGCTCGACAAGAAGGGCGCGCTCCTCACCGGCCTGACGCCGCGCAAGATCGACGACCTGGTGGCGAAAGGCGTGATCTCCGGCGGCATGCTGCCGAAGATCGGCTCGGCGCTCGACGCGGCGAGAAACGGCGTAAAGAGCGTGCACATCATCGACGGCCGCGTGCCGCATGCGCTTCTCCTGGAAGTGCTCACCGACCGCGGCGTCGGCACCCTGATCCGCAGCAAATAGCGCGTGCGCATCGCCCGGCTGCCTCCCTCGAGGCGGGTGTGGATTTTCGACCTCGACAACACGCTGCACGATGCGCGGGCGCGCATCTTTCCCGCGATGCACGACCAGATCAACGCCTACCTGCAGCGCCGCTTCGGCGTGGACGAGGCGGGCGCGAACGCGATGCGCACGCGCTTCTGGCAGCGCTACGGCACGACGCTGAACGGCCTGATGCGCCACCACGGCGAGGACCCGCGGCGCTTCCTTGCCGAGACGCACGCCTTCCCCGAGCTCGCGGCCATGGTCGTCTCGGAGAACGCCATGCGCCATGCGCTCGGCCGCCTGGCCGGGCGCAAGCTCCTCTATTCCAACGCGCCGCGGCACTACGTCGAGGGGGTGCTCGACGCGCTCGGCGTGCGGCGCTACTTCGACGCGGTCTACAGCATCGAGGACGCGCGCTACCGCGGCAAGCCGGCCCTGCACGGATTCCACTACATTCTGCGCAAGCACGATCTCGACGCCCGGCGCTGCGCCTTCATCGACGATGCGCTCGAGAACCTGCGCACCGCGCACCGCCTCGGCATGTCGACGGTCTGGGTGAGCCCGATTGCGCGCCGCGTCAGGTTCGTCGACCTGCGCGTCGCGTCGATCACCGAGCTTCCCCGCTTGGTGTTCCGACAGGCCTGAGCATACAATCCGCGCGTTCTCCCCTCCCCATGCCCCGAGCCAAAGGCGAACGCCGGCTAGACATCCTGAAAGCCCTCGCGCACATGCTCGAGGCCCCGAAGTGGGAGCGCATCACCACCGCGGCCCTCGCGGAGAGGCTGGAAGTCTCGGAAGCCGCGCTCTACCGGCATTTCGCCTCCAAGGCGCAGATGTACGAGGGGCTCATCGAGTTCATCGAGAGCTCGGTCTTCACGGTCGCGAACCGCATCTCCCAGGACGAGCCCGACGGCCGCCGCCAGGCCGACCAGCTGACCGAGATGCTGCTCGCCTTCGCCGAGAAGAATCCCGGCATGGTGCGCGTCATGACCGGCGATGCGCTGGTGGGCGAGCACGAGCGGCTGCAGGCGCGGATGAACCAGTTCTTCGACCGCTTCGAGGCCACGCTGAAGCAGTCGCTGCGGGCAGCGCAGGATCCAGACCCGGCGGCGCACGCCGGCGCGCTCGTGCGCTACAGCATCGGCTGCCTGCACCAGTACGCGAAGAGCGGCTTCGCGAAGAAGCCGTCCGAGAACTTCACCGCGCAGCGGCGCTACCTCATCGCCGAGCAGGCTTGAGCTTTTGCCTGTTCGTCGAGCTCGCCTCCGGCGGGCCGCCTTCCCTCGCAGCGGCGCGCGGCCTGCGCGAGGCGCTCGTGCACACCGCGGCGCAGGCGCGCGACCCTTTTCTCGACGACGGCGCACCGCCCGCGACGGTGCTGCAGCTCTACTTCAGCGAGCTCGCCGATCTCGAGGCCGCCGCGGCGCAGGTCGCCTGGCCCGCGGGCGTGGCGAGCCATGAAGCGATGGCGGTGCGGCGTTTCGCGCGCGCGGAGATGCCGCAGCCGTGGTGCACCTACCTCGTGCGCTACGAAGGCCCGGCCGAGGATCCGCAGGCGTGGCTCGCCGATTACCTCGCGCATCACCCGGCGCTCATGCTGCGGCTGCCGGGAATCCGCGAGCTCGAGGTCTATAGCGCGATCGACTGGGCCGGGCGCATGCCCGGCGCGCGGCTGCGCTCGCTGCAGCGGAACAAGGTCGCGTTCGACAGCCCCGCGGCGCTGAGCGCGGCGCTCGACTCCGCGGAGCGGCGCGCGATGCGCGCGCACTTCGAGCGGCTGCCGCGCTTCTCCGGCCGCGTCACGCACTTCCCGATGCTCACGCGCCGCATACCGGGCACTCCGGGTCCTTCCTGACCCGGACCGAGCGCCACTCCGCGCTCTTCGCGTCGAGGATGAGCAGCCGGCCGGCGAGCGTCTCGCCCGCGCCGGCGACGAGCTTGATCGCCTCCATCGCCTGCATCGCGCCGATGATGCCGGTGAGCGGCGCGAACACGCCGGTCACCGCGCAGCGCAGCTCCTCGCCCTCGCCGCCCTCGGGAAACACGCAGGCATAGCAGGCGGACGCCTTCTTCGACAGGTCGAAGACCGCGATCTGCCCGTCGAAGCGGATCGCGGCGCCGGACACGAGCGGCTTCGCGTGGCGCACGCAGGCGCGGTTGACCGCATGGCGCGTCGCGAAGTTGTCGGAGCAGTCGAGCACGACGTCGCACTGCGCCGCCGTCGTTTCGAGCGCGCGCGCGTCGAGGCGCAGCGGCACCGGGCGGATCTCCACTTCCGGGTTGAAGCGCTCGAGCGTCTCGAGCGCGGCGTCGACCTTGCGCCGGCCGATGCTCTCGGTGCGGTACAGGATCTGGCGCTGCAGGTTGGTGAGCTCGACCGCGTCGGGGTCGGCGAGCGTCAGGCGGCCGAAGCCGCTCGCCGCGAGGTAAAGCGCCGCCGGGCAGCCGAGTCCGCCCGCGCCGACGACGAGGGCGTGGGCGGCGCGCAGCTTCTCCTGCCCCTCCACCCCGATCTCGGGAAGGAGGATGTGGCGGCTGTAGCGGAGAAGCTGCTCGTCGTTCAGTTCGCCGGTTTCTAGTTGGTGGTGGACGCCGGCTTGTTCTCGGCGACCGGGGGCGGCGGCGTCTTCACGACCGGCGCGCCCTTGAGGTAGTTGAGCGCCTGCGCGAGCTGGAAGTCGTCCTTCGAGCCGAGCTCGATCGGCTTCTGCGGCGGCTGCGGCGCGGCGATCGCGCTCACCGCGGGCGGCGGCGTGGTGCCGCTCTTCGCGGCCTTGTCGGCCTCCTGCTTCTCGATCTTCTGCAGGTTCTCGAGGTGGCGCTGCAGGTCGGCCTCGCGGATGCGGTCCTGCGGCGCGCCCGGCTCGTCGACGATGATGTCGGGGGTGATGCCGCGCGCCTGGATCGAGCGCCCGCCGGGCGTGTAGTAGCGCGCCGTGGTGAGCTTGATGGCGGTGTTGTTGCCGAGCGGCATGATGGTCTGCACCGAGCCCTTGCCGAAGGTCTGCGTCCCGATCAGCACCGCGCGCTTGTGGTCCTGCAGCGCGCCGGCGACGATCTCGGAGGCCGACGCCGAGCCGCCGTTCACGAGCACCACCATCGGCACGCTCTTCACCGCCGCCGGCAGGTTCTTCAGCACGTCCTCGCCGCGGCTGCCGCGCGCGTAGTCGTCCGGGCTGGCGAAGAACTTCTTCTTGGCGTCCTCGGCGCGGCCGTCGGTGGAGACGACGAGCGCCTTGGGCTGCAGGAACGCCGCGGAGATCGCCACCGCGCCGTGCAGCAGGCCGCCCGGGTCGTTGCGCAGGTCGAGCACCAGGCCCTTGATCTGCCCCTGCTTGAACATGCTCTCGAGCGCCTTCTCCATCGCCTCGGCGGTGCCTTCCTGGAACTGCGACACGCGCACCCAGCCGTAGCCCGGCTCGATCACCTTCGCCTTGACGCTCTGCACCTTGATCACCGCGCGCGTGAGCGTCACCACGAGCGGCGCGCTCTCGCCCTTGCGCGAGATGGTGAGCGTGATGGTGGTGTTCGGCTTGCCGCGCATCTTCTTCACGGCGTCGTTGAGCGTCATGCCCTTCACCGGCGTCTCGTCGAGCTTGATAATGAGGTCGCCCGGCTTGATGCCGGCCTTGAACGCCGGCGTGTCCTCGATCGGCGAGATCACCTTGACGAAGCCGTCCTCCATGCCGACCTCGATGCCGAGGCCGCCGAACTGCCCCTGGGTGCCGACCTGCAGCTCCTTGAACGCCTCGGCGTCGAGATACGCGGAGTGCGGGTCGAGGCCGGTGAGCATGCCGTTGATCGCCTCGGTGATGAGCTTCTTGTCCTCGACCGGCTCGACGTAGTTGGTCTTGATCGCGCCGAACACCTCGGTGAACGCGCGCAGCTCGTCGATCGGCAGCGTCGGGCGGCCGGTCTTGAGGTCGGCGATCGCCTGGAAATTCAGGCTGACGAGGATGCCCGCGATGACGCCGACGAGGACGAATCCGAGGTTGCGAAGCTTGGTGTGCATAGCGTGAAGGCCCGGGGGAGTGCTTATTTCAGCTTGACCCACCGCAGCGGGTCGAAGGCGCGGCCCAGATGCCGCAATTCGAAGTATAGACCGGTTTCCTCGTTGCCCCCGCTCGCGCCGGTCGTCGCGACGGGCTCGCCCTGCGCCACGGCGTCGCCCACCTGCTTGAGCAGCGACTCGTTGTTGGCATAGATCGACAGGTATTTCTCCCCGTGGTCCACGATGAGCAGGTTGCCGAAGCCGCGCATCCAGTCGGCATAGACGACCTGCCCGGCGGCCACGGCGCGCACCGGCTGGCCCTCGGGCGCGCGGATGAACACGCCCTTGGATTCCGCGCCGGCTGCTCCCCTTGGAGCGCCGAAGCGCCCGGTCAGTTCCCCGCGCACCGGAAAGCGCAGCTTGCCGCGCAGCGACGAGAAGGGCGCCTTAAGCGAGGCGCTCTCGGGAACCTCGCTGACGCGCGCATAGACCACGCGGCCGATCTCCTCGACGAGCCGCGCGAGGCGCGCCTCGTCGGCGCGCAGCACCTTGATTTCGCGGCGGCTCCTGCGGATCTCGACGGCGGCGCGGTCGAACACGCGGCGCTTCTCCTTGCGCTCGGCGAGGATGCGGGCGCGCTCGGTGCGGCGCGCCTCCTCGAGCGCGCGGCTGCGCTCGCGCCGCGTCCGGGCCTCGCGCGCGAGGCGCTCGAACTCCTCGAGCGCCGCGCGGTAGCCGCGCAGCAGCTCCGCCGCCGCGCCCGACACGTAGGGCAGGTAGTGCAGCTCGTGCGCGAGCAGCCCCGGGTCGTCGCCGGAGAGCAGCACGCGCAGCGCGTCCGGCGTGCCGGCGCTTTGCCGCGCGAGGAGCATGCGCTCGATGCCCGCCTGCCGCGCCACGGCCTCGCGCGCGACCTGCGCGCGCCGCTCCGCGATGCGGCCGCTCTCGACCCGCAGGCGCGCGCTTTCCGCCTCGGCGGCGGCGAGCGCGCGGTTCGCCTCCGAGATGGCGCGCTCGGAGGCGCGCAGGGCGTCGCGCGCCTCGCTGCGCTGCTCTTCCTTTTCCTGCAGCGAGCGGCTGAGCGCGTCGATCCGCGTGCGCAGGCTCTGCAGGTCCTGCTCGCGCTCGGCGCCGAAAGCCGCGCCGGCGGATGCCATGAGGAGAAGGAGCGCGAGCCGCTTCAGGCTCTGGCTTTCCCTTGCGCCGCGACCGAGGCGACGCGCTTCGCGATCTCGGCGGCGTCCCCGAGGTAGTAGTGCTTGAGCGGCCGCAGGCCCGCGTCGAGCTCGTACACGAGCGGCACCGCGGTCGGGATGTTGAGCCCGACGATGTCGCGGTCGCTGACGCCGTCCAGGTACTTGACCAGCGCGCGCAGGGAGTTGCCGTGCGCCGCGACCAGCACCTGCCGCCCGGAGCGGATCGCGGGCGCGAGCGTGCTCTCCCAGTACGGCACGACGCGCGCCACGGTGTCCTTGAGGCATTCGCTCGCCGGGACGGGCACGCCGGCGTAGCGCGGATCGCGCGCCTCGCTCCGCGGATCGTCTGCCGCGAGCGCCGGCGGCGGCGTGTCGTAGCTGCGCCGCCAGGCGAGCACCTGCTCCTCGCCGAATTTCGCCGCCATCTCCGCCTTATTCAGCCCCTGCAGCGCGCCGTAATGGCGCTCGTTCAGCCGCCAGCTCTTCTCGACCGGGATCCACATGAGGTCGAGCTCCTCGAGCGCGATCCACAGCGTGCGGATCGCGCGCTTGAGCACCGAGGTGAAGGCGAGATCGAAGCGATGGCCGCCCGATTGGAGCAGCCGCCCGGCGGCGCGCGCCTCCTGCAGCCCCGCCTGCGACAGATCGACGTCGGTCCAGCCGGTGAAGCGGTTCTCGCGGTTCCAGTCCGATTCGCCGTGGCGCAGGAGCACGAGCCGGTGCATGCGCTGAATTATAATGATCGGCTCCCGTGGAACACATTCCCGTCGACTTCATCCGCAACAACCTGCTGCTCATCGCGGTCGCGCTCGTCTCGGGCGCGATGCTGGTGTGGCCGTTCATCCGGCGCGCGACCGGCGGCCCGTGGGTGAGCCCGCAGCAGGCGACGCTGCTCATCAACCGCGAGGACGCGCTCGTGCTCGACGTGCGGGAACCCGGCGAGTACGGCTCGGGTCACATCCTCGGCGCGCGCAACGTGCCCCTCTCGCGCATGGACGGATCCGGGGACCTCGCCAAGCGCAGGGAGAAGCCGCTCATCGTCTACTGCGACGGCGGCGAGCGCGCCGCGAAGGCCGCGGCGGCGCTGAAGAAGCTCGGCTTCGGCCGCGTGGTGAACCTGAGCGGCGGCCTGCCGGCCTGGCAGCAGGCTGGCCTGCCCGTGGAGAAGGGCTAGAGGTGGCGAAGGTGCTGATGTACACGACCGCGGCGTGCCCGTTCTGCCAGTCGGCCGAGCGGCTGCTCGCGCAGAAGGGCGTGCGCGACATCGAGCGCGTGCGCGTGGACCTGGAGCCCGCGCGGCGCGACGAGATGATGCAGAAAAGCGGCCGGCGCACCGTGCCGCAGATCTGGATCGGCAGCCGCCACGTCGGCGGCTGCGACGACCTGTATGCCCTCGAGCGCCAGGGCGGGCTCGATCCCCTGCTGAAGGAACCGTCATGAGCGCCGTGCCGCCGGGCGAGCAGCCCGCCTTCCAGATCGAGAAGATCTACGTCAAGGACCTCTCCCTCGAGAGCCCGAACGCGCCCCAGGTCTTCCTGCAGCCGGTGCAGCCGCAGCTCGAGGTGCAGCTCGCGAGCGACGCGTCGGCGGTCGCGGAGAACTACTACGAGGTCACGGTGACGGCGACGGTCACCGCTCGCGCCGGCGAGCGCACGCTCTTCCTCGCCGAGGCGGTTCAGGCCGGCATCTTCTCGCTGCGCAACTTCCCGAAGGACCAGCTCGATCCGCTGCTCGGCATCGCCTGCCCGAACATCCTCTATCCGTACCTGCGCGAGACGCTCTCCGACGTCGTCGCGCGCGCCGGCTTCCCGCCGGTGATGCTCTCGCCCGTCTCCTTCGAGGCGATCTACATGCAGCGCATGCAGCAGCAGGCGCAGCAGGGCGAGGCGCCCAAGATCGAAGTCGCCCGCTAGCGCGATGAGCCGCGTCGCCGTGCTCGGCGCGGGTGCGTGGGGCACGGCGATGGCGCGCGTGCTCGCCGCGCGCATGGACGTGGCCCTGTGGGCGCGCGATCCCGCGCAGGCGCAGGCGATCGCGCGTGCGCGGAAGAACGAGCGCTATCTCCCAGGTGTGGAGCTGCCGATGCGCGTCGCGGTGACGGCGCGCCTGGACGAGGCCCTGTCCGAAGCGACGCTCGTTCTCGCCGCGCCGCCGGTGGCCGGCTTGCGCGCGCTTCTCGAATGCGTGCAGCCCAGGCCGCTCGCATGGCTCTGCAAGGGCTTCGAGGAAGGCAGCGGCCTGCTGCCGCACGAGATCGCGGCGCAGGCCTGGGGCCGCGCCGCCCGCTTCGGCGCGCTCTCGGGGCCGTCCTTCGCCGAGGAAGTGGCGCGCGGCTTGCCCTGCGCGCTGACGCTCGCCTCGGAGGACGCCGCCTTCGCGCGCGAGGCCGCGGCGCTCCTGCACGGCGGCCGCATGCGCGTCTACTTCAGCACCGACCTCGTGGGCGTGGAGATCGGCGGTGCGGTGAAGAACGTGATGGCGATCGCGGCGGGCATCTGCGACGGCCTCGGCCTTGGGCAGAACGCCCGCGCCGCGCTGGTCACGCGCGGGCTCGCGGAGATCGCGCGCCTGGGCGTCGCGCTCGGCGGCGTGCCGGAAACCTTCATGGGGCTCGCCGGCGCCGGCGATCTCATCCTCACGGCGACGGGCGATCTCTCGCGCAACCGCCGGGTGGGGCTCGCCCTTGCGCAGGGCCGCGCGCTCGACACCATCCTGCGCGATCTCGGCCATGTCGCCGAGGGCGTGCGCTCCGCCAGGGAGATCGCCAAGCGCGCCGCCGCCAAAGGCATCGACATGCCGGTTACCCAGGCGGTGAACGCGGTGCTCGAGGGGCGGCTCACTGCCGCGGCCGCGGTGGAGCAGCTGCTCTCCCGCGACCCGAGGGCCGAAGCCTAGACGCCGCCGCGGAAGCCGAGCTGGCGCCAGGCTTCGAACACCGCGACGGCGACCGCGTTCGAGAGATTGAGGCTGCGGCTTCCCGGCTGCATCGGCAGGCGCAGGCGGTTTTCTTCCGCGAACGAATCGAGAAGGGCTGCGGGCAGGCCGGCGGTCTCCGAGCCGAACACGAACACGTCGTCCGCCGCGTAGCGCGCTTCGGTGAAGCGGTTCTTCGCCCGGGTCGTGAATGCGAGCAGGCGCCGTCCCTGCATCCGGTCGAGAAAGGCCTGCCATGAGGCGTGCACCTCGACGCGCGCGTACTCATGGTAGTCGAGCCCGGCGCGGCGAAGCTGGCGGTCGTCGAGCGAGAAGCCGAGCGGCTCGACGAAGTGGAGCCTCGCCCCGGTGTTCGCAGCGAGGCGGATGACGTTGCCCGCGTTCGGCGGGATCTCGGGATGGACGAGCGCGATCTCGATCACGCTCAGGACGCCGGCGCGGTGCGCGCCACCACCCAGTTCACGACGCGCGCGGCGCCGGCTTGCTTCAGCGTCGCGGCGAGCTCGTCGAGCGTGCTGCCGGTGGTCATCACGTCGTCGACCACGGCGATGCTCGCGCCGCCCAGCGGGCGCGTGGCGCGGAACGCGCCGCGCACGTTCTTCGCACGCTCGCTCCAGGGCAGCTCGGTCTGGGTCGCGGTGTCCCGGCTGCGCTCGCAGAGCGCGAGCTCGAGCGGGGCGCGCAGCGCGCTCGCCACCGGGCGCGCGATCTCGACTGCCTGGTTGTAGCCGCGCTCGCGCAGGCGCCGCGCGGCGAGCGGCACGGGCACGACGCAGTCGATGTCGCGCAGCGGCGCGAGGCGCTCGCGCAGCAGGGAAGCGAGCAGCGGCGCGAGCGCGAGCTCGCCGCGGAACTTGAGCGCGTGCACGAGCGCATCGGCGGGAAACGCGTAGGCGAGCGCCGCGACCGTGCCGTCGAAATGCGGCGGCCGCGCGAGGCAGCGCCCGCACAGCGCGCCGAGCGGCGAAGCGAGCGCGCAGCGCGGGCACTGCGCCGCGGGCAGGCGCGGCAGGTCCGCGAGGCAGGCGGCGCAAAGGAGCTCGCGCGCCGCGCCGCGGCAGAGGAAGCAGCTGCCGCCGAAGAGCCGGCTGGAGAGGGATTTCAGCATGCTATCTTTCCGCCATGCCCACTGTAGCGCAGCTGGCCGCAGAGCTCGAAGCCGGCCGCACGACGAGCCGTGCGCTCGTCGAGCAGGCGCTCGGCCGCATCGCCGATCCGGCGGGCGAGGGCGCGCGCGCCTTCCTCAAGGTCCATGCCGAGCAGGCGCGCGCCGACGCCGACTACAGCGACCGGCTGCGCGCGCGCGGCGTGCGCCGCTCGCCGGTGGACGGATTGCCGGTTGCGCTGAAGGACCTCTTTGACGTCGCGGGCGAGGTGACGCGCGCCGGCTCGCGCATCTTCGACGCCAATGCCCCGGCGAAGCGCGATGCGCCCGCGGTGGCGCGGCTGCGCGCGGCCGGGGCGGTCTTCGTCGGGCGGACCAACATGGTCGAGTTCGCTTTCGGCGGCGTGGGCCTCAACCCGCATTACGGCACGCCGCGCGCCCCCTACGAGCGCGCCAAGGGGCGCGTGCCCGGCGGCTCGTCCTCCGGCGCGGGCGTGGCGGTCGCCGACGGCATGTGCGTGATGGGCCTGGGCAGCGATACGCGCGGCTCGGTGCGCATTCCTGCCGCGGCATGCGGCGTGGTCGGCTTCAAGCCCACGGCGCGCCGCGTGCCGCGAGAAGGCGCGTTTCCTCTGTCCTTCACGCTCGACTCCGTCGGCCCGCTTGCCAATTCGGTCGCCTGCTGCGCCGCCTACGACGCGATCCTTGCCGGCGAACCCGGGGCGGCGCTCGCCCCGTTCGAGATCAAGGGGGCGCGGCTCCTCGTGCCGAGGAGCTCGCCGCTCGAGGACCTGGACGAGGCCGTGGGCGCCGCCTTCGCCGCGGCGCTGAAGCGCCTCGCGCGGGCCGGGGCGCAGATCGAGGAGCGCGCGGTGCCCGCCTTCGACCGGCAGGCGGAATACTTCAAGGCCGGCGGCTTCGCGGGCGCCGAAGCCTACTTCGTGCACCGCCCTTACCTTGGGCGCGTGAACGAATACGACCCGCGCGTGGGCAAGCGCATCATCCTCGGCAAGGACATGTCCGCCGCCGATTACCTCGTGCTGGGCGAGCTGCGCGCGGCCTACATCGCCGAAGTCACCGCCGCCACGGCGGGCTTCGACGCCTTCGTCATGCCGACGCTGCCCTGCGTGCCGCCGACGATCGCCGAAGCGGGCGCGGACGACGACGCCTACTTCCGCTGGAACCTGCGGATGCTGCGCAATTGCGGCCTGGCAAACTTCCTCGACGGCTGCGCCGTCAGCCTGCCCTGCCATGAGCGCGGGCGGGCGCCGGTCGGATTCATGGTGTGCGGCGCCGCGCTCGCCGACCGGCATGTGCTCGCGGCGGCCGCTGCCATTGAGCGCGAACTCGCCCGCGATTGACGCGCGCGCGGCGCAGCGGCGCTTCGAGCGCGCGGCACGATCCTACGGCCGCGCCGCGCGCCTCGAGCAGGAGGTCGGCGCGCGCATGCTGGAGCGCCTCGACTACGTCAAGCTCGCGCCGCGCTGGATCCTCGATGCGGGCAGCGGCCCGGCGCGCGAGGCTACGGCCCTCGCCGCGCGCTACGGCGGCGCGCGCATCGTAGCCGCCGATTTCGCCCTCGGCATGCTGCGCGCGCGGCGCGCGGGCTGGCTGCGAAGGAACCCGTCGCAGCCGGTGTGCGCGAGGATCGAGAAGCTTCCTTTCCGCGACGCAAGCATGCAGCTCGTGTGGTGCAACATGGTCCTGCACTGGCTTGCCGAGCCGCTCGAGGCGCTGCGCGAGTTCCACCGTCTGCTCGCGCCGGAGGGGCTGCTCCTCTTCAGCCTGCTCGGGCCCGACAGCCTGAAGGAGCTGCGCGCGGCCGCGGGCAGCGCCCGCGTTCACGAGTTCCGCGACATGCACGACCTTGGCGACATGCTCGTCGCCGCCGGCTTCGCCGCGCCGGTGATGGACATGGAGATGCTGACGCTCACCTACCCGAGCGGCGCTGCGCTGCTTGCCGACCTGCGCGCGAGCGGGCAGACGAGCGCGCGCAGCGACCGGCCGCGCGGGCTCGCGGGCAAGCGCTTCCTTAAGCGCGTGCGCGAGACGCTTGCGCCGCGTGCGACCTTCGAAGTCGTGTACGGGCACGCCTGGAAAGCCGCCGCGCGCGCGCCGAGCGAACCAACCGTGAAAACGATTGGCATTTTCAGGCGCGTTCCTTGAGATAGGTCGTTGATCTGTGGTACTTTACGGCGCTTCGTGAGCACCTGCTCGATCTCGCCGACGGGGCTGCTGCGAGTGTTCGTCGGGCTCGCACTGATCACGCTCGGCATCGGCGCCGTGTTCGCCTGGCTGGGCGCCTGGCTGGTGCTGCCGTTCTCGGGCCTCGAAGTGCTGGTGCTGGCGGCCGCCTTCGTCGCGCATACGCGGCAGGTCGGCGCAGAAAAAAACTTGGGTTGAACTGATTTCGGGGACTAAGCGCATGAGCGCAAGGAAGCTCTTTGCTGTGCTGGCCGGCCTCGCCGCGCTCGGCGCCTCGGCGTCGGCGTACGCCATCGAATGGTACTTCCGCGAGCCGGGCTCGCAGCTCGCGCGCGACATCGACCAGCTGCACCAGTACGTGATGTGGCTGATCATCGTCATCTTCGTCGGCGTGTTCGGCGCGATGTTCTATTCGTGCTTCGCGCACCGCAAGTCGGTCGGCCACAAGGCGGAGCAGTTCCACGAGAACACCACCGTGGAGCTCATCTGGACCATCATCCCGGCGATCATCCTCGTGATCATCGCCTGGCCGGTGACGAAGGTCGTGATCGCGCAGAAGGACACCTCGAGCCCCGATCTCACCGTCAAGGTGACCGGCTACCAGTGGAAGTGGGGCTACGACTACCTGAAGGGCGAAGGCGAGGGCATCAGCTATCTCTCGACGCTGTCGACGCCGCGCGACCAGATCGACGGCCGCGCGCCGAAGGGCGAGCACTACCTCCTCGAGGTCGACAACGAGTTCGTCGTCCCGGTGGGCAAGAAGATCCGCATCCTCACGACCGCGGCCGACGTGGTGCATTCGTGGTGGGTGCCTTCCTTCGGCGCCAAGCAGGATGCGATCCCGGGCTTCATCCGCGACCTCTGGTTCCGCCCCGAGCAGACGGGCGTGTTCCGCAGCCAGTGCGTCGAGCTCTGCGGCAAGGAGCACGGCTTCATGCCGATCGTGGTGAAGGTGGTCTCGCAGGAGGACTACACGAAGTGGGTCGCCGACCAGAGGAAGGCAATGGCGGCCTCGGCCGAAGACGTGAACAAGCAGTGGAGCCTCGAGGAGCTGAAGGCGCGCGGCGAGAAGGTCTACGCGGCGAACTGCGTCGCCTGCCACCAGGCGAGCGGCAAGGGCGCGCCGCCCGCGTTCCCGCCGCTCGACGGCAGCAAGACCGTGACCGGGCCGAAGGAAGGGCACATCGACACGGTGCTGAACGGCCGGCCGAAGACCGCCATGGCGGCGTTCGGGGCGCAGCTCTCCGACACCGACATCGCCGCGGTCATCACGTACGAGAGGAATTCCTGGAGCAACAAGTCGGGAATCGTCCAGCCGGCCGAAGTGAAGGCGCGCCGGAAGTAAGACCAGACTAGAGAGAACAACGATGAGCTCGATCGCCGGAACCCACGACCCCGCGCACGACCACCACGACGACCACGGCCATCACGGTCCGGCGGCCGGCCTCATGCGCTGGGTCACCACGACCAACCACAAGGACATCGGCACGATGTACCTGTGGTTCTCGGGCACCATGTTCCTCGTCGGCGGCATCATGGCGCTCGCGATCCGCCTCGAGCTCTTCGAGCCGGGCCTGCAGTTCTTCGATCCCGACCGCTTCAACCAGTTCACCACCATGCACGGCCTCATCATGGTGTTCGGCGCGATCATGCCGGCCTTCGTCGGCTTCGCGAACTGGCAGATCCCGATGATGATCGGCGCGCCCGACATGGCGTTCGCGCGCCTGAACAACTGGTCGTTCTGGCTGCTGCCCTTCGCCGCGTCGCTCCTGATCCTCTCCTTCTTCACGCCGGGCGGCGCGCCGGGCGTGGGCTGGACGATGTACTCGCCGCTCACCGTGCAGATGGGCATGGGGATGGACTTCACCATCTTCGCCGTGCACCTGCTCGGGATGAGCTCGATCCTCGGCTCGATCAACATCATCACCACGATCCTCAACATGCGCGCGCCGGGGATGACGCTGATGCGCATGCCGATGTTCGTCTGGACCTGGCTCATCACCGCCTACCTGCTGGTGGCCGCGATGCCGGTGCTCGCGGGCGCGGTCACGATGACGCTCACCGACCGGCACTTCGGCACCACCTTCTTCAACGCCGCCGGCGGCGGCGACCCGGTGCTCTACCAGCACATCTTCTGGTTCTTCGGCCACCCCGAGGTCTACATCATCGCGCTGCCCGCCTTCGGCGTGATCTCGCAGGTGATCCCCGCCTTCTCCAGGAAGCCGCTCTTCGGCTACGCCTCGATGGTGTATGCGACCTCGGCCATCGCGATCCTTTCCTTCATCGTCTGGGCGCACCATATGTATACGGTGGGCATGCCGGTCACCGGACAGCTCTTCTTCATGTACGCCACCACGCTGATCGCGGTCCCCACCGGCGTGAAGGTGTTCAACTGGGTTTCCACCATGTGGAAGGGCTCGCTCAGCTTCGAGACGCCGATGCTCTTCGCGATCGGCTTTCTCATCCTCTTCACCCTGGGCGGCTTCACGGGGCTCGTGCTCTCGCTCGTGCCGGTGGACATCCAGCTGCACGATACCTACTACGTGGTGGCCCACTTCCACTACGTGATGGTGGCGGGAGCGCTCTTCTCGGCCTTCGCCGGGATCTACTTCTGGATCCCGAAGTGGACCGGCAGGATGTACAACGAGAAGCTCGGCCAGATCCATTTCTGGCTGACGCTCATCTTTTTCAACATGATCTTCTTCGTGCAGCACTTCCTCGGCATGGCCGGCATGCCGCGGCGCATCCCCGACTACCCGCTCATGTTCGAGACCTGGAACAAGATCTCCTCGATCGGCGCCTTCGGCTTCGGGCTCGCTCAGCTGCTGTTCCTCTACATCGTGCTCGACTGCATCCGGAACGGCGAGCCCGCGCCGCAGAAGCCGTGGGACGGCGCCGACTCGCTCGAGTGGACGCACCTGCCGACGCCCGCGCCGTACCACACCTTCGAGACGCAGCCGGTGGTGAAGTAGGCGTGAGCAAGAACCTGAAGACCGCGCTCGTGCTCGCGTCCATCGCGCTGACGACGTTCGTCGGCATCATCGCGAAGTACTGGCTGCTCGGACAGTGAGCACTCGGGCGGAAAACAAGAAACTGTTCGTCCGCCTCGCGGTGATCGCGGCCGGGATGTTCGGCTTCGGCTACGCGCTCGTGCCGTTCTACTACGAGATCTGCCGCGCCTGGCAGGTGAACCTGCTCGACAAGCCCGATGCCGCGCCGGTGAACACGCAGGTGGACACGAGCCGCACGGTGACGATCGAGCTCGACTCGAACCTGCACAAGCTCGACTGGAAGTTCCGCCCGCTCGTGAACCACGTCAGCGTCCATCCCGGCGAGCTCACGACCGTGGAATACGAGGTGGTCAACACGCGCAAGACCGCGGTGACCGGCCAGGCGGTGGCGAGCTACGGCCCGCAGTTCGCCGGCGAGTACTTCAAGAAGCTGCAGTGCTTCTGCTTCACCCAGCAGACGCTCGCCCCCGGCGAGGTGCGGCGCATGCCGGTGACGTTCGTCGTCGACCCGCGGCTGCCCAAGGACGTGACGAGCATCGCGCTCTCGTACACCTTCTTCGAGGTCGACGGGCGCGGGGGCAGGAGCTGATGGAGGCGCTCATGAAGGAGGCTTCCTTCCTCGACACGGTGAAGACGGTGCTTTCCGGCTTCATCGGCATCCGGCGCCGCAGCGCGCACGAGGATGCGAAGATCAAGCCGGCCCATGTCATCGTCGCCGGCGTGATCGGCGCGGCGCTGTTCGTCCTTACTTTGGTCACGATCGTGCGCATCGTGACGCACTGAGCAAGCGGGGAGAGAAAACAAATGGCACACAGCCCAGCGACAACCACCACCGGCGGCCGGCAGCAGCATTACGCGGTACCGCAGCCGATGCCCTGGCCGATCATGGGTTCGACGGCGCTCTTCCTCATGGCGCTCGGCGCGGTGTTCGTGTTCAACGGCGCCTCGGGCGGCTGGGTCTCGATCGCCGCCGGCTTCATGCTGCTGCTCTACATGATGGTGCGCTGGTTCGGCGACGTCATCCGCGAGTCCGAGGGCGGCAAGTACGGGCGCTGGGAGGACCTGTCGTTCCGCTGGGGCATGAGCTGGTTCATCTTCTCCGAGGTGATGTTCTTCGGTGCCTTCTTCGGCGCGCTGTTCTGGGCGCGCGTGTACTCGGTGCCCGACCTCTCGAGCCTCGAGCACCAGGCGCTCCTCTGGCCGGGCTTCACCTCGCACTGGCCCTCGGCCGGGCCGGCGTTCAGCGAGGCCTACACGCCCATGGAGGCCTGGGGCGTGCCCGCGATCAACACGCTGCTGCTGCTCTCCTCGGGCGTCACCGTGACCCTCGCGCACTGGAACCTGATCGCCAACAACCGCGGCAAGCTGCTCTTCTGGCTCGGCGCCACCGTCGCGCTCGGCGTGACGTTCCTCGGCTTCCAGGCCTACGAGTACGGGCACGCCATCACGCAGCTCAACCTCAAGCTGAGCACGGGCGTGTACGGCACCACGTTCTTCATGCTCACCGGCTTCCATGGCTTCCACGTCACCCTGGGGGCCATCATGCTGACGGTGATCTGGTTCCGCTGCCTGAAGGGCCACTTCACGCCCGAGCACCACTTCGCCTTCGAAGGCGTGGCCTGGTACTGGCACTTCGTCGACGTGGTGTGGCTCGGCCTGTTTATCTTCGTCTACTGGCTCTGAGCAAGCCGCTCCGTCAGAGCCGGTCCCGGATCAGGCCGAAGTAATAGGCCGCCATCAGCGCGAGGAACAGGCCGACCGAGAGGCCGACGCGCAGCGCCAGCGCCTTCACCATGCGCTTGGAGTTGCCGCGATCCCGGTACATGAAGACGAGCGCGGAGCCGAGGCTCGCCACGATGGCGACCAGCACCGCGATGACGACATAGCGCATGCCACGAGGATACTCTTTCCGTCCGCGCGCCTGGCCCTGGCTGCTCGCCGCCGCGGCGTGCGCCGGCGGCATTGCGCTCGGCAACTGGCAGAGCGGCCGCGCGGAGCAGAAGCGCGCGGCGGGCGCGCGCTACGAACAGGCGCTGCGTTCGCCGGCGCTCGAGCTCGCGTGGCCGGTGCGCAAGGAGGACGCCCTCGGCCGGCGGGTCGCCGCGCGCGGCACGTTCGATGCGGCGCACACCGTTCTGCTCGACAACCGCATCCTGAACGGGCGCGCAGGCTACGAGGTCGTGACGCCGCTCAAGCTCTCGGCCGGACCGGGAAACGTCCTCGTCGAGCGCGGCTGGGTCGCGGCGGGCGCTTCGCGCGCGCGGCTGCCGGAATTCGCCACGCCCGCCGGCGAAGTGCGCATCGAAGGGCTCGCCGTGGAGCGCCTGCCGCACGCACTCTCGACCGGCGCCGCGGAGCATGGCAGGGTGCGCCAGAACCTGGACCTCGCCGCGTTCGCCGCCGAGTCCCGCCTCGAGCTCGCGCCGCTTGTCCTGGAGCAGCTTTCCGGCCCGGCCGACGGCCTGCTGCGCGAGCGGCCGCGCCCCGATTTCGGCGTCGACATGCACCGCGCCTATGCGCTGCAATGGTATTCGCTCGCGGTGCTCGCCGTGCTGCTCGCCGTGGTGTTCTCATTCAAGCGTGTCCAAGCGCGCTAAGCTCCTCGCGATCCTTCTCGTCTGCGCGGCGCCGATCGTGCTCGGCACGCTCGCCTATGTCTTTCGCTGGGCACCGGACGCGGGCGGAAACTACGGCGAGCTCATCCCGCCGCAGCCTCTGGCGATGCCGCCCTTCGACGCACTGCGCGGCAAGTGGGTGCTGGTGAGCTTCGACGCCGCGGCCTGCGACGCCCGCTGCGAAAGAAAGCTCTATTACATGCGGCAGGTGCGCAAAGCCCAGGGCAAGGATGAGCAGCGGGTCGAGCGGCTCTGGCTGCTGACCGACGCCGGCCGGCCGCGCGCGGAGATTCTCGCCGCCGTCGAGGGCACGCGCATCGAGCGCGCCGAGGAGGCCTCGGCGCGGCTCTTCCCCGGCGAGCACGCGGCGCACATCTACCTCGTGGACCCGCTCGGCAACCTGATGCTGCGCTTCCCGAGGGATCCGGACCCGTCGAAGATGCTGAAAGACGTGCAGCGCCTGCTGAAGTACTCCAGGTTCGGATGACGCGCGGCTATCGCCTGCTGGTCCTTGTCGCCACGCTGCTCGCCTTCGCCGTGGTGGTGGTCGGCGCGTACGTGCGGCTTTCGGATGCCGGGCTCGGCTGCCCGGACTGGCCGCTCTGCTACGGGCACCCGGTTCCCGAGCCGGTCAGCGATGCCGCTGCGCACGCCAAGGCGTGGAAGGAAATGGGCCACCGTTACATCGCGGGCACGCTCGGGCTCCTGCTCTGCGCGCTCGCGGGCTGGGCATGGCGCTTGCGCCGCGACCGCGGGCTCACGCTCCTGCTGCTCGCGCTCGTCGTCCTGCAGGCAACGCTCGGCAAATGGACCGTGACGATGCTGCTGCGGCCGGCCGTCGTGACCTCGCATCTTCTCGGCGGCATGGCGATCTTCGCGCTGCTCGTCCTGCTTTGCCTGCGCCAGGGGAGCTACGCGCCGGCGCCGCGGGCGCGCGCCGCGCGCCCTGCCGCGCTCGCCTCGCTCCTGCTGCTCGCGGTGCAGATCGCGCTCGGCGGCTGGGTGAGCGCGAACTATGCGGGACTTGCGTGCCCCGACCTGCCCGGCTGCCGCGGCGCGCTGCTGCCGGCGATGGATTTCGGCAGCGCGTTCCACGTCGTGCGCGAGCTCGGCCGCACTGCGGAGGGCGCGCTGCTTTCGAACGAAGCGCTCACCGCGATCCACTGGACGCACCGCGTCTTCGCGCTTGCCGTCCTCTGCGTCGCGCTCGCCACAGCGGCGCGCGCGTATCGGCTCGAAGGCTTAAGGATTCCCGCGCTTGCTGTAGCAGCACTGGTCGCGCTGCAGTTCCTGCTCGGCGTGCTGAACGTCGCCTTCAGCCTGCCGCTGCCGCTCGCGGACGCGCACAACGCCGGCGCCGCGCTTCTGCTCGCCTCCCTCGTCGTGCTAAACTTTTTCTCTTTCCGCGGCTTACGTCCCTTCCGTTGATCAGCCACGCCGTTCCCGATGGGCTCACGCGCCGGCTCGGCGCCTTCCTCGCGCTCACCAAGCCGCGGGTGGTGTCGCTCATCGTGTTCACTGCCGTGATCGGCATGTTCCTCGCGGTGCCCGGCGCGGTGCCCTTCCAGACGCTGTGGGCAGGCACGCTCGGAATCGCGCTCGTCGCCGGCGCCGCCGCCGCGGTGAATTGCCTCGTCGAGCAGAAAATCGACGCCGTGATGCGGCGCACGAGCTGGCGGCCGCTGCCGCGCGGCGAGCTCACCAGCTGGGAGACGCTCATGTTCGCCGGCGTCCTGGGCGGGCTCGGGCTGGGCCTCCTCTACCACTTCGTGAACGCGTTGACGATGTGGCTGACGCTCGGGACTTTCGTGGGCTATGCGGTGGTCTATACAGTGGTGCTGAAGCCCGCGACGCCCCAGAACATCGTCATCGGCGGCGCCTCCGGCGCCATGCCGCCGGTGCTCGGCTGGGCCGCCGCGACCGGCACGGTGCCTACCGAGGCGATGCTGCTCTTTCTCATCATCTTCGCCTGGACGCCGCCGCACTTCTGGTCGCTGGCGCTCTATCGCACCGACGACTACTCCAGGGCCGGCGTGCCGATGCTGCCGGTGACGCACGGCGCGCGCTACACGCGGCTGCAGGTGCTGCTCTACACGCTGATCCTCTTCGGCGCGAGCCTCCTGCCCTACGTGATCCGCATGAGCGGAATCGTCTACCTGGCCGCGGCCCTCGTGCTGGGCGGCATCTACCTCGTCCACGCGGTGCGCATCTACGTCGCCTACAGCGACCCGGTGGCGCGCCGCGCCTTCCGCTATTCCATCGTCTATCTCGCCGCCTTGTTCGCGGCACTGCTCGTCGATCATTACCTGGCGCTCTAGCGCGGCAGCGCTCCTTCTCCTCGCCTTCGCGGCGTGCTCGCCCGAGACGAAGTTCCGCAGCACGGACATCACCGGCGCTGACTACGGCCGCAGGCTCGACCTGACCGACGCGGCCGGCCGGCCGCGCCACCTCGAGGACTTTCGCGGCAAGGCGGTGGTGCTGTTCTTCGGCTATACGCATTGCCCGGACGTGTGCCCGACGACGCTCGCGCAGACGGCGCAGGCAATGAAGGCGCTCGGGCCCGAGGCCGACAAGGTGCAGGTGCTGTTCGTGACCGTGGACCCGGAGCGCGACACGCCGGAGGTGCTCGGGAAATACGTCACCGCTTTCGACCCGCGCTTCCTCGGCCTCTATGGGGACGCCGACGCCACGCGCCGCGCGGCGAAGGAGTTCAAGATCTTCTACGAGAAGGGCTCGAACGGCACGGTGGACCACAGCTCGCAGACCTACGTGCTCGACCCGCAGGGCCGGCTGCGCCTGCTCGTGCGGCCGGAGCGGCTGGCCGAGGACCTGCCGGCGGACCTGCGGACGCTGCTCGGCGGGTCCTAGCGGGGAGCGGCGGGCTGCGAGGCGGGCGCCGGCAGCGCGCGCAGCGCCGCCGGATCGTCGAGCACCTTGCGCATCTTCTCGAGCGCCTTCGCCTCGATCTGGCGGATGCGCTCCGCCGAGACCTTGAACTCGGCGGCGAGCTCGTGCAGCGTGGCCGCGTCCTTCTCGCGCAGCCAGCGCGCCTGGATGATGCGGCGGCTGCGCGCATCGAGCGCGGCGAGCGCGCTGGTGAGACCCTCGGCCCGAGCGCGCTCGGACTGCTTCGCCTCGAGCACGCTGAAGGGCTCCGCCTCGCTGTCGGCAAGGTAGCTCGCCGGCGCGAAGCCGCTGTCTTCCTCGTCATCGGCCTCGAACGCGATCTCGCGGCCCGCAAGGCGAGTCTCCATCTCGACGACTTCCTCGGGCTTGACGCGCAGCTCGCCCGCGACGCGGCCGACATCCTCGAGCGTCATCGGACCGAGGCCTTTCTTCATCGAGCGCAGGTTGAAGAACAGCTTCCTTTGCGCCTTGGTGGTGGCCACCTTGACCAGGCGCCAGTTGCGCAGGATGTACTCGTGGATCTCCGCCTTGATCCAGTGGATCGCGAAGGACACGAGGCGCACGCCGCGGTCCGGGTCGAAGCGCTTCACCGCCTTCATCAGGCCGATGTTGCCTTCCTGGATGAGGTCGGCGTGCGGCAGGCCGTAGCCGAGATAGCCGCGCGCGGTGGCGACCACGAGCCGCAGGTGCGACAGCACGAGTTGGCGCGCCGCGTCGAGGTCGTTGTCGGCGCGAAAGCGCCTCGCGAGCGCGCGCTCTTCCTCCGCGCTCAGGATCGGGAAGCGGTTCACCGTCTGGATATAAGCCTCGATACTTCCCGTGGGCATCGGCACCGGGGCCGCGCCGGGGAGAACCATCGTTGCTTGCATTAGGACATGCCTCCTTTGCAGGGTGCCATTTTAGCACTCTCGACATTAGAGTGCTAAATGGCGGCGTAGTTCCTTATGAACACTGACTTTAAACGGAAGTGTTCACTAGCTTACGTACCCATGCGCCGCAGTTGCTGGGTCACGGAGAGCGAGGCGCCAAGCCAGCCCAGCACCGCGGCGAAGGCGAGGAGCGCCACAGCGTCGCCCGCCCCCGGAAAACCGAGGCGGAACGCCGATCCGTACGACTCGGACAGCGCCGCCACCTGGCGGTTCAGGAGCGCGAGCCCGGCGGCGACGATGCCGAGGGCGAGCACGCCGCCCGCCAGCCCCTGGAGGAGGCCCAGGTAATAGAACGGCCGGCGGATGAAGCTGTCGGTGGCGCCGATGAGGCGCGCGAGCTCGATCTCGTCGCGGCGCGTGAGGATCTGCAGGCGGATGGTGTTGAAGGTGACCGCCACGAGCCCCGCCGCGAGGAGCGCCGCGAGGAGCCACAGCGCGGTGCGCACGAGCGCGGCAATCGCGCCGAGGCGGCGCGCCCACGCCGAGTCGGCCTCCACGTGAGCGACGGCCGCGCCCCGGGCGAGGTCGCGCGCGAGCGCCTCCAGCGCGGCCGGCGCATCGTCCTTCGGCTGCACGACGTAGGCGTCGGGCAGCGGATTGCGGCCGAGCGCGCCGAGGATCTCGGACATGCCCTGCACCGCGCTGAGCTCCCTGAAAGCCTGCTCGCGCGGCACGAACCGCACGCGCGCAATGCGCGCGTCGGCGCGCAGCGTCACTCCGAGCGCCTCGGCCTCGGCTCTTTTTGCCTCGGGCCTGAGGAAGACCGAGAGCTGCGGCTCGAGCGTCATGCGCGCGCCCAGGCTGCGCAAGCTCTCCAGCGCAACGTAGCCGCCCGCGGGGAGCGCGAGCGCGACGCCGATGACCACGATGCTGAGAAGGCCGCCGGTGCGCGGCAGGCGCGCGAGCGCATCGCGCAGCGCGTCCCGGTGCTGGCGCAGCCACGCGTTCATGCGATGCGCCCCGCTTCGAGCCGCAGCACCCGCTTGCCATAGCGCTCGACCAGCTCCAGGTCATGCGTCGCGATGAGCACCGTGACGCCGACCTGCTGGAAGGAAAGGAAAATCTCGAGGATGCGCTCGGCCGCCTCGCGGTCGAGGTTCGCCGTCGGCTCGTCGGCGATGAGCAGCGCCGGGCGGTTCACCACCGCGCGCGCGATCGCGAGGCGCTGCTGCTCGCCGCCGGAGAGCTGCACGGGGTTGGAGCGCTCGCGCGCGAGCAGGCCCACCTTGTCGAGCGCGGCGCGCGCGCGGCGCGCCGCCTCGCGCGGCGCATAGCCCGAGAAGCCGAGCGGCAGCATGACGTTGTCGTAGACGCTGCGGTCGTAGAGCAGCTTCTGGTCCTGGAACACGAGGCCGATGCTGCGGCGCAGGTAGGGGATCGCCGAGCGCTTGAGCGCACCCACGTTCTGCCCGTTCACGAGCACCGAGCCCGCGCTCGGGCGCTCGATCGCGGAAATGAGCTTGAGGAGGGTCGACTTGCCGGCGCCGGAGCGGCCGATCAGGAACGCGAACTCGCCCGCCTGGAGCGAGAAGCTCACGTCGCGCAGCGCCTCGTGGCCGCCCGGGTAGCGCTTGGCGACGGCGGAGAAGCTAACCAATCAGCGCCTCGGCGAACTCGCGCGCGACGAAGGGGCGCAGATCGTCGATGCCTTCGCCGACGCCGACGAACAGGAGCGGCACGGGACGCTCGCGCGCGATGGCGCAAACCACGCCGCCCTTCGCGGTGCCGTCGAGCTTCGTGACCACGAGGCCGGTCAGGCCGAGCGCGTCGTCGAACGCCTTCACCTGCGCGAGCGCGTTCTGCCCGGTGCTGCCGTCGAGCACCAGCACGATCTCGTGCGGCGCGCCCTCGATCGCCTTGCCGGCGACGCGCTTCACCTTGCGGATCTCCTCCATGAGGTGCAGCTGCGTCGGCAGCCGCCCCGCCGTGTCGGCGAGCACGACATCGATGCCGCGCGCGCGCGCCGCGGCGAGCGCATCGAACACCACCGCGCCCGCGTCGCCCGATTGCTGCGCGATCACGCCGACGCCGTTGCGCTCGCCCCAGGCGACGAGCTGCTCGCGCGCGGCGGCGCGGAAGGTGTCGCCCGCGGCGAGGAGCAGGCTCTTGCCCTGTCCCTGCAGCCACTTCGCGATCTTGCCGATGGAGGTCGTCTTGCCCGAGCCGTTCACGCCGGCGATCATGACGACGAAGGGCTTGGCGCGGCTCACATCCCAGCTTTTCTCGAGCGGCAGGAGGAGCTCGGTGAGCGCCTGCTTGAGCGCGCGCTTCAGCGCCTCGCCGTCGGCGATCTTCTGCTTGCGCAGCGCCGCGAGCAGCGCCTGCGTGGCGGGCACGCCGCAATCGGCCTGCAGGAGCGCCGTCTCGAGCTCCTCGTAGAGCGCCTCGTCGACGGTGCGCCGAGTGAAGAGCTCCGAGACGGGAGTGTTGAGCACTTCCCGCGTGCGCGCCAGTCCGGCCTTGAGGCGCGCGGCCCAGGAAAGCGCTGCTACCATGGATGCGTGAATTCTAGCAGCCAGGAAAAGCGCGGGGCGCCGCGCGGCGTCGTGCGCATCATCGCGGGAACGCACCGCGGCCGGCGCATCCGCGTGCCGGCGCGCCCGGGCGTGCGGCCGACGCCCGATCGCGTGCGCGAGACGCTCTTCAACTGGCTCGGGCAGCGCCTCGACGGCCTCGCCTGCCTCGACCTTTTCGCCGGCAGCGGCGCGCTCGGCTTCGAAGCCGCCTCGCGCGGCGCGGCGCGCGTCGTCATGGTGGAGCACGACCGGGCCGCGTTCGAGGAGCTCGCGAGAAGCAAGGCGGCGCTGCGCGCCGGGCAGGTGGAGCTCGTGCACGAGGACGCCTTCGCGTACCTGCGCCGCACGCGCGAGCGCTTCGACGTGGTTTTCCTCGACCCGCCCTTCGGGCAGAATGCGCTCGGCGCGGCGCTCGCCGCGGCGGCCGAGCGCCTCGCGCCGCAGGGCAGGGTGTACGTCGAGGCCGCGGCGCCGCTCGAGCCCGGCGCACCCTGGCACGAGCTCCGGCGCTCGCGCGCCGGGCAGGTCAGCTACCAGCTCATGGAGAGGCGATGATCAAGGCGGTCTACCCCGGAACGTTCGACCCGCTGACCCGCGGCCACGAGGACCTGGTGCGCCGCGCCGCGCCGCTCTTCGACACGCTGATCCTCGGGGTCGCCGACAGCAAGGCGAAGCGCACCTACTTCTCGCTCGAGGAGCGCGTCGAGATGTCGCGCGAGGTGCTCTCCGACCTGAAGAACGTCAAGGTCCTGGGCTTCACCGGGCTGCTCATCGACTTCGTGCGCCAGAATGGCGCGCGCGTCGTGATGCGCGGACTGCGCGCGGTCTCCGACTTCGAGTACGAATTCCAGCTCGCCGGCATGAACCGAAGCCTGTTCCCCGAGTTCGAGACCATCTTCCTCACGCCTTCCGAGCAGCACATGTTCATCTCCGCGACGCTGGTGCGCGAGATCGCGATGCTCGGCGGCGACGTGTCGAAGTTCGTCGACCCGCGCGTCGCGGCGCGGCTCGCGCGCAAGCGCGGCTAGCGCCCGCTAGCGCCGCTGGCAGCGCGCGCAGAAGAAGCTCGCGCGCTGCCCCTGCACGAGGCGCCGGATCGGCGTGCGGCAGCGCCGGCAGGGCTTGCCTTCCCGGTCGTACACCCACTGGCGCGTCTGGAAATAGCCGCGGCTGCCGTCGGCGCCCACGAAGTCGCGCAGCGTCGAGCCGCCGGCGCGGATTGCCGCGCGCAGCGTCTCCTTGATGGCACGCGAGAGCAGCGCGCAGCGCTCGAGCGTCAGGCGCCGGGCGGGCGTGCGCGGGTCGATGCGGGCGCGGAACAGGCTCTCGCTCGCATAGATGTTGCCGACGCCGACGATGCGCCGTCCGTCCATGAGGAACTGCTTGATGGAAGTGCGGTGCCCGCGCGTGAGCGCGTGCAGCCGCGCCGCATCGAGCGCGCGGGACAGCGGCTCGACGCCGAGATGCGCGAGCAAGGGATGCGCCGCCACGTCCTCGGTCGTCCACAGCACGGCGCCGAAGCGGCGCGGATCGCGCAGGCGCAGGAGGCGATCGCCCAGCACGAGGTCGAAGTGGTCGTGCTTCGCGGGCGGCGTACCCGGCGGCAGCACGCGCAGGCTGCCCGACATGCCGAGGTGCAGGATGAGGTGGCCGTCGCCGCAGTCGACGAGCAGATATTTGCCGCGCCGGCGCACCGCCCGCACGGTGCGGCCGGCAAGCGCGCGCACCGCCGGCGGGATCGGCCAGCGCAAGCGCGCGTCGCGCACTTCAACGGCGGAGATCACGCGCCCGGCGATGTGCGGCGCGAGGCCGAGGCGGGTGACCTCGACTTCAGGGAGCTCCGGCATGTCAGGTCCGCGTCGGGAAGGCGAATGCTTGTGCGGGGCACCAAATATACCTAAGATCGGTCGAAGCTAGATGTCCAAAAGGCCGGTCCTCCCCTTGCTGCTCCGCTCGGTCCTGATCGCCGCGACGCTTGCGCTCGCCGCACCCTTCGCTTCTGCGCAAGACAGCGACTCCGCGCAAAACGCCGACCCCGCGCAAAACGCCGACTCCGGGCTCGACGAAGCGACGCTCTACGAGCTGCTCGTGGGCGAGATCGCGCTGCAGCGCGGCGATGCCCCGCTCGCCGCGCGCACCTACGCCGAGCTCGCGCGCACGACGCGCGATCCGCGCATCGTGCGCCGCGCGATCGAAGTGGCGAACTATGCGCGCCAGCCCGAGCTCGCCCTCGAGTCGGCGAAGCTCTGGGCCGAGATCGAGCCGACTTCGCCGCAGCCGCTGCAGATCATCGCCGCGCTGCTCATCAGCGCGAAGCGCATCGACGACGCCGAGCCTTACCTCGAGAAGCTGCTCGCCGCCGACGGCGTCAACCTCGAGAACGGCTACCTGCAGCTCAACCGCCTGCTCTCGGGCAATCCGGACAAGGCGGCCAACCTGCGCGTGGTGCGCCAGCTCGCGGCGAAGCACCCCGAGCTCGCCCAGGCGCACGTCGCCACGGCGCAGGCGGCGCTCGCCGCCGGCGAGGACGCGCTCGCCCTCGGCGAGGTCGGCGAGGCGCAGGCCCTCCGCCCCGACTGGGAGAGCGCTGCCATCCTCAAGGCGCAGGTGCTGCAGAAGCGCTCCGCCGCCGAGGCGGCGCAGTCGCTCGGCGAGTTCGTCGACAAGTATCCCAATGCGCGCGAGGCGCGGCTGAACTATGCGCGCGCGCTCGTGCTCGACAAGCGCTTTGCAGAGGCGCGCAAGCAGTTCGAGGCCGTGCTCGCGGCGAGCCCGGGCAACGCCGATGCGGTGTACGCGGTCGGCCTGCTCGCGTTCCAGCTGAAGGATTACTCCGCCGCCGAGGATTATTTCAAGCGCCTGCTCGGCATGGGCTATCGTGACCCGGACGGCGTGCGCTACCTGCTCGGCCAGATCGCCGAGGACCAGAAGCAATGGCCGCGCGCGATCGAGTGGTACGGCCAGATCGGCGAGGGCGAGCACGCGCTCGCGGCGCGCATGCGCACCGCGAGCGTCATGGCGAAGCAGGGCAAGCTCGACGACGCGCGCGCCTACCTGCGGCGCGTCGCCGCCGAGCATCCCGACGAGGAGGCGCAGGTCACGGTCGCGGAGGCGCAGCTGCTGCGCGACGCGAACCGGGTGCGCGACGCGTACGACGTCCTCGGCGAGGCGCTGAAGAAGGATCCGGACCAGCCCGACCTGCTCTACGACTACGCGCTCACCGCCGAGAGGCTGCAGCGCTACGACGTGCTCGAGGACAAGCTGCGCAAGCTGATGGAGGTGAAGCCCGACCACGCGCACGCGTACAACGCGCTCGGCTATTCGCTGGTCGAGCGCAACACCCGGCTTCCCGAGGCGAAGAAGCTGATCCAGCGCGCGCTCGAGCTCGCGCCCGACGATTCCTTCATCGTCGACAGCATGGGCTGGCTGCTCTACCGCGAGGGCGACCTGAAGGGCGCGGCGCAGGAGCTGCGCCGCGCGTACAGCGGGCGGCCGGACCCCGAGATCGGCGCGCACCTCGGCGAGGTGCTCTGGATGATGGGCGAGCGCGACCAGGCGAAGCAGGTGTGGCAGGAATCGCTCAAGGCGAGCCCCGACAACGAGACGCTGATCAAGACGATCGAGCGCTTCCGCTAGCCCATGAAGCGCGCCTGGCTGCTGCTGGCGCTGCTCGCCGGCGCCTGCGTCCAGGCGCCCACCCGGCCGCCGCCCGCCGACGTGGTGTTCGATATCGCCGGCCGCCTCGCGGCGCGCTACGCGGAGGAGTCCTTCAGCGGCGGCTTCACCTGGCGCCACGCGGGCGCGAGCGACGACATGCTGATCACCAGCCCGCTCGGCCAGGGCGTCGCGCGCATCGAGCGCGACGCCGGGAGCGTCGTCCTGACGACGGCCGAGCCGCGCGAGTACCGCGCCGCCGACGCCGAATCGCTCACCGAGCAGGTGCTCGGCTTCCGGCTGCCGCTTGCCGGTCTCGCGGACTGGGTGCGCGGGGCGCCGTCGCCCGGCTCCCCGGCGCAGGAGGAGAGGGACGAGAAAGGGCGCCTGAAAAGCCTGTCGCAGGCCGGCTGGCGCATCGAATACCAGGACTATGCCGGCGAGCGGCCCTCGCGCCTGCGCCTCGCGTATCCCGGGATCGAGCTGCGCCTCGCGATCACGCAATGGAACTGAGCTGGGCTCCGGCGCCGGCGAAGCTCAACCTGCTCCTGCGCGTGCTCGGCCGACGCGCCGACGGCTATCACGAGCTGCAGACCGTCTTTCGGCTCATCGACCGCTGCGACCGCGTCGGGTTCGCGCTCCGCGAGGACGGCGCCATCCGCTTCTCGGGGCCGTTCGGCGAGGACAACCTCTGCGTGCGCGCCGCGCGCCTGCTGAAGCAATCGAGCGGCACGCCGCTGGGCTGCGAGCTCGCGCTCGAAAAGAGCATCCCCGTGGGCGGCGGCCTCGGCGGCGGCTCTTCCGATGCGGCAACGGTGCTCCTGGGCTTGAACCGGCTTTGGGCGCTCTCCCTGGCGCGCCCGGCGCTGATGCAAATCGGCCAGGCGCTCGGCGCGGATGTGCCGTTCTTTCTGTACGGCGAGAACGCGCTCGGCGAGGGCATCGGCGAGCGCCTGACCCGGCTCGATTTGCCGCCTGCGTGGTACCTCG
Organism: Burkholderiales bacterium; assembly: GCA_035651575.1. Classification (GTDB taxonomy): domain Bacteria; phylum Pseudomonadota; class Gammaproteobacteria; order Burkholderiales; family SG8-39; genus SCGC-AG-212-J23. The sequence continues at coordinate 33,045 of DASRFM010000034.1, read as the reverse complement.
TGCTCGAGCCGCCGGTGAGCGTCGCCACGAAGGACGTCTTCGCAGACAAGTCGTTGACACGCAACGCTAAACGACTCAAAATACCGCCCTTTTTGTCGGGGCAGGGAGCAAACGATCTCGAGCCGGTAGTGATCCGGCGCTTCCCCGACGTTGCGGCGCACCTGGCGTGGCTGGAAGCCCGCGCGCCGGGGGCGCGGATGACGGGTTCCGGAGCGTGCGTGTTCGCAGAATTCAGGACCGAGGCCGAAGCGCTCGCGCTGCACCGCGAGCTGCCCGCGGCGTGGCGCGGCTTCGTGGCGCGCGGCCTGGAGCGGCACCCGCTGCACGACTGGGCAGAATAGCGACCCGCAGTTTTTTAGGGGGAAAGACTCCACTGGGGAGTCGCCAAGCTGGTTAAGGCACCGGATTTTGATTCCGGCATACGAGGGTTCGAATCCTTCCTCCCCAGCCATTTTTCGAGACCATGAATACAGGCGCGCCGCTTGACCGGCTGATGGTGTTCACGGGGAACGCGAATCCCCGGCTGGCGCACGACGTCGCGAAGCACCTCAATCTCTCCATCGGCCGCGCCATCGTCGGCAAGTTCTCCGACGGCGAGGTGATGGTGGAGCTGCTCGAGAACGTGCGCGGCAAGGACGTCTTCGTGCTGCAGCCCACCTGCGCCCCGACCAACGACAACCTGATGGAGCTGCTCGTGATGGTGGACGCGCTCAAGCGCTCCTCCGCCGCGCGCGTGACTGCGGCCATCCCGTACTTCGGCTATGCGCGCCAGGACCGCCGGCCGCGCTCCGCGCGCGTCGCGATCAGCGCCAAGGTCGTCGCCAACATGCTCACTTCGGTCGGCGTCGCGCGGGTGCTGACGATGGACCTGCACGCCGACCAGATCCAGGGCTTCTTCGACCTGCCGGTGGACAACATCTACGCCGCGCCGGTGCTGCTCGGCGACGTGTGGAAGCAGCGCTACGAGAACCTGCTCGTCGTCTCGCCGGACGTCGGCGGCGTGGTGCGCGCCCGGGCGCTCGCCAAGCGCCTCGAGTCCGACCTCGCCATCATCGACAAGCGCCGCCCCAAGGCGAACGTCGCCGAGGTGATGAACGTGATCGGCGACGTCGAGGGCCGCACCTGCGTGATCATGGACGACATGGTGGACACCGCGGGCACGCTGGTGAAGGCGGCCGAGGTGCTGAAGGACGAGGGCGCGACCAAGGTGGTCGCCTACTGCACGCACGCGGTGCTCTCGGGGCCGGCGGTCGAGCGCATCCAGGGCTCGAGCCTGGACGAGCTCGTGGTCACCGATACGATCCCGCTGCGCGAGGAAGCCCGCGCCTGCAAGAAGATCCGGCAGCTGTCCGTCGCCGGGCTCATCGCGGAGACGATCCTGCGCATCTACACCGAGGAGTCGGTCAGCAGCCTTTTCATCGAGTAGCGCAAGCGATTTTTCAACCTTCGCCTGTCTTCGGTCGCGGAGCTGGCGGAACAACAGGAGCAACGCAATGGCAATCGAGATCACCGCGCGCAAGCGCGAAGCGCAAGGAACGGGTGCGAGCCGCCGCCTGCGCCGGGGCGGCCGGGTTCCCGGCATCGTCTACGGCGGCGACAAGGGCCCGGTCAACATCGACCTGGACCACAAGGACCTCTTCATCCACCTGCGCAACGAGAAGTTCCACGCCTCGATCCTGAGCCTCGAGGTCGGCGGCGAGAAGCAGCAGGTGCTGCTGCGCGCGGTCAACATGCACCCGTACAAGCTGCAGGTGCAGCACGTCGACTTCCAGCGCGTGTCGAAGGACAAGAAGATCCACATGAAGGTGCCGCTGCACTTCGCGAACGCCGAGAAGTCGCCGGGCGTGAAGGAGCAGGGCGGGGTGGTGAACCACGTGCTGAACGAGCTCGACGTCACCTGCTTCCCGGACGACCTGCCGGAATTCATCGAGGTGGATCTCTCCAACCTGACCGTCGGCCATTCCATGCACGCGCGCGACCTCGCGCTGCCGAAAGGCGTCGAGGCGGTGCTGCACAAGGGCGAGAACCCGGTCGTGGCGACGGTCGTGATCCCGGCGCTCATCACCGAGGAGGAAGAGACCGCGGCGGCGGTGGCGCCGTCGGAGGTGCCGACCACCGAGCAGGCGGCGGCGCCGAAGGAAGGCGAGGCCGCTCCGGCGGGCGGCGCGGCGGCGGAGAAGGCGGGCGAGAAGCCCGCCGACAAGGGCGAGAAGAAAGAGAAGAAGTAACCCGTGATCCGCCTCGTCGTCGGGCTGGGAAATCCCGGCAAGGAGTACGAGCGCACCCGCCACAACGCCGGCTTCTGGCTGGTGGAGCGCTTCGCCTCCGCCAACGGGCTGCACTTCCGCAAGGACCCGAAGTACCAGGCGCTCGTCGCCCGCCTCGATGGAGAGGGCGGGAATGCGGGCGCCTGGCTCCTCATGCCGCAGAGCTTCATGAACGCGAGCGGCCGCGCGGTGCAGATGCTCGCCGGCTTCTTCAAGATGAAGCCCGAGGAGATCCTCGTCGTGCACGACGAGCTCGATTTCGCGCCGGGCGTGGCGAAGATGAAGCAGGGCGGCGGCATCGCCGGGCACAACGGCCTGCGCGACATCTCGCAGCGCCTCGGCTCGCACGATTACTGGCGCCTTCGGCTGGGGGTCGGCAAGCCGCCGGGCACCGAGAGCGGCGCGGACTACGTGCTGCAGAAGCCCCCGGCGGAGGAGCGCGCGGCGATCGACGCCGCGATCGACAAGGCGCTCGGCGTGCTGCCGCAGGTCCTCGCCGGCGACATGCAGGGCGCGATGAACAAGCTGCACACCGAGGAAAAGCCCGCGGCGAAGAAAGAGCCGGAAAAAAAGCAGGAGCCGCCGCCGGCCAAGGCCCCGGAGAAGAAAGGCTTCCTGAGCGGGCTGCTCGGCAAGGGTAAATGAGCCTCAAGTGCGGCATCGTCGGCTTGCCGAACGTCGGCAAGTCGACTCTCTTCAACGCGCTCACCAAGGCGGGCATCGCGGCGGAGAACTACCCGTTCTGCACCATCGAGCCGAACGTCGGCATCGTGCCGGTGCCCGACGCGCGCCTCGACGTGCTCGCGGGCATCGAGCACCCGCAGAAGGTGGTGCCGGCGGTGGTGGAGTTCGTCGACATCGCCGGGCTCGTCGCGGGCGCCTCCAAGGGCGAAGGGCTGGGCAACAAGTTCCTCGCCAACATCCGCGAGACCGACGCCATCGCGCACGTCGTGCGCTGCTTCGAGGATCCGAACGTGGTGCACGTCGCCGGCAAGGTGGACCCGGTCTCGGACATCGAGACGATCAACACCGAGCTCGCGCTCGCCGACCTCGACGCGGTGGAGAAGCAGATCTCGAAGCACCAGAAGCTCGCACAGACCGCAGGCGACAAGGAGGCGCAACGCCTGGTCGCGGCGCTGAACAAGGTGCGCGAGGTCCTGGACGCCGGCCGTCCCGCGCGCACGACCGAGCTTTCCAAGGAAGAGCAGGCGGTGCTCAGGCCGCTTTTCCTTCTCACCATGAAGCCCACCATGTACGTCGCCAATGTGGCGGAGAAGGGGTCCGAAGCGCTGCTGGAGAAAGTGGCGGACTACGCAAAGCGCGAAGGGGCGCCGGTGGTGCCGATCTCGGCGGCGATCGAGGCGCAGATCGCCGATTTGCCGGAAGAGGACAAGAAGGTCTTCCTCGAGGACCTCGGCATGAAGGAGCCGGGGCTCGCGCGCGTCATCCGCGCGGCGTACAGCCTGCTCGGCCTGCAGACCTACTTCACCGCGGGCCCGAAGGAGGTGCGCGCCTGGACCGTGCCCCTCGGCGCGACCGCGCCGCAGGCCGCGGGCGTCATCCACACCGACTTCGAGCGCGGCTTCATCCGCGCCGAGGTGGCTTCCTACGCCGACTTCGTCGGCCATGGCGGCGAGCAGGGGGCCAAGGAGGCCGGAAAATTGCGTCTCGAGGGCAAGGACTACACCGTGCGCGATGGCGACGTCATCCACTTTCGCTTCAATGTCTAGCCGATGATCAAGCATTCCGAGGCCACGGCCGCCGACCTGCCGCAGCTCGTCGAGCTGCTCGGCATCCTCTTCGAGCACGAGGCGGAGTTCACGCCGAACGCCTCCAAGCAGGAGGCGGCGCTCAAGCTGATCCTCGCCGACCCGCGGCTCGGGCGCGTCTACGTGGCGCGCGACGGCCGGAAGGTCGTCGCCATGTCGAGCCTGCTCTTCACGGTGAGCACCGCCGAGGGCGGCAAGGCGGCGCTCTTCGAGGACCTCGTGGTGCGGCCCGACTACCGCAAGCAGGGCATCGGCGCGAAGCTCCTCGAGTACGTGATCGGCCAGGCGCGCGAGCAGGGCGTCATGCGCCTCACGCTGCTCACCGACATGCAGAACGAGCAGGCCCAGGTGCTCTACCGCAGGCTCGGCTTCGTGGGCTCGCCGATGAAGCCGATGCGCCTGAAGATCAAGCCGAAGGCCTAGGCGCGAAGATCTTGCCGAGCGTGGCGCGGAAGGAAACGACCTCCGCGCCCTCCAGCATCCCGCGGCGCGCCATCTCCTCGTGCAGCGCAGGCAGCCGGTAGTGCGGCACCGAGGCGTAGAGGTGGTGCTCGATGTGGTAGTTCACCTGGTGCGGGAAGAGCAGCCACTCCAGCCACGCGGGACCGGTGTTCGTGCGCGCAGCGGTGAGCGGGGACGACAGGTCCGCCGGAGCGCCGTGCTCGGCGATCGCGCGCAGCCGCAGCAGCGCCTGCACCAGCGTCACGAGCGGCAGCACCCAGAGCACCAGGTATTGGACCAGGTGCCCGCTCCAGGCGAAGAAGACCAGCAGCGCGATGTGCAGGCCGATGACGCTGTCGCGGTCGCGGCGCGCTTCCGCCCGGAGGCGTCGCGACGTATCGTCGAGCGGCCGCAGCGCGAGATTCGTCGCGGTGTTCAGGGCCGGCGCGCCGCCGAGGAAGTACGCATAGGTCTTCCAGGCGGTCAGCCCGCACAGGTCCTTCAGCAGCTTCCTCACCAGGTACGCTTTGCCCCGCGGGTAGCCGCCGTGCAGCGCCGTGTCCGGATCGAGCTCGCCGTAGAGGTTGTTGTGGTGCAGGCGGTGGATCACGCGGTACGTGCACATGGAAAGGCCGGGCGCCGCCGCACACGCGCGCCCGACGAAGTCGTTCAGCGCGCGATCCTCGAAGAGCAGGTAGTGCGCGGCGTCGTGCGCCAGGACGAAGAGCGCGTGCTGGCGCGTGCCGATGAGGATGACGGCGAGGAAAAGAACCGCCGGATTGGGCCAGAAATACAGCCCCGCGCCGATCGCCGCGGCGAGGACGGCCAGGTCCTCGAGAATCTCAAGGGCAGCGCGCGCCGCGGAGCGGCGCGTGAAGCGCTCAAGGACGTCCCGCGGCAGCGCCTTGCGGAAATCGTCCTTGAATTCTTCGCCGCTACTTGTCGAGGCCGCCGACGAGGACGTACTTCACCTCGAGGAACTCGTCCAGGCCGTATTTCGAGCCTTCGCGGCCGAGGCCGGACTGCTTGACGCCGCCGAAGGGCGCAGCCTCGGTGGAGATGATGCCGGCGTTGACGCCGATGATGCCGGTCTCCATCTTCTCCGCGACGCGGAAGATGCGCCCGACGTCGCGGCTGTAGAAGTAGCCGGCGAGGCCGAACTCGGTCGCGTTGGCGAGCTGCACGGCCTCGTCCTCGGTCTTGAAGCGGATGAGCGGCGCCACCGGGCCGAAGGTCTCCTCGTAGGACACGATCATTTCGGGCGTCACGCCGGTGAGCACCGTCGGCTGGAAGAAAAGGCCGCCGCGCTCGTGCGGCTTGCCGCCGAGAACGACCCGCGCGCCCTTGGCGAGCGCGTCGGCGACGTGCTTCTCGACCTTCTCCAGCCCCTGCTCGTCGATGAGCGGGCCGATCACCACGCCGGGCTCGGTGCCGGCGCCGACCTTGAAGCCCTTCACCTTCTCCGTGAGCTTCTTCGCGAAGCTGTCGTAGACCGCGTCCTGCACGTAGATGCGGTTCGCGCACACGCAGGTCTGCCCGGCGTTGCGGTACTTGGAAGCGAGCGCGCCCTCGACCGCGGCGTCGAGGTCCGCGTCGTCGAAGACGATGAAAGGCGCGTTGCCGCCGAGCTCGAGGGAGAGCTTCTTCACGGTATCGGCGCATTGGCGCATCAGGATGCGGCCGACCTCGGTCGAGCCGGTGAACGAGAGCTTGCGCACCTTCGGGTTCGCGCAGAGCTCGGCGCCGATGGTCGGGCCGTCGCCGGTGAGGATGTTGAGCACGCCCTTCGGCAGGCCGGCGCGCTCGGCGAGCTCGGCCATGGCGAAGGCCGAGAGCGGGGTCTGCTCGGCGGGCTTCAGCACCACGGTGCAGCCGGCGGCGAGCGCCGGCGCCGCCTTGCGCGTGATCATCGCGTTGGGGAAGTTCCAGGGCGTGATCATCGCCGCGACGCCGACCGGCTCCTTCATGACGAGGATGCGCTTGTCGGTCCACGGCGAGGGGATCACGTCGCCGTAGGCGCGCTTCGCCTCCTCCGCGAACCACTCGATGAAGGAGGCCCCGTAGGCGATCTCGCCGCGCGCCTCGGCGAGCGGCTTGCCCTGCTCGGCGGTGAGGATCTGCGCGAGGTCTTCCTGCGCCGCCATCATGAGCTCGAACCACTTGCGCAGGATCGCGGCGCGCTCCTTCGCGGTCTTGCCGCGCCATGCCGGCCAGGCGCGCTCGGCGGCCTCGATCGCGCGGCGCGTCTCGGCCGCGCCCATCTCGGGCACGTCGGCGAGCTTCGCGCCGGTGGCGGGGTTGGTGATCGGGAAGCTCCGCGCGCTTTCCGCGGCGAGCCACTCGCCGTCGATGTAGCACTGCGTGCGCCAGAGCTTCGGGTCCTTCAGGGGAAAGGCCGGCAGCCCGGCCTGGGCGGGAGCATTCATGCGGACCTCCAAAAAAGCGAGTTTACTGCGGGCGCTCGCCCGCGAGCGTGATCCGGTGCATCACGCGGCGATGGCCGTGGTAGTCGTTCACCGGGTTGTGCAGCGCGCAGCGGTTGTCCCAGAAAGCGAGGGCGCCCGCGCTCCAGACGAAGCGGCAGGTGAACTCCGGCTTCACCTGGTGCTCGAACAGGAACCCGAGCAGCGGCGCGCTCTCGGCCTCCGTCATGCCCGCGAAGCGCACGGTGTGCGCGGTGTTGACGTAGAGCGCCTTGCGCCCGGTTTCGGGATGCGTGCGCACCACCGGGTGCTCGGCGATGAGCGGGGCCCGTTCCTTGCCATCGGCCTTGACGCGATCCTCGCGCGTGCGCGTCACGTCCGCTTTCGACGAGTCGCTCACCCCGCGCAGGCCGCCGAGCAGGCGCTTCATGCCCTCGGAGAGCGCCTCGTAGGCGGCGTACTGGTTCGCGAAGAGCGTGTCGCCGCCGAAGGGCGGCACCTCGCGCGCAAGCAGCATCGAGCCCATCGGCGGCACTTCCAAGTAGGTCGTGTCCGAATGCCAGATGCCGCCGAAGTTGGCGCGCTCGTGCTCGAGCTTCTTCACCTCGATGATCTCGGGAAACCCCTCGATGCCCTTCACGAAGGGGTACTCGATCGGCGTGCCGAGCGCGCGGGCGAATGCCATGAACTGCTCCGGCGAGAGCGGCTGGTCGCGGAAAAAGATGACCAGGTGCTCGAGCAGCGCGCCGCGGATCCCGGCCGCGGCCTCGCGCGAGAGGGGCGCGCGCAGGTCGATGCCGGAGATCTCGGCGCCGAGCGCGCCCGCGATGCGCTTCGCCTGGATCATGCGCTAGAACGTGCCGGGATAGGCGCCGCCGTCCATCAGCAGGTTCTGCCCGGTGATGAAGCCGGCCTGCGCGCTGCAGAGGAACGCGCAGGCGTCGCCGAATTCCTCCGCAGTGCCGAAGCGCCCGGCGGGATTGGCGTCGGCGCGCGCCTTGCGCAGCTCGTCGTAGCTCTTGCCGGTCGCCTTGGCGTTGAACTCGAAGTTGGAGCGCAGCCGGTCGGTGTCGAACGGGCCGGGCAGGAGGTTGTTGATGGTGACGTTGTCGCGCACCGTCTTGCGCGACAGCCCGGCGACGAAGCCGGTGAGCCCGGTGCGCGCGCCGTTCGACAGGCCGAGCTCCGGGATCGGGTTCTTCACCGCGCCGGAGGTGATGTTCACGACGCGCCCGAACTTGCGCTCGATCATCGCGTCCACGACCGCGCGGATGAGGAGGATCGGCGTGATCATGTTCGCCTCCACCGCCTTCACCCAGGTGTCGCGGTCCCACTGGCGGAAGTCGCCCGGCGGCGGGCCGCCGGCATTGTTGACGAGGATGTCGGGGCTCGGGCAGGCCTTGAGCGCGGCCGCGCGCCCCGCCTCGGTGGTGATGTCGCCCGCCACGGCGGTGACCTTCACGCCGTAGCGCTTGCGGATCTCCTCGGCGGTCGCCTCCAGCGCCTCGGCGCCGCGCGCGGTGATGACGAGGTTGACGCCTTCGCGCGCGAGCGAGGCCGCGCAGCCCTTGCCGAGCCCTTTGGATGCCGCGCACACCAGGGCAGTCTTGCCGCGAATTCCCAGGTCCATGGATGCTCCTTCAGGATGACTTGCGCAAGGATACGAGCAGCACGCCTCCGATCACCAGCGCCGCGCCCGCCGCCTGCACCGCGGTGAAGGGCTCCTCCAGACCGACCGCCCCGGCGAGCGCCGTGGTGACCGGGCCGATCGCGCCGATGAGCGCGAAACGGTTCGGCCCGATGCGCTTCAGGGCCTCCGCCTGCAGGAATACCGGAAGCACGGTGCTGAAGGTCGCCATGATGATCGCGTAGAGCCACACCGCAGCCGGCAGCCGCAGGGCGCCGGGACCCTCGAGGATCAGGAATTGCACGAGCGCCGGCGCCGTGGCCACCACCATGGTATAGGCGGTGAAGCGCATCGAGCCGATGCGTTTCACCATCTCGCTGCCGGCGACGAGGTACACCGCGTAGCACAGCGCGGAGGTGAAAATGAGAACGGCGCCCAGCACGGCCAGGTCGCCCGCGCCTTGCCCGAGCTGGTTGGAAAGCACGAGCGCGATGCCGGCATAGCTCAGGACGAGCGCGGCGAGCTCGCGCCGCGCCGGCGGCTTGCGCAGGAAAACGAATGCGAGCGCCAGGACGAGCGTGGGATAGAGGAACAGGATGAGGCGCCCGACCCCCGCGCTCACGTACTGCAGGCCGACGAAATCGAGGAAGCTCGCGAGGTAATAGCCGAGGAAGCCCAGTCCCGCCACGGCCCACCAGTCGCGGCGCGAGAGCGCCGGCTGCTGGCCGCGCAGCCACCATGCCGCGGCGGCGAAAAAGGGCAGCGACAGAACCATGCGCAGGAAGATGAGCGTCACCGGGCTGACGTGTCCCGCGGCCGCGGGGACCGCATAGGCGAGCTTGATCAGGATCGGCCGGAACGAGAACGCCATGACGCCGACGAGCGCGAAGGCCATTCCCCAGCTGCGATACGCGGCGCCGCTCATGCCCGATGATAGGGTGAAATAGAATAGCGGCCGTATGGCGGGCCACAGCAAATGGGCGAACATCAAGCACCGCAAGGCGGCGGCGGACGCGAAGAAGGGCAAGGTGTTCACGCGCCTCATCAAGGAAATCACGGTCGCCGCGAAGCTCGGCGGCGCCGATCCGGACAGCAACCCGCGCCTGCGCCTCGCCATGGACAAGGCGCGCGAGGCGAACATGGCGAAGGACAGCGTGCAGAACGCGATCAAGCGCGGCGCGGGGCTGCTTGACGGCGTGACCTACGAGGAGGCGCGCTACGAGGGCTACGGCCCGGGCGGCGCCGCGGTGATGGTGGACTGCCTCACCGACAACCGCACCCGCACCGTGGCCGAAGTGCGCCACGCCTTCACCAAGAACGGCGGCAACCTCGGCTCGGACGGCTCGGTCTCCTACCTCTTCAAGCATTGCGGCCAGTTCGTGTTCGCGCCGGGGACGAGCGAGGACAAGGTGATGGAGGCGACGCTCGACGCGGGGGCGGAGGACGTGATCGGCAACGAGGACGGCTCGGTCGAGCTCGTCTGCGCCCCGGCCGATTTCGACGCCGTCAGGAGCGCGCTCGAGAAGGCCGGCCTCAAGCCCGAGATCGCGGAGATCACGATGAAGGCGGCGAACGAGAGCGCCCTGGGCGGCGGCGAGGCCGAGCGCATGCGCCATCTCCTCGACGCGCTCGAGACCCTCGACGACGTGCAGAACGTCTATACCACGGCGGTGATCGACTGAGGATCCTGGGCATCGACCCCGGCCTGCAGGTCACCGGATTCGGCGTCATCGAAGCCGGCGAAGGCAAGCTGCGCTACATCGCGAGTGGCTGCGTCAAGTCCGGGCGCGGCGACCTCGCCGGACGCCTCAAGGTCCTGCTGGAGGGGCTGAACGAGATCATCGCCGAGCACGCGCCGGCGGAAGCCGCGGTCGAGAAGGTGTTCGTCAACGTCAACCCGCAGTCCACGCTCGCGCTCGGCCAGGCGCGCGGCACGGCGATCTGCGCCGCGGTCCTCGCCGGGCTCCCGGTGGCCGAGTACACTGCCCTGCAAGTCAAGCAATCCGTGGTCGGCAACGGCCACGCAAAAAAGGACCAGGTGCAGCACATGGTGAGGCGGCTCCTCGCGCTGCCCGGCAGCCCGGCGCCCGACGCGGCCGACGCGCTCGCCTGCGCGATCTGCCACGCGCACGGCGGCCGGATCGGCGCGCTGTCGACGCGCGGCTTTCGCCTGAAGAGGGGCAGGCTCGTTTGATCGGCCGCCTGGCAGGCAAGCTCCTTTCCAAGACTCCGCCGCAGGTGCTCGTCGACACGGGCGGCGTCGCCTACGAGCTCGACGTGCCGATGAGCACCTTCTACAGCCTGCCGGCGAGCGGCGAGGCGGTGACGCTCTACACGCACCTCCTGGTGCGCGAGGACGTGCAGGCGCTCTATGGATTCGCGACGCTCGAGGAGCGCGCCGCCTTCCGGCAGCTGCTGCGCATCTCGGGCGTGGGCGCGCGCACCGCGCTCGCCGTGCTCTCGGGCCTTTCGGTCGCCGAGCTCTCGGAGGCGGTGACGTTGCAGGACGCGGCGCGCCTCGTCCGCATCCCCGGAATCGGCAAGAAGACCGCCGAGCGCCTGCTGCTCGAGCTGAAAGGCAAGCTCGTGGAGACGGTCGCGAAGCCCGCCGGCGGCGCCACCGACGTCGTGAACGCGCTCCTCGGCCTGGGCTACAGCGAGAAAGAGGCGCTCGCCGCGGTGAAGGGCCTCGCGCCGGGCGTGCCGGTCGCCGAAGGCATCCGCGCGGCGCTCAAAGCGTTGGCAAAATCCTGACCATGGCCGTCGAGCCCGATCGCCTCGCGTCGGCAAAGCCCGTATCCGCCCAGGAGGAGCAGTTCGAGCGCTCGCTGCGCCCGGCGAAGCTCGCCGACTACGTCGGCCAGGAGAAGGTGCGCGAGCAGCTCGAGATCTTCATCCAGGCGGCGCGCACGCGGGCCGAGGCGCTCGACCACGTGCTGCTCTTCGGCCCGCCGGGGCTCGGCAAGACCACGCTCGCCCACATCGTCGCGCGCGAGCTCGGCGTGAACCTGCGCCAGACTTCCGGCCCGGTGCTCGAGCGCCCCGGCGACCTCGCCGCGATCCTCACCAACCTCGAGCCGCGCGACGTCCTGTTCATCGACGAGATCCATCGCCTGTCCCCCGTGGTCGAGGAGATCCTCTACCCGGCGCTCGAGGACTACCAGATCGACATCATGATCGGCGAGGGCCCGGCGGCGCGCTCCATCAAGCTCGACCTGCCGCCTTTCACGCTCGTCGGCGCCACCACGCGCGCCGGCATGCTCACCAACCCGCTGCGCGACCGCTTCGGCATCGTGCAGCGGCTCGAGTTCTATTCGCAGGAGGAGCTCACCAGCATCGTGCGCCGCTCCGCGGGCCTGCTGAAGATCGAGCTGCACCAGGAGGGCGCGCATGAGATCGCGCGCCGCGCGCGCGGCACGCCGCGCGTGGCGAACCGGCTGCTGCGGCGCGTGCGCGACTACGCGCAGGTGAAGGCCGACGGCACCGTGAGCAAGGCGATCGCCGAGGCCGCGCTCAAGATGCTCGACGTGGACTTCCTCGGCCTCGACCTCATGGACCGGAAGCTCCTCCTCGCGGTGATCGAGAAGTTCGGCGGCGGCCCGGTCGGCCTGGAGAACCTCGCGCACGCGATCGGCGAGGAGGCCGACACGATCGAGGACGTGCTCGAGCCCTACCTCATCCAGCAGGGCTACCTGCAGCGCACGCCGCGCGGGCGCATGGCGACGCTCTCGGCCTACCGCCATTTCGGCATCGTCGCGCCCGCCGCGGCGAAAGACCTGCTGTCCGATTCTTGAAGAAGCCGTTCGGCATCCCGGTCCGCGTCTACTACCAGGACACCGATGCCGGCGGCGTCGTGTTCCACGCGCAGTACCTCGCCTTCATGGAGCGCGCGCGCACCGAGCTCCTGAACGCCGCGCGCATCGATCTCGCGAAGCTCGCCGCGGAGGAGCGCGTACTTTTTCTCGTTTACGACCTTAATGCGCGCTACCACCAGCCCGCCCGGCTGAACGACCTCCTTAACGTGACGGCCGAAGTGGCTAAAATGGGCCGGGCGAGCCTCGTGTTTCATCAGCGCGTGGAACGCGGGCCGCAGCTGCTGGTCGAAGCGAACGTCACCGTCGCGCTGGTGGACCGCGACCGCATGAGGCCGGCGCGCATGCCGAAAGAACTCGAACAGGCGCTCAAATGAACGTTACGCAGGATCTGGAAATCTGGACGCTGGTCGCGAACGCGAGCGTCGTCGTGAAGGTGGTGATGGCGCTGCTGCTCGTCGTCTCGTTCATGTCCTGGATGTTCATCTTCCAGAAGTGGTTCGGGCTGCGCCGCGCGGGCGAGCAGACCGAGAAGTTCGAGCGCGAGTTCTGGAGCGGCAACGACCTGCAGGCGCTCTACCAGGGCGCGGTCAACAACCGCCATTCCATCGGCAGCCTGGAGCGCATCTTCGAGGCGGGCTTCCGCGAGTTCGCGAAGCTGCGCGGCGGCGGCAACGACAAGAGCGTCATGGTGGACGGCGCGCGGCGCGCCATGCGCGCCACCTTCCAGCGCGAGATGGACTTCCTCGAGCGCCACCTCGCGTTCCTCGCCTCGACGGGCTCGGTGAGCCCGTACGTCGGCCTCTTCGGCACGGTGTGGGGCATCATGCACGCCTTCCGCAGCCTCGCCAACGTGCAGCAGGCGACGCTCGCGCAGGTCGCCCCCGGCATCGCCGAGGCGCTCATCGCCACCGCGATCGGCCTGTTCGCCGCGATTCCCGCCGTCGTCGCCTACAACCGCTACTCGCACGACATCGAGCGGCTCGCCAACCGGTTCGAGAGCTTCATGGAGGAGTTCTCCAACATTCTCCAAAGGCAGGCGGTGAAGTAACCATGCCGTCGCTGCAGCGCAAGCGCGGCCCGATGCACGAGATCAACATCGTGCCGTACGTCGACGTCATGCTGGTGCTGCTCGTGATCTTCATGGTGACGGCGCCGCTCGTGACGCCGGGGGTGATCGACCTGCCGACCGTGGGCAAGGCCGGCCAGCCGAAGAGCGTGCCGCTCGAAGTGATCGTCAAGGAGGACCAGACGCTGATCGTGCGCGAGCGCGACGCGAGCGGCCACGTCGTCAGCGAGCAGCCGGTGAACCGCGCCGCGCTCGTGCAGATCGTCAAGGAGCGCCGCGCAAGGTCGCCGGACCTCGCGGTGATGATCGCCGGCGACAAGAACGTGCGCTACGAGGCGGTCCTCAACGTCATGGACGACCTGCGCAGCCAGGCCGTCACCCGCGTCGGCCTGCAGGTCAAGCCGGCGCAGCGCTGAGCGCAGCCCGATGAGCACCGCGGTCTTCGACCAGCGCGACGAGCCCGGCTACTCGAGCTCCTTCGCGCTCTCGCTCGCGATGCACGCGATCCTGCTCGCGGTGCTCTTCGTCGGCGTGCGCTGGCAGAGCAGCCCGCCGCAGGCGGTGAGCGTCGAGCTCTGGGAGCCGCAGCCGCCGCCGCCCGTTTCCGTGCCGAAGCCGCCGCCGCCGGCGCCGAAAGTGGAGCCCGCGCCGCCGCCCAAGCCCGAGCCCAAGGTCGAGAAGCCCGAGATCGTCGAGAAGCCGGCGCCCAAGCCCAAGCCGAAGCCCGAGCCGAAGGTTGAGGCGAAGCCGCCGCCGCCGAAGCCCAAGCCCGACGACCGCGAGTTCAAGCGCCAGCTTCGCGAGCAGCTCGCGCAGGAGCAGGCCGCGGCGCAGGAGCGCCAGATCAAGCAGATGCTCGCCCAGGAGCAGGCCGCCGCCAATTCCCGGGCGCTCGCGACCTGGGTGGACAAGATCCGCGCCAAGATCCGCAATCGCATTCCCGTCCAGGTCGTCCAGGACGTGCCCGGCAACCCCGAAGCCATCTTCGATGTCAGCTTGCTGCCGACCGGTGACGTGCTTCAGGTGCGGATGCGCAAATCGAGCGGCCACAAGGGTTACGACGACGCGGTGGAGCGCGCTATCCTTGGGTCGTCCCCGTTGCCCAAGCCGGAGCCGGCAAGCCTGTTCCAGCGTCAGCTGGAACTTCACTTCCGCCCGCAGGACAAATAGTGGGGCCGAGAAAAACACAAGCTTGAGGAGGATGCCCGTCTTGCTTGCACGCCTTTCCGCGCTGACGTTCGGCGCCTGCCTGCTGCTCGCGGCGCTCGCCGCGCGCGCGCAGCTCTCCATCGAGATCACCGGCGCCGGCGCGCAGCGCATCCCGATCGCCATCGTGCCGTTCCCGGGCGAAGCCGCCGCGCCGGGAGGGATCACGCCGATCATCCGCGCCGACCTCGAGCGCAGCGGGCTGTTCCGCGGCCTCGAGGTGCCGCCGCTCTCGCCGCCGCCGACCGAGTCGACGCTCATGAACTATCCGGAGTGGCGCGCGCGCCTCGCCGATGCGGTCGTGCTGGGCTCGGTCGGGCAGCGCGCCGACGGCAAGCTCGAGGCGCGCTTTCGCCTGTTCGACGTCGTCAAGCAGACCCCCCTCGGCGCCATGGCGTATACGGCGGACAGGAGCCAGTCGCGCCTGATCGCGCACCGCATCTCCGACTTCATCTACGAGAAGCTCACCGGCGACAAGGGCGTGTTCTCGACCAAGATCGCCTACGTCGTGAAGAGCGGCAGCCGCTTCGAGCTGCAGATCGCCGACGCCGACGGCGCCGATGCGCAGTCGGCCCTCATCTCGAACGAGCCGATCATCTCGCCGGTCTGGTCGCCCGACGGCAACAAGCTCGCCTACGTCTCGTTCCAGAAGAAGAAGCCGATCGTCTACCTGCACGACCTGCGCGCCGGGAAGCAGACCATCATCGCCAACTTCAAGGGCTCGAACTCGGCGCCGGCCTGGTCCCCCGACGGCAAGCGCCTCGCGGTGTCGCTCTCGCGCGAGGGCGGCTCGCAGCTCTTCCTCATCAACCCGGACGGCAGCGGCCTGCGCCGCATCACCAGCTCGCCCTCGATCGACACCGAGCCGCGCTTCTCGCCCGACGGGCAGTGGATCTACTTCACCTCCGACCGCGGCGGCAGCCCGCAGATCTACCGCATGCCGGCGGCGGGCGGCGAGCCGCAGCGGATCACCTTCGAGGGTAGCTATAATGTGTCGCCGCGCCTCAGCCCGGACGGCAAGACGCTCGCCTTCATCACGCGCAACGCCGGCAAATTCCAGGTGGCGCTCCTCGACCTCGGCAACAAGCAGGTGCAGATCGTCACCGACAGCGACCGCGACGAGTCGCCGAGCTTCGCGCCCAACGGGCGCATGATCCTCTTCGCCACCGTCATCGGCGGCCGCGGCGTGCTCTCCGCCGTGTCCTCCGACGGCCGTGTCAAGCAGCGTCTTACCGTAGCGGCAGGCGACGTCCGCGAGCCTGCCTGGGGACCGTTCACCGAGTGAAAGGAGTGATGTCATGCGCGCAGTTCTCATAGCCGCTCTTACCGCCGCCGCGGCTGCGGCGTTCCTGGCCGGGTGCACGACCACGCCGTCGAGCGAGCAGTCGCCCGCGGGCGTGGAGGAGCGCAAGCCCGCCGAGGGCACGACGATCCCGAAGGTGGACGTGACCGGCAAGCCCTCGGGCAGCGAGTTCGCCGCGCTCAAGGACCCGAACAACATCCTGTCCAAGCGCTCGGTCTACTTCGACTTCGACAAGTTCGAGGTGAAGGACGAGTACCGCCCGCTAGTCGAGGCGCACGCCAAGTTCCTGCGCGAGCACCCGACGGCGAAGATGCTGATCCAGGGCAACGCCGACGAGCGCGGCAGCCGCGAGTACAACGTCGGCCTCGGGCAGCGCCGCTCCGACAGCGTGAAGAAGATGCTCTCGCTGCTCGGCGTGAAGGACGACCAGATGGAGGCGGTGAGCCTCGGCGAGGAAAAGCCGAAGTGCAGCGAGCACGCCGAGGAATGCTGGGCGCAGAACCGCCGCGACGACATGCTGTATAACGGCGAGTACTGATGCGCCTCCGAGCCCTCGTCGCCGCCACGCTTCTCGCCTGCGCCGGCGCGGCGCAGGCGCAGGGCCTGTTCGACGACAACGAGGCGCGCCGGCGCATCGAGGTGCTGCGCCAGCAGCTCGAGGCGACGCAGAAGGCGGTCGACGAGAAGCTCGCGAACGCCGCCGACCGCAACGCCATCCTCGAGCTCTCGCGCCAGATCGACGCGCTGCGCAACGATCTCGCGCAGATGCGCGGCCAGATCGAGGTGCTGACGAACCAGGCCGACACGGCGGCGAAGCGCCAGACCGAGCTCTACCAGGACATCGACACGCGGCTGCTCAAGCTCGAGAAGGTGCAGCCGGCGGCGAGCACGGAGAAGCCGGCGACGGGCGAGGCCGACGCCTCGCCCGCGGAGCAGAAGGCCTACCAGGCGGCGCTCGACCAGTTCAAGCTCGGCAACTACCCGCTCGCCGTCTCCGCGATGCAGGGCTTTCTCGTCACCTACCCGAGCAGCCCGCTCGCCTCGAACGCGCAATACTGGATCGGCATGGCCTACTCCGGCCAGCGGGACTACAAGAAGGCGATCGAGGCGCAGCGCAAGGTGCTCACCAGCTGGCCCGACAGCAACAAGGCGCCCGATGCGATGCTCAGCATCGCCGCCGCGCAGGAGACGATCGGCGACCGGCGCGCGGCGCAGAAGACGCTGGAGGAGCTGGTCGCGAAGTATCCGGCCAGCAGCGCCGCGGCGAGCGCGAAGCAGCGCCTCGCCGCCACCACAAGACGTTGAGCGAGGCGAATCCGGCGCAGCTCGTCCCCTATGTGACGGGCGGCGCCTTCGTTCTCGCGTTCATCTTCGGCGCCGTCGCGAACCGCACCGACTTCTGCACCATGGGCGCGGTCTCCGACTGGGTCAACATGGGCGACTTCAACCGCATGCGGATGTGGCTCCTCGCCATCGCAGTCGCGGTGCTCGGCTCGGCCGGGCTGCAGGCGGCGGGGCTGGTGGACCTCTCCAAGTCCATCTACCCCGGGCCGAACTTCACCTGGCTCTCCTACCTCGTCGGCGGCTTCCTCTTCGGCATCGGCATGACCCTCGGCTCGGGCTGCGGCTCGAAGACGCTGATCCGCATCGGCGGGGGCAACCTCAAGTCGGTGCTGGTCTACGTCTTCCTCGGCATCGCCGCGTACATGACGCTGCGCGGCATCCTCGGCGCGTTCCGCGTCGGCGTGCTGGAGAAGGCGGCCGTGACGCTGCCGTGCGGACAGGACGTGCCGACACTCCTGGGAGTGAGCCCGGTGCTGGTGGCTGCGCTCGTCGGCGCGGCGCTCCTCGCCTTCGTCTACTCCAGCCGCGATTTCCGCTCCCATCCGGAGTACACGCTGGGCGGCGTCGTGACCGGGCTCGTGGTGGTCGGCGGCTGGTACGTGAGCGGCCACGTCGGGCACCTCGCGGAAGACCCGAACACGCTGCAGGAGGCCTTCGTCGCGACGAACTCCGGGCGCATGGAGTCCTTCTCCTTCGTCTCGCCGCTCGCCTATACGCTCGAATACCTCATGTTCTGGACCGACAAGTCCAAGATCATCACCTACGGCATCGCCTCGGCGGCCGGCGTCATCGCCGGGTCCGCCGCCTACGCGCTCGCCTCCGGCAAATTCCGCTGGGAAGGCTTCCGCGACGCCGAGGACACCGCGCTGCACATGATCGGCGGCCTGCTGATGGGCTTCGGCGGCGTCACCGCGCTCGGCTGCACCATCGGCCAGGGCATCACCGGCTTCTCCACCCTCGCGCTCGGCTCCATCATGACCTTTGTCGCCATCGTCGCCGGCTCGGCTGCGACGATGAAATGGCAATACTGGCGAATCAGCGCTTAAGCTTTGATAAAATTCGCATCCTTCAGCAGCTGTCGTTCGTCTCCGTGGGTCGTTAGCTCAGCTGGTAGAGCAGCGGACTTTTAATCCGTTGGTCGGCGGTTCGAATCCGCCACGACCTACCACTCCTTCTCCCATTGTCGATTTGGCACACTTCCACTCGACCAGCCGGTAAGGCCGGGCTTTCCGGCGCTTATTTCGAGGAGAACAGCATGGCAGGCAATACGATCCGGCTTCACCGCGTGCTCAAGGCCAAGCCCGAGCGCGTCTACCGCGCGTTTCTCGACGCGGACGCGATGGCGAAGTGGCTGCCGCCCTACGGCTTCACCGGGAAGGTGCATCATCTCGAGGCCCGGGTCGGCGGCACGCACAAGATGTCCTTCACCAATTTCACCAGCGGGAAGAGCCATTCCTTCGGCGGCATCTACCTGGAGCTCAAGCCGAACGAGCGCATCCGCTACAACGACAAGTTTGACGATGCCAACCTGCCGGGCGAGATGCAGGTGACGGTCACGCTGAAGAAGGTGTCGGCGGGCACCGAGCTCCACGTCGTGCAGGAGGGCGTCCCGGAGGTGATTCCGGCCGAGGCGTGCTATCTCGGCTGGCAGGAATCGCTCGCGCAGCTCGCGAAGCTGGTCGAGCCGGAAATCCCGGATTGAGCGACCTTGGGCGCTTCCTCGAGGCGCAGGCGCCGGTCT
This sequence comes from Burkholderiales bacterium, assembly GCA_035651575.1. Taxonomy (GTDB): domain Bacteria; phylum Pseudomonadota; class Gammaproteobacteria; order Burkholderiales; family SG8-39; genus SCGC-AG-212-J23. The sequence continues at coordinate 14,043 of DASRFM010000034.1, read as the reverse complement.
ACGACCGGGTCCTCGCCGAGCTGCGCTCCGGCCGCAAGCGCAGCCACTGGATGTGGTTCGTCTTTCCCCAGATCGCGGGCCTCGGGCACAGCGGCATGGCGCGCCGCTATGCGATATCGTCCCTCGAGGAGGCAAAGGCGTATCTTGCGCATCCTGTGCTCGGCGCCCGGCTGCGCGAGTGCGCCGCGCTGGTGAATGCGGTGCAGGGCAGCAGCATCGGCGACATTTTCGGTGACCCGGACGACATGAAGTTTCGCTCCTGCATGACGCTTTTCGCGCGGGCCGACGCGCCCGGGTCGGTGTTCGACAAAGCGCTCGGCAAGTACTTCGGCGGCGACGCGGACGCGCTGACGCTGGAGAAGCTCAAGTGATCGTCATCGCGGGCGCCGGGATCGGCGGCCTGACCGCCGCGTGCTGCCTCCTCAAGGCGGGCTACGACGTGCAGGTGCTCGAGCAGGCGCCGGAGCTGATGGAGATCGGCGCCGGCATCCAGGTGAGCGCGAACGCGATGCACGTCATGAACCATCTCGGCCTCGGCGAAGCGCTGACGGCGATCGCCGTACGGCCGCAGGCGTACGTCTTCCGGCTGCACGACACGGGCGAGGTGATCAGCCGCTTCGCGCTCGCCGAGGAGCACCAGAAGCGCCACGGCGCCGCCTACAACCAGTTGCATCGCGGCGACTTCCACCAGGCGCTGATCGCCAAGGCGCGAGAGCTCAAGGCGGACGTGATCCGCCTGAACGCGCGCGTGCAGGGTTTCGAGGAATCCGAGGGCGAGGTGCGCGTGAAGCTCGCCGGCGGCGAGACGATCAAGGCGGAGCTCCTCGTCGGCGCCGACGGCGTGAAGTCGGCGGTGCGTGCGCAGATCGCCGGACCGGACCACGCCGCCTATACCGGCGATGCGGCCTGGCGGCTGACGATCCCCACGGAGAAGCTGCCGCCGGCCTTCATGGCCCAGGTGATGTCGGTGTGGATGGGGCCGGGGGCGCACGCGGTGTGCTACTACCTGCGCGCCGGGGCGCTGCTCAATTTCGTCGGGCTGGTCGAGACCGACGAAGTGTCGGAGGAGTCCTGGACCGCTCGCTTTCCGTGGGAGAAGCTGAAGAGCGATTTCGCCGGCTGGCATCCCGACATCCAGACCATCCTCGACCATGCCGACCGCGAGCACTGCTACCGCTGGTCGCTCTTCTACCGGCCGCCGATCGCGAACTGGAGCACGCGGCGCGCCACGCTCCTCGGCGACTCGGTGCACGCGACGCTGCCGTATCTCGCGCAGGGCGCCGCGATGGCGATCGAGGACGGCGCAGTGCTGGCGCGGGCGCTGAAGCAGTGCGGCCACGTGTCCGAAGCGCTGCAGCTCTACCAGCGCAACCGCATCGCGCGCACGACCCGCATCGTGGAGGGCTCGGGGGCCAATCGCACGCTCTTCCACATGCGCGACCAGGCGGCGCTGCGGCGCGCGTTCGCCGGGCGCGACGAAGGCGCGACGCGAAACGCCTGGCTCTACTCGTACAACCCGCTCACCGTGGACCTCACCTGAGGGCCTGACCTCGGCTAGCCCTTGTAGACGACGGCGGCGAGCGTGTTCGGGTCGATGACGACGTCGACCACCGCCGGCAGGCCGCTCTCGAGCGCGCGCCTGAGCGCGGGCAGCAGCGCCTTCGGCTCCTCGACACGCTCGCCGTGCGCGCCGAGCACGCGCGCGAGCGCGGCGAAGTCGACGTCGCCGTAATCGACGCCGAAGGTGCGTCCGCCGTAGAGCTCGTTCTGGAACGCGCGCTCGTTGCCGAGGCCGCGGTCGTTGTAGACCACGCACACCACCGGGATGCGCTCGCGCACCGCGGTCTCGATCTCGCCGAAGTTGCACATCATCCCCATGTCGCCGACGGTCGCCATCACCGGCTGCCTGGGCCGCGCGAGCTTGATGCCCATCGCGATCGGCAGCCCCGCGCCGACCGAGCCCCAGTCGCTGATGTACTGGAAGGTGTGCGGCTGGCAGGTATCCATGAAGACGCGCATGTGCTTGCCGGCGTTGCCGGCGTCGACCACCATCACGCCGTCCCGCGGCAGCGCCTCGCGCATCGCGTGCGCCACGACGGGCGCGCGGATCGGGCGCTTTTCCGGATCGAGCAGCATCGCGCGCTCCTGGTCCCATTCGCGCCGCGCCTGCGCGACATCGAGCCAGCTCCACTTCTGCTTCAGGCGGCTCGCGAGGCCTTCGAGGAAGCTCGCCGTGGAGCCGACGACCGCCTGGTGCACCGGGAACACGACGCCGATGTCGGTGCCGACGCTGCTGTTGTGGATGAGCTTCGCCTCGCGGCCGAGGATGCCATAGCGAAAGAGCGTCGAGAAGAGATCGAGGTGCGCGCCCACGGCGATGACGACGTCCGCCTGCGGCAGCGCGCGGTTGGCGCTCGACCAGCCGTTGCGGCCGAGCGCGCCGAGCGCGAGCGCATGCGTGGTCGGAAACGCGTCCGGGTGGTATTGCAGCGTGGCGACCGGGATGCCGCTCGCCTCGGCGAGGCGCTCGAGCAGCGGCAGCGCCTCCTCGCGCAGGACGCCGCCGCCCGCGACCAGCACCGGGCGCTTCGCCGCGGCGATCGTCCGCGCGGCGCGCTCGATCTCGCCCGCGGCGCAGGCGGCGAGGGCGCCGGGACGATAGCTCGCGGGCTCGAGCGGCTCGGGCTCCACTTTCTCGAGCAGCAGGTCGCGCGAAAGGTCGAGGTGCACCGGGCCGGGCGGCTCGGCGAGCGCGACGCGGAATGCCTTGCGCAAGGCCTCCTGCACCTTGGAGGCCGCGGGAATCGAGTAGGCCCACTTCGTGATCGGGCGGAAGAGCGCCGCCTGGTCGATGTCCTGGCTTGCGTCCTTCTCCCGCATGTGCAGCTCCTGCGCGCCGCTCACGCTGATCACCGGCACGTAGCCCTTGAAGGCGGCGCCGATGCCGGTCGCGAGGTTCGTGACGCCCGGGCCCTCGGTTGCGGTCACGATCGCCGGGCGGTTCAGCGTGCGCGCGTAGCCGTAGGCCATGAACGCGGCGCCCTGCTCGTGGCGCGTCAGCACGAAGCGGATCTCGGGCGTCGCGCGCAGCACGTCGAGGATCGGCAGGTTCATGGTGCCGGGGATGCCGAAGACGTGGTCCACGCCCTCGCGGCGCAGGCAGTCCACTACGGCTTGTGCGGCGCTGATCATCCGTGGCGTAGTTTTTCACATCGCTGCGCCGGTATGATGGCCGCGTTCGCAGGAGGAGCGTCCATGTCGAATCTCGCGCGCCGCGCGGCGGCGTGGCTCGTCGCTTGCCTTGTGCCATGCGCCTGGGCGCAGGCGCCCGCATGGCCGGCCAAGCCGGTCAAGCTGGTCGTGACGCTCGCCGCCGGAAGCGCGACCGACATCATCGGGCGCATGCTCGCCGAGCGCCTCTCCGGCCCGCTCGGCCAGCCGGTGATCGTCGAGAACCGCCCCGGGGCCGGCACCGCGATCGGCGCGGCATACGTGGCGAAGGCCGACCCCGACGGCCAGACCTTCCTCGTCACTTCTTCCGCGCACACCGTGGCGCCCTTCGTGGTGCCGAACCTCTCCTACGACACCGCGCGCGACCTCGCTGCGGTGACGCCGCTCGCGAGCCTGCCGACGGTGCTGGTGGCGCCGGCCGGCAAGGGATACAGGACGGTGCAGGAGCTCGTCGCCGCCGCGCGCGCGAAGCCCGGCGCGATCAACTTCGCCTCGGCGGCGCCCTCGACGCAGCTCAACGCCGAGCGCTTCCGCCGCAGCGCGGGCTTCGAGGCGGTTCACGTCCCCTACAAGGGCGCCGCGGAAGCGCTGAACGAGGTGATCGCCGGCCGCGTCGACTTCTATTTCTCGCCGATCGCGCCGGCGCTGCCGCACATCCGGGACGGCAAGATCGTGGCGCTCGCGGTGGGCAGCGCGAAGCGCGCGAGCATCCTGCCCGGGGTGCCGACGACGCTCGAGGCCGGCTACCCGGACTCGGACTACAACTTCTGGCTTGCGCTTTTCGCGCCCGCGCGCACGCCGCGCGACATCGTGAAGCGCATGCACGACGCGTCGAGCGCCGCGCTCGCGGCGCCGGAAGCGCGCGAGCGCCTGCTCAGGCTCGGCGCCGAGCCGATGAGCGCGACGCCGGAGCAGTTCGACGCCTACATCCGGGAAGAGCTCAAGCTCAACGCGGTGCTCGCGAAACAGGCCGGGCTGAGCGCCAACTAGGACGCCGCGCGGCGCCCCTGGATCTGCAGCGCCTCGGCGAGCGCGGCCGCCGCCGTCGCCGCCGCGGGCCGTCCATCGCTCTTCTGGCTTTCGGCCACGCCCTCGAGCGCGGCGGCGAACTTGGCGCGCTCCTCGGGCGTCCACTGCGGCGCCTTCATCAGCTCGGGAATCACGACCGCCATGAGCCAGGTCACCTCGCGCACCGCCTTGGTCACCGCGGCCTCGACGAGCTCATGGGCCTCGGCCGTGCTGATGCCTCGCTTGCTCGCACCCATCTTCACCTCCAAAAACGGAACGCCCCGGTCGCTTGCGCGAGCGGGGCGTCCGTGTTCCTAGGCAGCCGGCCTGGATACCGGCCGGACTCCACGAGCCTTTCAGGCCCCGAAGCTCCTGCTGCGGATGGATCCTTCGTTAGAGTCCTGCCTGCCGGTGTTGCCTTGGTTTTCTCTCACGGGATCACCTCCTTTCAAAGTTGCCAGACCCTAGTGTAGCAAACGCCGCGCCGCGCTTCGCCGGTAGAATTTTCAAACATGCCGCGCGCCCGCGTTCTTGTTGTCGCCCTTGCCCTCTTGATCTTCGGCGGCGCCGCCGCCGCGCAGATTCCCGGCGTCGCCACGCGCGACGGCGTGCCGACGCTCGCGCCGCTGCTCGAGAAGGTGACGCCGGCGGTGGTGAACATCGCCGTGCTGCAGAACAGCCCGGAGGACCAGAACCCGCTCCTGCGCGATCCCTTCTTCCGGCGCTTCTTCGGCATGCCCGAGCAGTCCGAGCCGCAGGTCGCCGCCGGCTCCGGGGTCATCGTGGATGCGAGGAACGGCTACGTCATCACGAACCACCACGTGGTGAAGGATGCCCGCCAGATCGTGGTCACGCTGAAGGACAACCGTCGCCTGCCGGCCAAGCTCGTCGGCACGGACGCGGGCACCGACATCGCGCTGCTGAAGATCGAGCCGAAGGATCTCGCCGAGGTGAAATTCGGCGACTCCGACGCCCTGCAGGTCGGGGACTTCGTGATCGCGATCGGCAATCCGTTCGGCCTGGGCCAGACGGCGACCTCGGGGATCGTCTCCGCGCTCGGCCGCAGCGGGCTTTCGGTCGAAGGCTACGAGCATTTCATCCAGACCGACGCGCCGATCAACCCCGGGAACTCGGGCGGCGCGCTGGTGAATCTCAAGGGCGAGCTGATCGGCATCAACTCCGCGATCATCGGCCCTTCCGGCGGCAACGTCGGCATCGGCTTCGCCGTGCCCTCGGCCATGGCGCGCGCGGTGATGGACCAGCTCATCCGCTACGGCGAGGTGCGCCGCGGCCGCCTGGGCATCAGCATGGAGGACGTCCTGGGCGGCGAGGGCGCGAAGATCGCCGAGGTGCAGCCCAATTCCCCGGCCGCGCAGGCGGGCCTCAAGCCCGGCGACATCGTCACGGCGCTGAACGGCCGGCCGGTGCGCGCGGCGGCGGAGCTGCGCGCGCGCCTCGGCGTCGTGCCGGTAGGCGACACGGTGGACCTGCGCGTGCAGCGCGGCAAGGAAGTGCAGCAGGTGAAGGCGCGCATCGGCGAGATCGAGCGCGGCCAGATTGCCGGCGCGCGGACCGTGCCCGAGCTTGCCGGAGCGGGCCTCGCGGACGTCGAGCGCAGGGGACTTCCGGGCCGGAACCGCGCCGTGTTCGTCACCAACGTCGAGGCCGGCTCGGCGGCGTTCGAGCACGGCCTGAGGAGCGGCGACCTCATCATCGGCGTGAACCAGCGCCGCGTGAATTCCGTCCAGGAGCTCGCCAAGGCGCTGCGCGCCCAGGGCCGCGTCGCGCTCAACGTCGTGCGCGGCGACACGCTTCTCGCGATTCAGATCAGGTAATTCTCTCCCGCACGCGCGAGATCTTCTTGACGTCGGGCAGCCGGCGCAGCGCCCGCATGACGCGCGCGAGGTGCTGGCGATTGGCCACTTCCACCACGAAGTGCATGGTGGTGAAGACGGCGCGATCCTCCTCCATGCTGATCGAGTCGATGTTCGAGCCCGCCTCGGCGATCTCGGAGGCGACGCGGGCGAGCACGCCGCGGCGGTTCTCGACCATGACGTCGATGCCGGCCTGGAAGAGCCGCGTGGTGCGCGCGTCCCATTCCACGTCGAGCCACTGCTCAGGCTCGTTGCGCCGCGAGCGCACGATGCTGGCGCAGTCGGTCATGTGCACCACCAGCCCCTGGCCCTTCTTGATCGAGCCGACGATCGCGTCGCCGGGGATCGGGCGGCAGCAGCTCGCGAGCTGCACCGCCATGCCCTCGGTGCCGCGGATGGTGACGCTGCCTCCGCTGCGCGCATCGTCCTTGTGGTCCGCCTTGCGCAGCAGCCGCCGCGCCACGACCGCGGGCAGGCGCTTGCCGAGGCCGATGTCGGCGAGCAGCTCCTCGCGCGAGCGCGCGCCGCCCTCGCGCACCACGCGCTCCCAGCTCGCCTCGTCCACCGCGGCGAGCGTCCCCTTGAGCGCCTTCAGCGCCTGCTCGAGCAGGCGCTCGCCGAGGCCGGCGGATTCCTCGTACTGCATGGTCTTCAGGAAGTGGCGGATGTTCGAGCGCGCCTTGCCGGTGCGCACGTACTGCAGCCATCCCGGATTCGGCTTGGCGTGGCTCGCGGTGATGATCTCGACGCGGTCGCCGTTGCGCAGCTCCGTCCTCAGGGGCACCAGCTCGCCGTTCACCTTTGCCGCCACGCAGCGGTTGCCGATGTCGGTGTGCACGGCGTAGGCGAAATCCACCGCCGTCGCCCCGCGCGGCAGGGAAAGGATCTTGCCCTTCGGCGTGAAGACGTAGACCTCGTCGGGAAACAGGTCCACCTTGACGTGCTCGAGGAACTCCTGCGGATCGCCCGACTGGTTCTGGATCTCGAGCAGGGACTGCAGCCAGCGGTGCGTCTGCTTCTGCAGCTCCGAGAGCCGGTCGGCGTCGTCCTTGTACATCCAGTGCGAGGCGACGCCGGAGTCGGCGATGCGGTGCATCTGCTCGGTGCGCACCTGCACCTCGACCGGCACGCCGTAGGGCCCGATGAGGTCGGTATGGAGCGACTGGTAGCCGTTCGCCTTCGGGATGGCGATGTAGTCCTTGAACTTGCCGGGGATCGGCTTGTAGAGCGAATGCAGCGCGCCGAGGGCGAGGTAGCAGGCGGGGATGTCCTTCACGATGACGCGGCAGCCGAAGATGTCGTGCACCTCGGAGAACGACAGGTGCTTCTCGATCATCTTGCGGTAGGTCGAGTACACGTGCTTCTCGCGCCCCTGGACCGTCGCCTCGATGCCGCCGTCGGCGAGCCGCTTCTTGATCGCCTCGAGCGTGCGCCCGATCATCTCGCGGCGGTTGCCGCGCGCGGCCTTGGTCGCCTTCGCGAGCACGCGGTAGCGTGCCGGGTAGAGATGCGAGAACGCGAGCTCGAGCAGCTCGTGGTAGAGCGCGTTCAGGCCGAGGCGGTTGGCGATCGGCGCGTAGATCTCCATCGTCTCGCGCGCCACGCGCCGCCTCTTGGCCGGATTCACGGCGCCGAGGGTGCGCATGTTGTGCAGGCGGTCGGCGAGCTTGATCAGGATGACGCGCACGTCGCGCGCCATCGCGAGCAGCATCTTGCGGAAGTTCTCGGCCTGCGCGTCCTCGGCCGACTGGAACTCGATGCGATCGAGCTTGGAGACGCCGTCGACAAGCTCGGCGACGGGCTTGCCGAAGGTGTCGGTGATCTCGTCCTTGGTGACCGAGGTGTCCTCGGTCACGTCGTGCAGCAGCGCCGCCATCAGCGTCTGGCCGTCGAGGTGCCAGTCGGCGAGGATCTCGGCGACCGCGAGCGGATGCGAGATATACGGGTCGCCCGACTGGCGCGTCTGCCCGGCGTGCGCGGCCTCGGAGAAGCGGTACGCCTCGGCGAGGCGCGCGACGTCCTTCGGTTTCAGGTACGCAAAGCGCGCCTGATCGAGCCCGGCCTCAGGGACGTTGACAGCGGCCGCCATGCGGAGAGGTTAACTCCAAACCCCGCCGCCAATAAGCGCCTACAGGGGGGTGGCGGCCGGCGGCGTCGGGTTGCGCTTCAGGACCTCGGTGCCGACCTTGCCGGTGGCGATCTCGCGCAGCGCGATGACCGTGGCCTTGTCGCGGTTCGGCTCGACGAGCGGCGAGGCGCCTGCGCCGAGCTGGCGCGCGCGGTAGGTCGCAGCGAGCGTGAGCTGGAAGCGGTTGCTGATTCTCTTCAGGCAGTCGTCAACGGTGATGCGCGCCATGGGGGTCTCGTCTTTCCTTTTGGATGATCTCCGACAGCGCGCGCTTCGCGGTGTCGAAGTCTTTGTTAATTATAGCGTATTTGAACTCCCCGGCGTGCGCCAGCTCCTCGCGCGCGTTTTCCACCCGGCGCTGGATGACGGCCTCCGAATCCTGGCCGCGCGCGCGCATGCGCCGCTCGAGCTCCTCCACCGAGGGCGGCAGGATGAAGATGCCGACGCACTGCGGGTAGAGCGCACGCACCGAGCGCGCGCCCTGCCAGTCGATCTCGAGCAGCAGGTCCTCGCCGTTGCCGAGCGCATCGAGGATGACTTTCTTCGAAGTGCCGTAGCGGTAGCCGTGCACCTCGGCGCTCTCGAGGAATTCGCCGCGCCCGCGCATGGCGAGAAAAGTGGCGTCGTCCACGAAGTGGTACTCGCGCCCGTTCACTTCGCCCGGGCGCGGCGGCCGCGTGGTGTAGGAAATGGAGAGCTTCAGGCTCGGATCCTCGGCGAGGATGGCGTTGATGAGCGAGCTCTTGCCCGCGCCCGAGGGCGCCGTGACGACGAAGAGCGCGCCCTGCCGTTTCCCTCCGCCAGGCTTCATTCGATGTTCTGCGCCTGCTCGCGGATCTGCTCGGTGAGCAGCTTCAGCTCGAGCGCCGCCTGTGAGATCGCCTGGCTCGCGGCCTTCGCGGCGAGCGTGTTCGCCTCGCGGTTGAGCTCCTGGGTGAGGAAATCGAGGCGCTTGCCGACGGCCCCGCCCTTTTGCAAGGCCCTCTCGATCTCGCCGAAGTGCGCCCGCAGCCGCGTGAGCTCCTCGTCGACGTCGACTTTTGCCGCGAAGAGCGCGATCTCGGCGCGGATGCGCTCCTCCTGCCCGGAGCCGAGCGCCTCGCGCAGCTTCTCGGAGAGCTTGGCTTCGTACGCGGCGATCGACTGAGGCACGAGCGGCGCGACCTCGTCGACCCGGCTGCGCATCGCCGCGATGCGGCTGCGGATCGCCTCGCCGAGCTTTGCGCCTTCCCGCGCGCGCGCGCCGAGCAGCTCGTCCAGCGCGCGGCTGCAAAGCGCGCTCGCCGCGGCGCGCACCTTCTCCTCGTCGGCTTGCGGCTGGGTGACGACGCCCGGCCAGCGCAGCACGTCGGCAAGCCGCAGCGTGCCCGCGCCGGGAAAGCTGCGCGCCGCCTCCTCGGCGAGCGCCTTCAGCCTGGCGAGCGCCTCGGGATCGAGCTGCTGCGGCGTCTGTGCGAGCGCCGTATCGGCGAAGAACAGCCGGCAGTCGAGCTTGCCGCGCGTCACGCGCGCGAGGATCAGCTCGCGCAGCAGCGGCTCGAGCGAGCGCAGCTCGTCGGCGATGCGGAACTGCATGTCGAGGAAGCGCGAGTTCACCGAGCGCAGCTCGAGGCTCAGCCGGCCGCGCGGGGAGTCGGCCGAAAGGGCCGCATAGCCGGTCATGCTGAGGATCATGTGTGACAAAGTGCGCAGCCGGCAGCGGGTGCGCGCGCGGGTCGCGTAAGGGGACCCGTATCATAGGGGAGATGCCTGCCCAAGCCAACCAACCGCTGGCCGAAGGAACCCGGCTGGAGAACTATCGCGTGAAGCGGTTGCTCGCGGCGGGCGGCTTTTCCTTCGTCTACCTCGCGCACGACGAGAACGACTGCCCGGTCGCGATCAAGGAATACCTGCCCTCGACGCTCGAGGTGCGCACCAACGGCTCGCCGCACCCGCACATCGCGGAGGCCGACGCGGCGGCGTTCCGCGCCGGGCTGCGCTGCTTCTTCGAGGAGGGGCGCGCGCTCGCGCACCTGTCGCATCCGAACGTGGTGCGGGTGCTGAACTTCTTCCGCGCGAACGACACCGTGTATCTCGTGATGCGCTACGAGCGCGGGCGCACGCTGCAGGCGCACATCCGCGAGCGGCGCGGCATGCTCGAGGAGCGCTGGCTGCGCGCCACGTTCGGCGAGCTGCTGAACGGGCTGCGCGAGGTGCACTCCGGCAAGCTGCTGCACCTCGACATCAAGCCGGCCAACGTCTACATCCGCAACGACGGCAGCCCGGTGCTCATCGACTTCGGCGCCGCCCGCCAGGCGCTCGGCGCGGAGGCGACGCGCCTGCCGCCGACCCTCACGCCCGGGTTCGCCTCTCCCGAGCAGCACCACCGCCGCGAGGCGCTCGGGCCGTGGAGCGACATGTACTGCGTGGGCGCGACGCTCTATTCCTGCATGACCGGCAAGCCGCCGCCGCCGGCCGATGAACGGGTGCGCGCCGACAAGCTCGTGCCGGCGCGCCGTGCCGCCTCCGGACGCTATTCGCGCCAGCTCCTCGACACGGTGGACGCTTGCCTCGCGCTGGACGCGCTCGCCAGGCCGCAGAGCGGGCTGGCGCTGCAAAAGGCGCTGCGCGGAGGGGGGGAGGCCCTTGCGCCGGCGCGGCCGCTGCTCGACCATCTGAAAGGAATGTTCGGCGCAATGCGATGAGATTCGCGATCGGGGGGGAGAGCCGCCGCGGCGGCCGCAGCATCAACGAGGACCGGATCGGCCATTGGCGCTCCGCGGAAGCGCTGCTCATGGTCGTCGCCGACGGCCTGGGCGGCCATGCGCACGGCGAAGTCGCCGCGCAGATGGCGGTCGAGCACCTCGCCGAGGCGTTCGCGGCGCAGGCGCGGCCCAAGGTGGCGAATCCCGCTTTCTTCCTGACGCGCTCGCTCGAAGGCGCGCATGCGGCGATCGTGCACGAGGCGCGGGCGCGCGGCCTGAAGGATTTCCCGCGCACCTGCATCGCGGCCTGCCTGGTGCAGGACGGGTGCGCGCACTGGACGCACATCGGCGACTGCCGCCTCTATGTCGTGCGCGAAGGACGGATCCTGCTGCGCACGCGCGACCACTCCGTCGTGCAGAGGCTGATCGACGAGGGGCGCATCCGCGAGGAGGCGGCGGCCTCGCATCCGGAGCGCAACCGTCTCTTCCAGTGCCTGGGCGGCGTCCAGCTGCCGCGCTTCGACCCGCCCGCGGAGCATCGCCTGCAGCGCGACGACGTGCTGCTTCTCTGCTCGGACGGCTTCTGGGGACCCCTCACGCAGCGCCAGCTCGTGCACGGGTTCCTCGGCGACGACGTCGAGGCCGCGGTCGCCGAGCTGGCCGGTCTCGCCGAGGCGCGGGGCGGCCCGCAATGCGATAATGTAAGTGTTGTGGCGATGCGCTGGCGCGAGGACGCGCCGGTGGAGGACGACTCGCCGCGCACCATCCCCCAAGCGGAGCCCGCGACCCACGTGCAGGACTTCGGCGCCACCCAGCCAGACTATCTGCACCTGTCCGACGAGGACATCGACAAGGCCATCGCCGAGATCAGGGCCGCGTTGCGCCGCAACGCGACCGGATGAGCGCCGCCCCGGCGCGCCCCAGCGGACGCCGTCCCGACGAGCTCAGGGCGGTGCGCCTGCGGCGCGGCTTCACCCGCCACGCCGAGGGCTCGGTGCTGGTCGAATTCGGCGATACGCGCGTGCTGTGCACGGCGAGCGTGGAGGAGCGCGTGCCCCCTTTCCTCAAGGAAAGCGGCCGCGGCTGGGTCACCGCCGAATACGGCATGCTGCCGCGCTCGACCAATACGCGCACCGACCGCGAGGCCGCGCGCGGCAAGCAGTCCGGCCGCACGCAGGAGATCCAGCGCCTCATCGGCCGCTCGCTCCGCGGGGTGGTCGACCTCGCAGCGCTCGGGGCGCGGACCATCAATCTCGACTGCGACGTTCTGCAGGCCGACGGCGGCACGCGCACTGCGGCGATCACCGGCGCGTTCGTCGCGCTGCACGATGCGCTCACCTGGCTCAAGGGGAAAAGCCTGATCGGCGCGCTGCCGCTGAAGGATTTCGTCGCCGCGGTCTCCGTGGGCATCTTCCAGGGCGTGCCGGTGCTCGATCTCGACTATGCCGAGGACTCGGCGTGCGGCACGGACATGAACGTCGTCATGACCGGCCGGGGCGGCTTCGTCGAGCTGCAGGGGACCGCGGAAGGCGCGCCTTTCACGCGCGCGCAGGCCGACGCGATGCTCGCGCTCGCCGAGCGCGGCATCGCCGAGCTCATCGCCCACCAGCGGCGCGCGCTTTCGGAGTAATGCGGCAGTGAAGCGGCTGGTTCTTGCTTCCGGCAATCCCGGCAAGCAGCGGGAGATCGAGGCATTGCTCGCGCCGCTCGCGATCCAGGTCGTGCCGCAGTCCTCGCTCGGCATCGGCGAGGCGCCGGAGCCGCATGACACGTTCCTTGAGAATGCGCTTGCCAAGGCGCGCCACGCCGCACGGGCGAGCGGCCTGCCGGCGCTCGCCGACGATTCGGGCCTGTGCGTCGACGCGCTCGGCGGGGAGCCGGGCGTGCATTCGGCCTATTACGCCGGAAGGGACGGCAGCCGGGAGGAGCGCGATGCGCGCAACAATGCGCGCTTGCTGCGCGAGCTGGGCGAGCAGCGCGCCGCGCACTATGTCTGCGTGCTGGTGCTGCTCGCTCATCCCGCCGACCCGCGGCCGCTCGTCGCCGAGGGGACCTGGCGGGGCGAGATCGCGCGCGCGCCGCGCGGCGCGAACGGCTTCGGCTACGACCCGCTCTTCCTTCTGCCGGGACTCGGCAGGACGGCCGCCGAGCTCGCGCCCGAGGAGAAAAATCGCCTGAGCCACCGCGCGCAGGCGCTACGGAGTCTTCTTGAGCGTCTCCGTCCTTAGCCCGCCCGGCCGCGTCGCGCTCGACGTGCTGCCGCCGCTCGCCCTTTACGTCCATATCCCGTGGTGCGTGCGCAAGTGTCCCTATTGCGACTTCAATTCGCACGAGCGCGCAGGCGAGCTTCCCGAGCGCGACTACGTCGAGCGCCTGCTGCGGGACCTCGAGGGCCTGCTGCCCTCGGTGTGGGGCCGGCCGCTCGTCTCGGTCTTCATCGGCGGCGGCACGCCGAGCCTGTTCTCGCCCGAGGCGATCGACCGGCTGCTTTCCGGCGTGCGCGCGCGGCTGCGCGTCGAGCCCGGTGCCGAGATCACGCTCGAGGCGAACCCGGGCGCGGTGGAGGCGGCGCGCTTCGCGGGCTTTCGCGACGCCGGCGTGAATCGCGTCTCGATCGGCGTGCAGAGCTTCGATGACCGAATGCTCGCGGCGCTCGGCCGCATCCACAGCGCGCGCGAGGCGCGCGCCGCGATCGACGCGGCCGGCGCGCACTTCGACAACGTGAACCTGGATCTCATGTACGGCTTGCCCGGCCAGACGCTCGCCATGGCGCGTTCCGACATCGAGCAGGCGATCGCATGCGGCACGGCGCACCTGTCCGCCTACCAGCTGACGCTCGAGCCCAATACCGTCTTCTGGAGCAAGCCGCCGGCGCTGCCCGCGCACGATGCGTGCGCGGACATGCAGGCGCTCGTGGAGGAGGCGCTCGCCGCGGCCGGCTTCCAGCACTACGAGACTTCGGCGTTCGCGCGCGCGGGACGCCGCGCGCGGCACAACCTGAACTATTGGGAGTTCGGCGACTATCTCGGCATCGGCGCGGGGGCGCACGGCAAGCTGAGCTTCCCGGACCGCGTCACGCGCCATGCGCAGATCAAGCAGCCGGCCGAGTACCTGAAAA